>CAKZUH010000007.1 GCA_937921725.1 uncultured Chloroflexota bacterium | reverse complement strand
ATCCCCGTCGAGGCGTGGTCGGGCGGCATCGCCTCGGCCATCCTGATCGGCGCGTTCGCTGGCCTGATGCCGGCCATTCGAGCATCTAGGATGCCGCCCACCGTCGCATTGCGAACGTTATAAGTGGGAAGTGGATCTCTATTGGGAGGCCGGCCTGCGCCCCCGCCTTCGCCGTGAGCGCGGCGTCGTGGGCGACGGCGATGGCGCGGACGATGGACAGGTCCGAGGCCGTGGTGCTCGCCGACGAGACGTCGATGTCGAGGCAGTGGCGGAAGCCGCTACGGCGCTAACGCCGGTCCGGGGGGGATTGGGTCCAGTCCCCACCTCTCTGCTGCTCCGCCAGGTCGTCTGCGCGGTCGGTGGGTAGCCCGGGACGCTCTCACCGCCTAGTGACCGTGCTGAGCGGCGGGAGCGTAGCCGCGGAGGAGGCCCAGCAACGACATTTCGAACTCGTTAGAGCGGTTCAAATAGTGTCCCGTCCCCCCGACCAGTTTCTGAATTCAGACTCATCCAGTAAGCGGAGCCAATGTGATAGATCCGCTGTATTGGTGTAGCACGGATGTAGCACACCTAAGCGAAATCCGCCAAACGGGTGGTCCTGACGGGCGGGCTGTGTGTATCGGTTGGAGCCCAGCTAGGCCCGCTTCACGTTGGTTGGGCCGGTTGCGTTGTCGCGGATACACATGGGAACTTCGGGTACACGTCTACAAAGGAAATTGGTGTCGGCTGTTGTCTCGCGATCGGCGGGACCGGGGCTATTCAAGCAAGCAATGCAGACACGATCTACGATCTCCAGGGACCATTTGCGGAAGCGGGCGGCTGTGCTGGAGTTGGGTTTATTGGATGCGTGAGCGGTTTCAGGGGCTCGGGCGTCTGCGGGCTGGGCTTGCTCTTGATGCTGCTTCGCGTGCTTATTGATTGCTGTCGTTCCCGCCGAGACCTTGCGCTCGAGAATCTGGTCCTGCGACACCAAATCGAGGTGCTCCTTCGTCGCAAGCCAAAGCCGCGTCTGCACAACCGGGATCGAATCCTTTGGGTCTGGATGCGGTGGCTCTGGGCGGAAGGATGGACTCGTCAACTGAGAATCGTGCAACCGGAGACGGTGATCGGCTGGCATCGAAGAGGTTGGCGCCTGTACTGGAGCTGGAGGTCGCGCAGTCGGCTGGGCCGGCCACGCCTGAGCCCAGAAGTCCGGGAGCTGATTGCTCGCGTGTCGAAAGAGAACCCGCTTTGGGGCACCGAGCGCATCCGCGGCGAGCTGCTCAAGCTCGCGATCGTGGTCAGCAATCGATCGATTCGCCGCTATCGATGGCGAGGTCCGAAGCGCGAGAGAAGTCAGGCCTGGAGAACGTTCCTACGCAACCAGATCAGGGGCATCTGGGCGGCGGATCTGTTCGTGGTGGAGACGATCGGCTTCCAAACCCTATATGTGTTCTTCTTCATCCGCCACGAGCGCAGGGAGCTGATTCACTTCAACGTTACCGCCAGCCCGACGGCTGCATGGATCTGGAGACAAGCGATCGAAGCGACCGCTTGGGGCCGTCAACCGCGACACCTGATCCGTGACCGAGACAAGGTGTACGGCGGCGACTTCGGGAGCAAGCTCGCCGGTGCCGGCAGCCGAGACGTCAGAACGCCCTACCGGACGCCTCTGGCGAACTCTGTCGCGGAACGGGTGGTGCGGACCTTTCGCCAGGAGTGCCTTGACCACGTCATCGTGGTGAACGAACTGCATCTGCTCGCCTTCCTCACGGAGTTCGTGTGCTACTACAACCATGATCGTCGCCATCGCACGATCGAGCTGGAGACACCGGTGCCAAGTCCGCCGATATCGCATGGCGAAGTCGTTAGCCGACCGATCCTGGGCGGCCTTCACCACGTCTATGCGCGGGCGGCATGAGCGATGCACTTATGCCGCCCTACAGCGTCTGCAATCCGACCAGACGCAGCCGGTTGCGGACTAACATGCGCAACCCAGTGGTGTCTTTCGGCGGTCCCACGAGGAAGGCACGGGAGAGGCCGAAGATGTCACCTTCAAAGAGCAGGCGGGCGATCAGGCGGGCATCGACGGAATCAGTCTTCAGCAGTTTACCCAGCAGAAGCTGGCGCTTCTCGTGAACCGCCCAGTTCTGTAGCCAGGTGATTTCGTAGCCCAGCTTCTCCAGGCACTCCACGATGGCCCGTCCGTAGACGGCACCGGTTGGCTCGATGCCGATCTGGGTCTGCTCGAGCGCGCTGCCAAAAGTCGTCAACCAGTCACGGAGCTCGTCAAAGCCCGCCCGGTTGCTGGCAATGCGGCGCGTGCGCGCCCGCTCCCAGCTTCCATCCTCCATTCGGGAGCGCGGGATCGCGGCAACGATAGGTTGCGACGACCAACATCAAGTCCCACGTAAAGGCGATCGGTGCCGGCCTGAGCCGTGCTGCCTCTGTTCTCAGTGAGAACTATGGCGGGAGATGACTTTCGTCAGATAGGTTTGCCGACCGGGTAGCAGTGCGGTAGGTCAATCGACCTCAGTCGCGCTGACCCACTTAATCCACCAGAAGCCCGCGGCCGTCGGGCACGACCCGCTACCCGACGGCCAGGTATCCGGGTCTGCGCGGCGTTCACGGTCGGTCTTACCGCGGATCGCCTAGAGTCGAAGGCGCACATGTACCGAAGAATCCTGCTCGCCGTGGATCCAGAGGGTCTGGCCGAAAGCGTGTTGCCCATCGTGGCCGCGCTGGCGCGCCGAAGTGGGGGCGAGGTTTTCGCCCTTGCGGCTGCGAAAGCAAGCGATACGCCAGAACAGCGGGCCACGCTGCAGAAACACGTGCAGGAGGCCACTAGCAAACTGAAGGCAGCAGGCATTACGGCTCACGGCGAGGTCCGCCAAGTAGCAGAGGAATCCACCGTTGCATCCGAGATCGTGGCGGTTTGTCATGAGAGAAAGGCCGACCTAGTGGCGCTTGGCTCCCATGGGCGCGGCAGTATCGCCGCGCTCCTTGAAGGCAGCGTGGGGCGTCAGGTCTTGTCCAGGGTTGATGCTCCGGCGATCCTGGTTCACAGTCGCGACACTGCACTGGGCACCCTTTTCCCCCGCCCACTCCGCCGGATCTTAGTCCCGGTGGATCACTCGGAAACATCGAGACAGGCGGTCAGGGTGGCTGTGGACATTGCGCGCGAGGAACGGGCTGCAGTGCTCATCCTCCACGTCAGGGAAATGGTCCCGTTCGGCGATGTGCCTTATATCGAGGGGTCCGATGAAGCTCATCAGTTGATGCAGGAACTAACGGCTGAGTTACCGACGACCGAAGGCAGCATCGAGAAGCGCATCGATGAGCCGTCACTGGATCCGGTTCCGGAAATTGTCGAGGCTGCTGAAAAGTGGAATGCCAATCTGATCGTGCTCGGCTCCCGGCGACTGACGGGGGTCGGCGGATTATTCCTCGGCAGCGTGGCGCTTGGTGTCATCCGCCACAGCGGGCGACCGGTGCTCATGGCCGGACATCCCACCCATCAGCTGGATCGGGGACAGCGACCGGCAGGCTGAGGCGCGGCACCGATTTTGGCTGCCGCCGAGGCGTGGACCACCCCGGGCGCTAGATCACGAAAGTCGTGTACGACCCGAGACTAGCGGTTGTCACGGCCATCAGGACGCGTGCTCGCTGGGGAGAGCTTGTCGAACAACTCAGCGGCCACGGGGCAACCTCCAGCGCTGCATTCTGTGGTCGAGCTGGTTTACAAGTGGAGCTGCAGCAGCCGTCGCATACCAGATGGCCACGCCGATCACCACCCCCAATCCGAATCCGGCCGCGACGTCCGTTACCCAGTGGACTCCCACATAGACCCGCGCGAAGGCCACCACCGCCGCCACGAGGGCCGTCGCCGCGCTCAATCGCTGTGCTGTGAACCACGTGGCCCCGCACACAGCTCCCAGCGCCGCGAGGTGATCTGAGGGGAATGAACTGTCGGTCGGATGCTGGATGAGCGGACTGAAATGCTCCACCACAAAGGGACGCGGCACGTATTCGATCAGGCCCATGAGACCTGCGACGCCAACTCCCCCGGCCAGCGCGAGACCGGCGGCGATTACCGTGCGCAGCGACGGCTGCCGCACATACAGCCAGGCAAGCACGAAAACGCCGAAAAAGACCAGATAATCGGCCGCCAAGCGGGCCAGCTCGTCGGCGACAGCGGAGTGACCGGCGAGTCCATGAATCGCATTACTCAGATCATTCATGCGTTGGCGGGCGAGGCGATTTGTTGCGGCAGCGCCAGACCCAGATGACGACGGGGATCATCAAGGTCAGGACAGGTAGGCGGCCAGGTCAGTGCCCGCTAAGCGCCAAATAGATGATCAGGGCTACGCCGGCCAGCAGGGTGACGACCACGATTGCGATCTCTGGGAAGGCTTCAGGCTCAAAGCAGCCTTTCTCGATCTGATCGCGAGCCTGAAAGAAGCGAAGAGTGCTTACCGCTACGGCCAAAAGTCCTGATGCGACCAAGACGATTCCAATCGGTCCCGAGTAAGACGAACCCGATTGAATGGGGTGGCCGCCGAGCGCCGATATCTCACGGAGGAACAGACCGAATCGAGCGACCACGAACCCGAGACCCATGAGCGCAATGGCCGTCCTGATCCAGGCCAGCAGCGTCCGCTCGTTGGCTAGGTGCTCGCGAGCTCGGGTGCTCTCGTCGCCGGTCTTCAGCGGCACATTCGACTGCTTTTCTTTCATCAGGTTCTGATGAGATACACGAGAACCGCCGTTCCGGCTCCGGCGGTCAAAAGAGACAGGCCGAGGTTCCAGGAAACCGAGGGCGCAAATTCTGCCGCTTCGATCGCGCGCCGCATCCGGATAAAGCTAACTCCCGCAACCACGATGACCAGCCAGCCCGCTGTGGCGGCAAGGACACCCAGATATCGATTTGGCATGCTCTCGATGACCTGAAACCTCGCAACGGCGTAGCCCATCGCGAGAAGTACTAGGCCTGCCCGCAGCCAGGCGAGAAAGGTGCGGACGTTAGCAAGGTGGTCGCGAATCCGTACACCTTCGCCGCCGCCTCGGCCCCGGACAGAGGTCCGACCTGACGAGATCGGCATGGTGACCGGTTCGTTGAAGGAGAGCCTAGGCCGGGGATCGTTTTGACTCAACTGACACCACTCACTCTATGCGTCCGACCGAACGCATTAGCAGGCTGCTGAAAAATCACCCGTAGCGCGCACATCGCGTTTCGCGGCGGTCGGGCAGGCTCAGAAGTACCAGTTTGGGTTGGGCTTTTACTCGCGGCTGCTCGGAAGCAGCCGCTCAACCGCCATTACGCCGGCCGCGGTACGAGGTTCGACCTCCGGACTAGGTTGAAGGCGGCGCCGGTGATCTCCACCCAGAGCTGGTTTCGACGCCGACCGATGAATCTGAGTCTGCGTCCACCACCTACCGTTTTCACCCAGCTGAAGATCTCCTCGATTCGTTTGCGCATTCGCTGGCTGAGTGCATAGCCGGCACGCTTTACCGTTCGACCGTCGATGGCGCTCCCCCCACGGAAACGTGTGGTGTTCTGAGCAATGTGCGGGGTCACGCCAAGCTCGCGGCATCCCTGCACGAAATCCTTGCTGTCGAACCCCTTGTCGGCACCGACGGTCATTCGTCCCTTCTTCCGACCTAGCCGGTGCAGCATCCGGAGGCCCGTCTCGCGCTCGGCACGTCCATGGGCCTCGGTCAGCTCGACGTCGACTATCAGACCGTTACGGTTCTCCATCAGCACGTGGCCCGCGTAGCAGAGCTTGGCCGGGACCGCTCCTTTGCGAGCTAGCCTGGCCTCGGGGTCCGTCTTTGATTGATGTGTCTGGTTCGAGCGCTTCTCCCCACGCCAATTGACTTCCGGGTTCCGGTTTCCGTCCCGCGGTCCCTTCGGACCGCCGCCTCGCCGGCGCTTGCGCTTCTGCTGCCCGCCCAGGTTCGGCTTACGTTCCAGGCTCTTCAGTGACGCCCACGACTCCAGCAGCGTTCCGTCCACCGTGAAGTGCTGGTTCGAAAGTAAACGCTGCTGCCTTGCCTCCTCCAGCACCGCCTGGAAGAACAGCTTCGACACCATGTTGTCCATCAGGCGCTCCCGGTTCTTACTGAAGCTGGTCGCATCGAAGGCCGGGTCTTGCACGTTGAGGCCCAAAAACCACTTGAAGAGAAGGTCGTACTGCAACCGCTCGCAGAACTGGCGCTCGGAGCGAATCGAGTACAGAGCCATCAGCACGCTGGCCTTCAACAGCTGCTCGGGCGGGATAGAGGGCCGGCCCACCTTGGCGTACATCTCCTCGAACGTTGGTTCCAGGCGAGTCAGAGCTGACTCCACGAATGGCCGCACGCGCCGGATTGGGTGCTGGTCCGGAATGAGATCTCCGGGATCGACGACTGTGCATATGGTCATCTGCCGATCGGTGCTACCGCGCATGCTGTGACTCCTGCTGGGACGTGGGCTGAAGGCTCGCGCCGAGTCTACGTCCGCGGCGCACCGCGTGGAATCAGTTTTTCAGCACCCTGTTAGGTCAGAAACCGCCGCAACAAGCAGGAAGGCTCCAAACACAACGACCATAGCGACAGCCGGGTAATTGGCGATGCGCTAGGCAGTGCCCACGGAAAAACCGGAAGCCGATGAACCCAGTGATCCTGGCGAATAGGCCGTCACGAGTCTCAGCATTCACTCTATTGATTGCCAAGATCACAGCCAACCTTGCGGATTGTCGCGAAAACAATGGACGTCAGTGGATTATGGAAGCGGCATTGATCTTGCCCCGCTTCGGTGGACACCCTGAGACTCGGGATCACGAGTCCGTGTGGTGTGGCTGACAGCCAAGATGATGCGATGAAGGAGCGGGCCTCCGCTCCCGTGGTCAAGGGCTGAGACTTTTCTCGCCCGCGATCAACGACCGACAAGAAGGAGGCCCAAGACATGGTTTACATCGGAGTCGACCTTCACCGCAAGAAGAGCCAGGTCGCGGCCCTCGATCAGGACGGCAACCTGATCTTCAACCGCAAGGTCCGGACTGGACCGGGAGAGATGCAGCAGCTGATCGACGAGCTGCGGCCGCAGCCGATCCAGGTGGTGTTCGAGGCGACCTTCGGCTGGGGCTGGTTCGCCGATCTGCTGGCCGAGCTTGGCGTTCCAGCTCACATGGCGCATCCTTTGAAGACCAAGGCGGTCTCCTCGGCGCGGGTCAAGAACGACGCCGTCGACGCCAACATGTTGGCCCATCTGCTGCGCGCCGATCTTTTGCCCGAAGGCTGGATTGCTCCGCCAGAGGTGCGCGAGGCTCGGCGCCTGGGCCGGATGCGAGCAGCCCTGGTTCGAGTCCGGGCCAAGCTCCGGGCTCAACTTCATGTAGTAATCCGGCTGAAGATTCGTGCAAGTCTGGACGCTCCGGGCGCGTCGACTTGAAGAATTGAACTGAAAAACGCAGAAACCGACATGTTTGGACGAAATGTCGCGTGGTTCGGGACCGTGAGGCCCCGGGTTCAAATCCCGGGCCCCCGACCACGTTCTTGAATTCAAAACTCAGTGCTGGCGACTCGGGCGATGCCGATTTTGGGCCCGGAGATCACAGAGAGATCACATAGTCCCGATCCCTCACGCCGCGCGACATGACCCGCCGTAGGCCCGGCGGAACAAACACTGGCTTTGTCGCTAGAGTCCGTTAATCGGGTCGTGGTGATCTCTTCTAGACGTAGCTTCACAACACGCCTCTCACCCGCCGAGTGCGCACGCCGCTTGAACCAGCGGTTTCGACCGTTAGTACGACCCGGTCGCGCGGATGAGGCCGGATTTTGGGCGGCGACGGGCTGAGAACGGCAATCCGGCTCCGGGGGACGTTCTCGCCCGCCGGAAACGGCCTGACCGTCGTGGACTATTGGGTTGAGTTGAGACCGTATCTCGTTTGGGCTTGGCCTGCCGCTGCTCTGGTCGGATTCGGCGTGCTGATCGCGGGGTTCATCGCCGCGCACCTTCCTATTCGGTACCTCTGGCCCTTTCTCCCTGCCGTGGCGTTCGTTGGCGGAATCACGGTTTACATCTCGTGGCGCCAGTTCCAGACCTTGCAAGCTGTCCTCCGTCAGGAACTTGCGGCCAGTGGTTGAGTGACCCCGGCGGACGCGACTCTCTGAAGCTAGATCTCAGCCGTTGGCACAGTGGCCGGGGTACGAGCGGTATGGAGCAGGGTTCCGAATCGTGCGGCCGCGTTAGATCGCATCCTGGACGTCACGTGGCCGTATAGGTCGAGAGTGGTCTGGACATTATCGTGGCCCAGGCGCTCGGTCACGGTCTTGACGTCGACGCCTGCCTCGAGCAAGAGCGTCGCATGCGTGTGTCGGAGGCCGTGGAGTCCGATCGCCGGAACCACGGCCAGATCGCGGACGCGCCGCACGAAGCGCCGGCCGATGACGTTCGGATCCGCAGGCTCGCCCCCTGGCCGACAGAAGATGAGGTCAAGATCGGATCGGTAGGCGTGTGGGGTGCATCAATTTGCATCAGGACCGTCCGGCAGCGCGACCGCGTGATCGCTTACCATCCGCGGCGCTCATGCTCCTGGCCGGCCTGTACGTTTGCATCCGTTTCCTCGTCGACCTGTTTCTGATTCGGCAGCCTCAGGGCCAGCGCGACGCGGAACTGTTGCTGCTGCGCCACGAGCTGAGCGTGTTGCGGCGCTCAGTCAAGAGGCCGCGACTGCGAATCTGGGACCGAATGATCCTGAGCGCGCTTGGGATGCGTCTACCACGTTCGAAATGGAATGCCTTGATTGTTCGCCCGGAGACCGTGCTGGGTTGGCATCGCGCGCTGATCCGTCGGAAATGGGCGGCCTACAGCCGGCGAGGGCGCCCAGGACGACCGCAGATGCCGGCCGAGTGCCGGCAACTGATCCTGCGTCTGGCCAAGGAGAACCCACAGTGGGGCTATCTGCGCATCCGCGGCGAGCTGCTCAAGCTCGGCTATGCGGTCTCGCCGACCGCGATCAGAAACCTGCTTCGCCGGAATGGCGTCCCCACCTCGCCGCACCGCTCGAAACTGAGCTGGCGAAAGTTCATGCGGGCGCAAGCTTCGGCCATCGTGGCCGCTGATTACTTCACGGTCGAGACCTGGAACCTGAAGCGCGTCTACGTGCTCTTCTTCATTGAGCTCGGACGGCGGCGGATCTTGAGCTTTGGCGTTACGGCCAATCCGGATCAAGCCTGGGTCAGCCAACAGGTGCGCAACCTGACCTGGCGGCTGCAGGATCTCGGACTGGCTGTCCGGTTCCTGGTCTGCGACCACGACAAGAAGTTGCCTTTCGTGATCGAGCATCTTCTCGCCGCCGAAGGCGTGAGAGTGATCCGCACGCCGCTGCAGGCGCCGGTTGCGAACTGTTACGCCGAGCGCTGGGTGGAAAGTGTCCGCCGCGAATGCCTTGACTGGCTGATCATTCTCGGTCGAGGCCACCTCGAGCGAGTGCTGGGCGAATATGTCGACCATCACAACCGCGCCCGACCGCACCGCGCCCTGCAGCTGCAGCCTCCAAATGGCGATGCACCTGTGCCTGGTCCGGTCGGAGGGATCAATCGTCGCGTGAGGCTGGGCGGGCTGATTCACGAGTACTCGCGCCTGCCCCGCGCTGCCTGATTAGGCCTCGCAAATGCCGAGGATGCCACGCGTCACCGGTGCCGAAGTCCTGCGAGCCCTGCGCTCGTTGGGTTGGGTCGTGGTGACTCAGCACGGCTCGCACGTTCAACTCAAGCATCCTGATCGGCCCGGTCGGGTCACGATCCCAATCCACGCGGGAGAGACAATAGGGCCGCGCTTGCTGGGATCAATACTGACCCAGGCTGGATTGTCAGTTGATGAGTTCCGATCGGCGCTCTAACCTAGGAGGCCCATGAAGCAACGCACATATTCGATCGTTCTCGAACCAGAGGAGGGAGGAGGTTACGCCGTCACAGTACCGGCCCTACCCGGTTGCTTCACGCAGGGCAAGACGGTCGAGGAAGCAATGGAGCGGGCAGCTGAGGCCATCAGCGTGCACATTGCGGGACTAGAGGCGGATGGCGAGGCCGTGCCCGAGGAGCGAGAGCCTCCCCGGCTGGTTACCGTGACAGTCGCCGCCTGACTTCCAGCGGCCGGCCGAGGTGCTCCCATTTGCCCAGATCGCTAGGTGCCGGCATCAGGCCGGCATTTGTGCACCCGACACCTCGAGAATGCGTGGCCACCGACATCATTCGGACTCGATCGTGACCGGTGCCGTCCGGCGGCCAATGTATTTTCTGAGCCGCACCCCGCCATTGGAGCGGGCGCCGTGGCCGCGCCCGCTCCAACTCGCCAGCGACTAGCCCGTTGCCAGCAACTGATTCACCTGGCTGGCGGCGTCATCGAGAGCCTGCTTTGCTGCCTTCTTGCCTCCAAGCGCGTTTTCGACCTCGTTGTTGATATCCCCGATAGCCTCGTTCCAGGTGGGCAGGGCTGGATCGAAGACCGCGGTGGGGAGCTCTTGGGGTGCAGCCAGCAGGATCGGATTTGCGGGATAGAAGCTCGACTGCATGTCCTTGTAGGCCGACTGCCGGACGGGCATGTACCCGGTCTTTTCGGACCAGTATTCAGTCTGGGTCTTGCTGGTGACGTACTTGACGTACTGGAAAGCGCCTTGCTGGACCGCCTGTGATGAGTGGCTGAAGATGCAGACATTGGTTCCCTGGATCAACGCGTGCGATCCCGATGGGCCGCCCGGCTGGACAGCCGTCTTCATGGTGAACTTGCCGGCCACGGCCTGCTGCTTGTACGAATAGCCTGCGATGGTGCCGATGCTCATGGCCTCCTTCCCGGCTCCAAAGTCGGCGTCGTCGTAGCCGGAAATGGTGTGTACCGACCCGTTGCTGATGGCGTCGCGCCACATCTGCAGGACTTTGACTCCTGCATCGGAGTTGAACGCTACTTTGGTCTGGTCACTGTTGAGCAGACTGCCGCCGTAGTCCATCAACATCTCTTCGAAGATCAGCTCCATTGAGTTCGAGTTGTCCGTTCCCCAATGGCCGTTGCCGGTCAGCTTCTGGGCGTCAGAGAAAAACTCGTCCCAGGTCGTCGGCGGTCCAGAAAGCCCCGCTTGCTTGAAGAGATCGTCGTTGTAGTAGAGAACGTAATCCGACTTGTTGAAAGGCAACATGTACTGTTTGTTGTTCAACTTCCCATCGTTCAAGAAGACCGGGAAGAAATCGCTCAGGTCCGTCGACGGTAGGCCGTCCTTGGCGTTGATGTACGGCGTCATGTCGGCCAGTGCCTTGGACGCGTTGTACCGGGCAGCCCAGTTCTCGTAGCACTGGGCCAGGTCAGGAGGATTGCCCGCGGCAAGCGCCGCAAGCGTCTTTGTGTTCAGCGTGTTGTAGTCGGGATAGACCTGGAGTTGGACGGTGACGTTGCTCTGGCTCTGGTTAAAGTCGTTCGTGATCTTCTCCAGGGTTGGCTTCAGGGCGCCGCCAGCCATCGCCTCCCAGAACTGGACCGTGACCTTTTGGTTGAGGGCGCCCAACTGGCCGGATTCACCGCCGCTGGTCCCTCCGCAGGCGGCAAGGAGCACTGCCGCCGTCGCTCCAACGTGCCATAACCTTTTCACATCTGATTCCCCCCCTTGAAAGTGCTAGCCACGGATGCCCGTGGCCGCGATGCCGCCGACCAACTGTCTCTGCGCAAAAAGAAAGAGGACCAGGATCGGGAGCGTCGTCATCAAGGCTCCCGCCGCCAGCAGCATGGGCTGGTGGTTGTCCGTGATGTTGAATCCGGCCAGTGCGACTTGAAGCGGCCGGTAACGATCGGTAGAGGTCACGATCAGAGGCCACAGGAAAGCGTTCCAGCCCAACACGAAATGGAACAGCGCGACCGTGACGATGACTGGACGCGCGAGCGGCAGCGCGACCGTCCACAGATATCGCAGGTGCGTGCAGCCGTCGAGCTGGGCCGCATCCCAGAGGTCGCGGGGAAGTGTCATGAAGAACTGGCGAAAGAGGAAGAT
The DNA here is from genome assembly GCA_937921725.1 of uncultured Chloroflexota bacterium. Classification (GTDB taxonomy): domain Bacteria; phylum Chloroflexota; class Dormibacteria; order Dormibacterales; family Dormibacteraceae; genus 40CM-4-65-16. The sequence goes on along the minus strand of CAKZUH010000007.1, from coordinate 160,755 downwards.
CCCGAACACGCTGGCGCCGAAGGGCACTATCTGCGCCTGGTAGCTGTCCAGCCACTGCAGGTGGGTGAGCGTGATGTAGTTGGGTACGAGCGTGACCTCGTTAGGGACCATGTATATGGCGACCACGAAGCCGAAGATCAACGACTTGCCCGCGAACGACATCGCGGCGAAGGCGTAACCGGCCAGCGCCGATGTCGCCAGCACGAGCAGGGTCGTCGCCCCGGCCACCACGATGGTGTTGAGGTAGAAGCGAGGCCAGGGCACTTCGTTCCATGCCTCTATGTAGTTGCTCCATGCCCAGTGCGGCCAGAGCACGGGTGGGAACTGGTAGAGCTGGTTGGGCTCGTTCAGCGAAGTGACCACCATCCAATAGAAGGGGAAGGCGAAAACGACGGCGATCGGGATCAGCAGCAAATAACGCATGCCGTGGGCTACAAGTCGCCGCGTCACCGGTAGAACACTCGCCGCGAAGCGATGCGCATCTGCAGCAGTGTCACCGCGAGGATGATCGCGAAGAGTGCGACCGAGATAGCGGAGGCATAGCCGGCCCGAAAGAACTCGAATGCCTGCTTGTAGAGGTAGACACCAATCGTCATCGCGGCCCGGTCTGGTCCGCCGGTGACGCCGGCGTCGCCCTCAGTGAGGACGTAGACCACGTTGAACACCTTGAACGAGCCGATGCTGGAGATCAGCAGGACGAAATAGGTGGTGGGTGATAGTAGAGGCCAGGTGACTCTCCGGAAGACCTGCCACGAGTTGGCGCCGTCCACGCGCGCGGCTTCCTCCAGGTCAGGAGGGATGTTCGCCAGCCCCGCCAGGAAGATCACCACGTTGAATCCAACCGTGGCCCACAGCGAGTAGAGGATGACCGAGGGCATGATCGCGCTCGAGTCCGTCAGCCAGGCCACCTTCGGCAGGTGGAAGACCGCGAGCACACTGTTCAGCAAGCCGTAGTCGTGATTGAAGATCCACTCCCAGATCACGATTGTGGCCACCGCCGGCGTGACGTATGGGGCGAAGACGGCTGCGCGGAATAGCGACCGGCCGCGGATCCTCGAGTTGAGCAGGAGCGCGAGCCCGAGCGCCAGCAGAGTTCCGACAGTCACCGTGACCGCGACGAAGTAACACGTCTGCCAGAGTGACTTCCACCAGAGGCTGTCATTGGCCATCCGCTGGTAATTGGCCAGGCCGATCGGGGTCGCGTCGGAGCTGATCAAGTCCCAGCGGTAGAGGGAAAGGACCAGCACCCAAATGGCTGGCAGAACGACAAAAGCGAGCAGCAGGATCAGTGCCGGCGCCATGAACAGGTAGCCCTCCAGGGCTCGTCCCTCCAAACGCCGGACATAGCCCGACGTCGCGGCACCCACGGCAAACGCTTCACGCACCCCCATGACGAGAACTTTTAAGTATCTCCCAGCAGCCCCTGGCGGGCCAATGTGAACTTCAGCCGCCCCGGACTGACAAAGCGATAGGCCCTTATGCCGAGGAGCCGCGCGGCGTCGACGTTCCGCTGCAGATCGTCGATGAATAGCGACTCCGCCGGCTCCACTCCGAGGTGGCGCAGCGCCAGCCGGTAGATCTCGGGCTCAGGCTTTCTGAATCCGACCTCGGCTGAGATGACGATGTCGTCGAAGAGGCCGGCCACAGGCGCCAGCAAGTCCCTGAGATCGGGACCGGCGTTGCTGAGCAGCCCGAGCCTGGCCCGGCCGCGGAGATGGCTGAGCAGTTCGACCAGCTGCGGGCGTACCTTCGGTGCCTCGAAGAGGTGCGCCCAGACAGCCGATGCGGTTATAGGGTCCGGCGGTACGGGAAATCCAGCACAGACCTGGGTCCAGAAATCGGCCCGCGTCTGGCGCCCGGTGCTGAAAAGCAGCCAGGCGTCTTCGTTAAAGAATGCGTCCAGGCCGCCCGCGGCGATTCCGAGACGGCGCTCGAAGGCGCGCCGCGCGGCGCCGGGTGGGCGGCGGGTGAAGACGCCGCCCCAGTCGAAAATCACGGCTCGGGTTGGGGGCGGCACGGCGGTTATCATGGTCGACTTCAGTGCGACGGGCAACCACGGTTCTCACTTTCCTGGCGACCGGGGACCCGACCGGGCTCAAGTTCACGGTCGAGTACGGCGCCTCCCGTGCTCTGTTCGATTTCGGGCGGGAACACGCGCCGGGCCGGGCGCTTTTTTCGCTCGGCCTCGAGCCGCGACCGGGGCGCGAGCTGGATGATCTCCTGGCGATCGGTATGGCTCCGCGGCTGGAGGGCCTCTATCGGGACTGGGACGGCCGCACCAGCGTCTTTATCTCCCACCTGCATCTCGATCACACATTTCTTGTGCGCTACCTCGACCCCGCCGTTCCGCTCTATTACCCAGCCGCCATGGAAGAGCTGCGGGCGGCGTGCGCTGGCGCTGGCTTGGTGCCCTGGCGGACACCCGCCGGGATTGGCATCGCCGATCGCAAGACTATTGGCTGTGGCGAGATCGAGGTCGAGTTCGTGGCGGTCGATCACGATCTGCCAGGAGCGACCGGCTTCCTGATCAGGACGCCCGACCTGAGCCTGGCGTATACGGGTGATCACCGCTGGCACGGCCTGCATCCAGAGCTCACGGAAGGCTTCGCCGAGGCGGCCCGCGGTGTCGACGTGCTGGTCCAGGAGGCCGTCTCGCTGGCCCCCAGAGATGCGGTCGCGCCCGAGGTCGCGGCAGCCCAGGTCGAGCGCCTGACCGAAGCGGCGGTGATTGCGCGCTTCGAAGAGCTGCTTGGGCGGGCGCGGGCTCTTGTCGTCGCCAACCTCTATCCAATGAATCGGGAGCGTGTCTCAGCGCTCGGTCGCGCCTGTCAGAAGAGTGGCCGCATGCTGCTGATGGACCCGCAAGCGGCTGTCGTCGCCGGCTGGGAGGAGATCCTTGGTGACCCGGCTGCGGTAGCCGCCGACCCTTCGCGCTACTGCGTCGCGCTGGGCTTCCATTCACTGCCGACGCTGATCGACTTGCGGCCGCCAGCGGGCTCGATTTTCATCCAGTCAGACGGGTCGCCGCTGGGCATCTGGGACCCGGCCTGGACCGTACTGCTGGCCTGGATCCAGATGTTCGGTCTCGAGCTGGTCCACCTCGCCAGCAGCGGCCACTCAAGGTCGGAAGACGTGGTCAGAATGGTGCGAACTGTGGCGCCCGGCCTTGTGCTGCCGGTCCACACCCGGGCCCCCGAGGCGCTGGAGGTGCCTGGGATAGCTCGGCTCGTACCGGTGCCACTCCAGCCCTACACGGCCGGCCAGCTTCGCTCGCTTAGAGCTTGAGCTTCCATGCGGCGATGTCCTCGAGAGCGTCATAAGCCGTGAGGTCAAACGTGACCGGAGTGATCGTCACCCAACCCGCTTTGAGTGCCGCCGCGTCCGTATCCAGATCGGTGTCGGTTGTTTTGTACGTTGCGGTCAGCCAGTAGTACGGCTGGTTGTCGGCTTCGGTGCGGAGAGTGAACTTGCCGGTGTAGCCAGAGCCACCCATCCTCGTGACCCTGACGCCTTTGATCTGGTTCCGCCGCAGGTTGGGCACGTTGACGTTGAGCAACACCTTCTGCGGTAGGCCATGCTCAAGGACCGCGGCAGCGATGCGGCTGGTGAGCCTGGCGGCAACCGACCACTGTGGGTCGGTGAACGTTCCAAGCGAGACAGCGATGGACGGAATGCCGAGGATGCGAGCCTCTGTAGCCGCCGAGACGGTGCCGGAGTAAATGACGCTCGTGCCCGTGTTCGGGCCCAGGTTGATTCCGCTCACCACGAGGTCGGGCGGTTCCTTGAGCAGTGAGGCGATGGCGATCTTTACGCAGTCGGCCGGCATCCCGTTGATCGCGTAACCCATCCGCCGGCGGCCACTGCTGAACTCCTTCACCCGCAGCGGCGTCAGCGTGGTGATCGCGTGCCCTACCGCTGAGCGCTCGGCGTCTGGGGCAACAATCGTGACGATGCCCAGCCTCTTGAGCTCCAAGTAAGCAGCGTGCAGTCCAGGCGATGTGATGCCATCGTCGTTGGTGAGGAGAATCTGCGGCCGCGTCCGAGCCTGCCCCGATTGACCCTCGGCCCGAACGGGCGTCCGGCGCTCTGTGCGGCGCGAGACTCGGGGCATTCGCATCGGCTTCTCGTGATCGTAGCTTCGAAACGCTGGGCTGCCTCGGCATAAGGCCGTCGGCCGTCGGCAGCGGCTCAGCTGGCCGAGGCGTGGAAACGTGGGTGTGGGGTGCATTTAGTCCATTCGTATTCAGCGAGCGTGACTTGGCTAGCCGATTAGCCAGCCTGGCTATAGTGCTAGACGGCCGGTAGGTGAAGCAGGTTGAGGTCAAGAGGCGCATTCACCGCGCAGCCCAAGCTCGAAAATTCAGTGGCGGCTCGTCAGGCAGGGAGGGCCCCCACGAGGTTGCAGTGCGGGCGAACCAAGGTCACAATCCCGCGGCACCGCGAGATCAACGAGATCACTGCCCGAGGCATCTTCACAACCCTGGAGGCTGAGTTGGGCCTCGGGTGGTGGACGCGATGAAGCGTAAGACCTACACCGCTCGGTGTCAGCGCAGCGGTGACTGGTGGGCGATCAGTCTTCCCGAGTTGAGGGGCGTCCACACGCAGGCGCGGCGGCTCGAGAGGGCTGAGGCCATGGTGCGTGACGCGATCGCCCTCTTCTTGGATGTCCCTTCGGATTCCTTCGACGTCAGGATCGAACCCGTACTGCCGCGCGATCTTCAAGGGAAGGTGGGACGAGCTCGCAAGGTTAGGGCCGAGGCCGAGGTCCTCCAGCGTGAGGCGGCAATCGCCAGCGCCGAGGCTGCAGCGGATCTCGTTCAAACCGCTCACTTGACGGTGCGTGATGCCGGGCGCGTCCTGGGCCTCTCCCATCAACGGATCACCCAGCTGCTCAAGACAGCTTCAGGGAAAGGCAAGCGCTCCCATGAGCGTGGCATTCGCGTTGCTGGCGCCGGCCGATCCCAGGGCGATCGCAGCGCTTGATCACGCTGGAACCCGTCTGGTCGCCGGGAAGGCCGCCCAGCCTGCGACTTCCGGATTGCCAGTGACTGCGCGTTTGAGCGAAGTTCGGATGGTCGATTTCAGGGGTGTTCGCATCTGCTCCGAGAATCGCGGCCACTCTGATGTCATTGAGCCAATCCAAGAACACGAGTGCCTGCTCGACCTTCCAGTAAACCCAAGAGGCACCAGGAGGAGCGTGGTAGCTCGTCGCGACGAATTCGACATCGCCAACCGCAACTCGCACCGCTTGAACCCGCTCCGGCAGTGGCAAGCCGAGTGGCTTCGGCAGATCCTGCAGGAGGCCGACGCCGCGCCCGCCGACCGCAGCGACACGACCCCTGCCCGGTGTCAAGCCAAGACCAGAACTGATCGTGGAGTGCTTGAGCCACTCGAATCCAACGTTGTCGTGCAGGACCGACGAAGAATCTGGGTTCAACTCTTGCAGGAGAACCAAGTCGGGCTGCAATGACCGGAGGAATGCTCCCTGGATCGCAGCTCGCCTTGGCCCGCTGAAACCAATATTCCAACTGACGACTCGGCAAGCTTTCCCAACGGTCATGCCGGCCACCGGGAGCATCACTCAAATGACTTCACCGCAGTCAGAAGAAACGAGGCAATAGCGCTGGCTCACGGGATTGCGACGAGTACGTCAGTTACGTCTACACGAGTAGACAGTCCAGAGCCTAGCTTGATATAGTGTCTACTACGGTGGACGCATGACCGGCCAGTCCGTCCTCCGACGGATAAGAGAGGCGGGTTGCAAGCCGGGGCCAGTCCGCCAGCAAGGGAGTCATGTGAGAGTCGAATGCGAAGCAGGTAAGTGCCGAACTACGGTGCCAGTCCACCGTGGTCAAGATCTGCCGGCGGGAACGCTACGCGCGATCGAGCGAGACCTCGAGCCGTGCCTAGGTCGACGTTGGCTCCAGGGAGGTAGGCGATGAAGCAACGAGTCGTCGCGAGGATTCGCCGCGACAGAGATGGCAGCTGGCTGGTGACCTTTCCGGAGATCAGGGGTGCACACACGTATGGCCGATCGTTGAACCAGCTGCGGCGGCGCATCCCTGAGGTGCTGCGCCTATGGGATCGAGACCCGGCTCGTTTTGACATCGTCGAGGTCCTGGACCTGCCAGCCAGCCTCAAACAGGCAATCTCGATCGCGACGAAACAGCGACGTGAGTCAGAAGAACGAAGCCGTGTCGCGCAGCGCGACTTGGAGAGGACGATCCAGCGTCTTCAGAGTCAACTGAAACTTGGGGTGCGTGACACCGGAGAGCTGTTGGGAATCTCGCCGCAGTACGCACACAAGCTCCGCCACCGGAAAGATGCGACCAAGGCGCCGCCTACACGTCTACCTCGGTAGACAGTCCGTGTAGTAGTTCATGTAGTAATCCACCGAAAGAACGGCCCAAATCTGGACGGCGACGTCGGCAGAGTTAGAACATTCGAACTGAAATCGATCGTTGCGATGAATTCTGGCCGAAAGTTCTCAGAGTTCGGGACCGTGAGGCCCCGGGTTCAAATCCCGGGCCCCCGACCAATTTCTGAACTTGAACCTGACACCCCGATCGCTACTTACGTGCCAACACTGGTGTATGGGTGTAGCACGCATGTAGCACACTCTCCAAAACTTGCTTCCGAACTTGCGTGTGGGGATCACTTATTCGTCGGCGGGCAGGCTACTCCGAGTAGGGTCGCTTGACCGATAGGATTTCGACCGCCGATGCTCTTGCCCTTCGTGTACTCCTGGCTTCGGCTGTTCCTCGATCTGGTTGATGTGAGGTTGCGAGTCCACGACCCTGAAGCAGAGCTGCTTCTTCTCCGGCACCAGCTTCGAGTCGTACGCCGTCAGGTCAAGAGACCCCAGTTGAATACGGCGGATCGGACGATCATGGCGGCGTTGAGCCAGCGGATGAACCGGGCGGTTCTGGCCGGGATGCTGGTCCAGCCGGAAACGGTGCTGGGTTGGCACCGCGAGTTGGTGAGAAGAAGGTGGGCAGCCTTCGGTTCCCGGCGTGGCCCTGGTCGGCCAGGTCTCGATCCCGAGCTCCAGCAGCTGATTCTGCGGATAGCCAAGGACAATCCGAGCTGGGGCTGCGTCCGAGTCCGCGGTGAATTGCTCAAGCTCGGTCATGTGGTCTCGGCGACCGCGATTCGCAAGTTGCTGCGCCGGAACCGGATCGGGCCGGCACCGCTGAGATCGCGGCCGACCTGGAAGGCGTTCCTGCGAGCCCAGGCGTCGACAATCGTGCTCACTGATTTCCTCAGCGTCGACACCGTGCTCCTGAAGCGGCTGTACGTCCTCTTATATATGGAGCTGGCGACCAGGCGGGTTATCTGGTTCCCGGTGACCGACAGGCCAGACGCTCAGTGGGTGAGCCAGCAAGCCAGGAACGTGAGCTGGGAGCTCAACCAGCTGGGCGTGCCGGCGCGGTTCCTGATCCACGATCACGATGACAAGTACGGCGGTGGCTCCGACCGTGTGTTCAAGGCCGACGGTATGGCCGTGATCAAGACCCCTATTGCGGCGCCCAGGGCGAATGCACACATGGAAAGGCAGATCGGCTCGACCCGGCGCGAGTGCCTGGACTGGTTGCTGATCCTCGGACGGCGTCACCTGGAGAGGGTGATGGCTGAGTGGATCGAGCACTACAACCAAGCCCGCCCTCACCGCGGTCTCGCCCTTCAGACCCCGATCGCTCGATCGGATCCTGTGGCGAGGGCAGGCCCGGTGGTCTGCCACCAGAGGCTGGGCGGCTTGCTGCGGGATTACTCGCGAGCGCCGATGGCGGCCGCAGCATGAGTGGCCACACAGGCCGAGTGAGGCCGAGAGTGAAGCGCGAGACGGCGAGAGCATCGGCCAGCACCGATTGGCTCCAGCTGCGCGCCAGTGTCAACTACATCGAACCGCCGATCTGGCGCCAACTGCAGATTCCGGGGTCGCTGACCATGGACGGCCTCCATCACGTGCTGCAGACCGCCTTTGGCTGGACCGACAGCCATCTCCACAGGTTCTCGCGTGGCCGGACTGAGCTGCGTGATGGCCTGGCGGCTGGGCAGGCATTCGGTAGGAAGGGGGCTGAAGTCTTGTACGAGTACGACTTCGGCGACAGCTGGGAGGTTCAATTGGTTCTCGAAGAGATCCCGGGTTCGGCCGAAGGCGCCGGCCCCGCTTGTTTGGACGGGGCACGTGCAGGGCCGCTGGACGATTGTGGCGGAGTACCCGGCTATGAGAACTTGCTCGAGGCCCTCGCCGACCCCCAACATCCGGATCACGATGACCTTGTCGAGTGGTCAGGTGGCAACTACGACCCCGAGCGGTTCGACCGCGAGGCGATCAACCGGGCCCTGGCCGTACTGCGGCGACTGCGATGATCACAGACCGGCGAGAGCGCTGAACGCTTCTGTGACTGGGCAACAACTCCACATCGCCAGCCCTCGGACGAATAAGTGTGCCGCACACTCAACTCCTCGGTGGGGACCAGCTGGAAGAACTTCCGAGCTCCCGATCGCTGTCTCCGATTCCTGGCTCGCACGTGTTCGACAACAATGAGCGCTTATCGAGGGGTGTTGATCACACCCGCCACGAATGCGTAGATGACCATCGCCGTGATTGTTAGCAGGAAGAGGCGAAGCGCCCAGAGGCCTGCGGTCGTGGCACCGCTCAGCCGCCTGCGCGAGACCGGCCTGTCCATCTCGACGACGAGCTGATCGGGCTCCAGGGACTCGATCAGGTCCTCTTCGGGTTCGCCGAGGTAGATGTGCTGCTGGTGGTCCTGCATCTTCAACTCAAGAAGTGCCAACCCACCGTGTTGAAGAAGGCGACAACGGCGTAGGAAGTTCCGGCAAGGCCGACCAGGACCGCCACCGCAATACCGATCCAGTTCAGCCAGCCCGGGTTAGAGCGCGGGCCCATGAGCTCCCCGTCGTTGGCGAGCATGATCAAGAAGACGAGCGCGGCAGGCATCAGTACAGTGGCCAGAAGATTGGCGTTGAGCGTTATCGAGAGCAGTGGCGCGCCGGGAATGAGGACGACGGCGGCGGCAACCACGGCTGCGCCGAGGTTGATGCCATAGAAACTCTTCGCATCGCCGAGTTTCCGGTTGAAGCTGTGGGGACCCTTGACCGCCTCGCCCAGCGCGTAGGCGGTGCTGGCCGAGATGGTCATGATGGCCAGCGCCCCGGCTTCGACAAGTCCTAACGAGAAGATGGCTGCACCTGGATAGCCGATGAATGGCTGGAGGGCCTGGGCAAAGCCTGTTCCCGCCTGGAGCTGGCTCGTGTCGACGTGGTGGACAAACAAGACGGAGGCAGCAACCAAGGCGCCGCAGCCAGCGGCCGCAGCCAGCACCCCGCCCAGGACGGTGTCGATCCGAGCCTGCGGGATGTCCTTCGGGGTCATGCCTTTGTCGACCACCGCGCTCTGCTGAAAGAACACCATCCAGGGAGTCACGGTGGCGCCGACGTTGGACGCCAAGACCAGTAGAAAGAGTTGGAGCGAACCGTTAGGCAGGGGCGTCCAGGTGGCGAAGGCGTGGGCGAGTGCGGCTGGATCGGGTCGGCTCATGACCGCAACCACCACGAACAGCAGGTTGAAAACCGCCAGGCCCAGAGCGATCCTCTCCCAACGCCAGTAGCGGCCTCCGGCAATGCTGAAGGCCACCAGCACCAATCCTCCACCGACCGCCAATGGCGCGGATACGCCGAAGAACGACATGCCGACCCGGATCGCGATGAACTCGGTGACCAAGGTGACGAGGTTGGTCCCGAGCAGATCGACCACCGAAAGCCAGCCCCAGAAGCCGCCCAAGCGTTGGAAGATCAGCTCTCCGTAGCCGTGGTGGGTAACCGCCCCGACCCGCATCGCCATCTCTTGGACGACCACGGCGGCGACGAAGGTGAGCGCTATGAAGGGTAGGAAGAAGCCGATACCGTAGGTAGCTCCGCTGGCGGCGTAGGAGAGCATGCTGGGACCGTCGTTCTCGCCCAGCAGGACCAGTAGCCCCGGACCCACCAGGAGCCAGAGCAGGCCGAAGCGTCGTCCCCGATGGCGCGCCTCGAGGACTCGGCGGCGATCGCCTGAGCGGGTCAGGTCTTCGGGGGTGAGCAGTCCTTCCGCGGTCGCTTCAGCCGACGGCGCTTTCTCCGAAGGTTCGGTTCTAACGGCCAATGACGGTGTCCCTCTCGACGAACACGGCGCGTGCAAGGCCGAGTGGGACGCTGACCCGGCGCCCTTTGATCAGACACTCGATCGGGCCCTCGTACTCGCTTACCTTAGTAATCTCGATCCGGGTCCCTGGCAAAAGACCGCGGCGCTCCAGCTCGCGCAGACGTCTCGCGTCTTCATCGGAGACACCCTGCACGATCACCCGCTCACCGTGGTGGCACCCGCTGAGCGGGCGTTCGCTGAGCGGCCGCACCTTGCCGGTAAGGCTGGGGATGGCGTGGCCGTGGGGGTCGAGCTCGGGGCGTCCAAGGAGCTCGAAGATGCGCGCCTCCATGCGCTCCGAGATGACGTGCTCGAGCCGTTCCGCCTCTTCATGGACCTCGTCCAAGCCGTAGCCGAGCACCTGGACCAGAAACATCTCGAGGAGTCGGTGGTGCCGCACCAGCTCGAGTGCAAGTTTTCGCCCCTCCCGCGTCAGTTGCTGCCCCCGATGACGGTCGTGCTCGATCAAGCCCTGGGTCGAGAGGCGGGCGACCATCTCACTCACCGAGGGTGATGAGATGCCCAGGCGCTGGGCAAGATCGCCCGTCGCTACTTGCCGCTGATCACCGTGCAGCAGGTAGAGGGCTTTGAGGTAGTCCTGCTGAGAGCGAGTTAGGGCGCTCCGGTGCGGGACTTCGACCATCTAGCCCAGCCTAACAAAGATCGCAATCATGCCTTTCAAGATTTGTAGGCTAACCTAATTATCGGAAGAGTGCAAGTCATTTACTAGAAATGACCAGGGCCACCTTTAGCGACACATGGTCGACCGGCTGTGACTCAGCCGGAGTTCTAACCGCGGTCCAGACCGCCGTTGGCTCGTCCTATACTTTCGCCCAATCGACGATCCGGCACGGGATGTCCGCGTCCTCGTCGAGGTGGTAGCTGGCGCAGATCCGGTGGTAGCCATCGGCGACAGTGAGTGGGACATGGCCATCGAGGCGCCCTCGCACGAGAAGAACAGGTGACAGCAGTTCCCCTTTCTTGACCTTCTCGAGATCCTTCATTACGTGGACGTTGTCCTCCGGAAGGGCGGGCAGAGCGCTCGCGCGTAGCAAGTCCTTGGCCTTTCGGCGCGCGAGCGTTGCGGCGCGCAGGCGGCGGACCAGTTGGTCCGCATCTTTTTGCGGCATGAGCAGGCTCAGGTAGTCGGCGGCAGCGGGGTAGTCGTGATCATCGGGCGCATCTTTCCAGGTCACCTTCGCAGTCACAGCCCAGCAGCGTACAATCGCACCCCATCAAACGGGCGCCACGGCGGCGGTCGCGCCCCCTGGTTTTCGGGCCAGCAGGAGTGCGCCAGCGCTGGCGGGGATAAGCGTCAAGACGCCACCGGCCACGAGGGCAGCAGCCACCGCTGGCTCGAGGGCGCCGCTGGCAAGACCTAGAGAGGCAGCCGCCGCGGGCAGTCCCAGCTGAGCGGAGGCGAGCAAGCCCGCCGGCAATCGTTTCTCCTTGCCGGCCACCACCGACGCCAGCACGTGCACTGCTGTGGCCCCGATCGCCATGGCCAGTGCCAATCCGATTGCCGACGCCGAATGCACCAGGGCGCTCAGATCCAGGCTCGCGCCAAGCAGAACGAAGAAAGCCGGCACGAAGAAGCCGCTGGCTAGGCCCGTCAGCTGTTGGGCGAGCCGGTTCGGCTCGTTGAACCGGCGAAGCACGATGCCGGCTGCAAATCCAGCAACGAGGAGGCTGGCTCCGGTGCCCTCGGCGATGGCGGCCAGCGCCAGCAGCAGCAGCACCGAGATTCGAAGCTGCAGCGCCCAATGCCGGTGTTTGGATTCGCGCTTGACCTCGTCGGCCAGGCTCGTTCTGAACAGCCGCCGGGCAAACAGGATCGAGGCCCCAGCGAAGGCGATGATCAAACCGTCGCCAACCAGCGCCAGCGGAATCCGACTTGCATTCGACAGGGTCAGCGGCATCAGGACGGCGGTTGCGGCGTCCGCCGACGTGATCCAGGTGATGACCATGGCAATTGCAGGCCCGGTAAGCCCACGTTCCCGAATGGTTGGAAACGCAACGGCGGCCGAGCTCCCCGCCAAGAGAACCACCAGAAGCAGTGAATGACCTGCGGGAAAGAAGGCACCGATGGCGAGCCCGATCGGAAGGCTGACGGCCAGTGTGATTAGTAGCGCCAGGCCTGCGCGGGCGGCCCCCGCGCGTAGCTCCGTGGACCCAAGGTCGACCTCATGGCCAGCCTCGAGCATGAGCATCGCGAAACCTAGAGCGGAAAACGCCGGGAAGGGTTGTGACGCGGGAGCGATTACGTGTAGCCAGGTCCTGCCTAGAATCGCTCCTGCGATCAGCTCGCCGACCAACACCGGAGCCAGGGGCCTCCTACCTGCGGCCAGCAATGGCCCGAGCAGACCTGCGAGAACCAGCAGCGTCAGGGATGTGAACATCGACTCTTACCCGTACGCGAGGTTCTCACGCGGTAGTCCGGCCCTGGCTATGATCGGCGGCGGCGGGGAGTGACAACCACAGGGCGGTGCGTGCGCTTGACCACGGCCGCGGCCACGTCGCCGGCGACGTCCTCTCCTATCCAATCGAGCCCGCGCGACCCGATTACGATCATGTCCGCCCCGGTCGCGACCGCCTGGCGCGCTGGTCGAGACCTTCCAACCAACGACGTAGCGGCTGAAGACGTCGGTCACGAAAGCGGTGTAGACGGCACCCGGCCAGGTGCTGACATAGGTGAGGTCGGCAACCCAGAGCCGGTTGGGTGCTGTCGCACTGAAGTCTCGGTCGACCAGGTCGGCCGGCCGTGCGGCAAGCGCGGACGGAATTGTGGTCCGCCAGGTCTTACCGCGGACCGCCCCTTCGAGCTCGAGTTCAGCCATCAGGCGACCCACACGGTCGCGACCAACCTCGATGTCCTCACGTCTCAGCTGCTTCCAGACCTTCTCGGTGCCGTAGACGTCGAAGTTCTCTTGGTGCACCCGAGCGATCACGACCTTTAATTCCCGGTCACGCAACTGTCGCGCGGATGCTGGCCGCGAGAGCGCCGCGTAATACGTAGACGGGGCGACCTGCAGCGTGTCGCAGATCGGCTCGACCCCGAACCTTTCCCGGTGTTCGTTGATGAAGCTCACTACTTCGGCAGTCGAGGGTCGAGCTCCCTCGCGGAGAAAGCCGACGCCGCCTTGAGGATCTCGTTGGCTCGCCGGAGCTCACGATTCTCCTTCTCCAGCTCAGCGATGCGCTGCTGGTCCTTGGTCGTGATCCCTGGTCGCTGACCGCCATCGATCTCCGCTTGTTTGACCCAGTGACGCAACGTCTCCGAGCCGAGTCCGAGCTGGACCGCGATCCTCGTCACCACGCCGTGGCGCTCGCCGGTTTCCTTCATGGTTTCCGGGACCATGCGGACCACTCGCTCCCTCAGTTCCGCCGGGTGTTGGTGTCCCGAGCCGTGCTTAGGCGTCTGCTGCTTCGATGCTGACATGGACTACATCCTCCCAAAGAATGCAGCCTCCATCAAACCCAGGGCAGTTCAGCATCAGCTTATATCCACGATTCGGTCATGGCCCCATCATGCCGCGCATCATGGCGGGCATCCCATCGCGAACGAATCCGCTTACCTCTTGCGCATGTGCCCGAATGGCGTTCACAAGTTGTGGATCGCTCGAGATCTCTGTCACAACGACGCACTTGGCGGTCAGCGTCAGATCTCTTCGGTAGCCGGCCGAATTGCGGAACAGGGTTGGCAGACTCGAGCTCATGCACGTGACCTCGGCCCTTTGATTGAGATGCGTGTACATGCTCGACACATGAGCCTGGAGCTGCGCGACCAGGTCTGGTGCATCGGATTCAGTCGTGGTGCGCACGCCACCATCGATCACCTCGACCGTTCGTCTTATCTCGGTGTGGCGATCGAAGAGGTTCATGTAGGTGTTCATGTCGGGTCGGGTCGCGCTGCCCATCATTCCCGTCCCCATCATCCCGCCGCTGCGGATGGACTTCAGGGCGTCTCGTAGCAAGTACCCACCCGAAATCCCTAGCCCGAGCAGGGCACCACCGCCGGCCAACAGACCGATCGCTGCGCGCCGAGTGATCCTCGTCATCGATCTCGCACCTACTCGGTCTCCGACCGGGCTGGCTCAGCAGCACCCGTGCGCGGACGTTCTTCTGCCGGGCCGAGTTTCCACGACCGGTACAAAGCCATAACGACGGCCAGCGCAAGCAGGCCTAACGCGATCGCCTGGATAGCGGTCGGCATGCTTCCGAGCCAAACCGAGACATTGCCAGCGACGCCGGTCGCCCAATGGTTCCACTCCTCCAGCCAGCCAGGGAGATAAGTGCTTTGCCCGGTGTAAGCGATCAGCAACGCGAGGATCCCTATCGCGAGAAACATGACCGCTGCAACCGCATCGGTCCACAGCAATGACCATCCCCGAAACCGGATGCGTCGCGTTCGTAATGCGAAACCGCGCGAACCCGGGTGGACTCGATCCCAAACCAGCACCGCGATCAGCAGCGGAAAGACCGTGCCAAAGACGTAGGCGAGGCCAAGCCCCAAAGCGCCGGTAACAGAGGAGGCGAGTGCAGACAAAGCGACCACTCCGGCGAGGACGGGCGCGCAGCAGGAGCTGGCAACTCCTGCCGTCAGGCCCAGGGCAAAGATGCCCCCCGGCGTCGATCCGGAGACGCGAAGCCGCAGCATCGGGAACGGCAGCGACCATGGCCGGCCGGAGAGCACCTGGAGCGCGAGCAGCACCAGGAACAGCCCGACCACGAAGAAGATGACGCGGTGCTGCGCGGCGAGCAGCTGCCCGAGAAGGCCGGCCCCGAGCATGATCGGCAGCATCACAGCGGCAATGCCGGCCGCGAAGATCGCCGCCATTGCCGGCAGCCGCAGGCGGCCGCGCTCGAGCGCAGCACCGACGAACGTGGGCAATAGCGACACCACACAGCAGGGAGCGAACAGGGCCAGCACGCCGCCGAGGAATGCTGCAGAGAGTGAGCTCGAGTAGACGAGCGCGCTCATGAGACTCTGTCCAGCCTGCGCCGAACCCCGCCCTCCGAGATTCGACCATAGCCGAGCAGTTCATCACCGGCATAGAGCGCGGGCGGGAACGGCACACCGTCACGACGAACGATGTCGGCCTCGTGGCTTTCCCAAGCGGGCTCCTCGATCTCGATCTTGAGTTCAGCTGCCAGGCGTCGCGCGACGGTCCGCGCACGGCCGCAAAGATGGCAGTCAGCCGTGGTAACCAGGGTCAGGCGCGAAGTCATCGAGGGATCAAGCGGCTCTGACAGCAGCGACGACCTGGTCGACGGGGACGTGCATGGAATCCGGGGCCAACTGCTTCCAGGTCACGCGCCCGGAGGCGTCGACCACGAAGATCGAATGGCCGTCCACCGCGCCCATGTCCATGCCGCTGGGAAGGCGGAAGACGCCGAAGCCGGAGCCGAGCACGTGGTCTCGATCCTCAAGGATCGGGAACCCGAGGTGCAGCTGAGTCGCCAGCGAAGCCGAGGTCGCGGCCGGGTCGGTGCTTACGCCCACCACCTGGCCGCCGGCAGCCTTGATTGCATCCAGCTGACCCTGCAGCTCCACGAGCTGCTGTTGACAAGCGCCTCAAGCGCCTCCTTCATAGAAATAGACGACCACCTTTGAGCCGCGAAAATCGGCCAGTGACACCGTGCCACCGCCGCTCGACGGAACTGAGTCGGTAGGCACGGGCGACCCGACGGCAAGGCCAGCGCCGGCGCCCGCAGCACCGCCGGAGCCGACGTGCCCGAGTTGCGTGACGGCGACAAATGCTGCAACGAGAACCACGACGCCGCCGGCAATCGCGTATGGCCACCACGTGCCCGAGGTGGAGCGGACTGGGGAGCGCTTCGGCTTCGTTTTCGGCTGGCCAGACGATTGATTGCGATGTTTGTCATTCATCGCGACAGCCCAGGTCCTGCCCTGCCGGCTCTTCCTCGCCTCCCATTCCACACCTCCGCGCCAGGTTACTAACCGCTCGTAGTATCTCAGATGGGGGGCCAGTGAGCGTTCGCATACCAGGCGAGTACCGGCGAGAGTAAGGGAAGCCATTGATCGGTGACCAGCAGCGCTCCCATCGGAACCAGCAGAGCGCCCGACACCGGCTGTAGGGCTGCCGTGATGCGGCCGGCGGACCGAAGTAGTCGGCATCCGACTTCGTAACCCAGCTCCAAATCAGATCCGTTGTCCTGTTCGACGGCGACGGCAAGGTGGGCGATGCTTACGGGCTAACCGGTCTGCCCACGACCTTTTTCATTCGTCCTGACGGAGGAATTGAGGGACGATATATCGGTGAGACCAACAGCGGAATCCTTGGCCCACACATCAACGCAATCGGCCCCTAACAGGCGAGTGCCTGTCGCCGCGGTCACGGTGGCCACGCCCGTCGATCGTTGGCTAGCGCTCACATTTGTCGGCGTGGGGATACCCTGGCTCGTGTACACCCGCCTTTACTTCTTTCTCCAGCCGCGCCACCTCACGTTCGACGGCGGGCTGTTCATGCAGCTCACAAACAAGCCCGACCCTTTCTGCGGCGGGACGCGCACATTCGCATGGATGTGGCGGGGGGACGTTGGCCGGGCTGTCGCGGTTTATCCGCTGGGTCCACTCATCTTCGTGGCGACCGTGGCGCTGGTGGTTTATGGACTGTACGTGCTGGTCACCGGGCGCGCTGTGCACATCAACCTGTCACCGATGATGATTCGCGGACTCATTGTCATCGGTTTCGTGGCCTTGGGACTGAACTGGATCGCCAAGCTCGTCTGGCTCGGCATGTAAGCCATCTAGAGGCCGGCTTCACTGCGACAAACCGCTCCATTTTGTGAGGTTACTAGCGCTCCCTAGTAGGATGCCGCTCGATGGACCAGCAGTCGCAGGCGAGGGAGACGGGAGGACGGCGCCCGAGCCGGGCCTCCCGGAAGCTTGCCGAGAAGCGCGTCCGGCGAGCGGAGCGCACGGCGCGCAAGAAGCGTGGGCGCGACTGGACCCCGATCATGTACGTATCGATGATGGTGGCTCTGGTGTTAGGAGCGCTCGTGTTGGTGGCGTACTCCGGCAGCCACGTCCCCAAATCGATCAATCCTGCGGTTGGCGCTCAGCAAAACGTCGGTGAACGAGTCCGAACGGAGCCAGCCAATCACATCCCGTCGGGGACGCAGGCGCACTATCTAACCGATCCGCCGACCTCGGGCCAGCACTACAACGTTCGTGGCGAAGCGCCGTTGCCCTGGGGTTTTTACGCCCAGGCGTATCCACCTGAGGATTGGGTGCACAACCTCGAACACGGTGGTGTCGTGATCCTCTACAACTGCCCACAACCCCAGCCTACTGGCGGTGCGCAGCTGATTGAGACGGACCTGTCCTGCCCTGACAGCCAATCTCCCGTTCAGGACTTCATCTCCTCCGCACCTCCCGACGCTCTGTTCCACGAGGTGAAGATCGTCGCCACGCCATATCCGGTTCCCGGTCATCGCTTCGCGATCGTGGCCTGGGGGTGGCGACTGTTGATGGACAGCTGGGACTCAGGGCTCGCCGAGAGGTTTTACGAGGCGCACGTCGACAACGGTCCCGAGCGCATCCCGTGACCCTGCCGGCGACGGCAAAGGTGTGGCGAATCGTGGTCGGCTGTCAAGCGCCGATCGCGGCTATATGAGGACCGAGGATCCCGGCGTTGGTCTCACCTATGTATCGTCCCTCGATCGTGCCATCGGGGAAAATGAAGAATGTCGTCGGTAGCCCGCTGATCCCATATGCATCACCGACCTTCCCGTCACCATCGAACAGAACCGTCGACTTGATCTCCAGTTCGGCGACGAACCGCGCAGCGGCCTGGTGATCATCCCGCTCGTCGATCAACAGGACGACCATCCGTGGATGCTGTGCGGCCGTTCGTTGGATGAATGGCATCTCCCTTCGGCAGGGCACGCAGTAGGTCGCCCAGAAGTTGATCAGAATCGGTCGGCCTCGATTGTCGGCGAGGCTGACGCGCTTGCCGCCGAGAGTGTCAAGGGTAAGCGCCGGCGCCGGTCCGCCGCCTGAGGAAGACGGAGCGGCGAGCCCACCGACAGCCTGCAGCGCATCTAGGATCTGTGACTCGCCCCAGCCGTTGCCGTGGCCGGAGAGCAGCTGCCGTCCGGCCTCATTTAGTTGTGACTCCAGCGGGGTCGGCAGCGTGCCACCGACGTCAGGGGCGCCGAGGAAGTACGTTCGGATGTAGCCGTGGTTGTCGATCAACCCGATCACAGAGCGATGGACATCCCCGGTGGCCAGCTCGACGTCAAAGGGCTTCCAGAATGCCGCCAATGACGTTGGATCCGCGGTGGCGAAAGTCCACGATGCACCGGTCCGCCCTGCATACTCGCGCAGCACGTCCGGTGTGTCCTCCCACGGGTTGGTGGTTGCTTCCACCAAAAGGACGGACGCCGGTAAACGCTGTCGCAGCTGCAGGAAAAGACCGGTGACAAGAGGGCACGTTTCGCGACAACTCGTATGAAAGGCAGCTAACAGAACATCGTGTCCGGCGATGCTTGTGTTGTTGAACGGGCGGTTGAATTGGTCGACCAGGCTGAACTGGGGCATCGGCTTCAGCTGCCCAGACAACTCGTTGAGCCCGAGGCTCACCGCCTCGTTTCCGCTGTAGGTGCCGTCGAGCAGCGGCCGGCCTCCCGATATCCCCACCAGCACCGGGTTCAGGATGTCCTTCTGCACCGTTAGCGTCACGGGCATGGCCTGGCCCGCCAGTCGCACGTGATCGTAGTTTCCGACCGGGACTTTCGTCGATAGGGCTTCTGTCGTATCGGGCGCCTTGCGCACGGCCTGCGCTGGCAGGTTGCCTAGGGTCAGCCAACCTCCAGTTGAATGCAGTTCGACGGACGTCGCTGAGATCCGGTCCGGCTGCTTGGCGGTCAGCAGAAGCAAAACGGTGCCCTCGACCGGAGTGAGCAGCAGCCGTGCCGCGACGAGGCCCGCAATCGCAATGGCGGTAGTGAAAGAGGCTACCTGGATGAGTTGCGGGTGCCTCGTCATCACTGAAGCTGCGAGATGTAAATAGCAATCAACTTGTCACTGAACGGCCCGGCGAACTGCGAGACCACGTTTCCCTGGCGGTCGATGAAGAAGGTCTCCGGCGGCGCGGTGACCCTAAAGTCGTGGTAGCTCCCGCGGATGATCGGTCCAACCGGATAGGGGTCTTTGATCTCAGCCTCGTAGGCCTGCGCGGCGCTGTCGGTATCCTGGAAATCGGCGCCCAAGAATTGGATCCGGCCTGCGTAACGCTTGGCAGCTGCTGCCAGGACCGGCGCCTCCTGGCGGCAGGCGACACACCAGGAAGCCCAGAAATTGAGAACGAGCGGCGTTCCCCGCAGCTGGGCGAGGTCGTAATCCCGACCGTCGAACGTGCGGATCGCCAACTCAGGTGCCGGATTGCCTACTAATGTGGCGGGCGCTTTGTTGGCCGGATGAGTCAGACCCCACCCGAGCCCGGCCATGAGCACCGCCAGCATGGCCACGCCGACAGTCCACCCCAACACGTGCAAACGCAATGTACTAGCGTCGATCCTAATCGCCAGTCGAAACCTGAGCATTCATGACTAGAGGCATCCCGATCGCATGGTACTATCCCAGGCTAGTAATGCGTGGAATGGATCCACTAACGTGCCTTCTCTAAGCCTGGCGCCGAGCTTCGGCAAATTGGGCCACTGGCCCAAGTGAGCGGGAAGGCCTCCAAAGCTGCGAGGGCGGCACGCTTCGAGCAACGCAAACGGCGCAAGCCACTCACACGATTCCAGCAAAGCCTGCGGAACTGGGGAATAGCCGCAGCGGTGATCGCGCTGATCATCGGCACCGGCTACGCGATCTATGCCACAGGACTCCTGGCGAACAGGAGCCTCGGCTCAACTGCCACCAAGAGTCCAGGGATGGCTATGGACATGGGTCCCGCCAAGCCGGCCACTCTCGGCAACGCTCAGTACCCTTATGCGGTCGGTGACCCCGGAGTCGGGGCCATGGCGCCGGCCATCAACTTGAAGTCGTCATCTGGCGGCACATTCGATCTGTCAGCCTATGCCGGCAAGCAACAGGTGCTTCTCTATTTTCAGGAAGGGCTGACCTGTCAGCCGTGTTGGGACCAGATCGTCGCCATACAAAAAGACATGCCCGCGTTCCACGCGCTTGGGGTGGACACGATCGTCAGCATTACCAACGGGCCCTACGCTCAGCTCGCGCAGAAAGCAAGCGACTCGAGTCTGACCATCCCGGTTCTCGCCGACGAGGACGGGGCTGTGTGCAACGAGTACGGAACGCTTCGTTACGGGATGATGATGGGCATGAATCCGGGCCACACATTCATCCTGGTCGGCACGGATGGCCGCATCCGATGGCGGGCGGACTACGGCGGCCCGCCGAAGTACACCATGTACCTGCCTCCCGACGTTCTGCTCCATGACCTAAAACAGGGCCTGGCGGCGACGAGCTAGGGTCAGGGCCAGCAACTCGAAGTGACGACAGTTCTACTTGGCGGCGCCGTTGTGACGTCATTTCTCGCCGGGGCGGTCGCGCTCTTCGCGCCATGCTGCATCTCGGTGATGCTCCCTGCCTACTTCGCATCAAGCTTCGGGACTAAGCGAGCCCTGATCGCGATGACATTCGTCTTCGCGCTTGGACTGGGTTTGATCATTCTGCCGATCGCCCTGGGCGCCGCCGCCCTCGGTGGGCTGATCGTGTCCCACCACTTCGAGGTCTATCTCGTCGGCGGCGTCTTGATGGTGGGACTGGGACTCTACGTGGTTGTCGGCGGCGAGCTCGCCCTCCCCATGCCAGGCATGCGCCCGGTCGCGGGCCGTGGGCCGCTGGCAGTGCTGATGCTTGGTGCCTTTTCGGGAGTCGCGAGTTCGTGCTGCGCACCCGTATTGGCCGGGCTGGTCGCCCTCGCCGGAGCAAGCGGTGCTTTCTCGGCCGCCCTCCTGCTTGGGATCGCTTACGTCTTCGGCATGGTCTTTCCGCTGTTTGTGATTTCCTTACTTTGGGATCGCTTCAACTGGGCCCAGAGCCGCCTTCTGCGCGGAAGGCATGTCAGCTTCGGCGCCTTCGGCTGGCGCGTGTCGGTCCACTCGACTGCGCTGGCCTCAGGGCTAATCCTGATCGCGATGGGTCTTGTGGTGATGTACGTCGCCTTCAACGGCAACTCAATGGCGTCCTCGGGATGGCAGGTCGTCTTATCCGCTGACGTGCAGCACTACGCACACCTGGTTCTTGTTTGGCTGAGCCGCTCGCCGGGCTGGGTAACCACAGCGGCGCTCATTGCCGCTCTTGCCGGTCTCGCTTGGCTGGCGCTGCGGCAGACACTCCTACGCCAGGCGAGTGATGATGAATTGCTGGCGGCGCCTGACTCAAACGATGCGCTCGACTCGCAAAGGGTCGCCGCCCATGAGGCACGACGCTTGCGGGATCGCCCAATACCCTGATTCCCGGCTGATTGCTAGCTGCGCGAGACCTCGATCCCGATCGTGTGGTAGCCGGTGGCTCCAGCGGGGTAGCTGGGGGCGGCAGTAGAGTCCTGATTCGTGCCACCGCCATCGGTGGCCCGCACCTGCAGCCTATATGCACCCTCGGCACCGGGCCTCCAGTTCGCTGACCAGACGACCCAGGTCAGCTGCGACAGCGCGGGTTTGAAGTAGGCCTCGTTCCAGTGCCGGCCGCCGTCAGTGCTGAACTCCACCTTGCTGATCCCGTGCGTGCCCGCAAACGCGACCCCATACAGCCCTACTGAGCCCAGCCTGACGATGTCACCCTCGCGTGGCACGTCGAACCTCGCCGTAGTCTTCACGACGGCGTTGTGGTCCCAACCTTGTTGCTCCCAGTAACCGCCGCTCTCGTGGTTGACGAGCTCGATCGAGTCGAGCCACTTGGGTCCTTTCATCCCGTAATGGCCTGGGATGAGCATCCGCGCGGGGAAGCCATGGCTGTCGGGCAGCGGCGAACCGTCGAGGGCGTAGGCGACCAAGATCTCGGGAGCGCCCTGGATCAAGCTGATCGGCAGGCTCTCCGCGTAACCGTCGCGAGCCTTGAACGCGGCCCACGTCCCATTCAGTTGCGGGCTTGCCATGGCGACCAGGTCCCGCAGGGATACTCCGGTGAAGCTGCCGGTGCTCATCAGCGGGCCACCGACGTCGTTGCTGATGCACTCCAAAGTTACGTACTGGGTCACGCTGGGTAGACCGCGAAGGTCGGACAGGGACAGCTTCAACGGGTGGTCGACAAGTCCGGCCACATTCAGGCTCCAACCCCCAGACGCAACCACCGGATCACCGAAGTTCTTGGAGACGAGGTAGAAGTTCTGAACTGGCGTTACCTCCGGAGAAACACCGCTCAGACCCGCCTCGGGCGGATTGAAGATCGCCCGGTACCAGGTGGGCAGAAGCCGCAGCCCGAGCCCAGCCACACTGATCGCAGCGATGCTGAGGGGAACCGTACTGAGAAAGCGCCTGCGGCCAGGGTCAGCCGGGTTCGGCTGCCCCGCAGTTTCCGCCCCAAGCTGAAGGACCACGGCGTAGACGGCGAACAACGCCGCCCAGATCAGAGGCGTGGCGGGGCCGTCATTGAGACCGAGAAAACCGTCGCCAGAGATCGGCAGCACAAATGCGGTCACAACCGCCCAGCCACCGGCAGCGAAGGCGAGGGCAGAATGTTGGAAATCCCAACGCCGGCTCGTCCAGGCCCAGGCCGAGCCAAGCAGGCCGAGGCCGATGATCATGGCAACAATCAAACCCAGCTCTTCGACAACCTTCCCCGCATGTTGGAGGGTGTCGATCAGGAAGCCGAAAACGAAGCCGGGCATGAGCGACAGCAGCGGAGCGCTCAGCACCTGCGGCAGCGGCTTCAGGCCGAGGACAAGATTGGCGAGGTACATGAGCGCGACAAGGGCGACACCCGCAAGCCCACCCCATCCAAATCCGCGGAGCGCTGCGTGCCGCCCACCTTCGATCATGCGGTTACCCCGGACATCGTCGTGGGCGCAGCATCGACTACACTATAGTAGTAGTCCCTCGTTTGGACGCACCTGCTTCTGAGCTCATGAACACACTGAGAAAACTGTACGGACTAGTAGAGTGCTGCTTGAATTGGCGCGTGATCGCCAGCCTTGCGATGGTGGGCGTTGCTCTGTTGGTCTTCGCACCGAAGCTGGCCGCCACATCGTTGCCTGTGCTGGTGGCGCTGGTTTGCCCGATCTCAATGCTGGTCATGATGGTGTCCATGGGCCGGATGAACATGCAGGGACGCCACAGCGAGGTATCGGAGCCCGACCCCGCGCTGCAGAATCTTGATCGGCAGCAGCAGTTGCAACTCCTCGAGGAGCGTTTGGAGCGTGTGCGGCTGCAGCATCGCGAGATTGCCAGCAAGCTGCCACCTCTCGAGCCTCGCCAGACCGAGCCCAAGGCTGCGGTGATCGCCCGCTCTGCAGGCACCGAGTCTCAGCCGACGGTCTCCTGACTTCGACACGATTATCTGAGTCGGAGAGCGCAATTGGATGACGGCACGCGGCTGATCGAAGTCCTTCTCCTCACCCAGGACGACTGCAAATTCTGCGATGAGGCGAAAGCAATCTTCTCCCGTCTAGGCGAAGAGTTCCCGCTCAACATCAACACCGCGGAGCTCAGCTCAGCTCGTGGCCAAAAGATCGCATTGGACGGCGGGCTTTTGTTCCCGCCAGGGATCGTGATCGATGGCCGGCCGTTCTCTTACGGCCGTCCATCGGAGAAGAAACTTCGCCGCGAGCTGGGGCGGTTGTCGGCCTCTAAGGGCGCCTGAGCCGGTTCCTTACCTGCCGGAAACGTAACAGCCACGGCTGACGTTCGCGCTTGAGCAATATCAGGCGGGTGCATCACTGGAGATGGGCCCGTCAAAGTCGAAGTAGCGATGATCCATGAAGTGGCCTGGCGCTCGCATCTCGGCGCGCCAGACCAGGCCCTGACCATCCACCCAGAGTCGGAACCAGATGGGGCCACCGTCGAGTTCCTCGAAGAAACTCACGACCTGAGTCGGGACGCCGTCGATTTGGTCGCTGCCGACGAGCTTGGGTCCCTGGCTGGTCTCCTGCTCCCAAATCAGCGTCGGCACGTGAATTGGTGAAGTACTCTCAGCCTTCCACGGATCGGTAGGGCCATCGCGTGAGGTACGGCGGCGCCAGCCGCCTCAGCAGCAGGATGCCGACCACCAGCAGCAGGGCTCCGAGCTCGAGCGTCCGACCGGCCGCCAAAACCAGATCCCAGCCCTGTGGTGAGCTGATCGCCACCTCTCTGGGTGCACCTGGATTGACAGCTACACCGAACCGAAAGCTGCCGCTCAGGGTGTGGCCGTCGACCGCGCTGACCGTCGTCCAGTCCACTTGGTAGACGCCCGGCAGATTGGTGGAGAGTGCGATCTGGATCTCATCCGCGGAAATTCCGGTGGTAGGGAATTTCTTGCCGTCGGGCATGGTCACGGTTGCCCGTGACAAGTTGATGTCGATTGGTTCGGAGAACGTGAGCACGACCACTCCCGGCGCTGATCGCAGCTCCTCGCCGGCTCCAGGGCGCGATGAAATGATGCTGGAATGGGCTTGTGCGGCCTGTGGCATGAGTGCGAGCAGAACCGTTACGCCGAGCACAGTTCGCTTCATGAGTCCTCAGCGCCCAAACACTATGCTGGCATAGTAGTGCGGGTAATACAGACCAGACTGGCAGCGTACCTGCGGGTCGTGATGGCGCCAGATGAACTGGGGGTTGCTAAGCCGTGTCGATGACTAAGATGACCCGTCGCACGGCTGTCGGGCTACTCGGCGCGGCCGCAGGTCTGCTCGGCTTGGGACTGACGGGCGCCATCGCTGTCTTAAGTTGCGGCGCGAACCGGGGCACGAGCGGTGGCGGAATGATGGGCGGCGGCATGATGGGCAACGTCTCGGATGCCGACATGAACATCTACATGGACATGTTCAACCGGCACACCGAGATCACGCGAACGGTGGAGCAGATCCCGGGAGGCGTACGCACAACCACCGAATCCGATGCGCCGGACCTCGTCGCCCAACTCCAAGCGCACGTGTCAGACATGTACAGCCACCTCAACCAGGACAGTGAGGTGACTTGCATGAGCCAGAGCCTTCCCACCCTGTTTAGTCACGCCAGGGACTATCAGAGGCAGCTCACGCTTACGGCGAAGGGAGTTCAGGTCACCGAGACCTCGAGTGATCCTAAGGTGACCCAGGCGATTCGCGAGCATGCCCAAGAGGTGAGCGGGTTCGTCCGAGACGGGATGCCCGCGATGATGCAGGGCATGATGGGCTCATGAGCCGAGTTGGAAGCCGGTTGGGAGAACCTCTAATTCTCTATCAGCCGATAAAGGGTCTCGTGAAGAGGCTCCCACGGCCCGACAGCAACAAAACTACCCTTCGATAGTACGGCTACGATGGGGGCGGGTTGAACGCTCTCACGTTAGCACTTGCGTTTGTTGCTGGCGCCATTTCGATCACGTCGCCGTGCTGCCTGCCTCTATTGCCCGGGTATTTGGGCTACCTCTCCGGCGTGTCGCGGGAGCGGGTGCAACCTCAACGGCGACGGGTGCTGACAGCGGCTTTACTCTTCGTAGCCGGATTTTCCATCGTATTCATCGCGCTTGGGGCGACGGCGTCGGAGTTGGGCGCTCTCCTGATCTCCCTTCGACTTCAGCTCTTTCAGATCGCCGGCGCCTTCATTGTCGTGATGGGGTTGGTCCTGATCCTGGAAGGCCGGATCGGGTTTTTGAGCCGGGGCGGTGATTGGAGCCGGCGATGGGCGAGGGGACAGCTCTGGGCGGCACTCCCATTGGGGGCCTCCTTCGCGATCACATGGACGCCCTGCATCGGCCCGGTCCTTGCAGTCATCCTGACCCTTGCCGGTTCCACGGCCGATCTCGAGCAGGGCGTTTCGCTGCTCGCAGCCTACAGCTTCGGCCTGGCTGTCCCTTTCCTGCTGCTCAGCCTCGGCGTTCCGGCATTCACCTCGCTCAGCAGAAGGCTTGGACCGATTGTGGGGCTGACGCAGGCGGCCTCCGGCGTGCTCCTCGTCGGCATGGGCTTTCTCCTGATCACGGGCCGCTGGCTGCCGCTGATCGCGCCCGTCCTAAGTTGGTACGCGAAAGCGCATTGGCCCCCCACCTAGTTTCGGAACTAGGGGGGCGACGCGAGGTCGTGTGCCGATCTCACCGGTTGGTGCCCAGTAACGGAAGCCGGCACGACCCCAGCACCAGTTGAGAGGGAATGAGTCGTGCCATTACGGCGGCGGCCTTAGGAGCGACGCATGTTTCGTCAAGCCTCGCGGTTGAGGGCGGGGCCGGGCGACGCGGGAGTTCCGGGGACACCCGCACCTGGCGGTGCCTTGCGACCGCCTTCTGGCTCGGACTCGCGCAAGCGCTGCATCTGCTCGATGATTGCCGCCTGTTGGCGCTCCAAGGACTGGAGCTGCTGGTGAAGGCCCGCCAAGTCACCCCGCGCTGGCGGTGTCTGAGTCTGCTGCTGGCCGTTGTTTCGCATCATCATCCACATCATCACGCCCATGCCGATCGGACAAGCCAGTAGGAATAAATAAGTCAGGTTCATCGTGCCTCCTTGAGAGCCAAGCCCGTGATCGGTAGCCTTTCCATCCTGTGGCCCCCATCACTACTAAGCAGAAATAGTAGCAGTTCGGCTTATCCGTTGCGTCGTATCGACGTAAGCGGCAGGCTGGATCAGTTAGCCGAGGGCCAGTCCCGCGATCTCGGCGATGCAGCCCACCAGTGCCAGTGCAAAAGCAGTTCCGAGCACGGAGCTAAGCAGCAGGTCTGGCTGCGGTAGCCGGCGGGGCAAGGCATCGCCCGCGAGCTGCGATACCCGAAGGTCCATCGTCCCGGAGAATCCGGCGATCCCCGTGAGCGCGAGCTCCGATCCGAGAGTCCATAGCGCGCTCGCAACCGGTTGAGCGCCGACCGCCTTTATGGCGCGTCGATCTGCGCGAAGCTCTCCTCGCTCAACGTCACGCACCCGTGCCCAGCCCAAGAGCGGGACGAAAAAGCCGATTTCAGCCGCCCCGCGCCATGCTGCGCGACGGAGTGGTTCGAAGCCTCGCGCATGCTCCATTTCATGGATCAGAACCGCCCGCAGTTCCAGCTGGCTCAACTTGGTGAGTAGGTCTCGGCTGATGTATACGGATGGTCGGAGGATGCCTGCACAGCAGGCGGCAGTGACATCCTCGTCGATGAATCTCAGTCGCCGGATGCCCACTGCCTCCGCCATGCTGCGGAGATGGTCGGGTGGAGTTGTAAGGGGGAGGCGGTTGACGGCATGCATGTGCCGGAACGCGAGCCAGGCCGTTCGCAGGACCCACGCCGACCCGACGCTGGCCGCGAGGAACCTGCCAGCGGCGATCCCCAGCGCCAGCCAGTCGCGGGCTCCTGCCGCGGGTCCAAGGCACGGCTGTGCATCAAGGCAGGACTGTAGCGACCGCTCACAACTGAACAGGAGCAACGCGAAAGATCCCCAGAGGCCGGCTCGGATCAGCATCATGGTCGGCTCAGCTTTCGCAAACGCTCTTTCTGGGCTGGAGAGAGCCTGTCGATGCGATCGGCAAACGCCACCAGGGCAAGATCGCCGTACCGCCTCACCATCGCATCTGCTTCGCGCCGGCTGCCCCGGGCGAGGAATGCGCTAGGAGCCACCGCGGCCACGTACTGATGGGCGCGCCGACCCGGAACGGCAGTCGCCGTGAGGATGCCCTTCTCGGCTAAGCGGTTGAGCGTGGTCATCACTGTTGTATATGCGAGACGAGGCATTAACTTCTGCATGTCTCTGACCACGAAACGTTGTTGCAATTTGCCCTCCCACACCAGGCGCATGATGCGACCCTCGAGGGGACCCAGCTGCGAGACGGCGGCTTCAAGCGGCTTGTTCGGCATGGTGATCACCAGATTTTGACGCAAGCTACTACGCCAAGGCTATTAAGCACAACCGTTGCCGATGAGGAGGCCTGCTCTACCTCTTCGACTTACCGGGTCCCATGCGCTGACGGGAAGAGGATCGACTAGCAGCAGATGCACGAAGAGGCGCAGCAGAGTGCCTGCACCATACAGTGGGGCATGCAGGCACCCATCTGGGCAGCACACGTGTGACCCATCGCTTTCATGCAGAGACTGACCAACACACCCATTGAACGTCCTCCATCTCAGGATCCCTGCGGCCACGATGGCTCGCTCTCGTGGGAGTTAACCGGAACGGGCTCACTATAGCGCTCTAGTAGTAGAAAAGGAATCGGTTGTCAAGCGGTGGCCCGATTGGTGACCCGCGACCGAGGCCGGTGCTATCCGGTTTGAGAGCACGAGCGGGATGCATTAACTAGGCTATAGTAGTAGCTCGTAGACTGCCACCCATGCGTCGCATGGCGCCTCCGTGCATTCGCTACTGTACTATGGCGGATTAGTAGATGATAGTCACGTCTCGAGCGACACCTGGCAGGACTGTCAACAGACGGGCCACGCGATTCGTCGATGAATCACGGAGGACGGCGCCGCGGTCATGAGGCGCGGAGCAGCTGCTCGACGCGTGCGAGGGTTGTATAGGCCGGTTCCCTTTACGACCCAGCAAACCTCCGCCAAGCCGCCTGGTCGAGTAGCTGCATTGATGCAGAGCGTCGAGCATGAGGTTCTCGGAGTCACGTTTTGGTTCGATCCAGGCCAGCACCGCAAAGGCGATTCCGTATCGATCAGATTCTCGGGACAACGTGTCGGTGTGACTGGCCCACTGCAGCGAGGCGATCGCTTTGAGCAGGACGAGAAGGTCGAAGGAGTTGTCGCCGGGACGGGTCCAGTCTCCGTCACGGCTCGCGTCCACGGGATCAATGCGGGCCAATGGATGGTCTCAGCCAAGATACTCGACCCAAATCTCAGTGGGGCTCGGCCGAGACGAGGCCCTTCTGTGCCCATGACCGAGCCTGTGTATCCGGCCGGTTGGTCCTGGCGCAGGTGGAAACTATCCAAGGGCGCCGCCACGCCCGTCAAAACGGCCTTGCTCCCGTTCATCAAAGTGCCTGGGGTGATCTTTGGATTCTGGACGGTGACGGGGGTGCTCGGCTTCGCCGTCGCCTTAGTTGTTCAAGCTCTTGTGATCTCGAATGCCCATCTCAAGATAGACAACGCCTTGCCGTTCTCCCTGTTCGCGATCGCGCTTGGGCTGATCGGAGCGAAACTCTGGTTCGTCGTGCTTCGTTGGCGCGAGCGACGCCTCGAGGGGTGGTGCATCCAGGGACTCCTGCTCGGAGTTGCGGTTGCGGCAGCGGTCGGCTTCGCGGTTTTTCGGGTCCCGGTCGGGGTGTTTCTCGATGCCAGCACGCCTGGTTTGTTCTTCGGTATGGCGGTAGGAAGAGTGGGGTGTTTCTTTGGCGGATGCTGTGCTGGCCGGCCGACCGCGTCCCGATGGGGACTCTGGTCGGTATTGGACCAGCGCGTCGGGATGCGTCGAATTCCCACTCAATGGATTGAGACGGTGCTTGCCCTTGGCGTCGGATCGGCGGCATTGGTCGCGATCCTGAACCATGGACCATTTGGCGGGGCCCTGTTCGTAGCCGGCCTAGCCGCCTACACACTGTTTCGCCAGGGCATCCTTCGTCTCCGCGGAGGGCCCCCTAAGTCGGCGCTCGGTACCAAGCTGACGGCCGCAGCGGCCTCGCTCGTGCTCATCGCCGACTTGCTATTTGTGACGTTGCTCCATCCCGTCTAATCCGACCTAGATGAAGCCGTCGTGGACACCACCCTGGGATCCGAAGGTCGGTTACTCGAATGCAAGCCCGACCTGCCACCGGCGAAACCTCAGGTCTGGTGTTGGAGCTAGCGGTCGGCGTTTCTCCATATACCTCCAAGGGGTATATTGGTAGAGTGCAGAGGTACAGCGGGCGGAACCGAGTCATCCAGGTGCGTCTCCGCCGGATCGAGGGGCAGGTACGGGGGCTGCAGAAGATGGTTGAGGACGATCGTTATTGCATCGACGTATTGACCCAGGTCAGCGCGGTCAAGGCGGCCCTTGAGAGCGTGGCCCTCCAGCTTTTGGCCGATCACACCGAACACTGCGTCACCGACGCCATCAAGGCCGGCGACGGCACCAAGAAGGTTCGTGAGCTCAACCATGCCGTCGAACGGCTGGTTAGAGGCTAGCCAATGGCCGCCTTGATGTCCACATATGTGCGTGTGTTGACCGGTGAGCGGCGACAGGCATGAGCCTGGCAGACGTCGTGGTGGTCGTTGCCGGTCTTGCGCTCAGCGGCTCCCTGGCCTGGTTCTTTTTCGGCCCCAAGAAAGCGCGACAGGCTGAGCTGGTCGGCCAGGTGCAGCAGGTTCAGGTGACGGTCAAGGGCGGCTACTCGCCGAATCTGATCCGTGTGCGTGAGAGCGTGCCCCTGCGGATCGTTTTCGATCGTCAGGAGACCGGCGACTGCACGTCGCACGTCGTATTTCCCGACTTCGCATTGAACAGGTCACTGCCCGCGATGGCCAAGACCGCGGTCGAGTTCACGCCTGACAAGAGCGGGCAATTCGGCTTTGCCTGCGGCATGAACATGGTTCACGGCACGCTGATCGTGGAACCGGCGTCCATGCCAGTAGGAGCCATGCCTGCGCTGGCTGCGGAGCCGGTAAAAACGGGGTCATCCAACGGCGCGGACGCCGCACGACCTGCTGACGCCGTCGACACCGAGGCGGCTGAGCGCAAGGTCGAGATCGCCGATCTCACCCGCCGGGTATTGGTCGGCGCGGTCCTGACGGCGCCGGTCCTGTTCTCGGCGATGGCGGACAGCTTTCTTAGCCCGTCGTGGTTGCCGCCTTTCTTGCTCAATCACTGGCTGCAGCTCGCGTTGATCACGCCCGTGATGTTCTATTCGGGCTGGCCGATCCACCGCACCGGTTGGCTCAGCATCGCGCACCGCAGCGCTGAGATGAACGCGCTCATCACTGTGGGCACGACGGCGGCCTACGGCTACAGCCTGCTGGTGACTGTAGCGCCGAACCTGCTGCCGGCCGACCTGCGCGGCGTGTACTTCGAGGTGGTCGGCGTCATCATCACGCTGATCCTTCTGGGCCGCCTGTTCGAAGCGCGGGCGAGGGCGGGCACCGGCGAGGCGATCAGACAGCTGATCGGGCTCCAGCCACGCACGGCACGCCTCGTACGCGACGGTATCGAGGCCGACGTCCCGGTCGACGAGGTACTCCCCGGCGACGTGATCTCAGTCCGTCCCGGCGAGAAGATCCCGGTCGATGGTGAGGTCATCGACGGCCATTCAACCGTCGATCAGTCGATGGTCACCGGTGAGCCGATCCCGGCCACAAAGCAGGCCGGTGACAGCGTGATCGGGGCCACCATCAATCAGGTCGGGGCCTTCCGGTTCCGAGCCACCCGAGTCGGCAAGGACACGATGCTGGCCCAGATCATCCGCCTGGTCGAACAGGCCCAGGGTTCGAAAGCGCCGATCCAGCGACTCGCCGACGTAGTCGCGAGCTACTTCGTCCCGGTCGTCATGAGCATCGCGATCGCCACGTTCGTGGTCTGGTTCGTGGCTGGTCCGCCACCTGCGCTCACCCTCGCGCTGGTCAGCGCGGTGGCCGTATTGATCATCGCGTGCCCCTGCGCTCTGGGCCTTGCCACCCCATTAGCCATCATGGTCAGTACGGGCAAGGGCGCCGAACAGGGAATCCTCATCCGTTCGGCCGAGGCGCTCGAGACTGCGCAAAAGATCGACACGGTCGTTTTGGACAAGACCGGGACACTGACCCGCGGTGCACCCGCTCTTACTGATGTGATCGTCACCGGCGACCTTACCGAGCACGACCTGCTGCGGCTGGTGGCCTCAGCGGAGCAAACCTCCGAGCACCCGCTCGGAGCTGCAATCATCGCCGGTGCCAAAGCGCGTGGCGTCGAGCTGGTCCAACCGACGGACTTCGAGTCGGTCACGGGAAAGGGGGTGCGCGCCACGATCGACGGGCGCAGTGTCCTGGTCGGCAACGAGAGATTCGTCCAGGATGCGGGGGTCGCCCTGGATGGATTCGCGGAGGCTGTCCGAGGGCTATCGACAGACGGCAAGACACCGATGTTGGCGGCAGTGGATGGCAAGCTGGCGGGCGTGATCGGAGTCGCCGACACCATAAAAGAAGACTCAGTCGCAGCGGTTGCGGCGCTTCGTCGACTCGGTGTCGTGGTGGTGATGATCACGGGGGACAATCAGCACACGGCGGCGGCGATTGCACGCCAGGCAGGCATCGAGCGTGTGCTGGCCGAGGTACTGCCCGACAAAAAGGCTGCAGAAGTGCGGCGGCTGCAGGACGAGCATCGGGTGGTCGCTATGGTTGGCGACGGAATCAATGACGCTCCAGCCTTGGCGCAGGCCGACGTTGGCATGGCGATAGGAACCGGCACGGATGTCGCCATCGAGGCTTCGGACATCACCTTGATCTCCGGGTCTCTCGTCGGTGTCGTCACCGCCATCAATTTGAGCCGGGCGACAATGCGCAACATCCGTCAGAACCTTGTCTTTGCCTTCGCCTACAACATCGTCGGCATTCCGATCGCGGCTGGCATCCTCTATCCGTTCTTGGGCCTTCGCCTGAGCCCCATGATTGCGGCGGGAGCAATGGCACTTAGCTCGCTGTCAGTTGTGTCGAACTCGAACCGGCTGCGCGGTTTCAAGCCCAATCCAATTCCGTCGGCAGCCGTCGGTCGCCCGGCTGCTGAGCCTAGAGTCGAGGTCGGTTCGCATGAGGATCCGGTTTCCAGCCAACATGGCCCGATGGGTCAAGGAGACGACATGACAGACAAGACAACTACGATTGATCCCGTATGCCAGATGACAGTCGCTACGGCCACTGCCGAGTACCGTTCTTTCCTTGATGGCAAGGCTTACTACTTCTGCTCCGCTGGATGTAAGACGACCTTTGACAAAGACCCGAAGAAGTTTGCCGGCAGTGGCACCAGGAGCGAGAGCCACTAAGTGATGGGCATGGGGATGATGGGCTTTGGGCTGCTGATGATGTTCATCGGCCTGGTCGTGGTTGTGGCGCTAGTAGCGATCGCGGTCTGGGCGGTGATTTATTTCACCGGGTCAAATCGGTCGGGAACACGGGGCGATAGCCAGGCTCGCCAGATTCTCGATCAGCGCTACGCTCGGGGCGAGATCGGCGACGACGATTACAAGCGGATGCGTCGCGACCTGGGCTGATCCGCGTTCGGCTGCGTCACGAACGCAGGCGGAGGTAGCTCTGGTCATATAGCCAGCGACGGAACAGCGGCAGACGGCCCTGGGCAATGACGCGATTGTCCTTGAGCGCAATGGCCCTACCTCCGATGTTCAGCATCGCGTAGTGAGGTTCAGTTGGTGGCGCCAGGTGCGCGAGTGCCTCGCCGTCAATTCGCGCCAGCAAGTTGCGAGCCAGATGCCCAACTCTCTGCCTGATCGACACCATCGTCTTACTAGTGGCGACGTTGGGTGGAAGCGCGGCGGCATCTCCGAAGGCGAACACTCCGGGCCGTGCCGTTTCAAATGCATCGTCTGCACGGATGAAGCCACGCTTATCGAGCATGTCCGCCGGCAAACCAACTTCAACGCCACGAAGGGGCGACACGATCGCCACCAAGTCGTGGCTGGTCGGCTTCCCATTGACAACGGCGCCCGAGGGGGTAACCGCCTCTAGCCCGCCGTCTGTGGCCAATCTTGCGCCGCAGCGCGTGAGTCTGGATCGAATAGCCCCCAACGCTTCTGCCCCGTAGTGGTCAGCCAGGCGACCGTCACCGTCCACGACGGTCACCTCCAGATCGGGCAGGCCTAAGTGCTTTCGCCTCACCGCCAGCCACCCTGCAAATTCCAAACCGGGTCCACGCCGATCCCATCCCACAGCAATGCAAATTCGCGTCGGCTTCCGCCGTTGAATCTCGGCCGCGAATTTCTCCGCCTCTTCTGGATGACAGGGGAACAATGCGTATTGGTCAGCACCTGGAATCCGATGTCGGTCGATATCGGACCCCATGGCCAGTAGGAGTTGCGAGTAGTCGATCGTTCGTCCCGTGCCAAGGCGAACTTGCCGCGCATCGAGATCGACGTGGTCGACCTTGTCCTCAATCAATTGAAACCCGAATCGCGCGGCCATCGGAGCCAGAGGCATGCGCACGTCCGCAAAGCGCCGCCCGCCGGCCGGCACGTAGATCAGCCAGGGCTTGTAGACGAGAGTGGGGCCTTGAGAGACGACAGCGACCTCGCAGCTCGGGCGGACGGTTCGGATCTGGATCGCCGCCTCCAAGCCCGCGAATCCACCGCCAACGATCACGAGCATTCAGGTTGGACGCGACATCAACGGGATCCGATTATTGAGACGCAGGCGCCCCGAGTGCCTCATTTGCCTCGCCTCGGATCCACCATATGATTCCCGACCACGATGTGGCAGCTGCAAGCCAGCTCGACCGCGAGAATGACGAATGTGAGGGCGAGCGCCTTCCGAACTCGGCCGCTTATGACGGCGTCCAGGTGCTCGCCAAACTCCGCCGGCGGAATTTCCGCGGGAGCAACCTTCATGGGGCGTGATCTTACTTGTGCGACTAGAGAATGAAGGTAGGGATTGAATGAATGGGATAACGGTATTTGGCGTCCTGGCGCTGACTTTCATGATGGCGATGTACTCGCTTGAGGGCCGACATCGCAGCTACACCTTGGCATTCGCCTTGGGCTGTTTGTTATCCGGTGTTTATGGCTTTCTGATTGGCGCGTGGCCGTTTGGAGTCGTGGAGATCATCTGGTGTGGAGTCGCGTTGCGGAAGTTTCAAGTCCGACGCAATCAGCCGAGCTCCGCCAGAACCAGCTAGGGCAGCAAGCGAGCTGGCCGCGGCAGCGTCTCGCGCATCCGGAGTGCGACCACGAGTCCTGATAACCCGGTGACGCAGGCGACCGTGATGATCGCCGCGGGAAACCCGGCCGCGTCCGCGATAACGCCGGCCACGATTGCGCCCGCCGCGTAGCCGCTGTCGCGCCAGAATCGGTAGATGCCTACCAACGTCGCACGCTCAGGGGTGCGAGCGGCGTCGCCTACAACAGCGAGCAATGTTGGATAGACCCGACAGGATTGCAGCGCGACTGGCGATATGAAAGTCATGCCCGGCCAGCGGCGCCAACGTTGAGCGCTCAACACCCACTACTCCGCCGACGAAGGCGTTGATCGCGACCAACAAGACGAACTGACGCCAGTTTTCGCGCAGCCCAAGCTGGGTCGCCTGGGTCTTGATTCCCGCGCCCTCGCTCAGGCGATCCCGCAGCGGTTGGCGCCTGCCTCCAGCTCGCTTGCATCGTCCGGAAGCTCGCCGCGCTCATTGAGCTCGACGATCTGGAGATGATTGGGCGGGGTGGGCGGGATCCGACCGAGAACCTCCTCGATGAACGCGTCAGGGTCCAGCCGCGTGAGCGACACGGTCTCCCGGATCTCCCCGACGAGCGATGCAAGCAGCTGCCCGTCGAAGGGGACGGGCTCTGAAACATGGCCAGGCAGAATCAGGGCACTGGCAGGAAGTTCGAGCAAACGCCTGATTGACTCATGAAGCTGACGCGCCCGCTTGGCCAGCTCCTCATGACTGCCGCCCGCGAGATCGGGCCGGCCCACACCGGCAAGAAGAAGTGTGTCACCCGTGAACGCGGCCGCCTTGTCGAGCAGATAAGCGGTGCTCTCCGCGGTGTGGCCACCGATAGTCGGAGGCGACAGAATCACCGAGCGGGCCGACACGGCCGGTCCTGAAGCGAGTCGTACGCATCGACATGAGTGCTGCCCGGAATCGCCCAATCCACATCACCCGGCGAGCGGACGTCGACCACGGTTACGGGCCGCCCTGCTGCGAGGAGGTCCTGCAATTGCCTGACTGAGATGTGGTCAGTTGTCATCGTCAGGTGCGACGGCGGGAGAAAAAGAACATGTTTGGTGTCCGCCTAGCTTTCGAGGATCCGTCTCGTCTCGTTGTACTCGTCCCGGGTGATCTCGCCTGCCGCAAGGCGCCGCTTCAGCATCTCGAGCGCGCTGCTGGAGCTGCCCGAGCGCGCTCCGCTGACTGCCCTGACCGCCCAGACGACCAGCACGATCAATCCACCAAGAACGATGACCATCATCAGGGTCATCACAATCCACATCCAGAGGCTCATGTCGTAGCCGTCAAAACCCATCATCTGATCCACCCTCTCCTTTGACTTCCAAGTTGCCCGAGCATTGTCCACGGACGGCGGGAAATTGTCAAGAAATCAATTGAATGATTGACAATGTGGCGTGAAGAGGGGATACTGGCGACCGATGCCAGATCGTGCTTTGAAGATCGAGCTCTTCGATCAATTTGGTCGCGTCGCACAGGCCCTGGGAAGCGGGCGCCGCGTGGAAATCATCGACGTGTTGGCCAACGGCGAGCGAAGCGTCGAGGAGCTGTCGCGCCAGGTCGGCCTCTCGACCGCGAATACCAGCCAGCACCTCCAGGTCCTGAAGGAAGCCGGACTCGTCGTTGCTACGCGGGACGGCACCCGGGTCCGCTACCGGCTTGCCTCGGCGGCCGTATACGAGTTCTGGGTGGGACTGCGCTCTCTGGCCGCCGAGAGGTTGCCCGGCATCAAAGGTCTTGTCGAGGCATACCTCGGATCGCGGGAAGGTCTGGAGCCGATCACCCGCGAGGAGTTGCTGGGCCGTCTCGAGGCGGGCGAGCCGCTGGTGGTCGTCGATGTGCGGCCCATCGAGGAATATCGCGCGGCACATCTCCCGGGAGCTGTGTCGATTCCGCTCGATGAGCTCGAGCAGAGGTTGCGAGAGCTGCCCCAAGACCGCCAGATCGTCGCGTACTGCCGCGGTCCCTACTGCGCTTTTGCGCCGGAGGCCGTTCGCAAGTTGCGCGCGCACAATTACGCTGCCAGGCATCTTATGGACGGGTTGCCAGAGTGGGCCGCCGCCGGCCGGCGCACACTAGGAGGCACCGATGGCTGACATCCTCGAGCTGGTCGACCTCGACGAGCTTCGTCACCAGGTCCGCCAAAAGTATCGCGAGGTGGCTGCCGATCCTCAGGGCATCCAACATGCCCACCATTTCCATACGGGGCGTGCACACGCACTGCGGCTAGGCTACCCAGCTCACCCGTTGGACAAGCTTCCTGACGAGGCGTGCGACGCGTTTGCGGGAGTGGGCAACCCGTTCTATTGGGGCGGGCCCAAACCCGGAGAGAGGGTTGTCGACCTTGGATCCGGCGCTGGCATGGACTCCTTGCTAGCGGCGTTCTGGGTTGGCAACAAAGGACGCGTGATCGGGGTCGACATGACTCCCGAGATGCTCGAGCGAAGCAGGTCGATGGCTGAGAAGTTAGGACTGCAGAACGTCGAGTTCCGCGAAGGTCTGATCGAAGAACTCCCGGTCGAGGATGGATGGGCGGACGTCGTCATCTCCAATGGGGTGATCAATCTCTGTCCGGACAAGATCGGCGTCTACCGGCAGATCTTCCGGGTGCTGAAGCCGGGCGGCCGGATGACGGTGGCGGATATCTGCCTCGAGCGTCCGGTTCCGGAGGAGGCCCTTCGCGACATAGATCTGTGGACGGGTTGAATCGCCGGTGCCCTGCCGTGTGCAGGGTGGGAGACGGTGATCAGCGGCGCTGGTCTCGTCGATGTCGAGTTGGCGAATCCAGTGGACACCTTCGCGGGTGCAGGCGGAGAAGCGAGCGCTCGTGAGTTCGGCACCCTTGGGTATTCAATTCGAGCGCGCAAGCAAGTTGAGTAGGACGAGCGTCTCAAGCTCGCGCACGTCTACCGCTTTTGAACGGGCTGCTTGAACCTCCTCCAAGCACGCTTCCCGAATCCCGCGGAGGTTCAGGCAAATGGTCGAGGTTGAGCTGCTGTCTGTCCCCGGATGCCCACACGTCGAGGCGAGCTTGCGTCGAAGAATTGCAGATCAGAGCCCACATCGAAGAAAAGGTAGGCGCCTATCCATCGCCCACGATCCGAGTCGCCGGCGAGGACGTCATGGGATCGCCACCCGTTTTCGAGGCAGCCTGCCGGCTCGACACACCAACACGGACTCGAGTGATGGCTGCACTACAACGACATGCAGGAGTGCCAAAAGTCCGGCCGCAACCGCGAACCCGAGTCAACCACGGGCCAACCGGTCGCTGATCGACTTGCGCAAGTCCCTCAAGTCTGCCAACAATTCTGCCGTCGACGGCTTGGCCTACTCAGCCAAACCTGGAGCTGTCAAGGTGAGCGCTTCCAAGTAGCCAAGCACTCGGCCTTCAGCAAAGATCACCTTCCTCATGTCGTCGATGACGAGTAGCCGAGTGTTGGCGGCGTAACGCAGGCTGGCCGCGACTTCCCACGCTTCGGAGATTAGCTCTAGGTAGCGCATCGGCGGGTCCGTGGTTGGCACAGTTCGGGCGGCTACGAAGCGCCTTGTGTCAGCTCATTTCGCCTCGCGCGCACGTGCTCGAGGATCTTGAGTGTCGATTCTGTATTCCGTTCAATCTCCTGTGCAATTGCGATAGTCCTGCGTT
Organism: uncultured Chloroflexota bacterium; assembly: GCA_937921725.1. Lineage (GTDB taxonomy): Bacteria > Chloroflexota > Dormibacteria > Dormibacterales > Dormibacteraceae > 40CM-4-65-16. Next base: position 122,003 of record CAKZUH010000007.1, on the reverse strand, counting down.
CACTGACGTCGCTCTCCGAAGCGGCGTGCTCCAGCATGAGTCGATCCTTCTCACCCTGGCGCTTTCCAGCGAGCAACAGAACCGGACCGGTGAAGGCAGCCTGAAGCGTGAAGCCGAAGTTCAGGAGGAAGAAAGGAAAAGGATCCCAGTGCCTGATCAGGGCAACTGCGTTGAGGGTTATCCAGAAGACGATCACGACGCTCTGCGCGATCAGGAAGGTCCACGAGCCGATCCCAGCAGCCATCTTGTCGGCGACGCGCTCGCCGAACGTGGCTTCATCGTGGTGAACGATGTTGACCGGATGGCCATGCCCGGTCGATGCCTTTTTCTTCTCACGCAGATGAGCAATCGTCATAGGGCCTTTTCCGTCTCCAGCTCGCTGAGGATCTGGTTGGTGTAGCCGGTGTTTTGTTTGATCTTCGACAAAATCTCGCGCAGTCGCTTGTCACCTGTCGATGCCTCAAGCTCGACGTGCTCCAGGGTCAGCCTGTCTTTTTGAGCAGCGCGATTCGCGGCCAAGAGCAGGATCGGCCCAGCGTAAGTGGCCTGAAAGGAGAGAACCAGGTTCAGGAAGATGAACGGATAAGCGTCCCACCTGAATCCGAAGACAGCAACTAGGTTGAAAATGATCCAGGCAGTCATGAAAATCGACTGGCCGATGATGAACTTCCAGGAACCGAGGAAGTTCGCCATTCGGTCGGCCAGGCGTTCACCTCGGGTGGCTTCGTCTATGTGGAGCTGGTTGACAGGATGCAGGTGGCTCGTGTTCTGACTCAGCTTCTTCCGACGGAGATGGTGGGTCCGGTCGTCTGGTAGCTCCGACATGTTCGGGAAAGATTAGGACCGGCCCCCACGGCCTGTCTAGCCATTAGCGCGAGTTCATTCAGGTTCGCGACGCGCCCCAAGACGAATGGAGTGGCATTCCTAGATCCTCATTCGGCCGGACCAGAAGCGAAAGCTCATGCCAAGACGGCGGTTCTAGCCGCGCGACCTGAGTCGCAATCCGCCTGCGCAATTTCTCGAAGATCTAGGTCCGTCCTAGTCGCGGCTTGACCCCCTTCCGTCGAGTTGTCCCGTAGGAAAGGTTGAGACGTCGATGCATGAACCGAGCATGAACTGCGCTTGCCGCCGGTCATTCAGAGCGCCAATGCGATGGCCGCACGAACGTGCATAGTGGCGCCGGGATGGATAACGGGCTCGAACAAGCTCTCATCGTTCGCGCCAAGGAGGGCGATCGGCTTGCCTACGAGCGTTTGCTCGAGCCGGTCATGAGACCGGCGGCGAGACTGGCATTCGCCATGCTCCACGATCATTCGGAAGCCGAGGACGTCTTCCAGGAATCGGCGCTGCGCGCCTGGCGCCGCCTCGGCAACCTTCGCGCAGGTAGCCAATTTCGACCTTGGTTCCTGGGCATCGTCGCCAACCAGTGTCGCGAGGTTCGCAGAGGACGCTGGCGCCAGCTGATACGGGTTCCCGCGCTGTCTGCGCGTCGATCACGCGAACGATCGGAAAGGCCACCGGCGGGAAGTCCCGCGGTAGCGTGAACCGCGTCGCCTGCCAGTCCGATCCGCCGTCGGACGTTGTCCATAGGCCACCCAGTCGTACGTATACACGACAGGAGACGGCGGACGCACGTGGTCAGAACCGAGAGCTCTACCGGGGATCTCGCTGAGCGTCGTCACGGCGAAGGAGTGGTGGCTGGTCGACAGGTTCGGTCAGGCATCGCTGAGCCTCGACGCCGGGCAGTCCTGGCAGACGGTGCCATTCCACAGATTTGTCGACACGACGCTGACGTCGATCGTCTACGCAAGCGGCGATGTAGTGTGGGCGATCGCCGACGGCGAGATTCCCATCCGTAGCACAGACCAGGGCCTGCACTGGTCGATCGTGAAGGTGCCGGCGTAGACCTGTGCACGCTTTCAGCGCGGCTTTCAAGTGTTGGCGAACTGCCAACGGCGGTCTGCCCGGGGATCCCCCGTCACGTGGCCACTTCTCTCCAACAGCAGGTCGATGAGCGCACTTGCGAGCCATTCCTCGAATCGATCGGGCTGCCATCTGCGTTGGAAGACGAATTTCGTGTAAGTGTCAGGGCTGGTCATCGCCCACATAACATCAAGTGCATCCGTGGTCGTCAATCCGCTACGAAGCCGGCCGCTCTGTTCCAGCACGCTGACGATCTCCTGCGACCGGCGGCCGAGGAAGGGAGACCGCACGCCGGGTGCATTCTCATCGCCGGCGTCGCACAGCACCAGATCGGATTGATCCTGGATCGGGTGTCGGAAGCGCTCCGGGCTTGGCCGCTTCAAGAGGATTGGAGTGACCGCGCTGTAGTGGTCTCGCACGCGAAATGGCCGTAACTCTTCGTGACCGACGTCCAAACCGGTGTCAGTCGACCGGCGGAAGCTGTCGGACCAGACTTGGCACGTTTAGCTTCGGCATCGGGACCCTCGGGTTCATCGATCGCAGAGTTTCCAGCAGCAGGCGCGACACTGCCCAATCGCGGAACGGCTTGTCGTCCGCCGGAACGATGTACCAAGGGGCGACCGGCGTCGAGCACCGGGTCAGCAGCACGTTGAAGGCCTCCTGGTATTCATCCCACTGCCGTCTTTCTTTTATGTCGTTTGGGCTGAACTTCCATCGTTTTTCGGGTGTGTTGAGGCGAGCAAGTAGCCGCTGACGCTGCTCCTCGTTTGAGATATGCAGGCAGATTTTCAGCGGGATCACGTGTGATCTGACAAGTCCAGCCTCGAATCGGTTTATCTGCTCATACCGACTCTCGATCACATCGAGAGCGGCCAGCTTCTTGACTCTGGCGATGAGCACATCCTCGTAGTACGAGCGATTGAAGATTGTGATATGGCCTGGCTGCGGCACTTCCTTCTTGAAGCGCCAAAGAAAATGGTGACGAAGTTCGGTTGCACTTGGTGCCATGAAAGGACGGACGTGCACACCTTGAGGATTCATCGCCGTCATCACGTGGCGGACCGTTCCGTCCTTGCCGCTGGTGTCCAATCCCTGCAACACGATCAGGATCGCCTGTTTCTTCTCCGCGAAGAGGCGCTCTTGAAGGTCCAGTAGCTCGGGACCGTATTTCTCACCGGCGGCTGCTATCTTCTTGCGCTTGACTCCCAGGTGATCGCCGGGGTCGACGTCCGCAAGGCTCACCTGGCTGTTCCAGACGCGCGCCTTGAGCATGTCCCTCATGGATCTCTTTGCCATGGAGCTACCAGGTCAGCGGAGCGGCAGCTTTGGCTGCTGGAGCACCAGTCGGTAACCCTTACCCTTCTCGTTGACCACTTCACACACGCCCTTGAATGGCGAAAGCTTTTGCCGAAGCCGCGTTACGTAGGTCCGGAACTGCTCGATCGACGCTTCGGGGCCCCAGGCCGGCAGAGCCACCTCCTCGGCGGCGAAGAACTGATTCGGATTGGTCAGGAAGAATGCGAGCAGCTGCCACTCCCGCTTCGTCAAGGAGACGGAGGCCTCACCATTCTTAACCGTTCGCTGCTTGGCCTCAAAGACGAGGCCTCCCAATTCGATTTTGGTCGCGATCGAAACCACAGAGGCCACGTCAGGCCCGCGCAACTCTGACTTGATCGCCCCGATCAGAGCATCCGGGACGAAAGGCTTTGGCATGACTTGGCTCGCACCCGCCTCGTAGGTTTCCAGCGTTTCTCCTGCATCGTCGGACGACTCGTCGAGCAAAATGAACGGAGCCCGAGCCGTGGCCCTCAGCTCACCTAGTTGTTTGGGGGTTACGCGGAAGTCGGCGCTCATCCCGAGGATGACGAGGTCGAACCTCGTCGACCTCTCGAGCTGCCGCCTTGCTGCGTCAAACTCAGCCACACTCTCGAATTCCCCTCCCGCCAGCTCGACCACGTGCGAGATGACGGAGCGGTAACCGGCATTGGCGTCGACGACCAGGACTCGGGGCAGTTTGGGTCGCGCCCGAGATCGAATCTGAGTCTTGCTCTTTCCCATGGCACTCCCCTGGCCGGACCATTGCCGGCGCTCAAATTATTGCGCCCCCCAGCACGTGGCTACTTGTCCTCCCGGAACTCCAGAGAGTAGCCGCGCCCGGGCCGATTGACGACATCGCACGGGATCTCCAATGACGCCAGGATCTTGCGAACACGCCGCACGTAGTTGCGAACCTCCTCCGGGAAGAGGGCGGGCTCGGCCCAGGCCTTGCCGAGGATCTGGGCGACCGTGAAGTAACGGTGGGGATGAGCGAGCAGGAATTGGAGGAGCTGAAACTCTCGAATGGTCAGCGTAGCCTCCTGACCCTGGTAGCGGATCAGTCGCCCTTCCGGATCCAACCAGAGGCCGTGGAGATCCCAGACCCGTCGGTACCAAAGGTCGAGCCGTTTCTGATAGCCGTCCATCTGGCTCTCGATGATCTTGACGTCCGCCTCCGCCGCCCTTCGCGCGATCGGCGGTAGCTTGATTACGTCGCGCCTGACCCGATCGAGGATTCCCCGCTTGAATTCGATGAGATCGACATAGATGCTCATCCAATGGCGGGCGTCCTCCCAATGGGTGGTTCCAATGTGCTCACCCTCGAGCGGCCGGGAAGCTTGATTCGTCACCGGCGACGCGAACGCTGTCTGGGTCCTCGCTTGCGCCACTCGGCGCACTGAGGCGGTATTTCGATGATGCTATGCACGTCGGGGAAATGTGGCACCCGGAGGGGGTCGCTGTCAGCAAAAATTGGTGTTTCGCCGCATTACAAATTTTGCGAACTCCTCTCGTGGAGAAGGCGCGTCAGGTGCCGTGCATCACTCTGAATGTTGCTGGCTTTTTTGCGGCCGCGAAGTAGTGAATCGCCCTGAGTTTCTTGGGCTCAATCCCCTGGAAGCGTCCTCCATGGACGGACCTGGGCAGATTTCGGGACCGTGAGGCCCCGGGTTCAAATCCCGGGCCTCCGACCAACCTATTAATTCAGATCCGTCCCCGGTCGTACTCGTCGTGGCGGCGCCACCACATGCCAGTCTCGTTGCGACCGAGTGGCGCCCGGTCGAGCCACTGGTACATGCTCCACAGGCCGTCTATCCCGCGCTCGTACGCCGAGTAGGTGTGGTACACGACGCCGTCCTCGAGCGCGAAAGCGCTCACGCCCGGCCCTTCGCCCCGGTACGTCGGCCAGTCCGTTCCAACGCTCGACGTTAGCGCGGCGATGAACGGATTCTCCTCGCCGCCCTCCGGCAGCCGAAAGTCCGCCGGGCGGAAGTTGTACTCGGCAGCTCCCGACTGCCACTGCTCCTTGGTGACCGACACCTGGAAGTCGTGGTTGAAGTCGCTGTCGAACGAGGACGCCCAGGGGAAGCTCCAACCCATCCGCCGCTTGTACGCCTGCAGTTTCGGCAGCGGAGCTCGCGACACGGCGCAGAGCGTGACGTCGTGATTCGCGAGGTGGACGACTGAGCCATCGAAGCCGTCGGCGATCGCCGAGCAGGACGGACACCCTGCCTTGTAGTCGGGCCCGAACATGAAGTGATAGATGAGTAGCTGCGAGCGTCCTCTGAAGAGATCGGCGAGGGACGCGGTGCCCTCATCTGTCTCGAAGCGGTACTCCTTGTCGATTCGAACCCAGGGCAGCTCTTGCCGCCGCTGCGCCAGCTCGTCGCCACGCCGCGTCAGCGCCTTCTCGGCCACGAGCAGCTCCAGCCGGGCCGCAAGCCACTCTTCACGTGTTCCGATCTTGTGGTCGGTCATTCTTTCTCTCCTTTCTTCGTTACAACAGGTTGCCGGGAATCGACGAGGGCGCGATGACGATCAGGATTCCAAGTCCGACGATCGCCAACGCCAGCGGCACATCGAGGATGGCTTTCGCGGGCAGGACCTTCTGAGCGAGGACGAGGCCGGCGATCACGGACATCCACGTGACGCTCATGACGCTCAGCGCCACCAGAATCAGCATCAGTCCGATGCTCGATCCGACGCAGCACAGCCCATATTCGAATCCGGAGCCGACGCTCTCGCGGCAGCGCCGGCGGAAGTACTGCTTGAGCGGCGTGAGCTCGTAGACACCTGCCGCGATCACAACCACGCCGGCGGCGAAAGCCCCGTGCGGCCGGTACAGCGCATAGACGGCGACGCCCGCGAGTGTCCAGACGGCAAGGTACGACCCGACGAAGAGCGCCACGGCGCGCACACCGATGGCATGAGCGCGTCTCGAGACTGCCGGAGCGGCGCCCGGCAGCATCATCGCCACCCACAGGGCGACAAACAACGCGAACGGACCGAGCTGGGTCGCAACGCCGGTGTCCATCCGATTCATCTGCCCGTTCATCAGCTGGACCGCGACGACCCAGGATGCGGCGGCGAGCCCGAGCGTCGCAGTCAGCGCGGCTGCCGTCGCGGCCGGCCTGGGGCCGTCCACGATTGCGACCTTGTTGTTCAAAAGCATGGCTCCTTCCTTCATTCCTCAACGAGTTGCTTCAGACGGTCGAGCGCGCCGTCCCATCGCTTCGAGACGTGCTCGAGATAGGTTCGCGCCGTTTCCATCTGTTCTGGCTCGAGCTCCCAGATGCGCTCCCGGCCACGCCATATGTCCGAGACGAGCCCAGCAGTGGCCAGCACGTTCAGGTGCTTGGTAATTGCCTGTCGCGTGACCGCAGATCCGGCGGTCAGCCGGGTGATCGAGAGAGGGCCATCGGAGCTCAGTCGGGCCACCAGGGCCAGGCGCGTTTCGTCACCGAGCGCCGCAAACACCGGCGCAGCGCGAGAAACCTCCCGCCAGCCGGTGCTATGCCTCGACATGTCGCGCGATGTTCTCGAGCTGCTCAGCCCATCCCGCGTCGTTCATCCGGAGTGCTTCAGCACGACGCGCCGGCGGAATGCGATCGAAGCCTGACTCGACCACCCTGAGCCGGGTGCCTTCCGCGACTTCCTCGAGTTGGAATTCGACCAGCGTGGTGGGCTCGCTCGAATAATCCACGCCAGATTCGACGGCGTATGGATGCCAGCGGTACGACATCCGGGTCTCGGGATCCATCCGCTCGATGGCGATCTCGATGGTCACCCGCCCGTGGTCGGGCAGATTGATCTGGCCGTGGACACGCCCGCCTGGTGCGAAGGCACCCTCGAGCTTCACGCCGAACCAGGCGCCGAACTCGTCGGCGTTGGAAAGAGCGCGCCAGACACGCGAGCGTGGTGCGCGCAAAACGATCTCTTTTTCGATGCGGTCGGTAGCGTTATGCAACTTCATGGTTGCATCTTAGCGCGGCCACCGGATGAAATGCAACTGGTGAATTGCATATCCACCGCCTTCTAAACCAGGTCGGAAGCCTTGTCCACGTTCGGGGTAAGCTCACGCGTGCGTGGCGACGCCAACCAAGTGCCAGTCACATTAGCGCCGCCTAACGGCCGTTGGTGGCTTGCGCATTCCGTATATCCGTGTATATACTGAACGCATGAAGCTCGTGAAGATCCGACGGGTCGGAAACAGCAATGTGGTGTCGATCCCTGTCCAACACGAGGATTTGGGGTTCAAGCCCGAAGCGCAGGTCCTCGTCACAGCGTTGCCGTCCGGCGAGCTTCGGGTTCTTCCCGTGGCTAACGTCCGGAAGATGATCCGCGACTACGGCCGGCGGGCTATCGCCGAGGACCGGCGCGCGCTTCAGATTCTCGAAGACCACGACCGGAAGAACGCCTGAAGCTGCAACTCAATCTTCGGGGTCGGTATGCCGCCTGAGCCGACTCCAGATTTGCTCTACCTCGAGCTCGAAGACGTGCTTGGGTTGTATGCCGATCTGTTCGAGCTCGACGACCAGGGCGCAAAGGATCGCCTTCGAAACGAGGATGGTCTGCGCAGCGCGCTGAACCGCCCGAGAACCTATGCGTACTACATGAAGGCCGAGATCGCGGCCCACGGCGCAGCGCTTGCGCATGGCATTGCGGAGGGACAGCCATTCCTCGAGGGAAACAAGCGAATTGGGCTAGTCGCTCTTCGGACCTTCCTTGCCATCAACGGCTATGACGTTGAGGCATCTCAGGAAGACAAAGCGGACTGGATGATCTCCTTGAGCCGCGGTCAAACTATTGAGGAGCTTGCCAACCGCATCCGCTCGGTGCTGCGAGCGCTGCCACCCGCGTCGGAGGGGCCCGAAGCTCAATAGGCAGGTCCCGCCTTAGAAGTCGCACAAATCGTCGTCGGCAATATGCGCGGTCAAAATTGGTCACTACTAAGGGCGCCGGCCGTGCTCGCGATAACCCTCTGCTGTGCTTATACGGTTAGCTCCGCTGCGACGAAAGCGCCGTCCTTGATTTCCGCGTAAGTGGTCGGCGGCAAACTGGCTCCGATGCCGAGCAGAGTCTGGGACGCCGCCATCGGAGTGCGCCGGCGGTTGAACCGAAAGACGAACTCGTCGAGGTAGACCTGCAGTTGGTGTTCTGAAACCCCGCGGTAGGTGCCTCGGAGCCAGGTCTTGAGGTTGCTAATGGTGCGGTGGACACGCGGCAACATCTCGCCGATGTCTTGACCGAGGACCAGCCCGGCTCGCTGGCTCTTTGGCTGGTGGTCGTATCCGAGTCTGGCCAGTCTCATGTAGCCCTGCCAGGCGTCGGTCTTCACGGTGGAGCCTCTGGCGACGTTGTCCTCAACGAAGCCGCACAGGCTGTCCGCCGAGAGATCTCCGAGGACCTCCATCCGAACTCTGCCCGAGCCATTTCCTCGCACTTCGATCGCCACCACTACGATCGCTGCAGTTCCGAAAGCGTCCCGGCCACTGCGCCGGCCGGCATCATGGCCACCCACGTAGGTCTCGTCAACCTCAACCAGGCCGGTCAGCGCAGACCGCTCGGGAGCCACCATCGCCCGGCGCAACTTGTGGAGCATCATCCAGGCCGTCTCATAGCGCCTGAGTCCAAGTTGGCGCCGCAGCTGTAGCGCGGAGATGCCGGGCGTCCCCGTGCTGGTCAGATAAGCGGCCCAGAACCAAAGATGGATTGGGGTCCTGGTCTTGTGGAGCACCGTCCCCGCTGTGACCGAGACCTGATGACGGCACGCCGTGCACTGCCAGAGCAGCCTTTTTGGCAGCGCCGTCGCGCGGTCAGATCCACAGGCGGGACAGTGGAATCCGTCAGGCCATCGGGAAGCGAAAAGGTAGGCGCGGCAGGCGGTCTCGTCAGAAAAACGCCGCTGGAACTCGAGGATCGTCCTGGGGAAGTCCGGCCGCGCCACGCCGACATCGTAGCGGAGCTAACCGGATAAGCATGACCCTCTGCTATCGCGAGCTGGTCCGACACGTCGGGTAGTTGGTCAGCGAGTTTCGATGGTTTCGATCGGCGATGCGGAAAGGCCAGCCCATCGAACCCTGCCGACTGATCTACCACGGATTAGCTGCTTGGATACCGCTCTGCATCATTGGCGTCGCCCGGCTGCTGAAGAACCTCAGCTCATGTGTACTTGGTGCAGTAATCCGGCGAAAGGACGTCTCAAATCTGGACGGAATAGGTGCGGGTCGTAGAAGAATCGAACTGAAATCGATCATTTGCCGAGCGGCTGGAACGCGCCCGGACTGATGCCGGTCGGCTAGCGGCCGCGCTCGTACCAGTCCAGCACGCGCATGGCGCGCAGGGTGTTCCAGTGGCTGGGCCTGCCTTCGCGCTCGTCCATGCCGAACTCGAGATCGCGGACGCGGGCGTCGACCAGTTCGCTCTCGTGTGGGTTCTCGAGCGGCAATCGGCCTTCGGCGTCGCGCTTGGAGCGGACCAGGTCGATGGCCTCGGCCACGCGCGCATCGGGCGTCACGCCCGCCGCGCGCAGGTAGTCGAGCCCCCGCAACGCGTCGTAGTGGTAGCCGGTCGGGAACGAGAACAGTGTGAAGGCCGTATCGATAAGCTCGCCGCTCGACAGCCGGCGCAGCATCCGGCGTTCGAGCAGGTATTCCTGCCCTCGCTCACGCGCCGCGGTCACCTCGGCCGAGCCGCCGTCTGCCCGCTCGTGCTCCAGAAGGCCCTCGAGGACGTTGATCGTCGTGTGGAACGATCCGCGGGTCGAGCCATTCTCCTGCTCGCAATTCCACCCGCCATCGGCCATCTGCTCGCCGAGCAGCCGCTCGACGATGCCTGTCACGTCCTGGCCGAAGTACGAGCCGACCGTCACTACGCGTCCGTTGATGCACGGCTCGACCTCGCCCGCGAACAGCGGTGTGCCGTGCCATGGGCCCCGGGAGTGCCACGTCGCGTTGTTGCGGACGAGGCCTATCGTTTTCCGCGCCTCCTCGCTCGAAGCGTCGATGCCCATGTCGCGGAGCAGCAACAGGGCGAGCAGCGAGACCCACTCCGGCTCCGGCGTGCCAGTGTCCCACAGCCCATCTTCCCGCCGGAGAGCCAGCAGCCGCGCGCCCCAGCCTTCGGTGGCAACGCGGGCACGCTCCGCGGCGACCTGATCGGCCGGCGCCTCGGTCAGGTCGCGCATGGCCTGCCAGCGAATCGCCGGGTCCGCATCGAGCAGCCAGTCGAGCGCGTTCATTGGGCACGTCCTCCTTCGCTTCGATCTGCGCACCCTAGAGGATGACGAAGTTGTGTGCCGCCTGCCCTGTCCCTGTAGGGTCGGCGTAGACGAATAGACAACCACCGTGTTGATCCTCTGCGAGGATGGATCGTATGGAGCTCATGGAGACCAAATAAGTAGTTTTCCTCTCCGAGAAGTGATCAAAGAAGAACAAGTTACGCAGGGATGACCCTCGCATATTTGCATCGAGTGCGAAGAGGGCATTGCTCGCAGCGCGGGCGCGGTCGGCAGACCAGGGCTCCCAGATCGAGCAAAGCCCAATTCACCTCCCGCGGATTCGCTCCGGAGACAATGGATTGACCTACATCGCGGATCCTGCGGCTCTTCCGAAGCTCGCCTCGCTCCTTCGCTAATCCGAACACCCGGCTGATGATTCGAGCAACGTTCACATCAAGCGCGACTTCGTGTTTTCCGAACACAAAACAAGCAGATGCCGCCGCCGAATAACTTCCGATCCCGGGCAGTGTCGCTAGCTCGCGTGTCGATCTGGGAGTAGCTTCCGTGACAAGTGCCTGTCCGAGAGCACGCATTTGCCCAGCCCGCTGCTTGCCGAAACCCAAAGACTGGATCATGGCTTCGATGTCACTGACGTTCGCATCGCCGAGCGTCGCCGCATCGGGATATCGCCGAAATAGAGACCCGCGAACGCGACCAACGCGATCCGCCTGAGTCTGCTTCAGGAGGACCTCAGTAACAAGGCTTCGATACAGATCTCGGTCGCGACGCCAGGGGAAGTCGCGGTAGTTGACGCGACCCCACCCGAGGAGCCGACTTCTCAGCCAGCGGATAGTTGGCGCGGGGACCAGAAAGGTATCCGGGGTACGACCTGGCACTCGAGTAATGTGCCATCTCCGCGAACCTCGGTGTTTAGATCAGGGCCGCGTCGAGCTCGAATGCGGGGACGGCGTCGCGCTTGCCGACCATCGCTGCGTGAATCGCCTTACCGACGGCGCATGCAACCGGTGCTGGGAATGCGTTCCCGACTTGCCGATAAGCGGCGGTCTTACGACCGGCAAAGATCCAGCCATCGGGAAAGCCCTGGATTCGGGCAACCATTCGTACAGTCAGCTTCGGATTCGCGTCGATTGGAAAATCCGGTCCAGGCGCCTCGTCGGCTATCCCTAAACCATCCACACCGAGGGCGGCCCATTGGCGGCGGGCACGCGTGGGACCCAAATCCGGACCTCCATGCTTATGGGAGCCACCAACGACAGTCGGTGCAATTGCACTTGCACGGAACGTCCAACGGTCTGCCCCGGGCCATCCGCGAGCCGCCATTAGATCGTGAATGCATGCACCAACAGTCGACCGACTCTGAACCGCCTCAGGCCAGCGGAACCTTTCGAATGCACGCGAACGCAAGGCAATCAGTACGAATCGGGGACGCAACTGGGGCACTCCAAAACCCGATGCCTCTAGGACACGCCAGTCTGGCCTATAGCCAAGGATCTCGAGCTGCTCCATCAAGTCCCGGCGATATGAAATGAACTTGTCGGAAGCAAAGCCCCTGACGTTCTCAAGCATCACTGCGGCAGGTTTGGCTTCGCGGATCAGCCGGATCGCCTCGGGGAAAAGGTCTCTCTCATCGTCTGGGCCAAGTTGCTTGCCCGCTAGTGAGAACGGGGGGCATGGGACGCCTGCAGCGAATAGGTCGATGCCCCGATAGTGATGGCCGTCGACCTCGCGAACATCCCGCTGCTGGACAGCCCAGTGGGTTCGGTTGGCTTGCAAGGTTGCGCACGCGTGAGGATCGAGCTCGATCAACCCAACATGTCGGAATCCAGATGCCTCGAGACCGAGGGCCTGACCTCCCGCCCCGGCGCAGATCTCCAGCGAAATGAGATCGCTGGTGGCCGATCTTGACGTCATGGCCGCTTGGGTCGAATGATTTGCGACCAGCCCCATTGCAGGTCTAAAGTAGCAGATGTTGTGGATGGATACATCCCCAACCCCAACCTGTGGATAACTCATGTGTACGACCGAGCATTTGTTCGCTCGGGATTATGCACTATGTGGGTTGGGACGATCAAGCCTTCCTGTTAAGAGCCGAACGCTTGCGGCGAGCTGCCTCATAGGCAGCAACAGCCTTTCCTGCACCGTCACGTGGCCAAGACTTCCAGCTCTTGAGTCGATACAAGGTCTCGGTGCGTTTGCCTACTTTGCGGCGAGTCCATTCGTAATCCCAGCCGAGCACGACGTGCAGATCACGGAGGCGTCGGGTCGGATCACCCCGATTCTCCTCGCGGGCTACGGCTTGAATTAGGTCAATCGGCACCCATTGGCCCTCTAGAGCCTTCATGAGGGTGCCGATTCGCTCCCATACCGTTGGTAGGGCTATCGCCTGGCGAATCTCGCGAGCGTGAGGCGCCATTTCCTTGATCAATGCTTGCCTCGCGTGGTTGTGCTCCTCGCAAAGCGGACGTAGGTTCTGACGCTCTGTCAGCCCGCCCCAAAACACCGGCACGATGTGATCAACGATGAGTTTTACGCCGTCCTCTCGAGGGGACCTACCACACAGGGCGCACCGAGCGCCCCAGTCCTCGAGGACCTGAACCTCGAGTCGCTTCGAGATGTGGGCCCGGCCTGCGGAAGTGGTGGCGTCCTTGCGCCATCCGAGTAACTGATAGCCGTAACGGTTGCGGCCGAGGCGGACGGTCTTGATCACGAAATGCGTCCGCAGATTGCGGGCGCGTCGGTCCGCCCAAGTATGGGCTACCCCATAGTGCGAGGCTGCGAAGGCCCGGATCTCGTCATTAGTGGGCGGTTTGTCACGGCGCTCGTACAGGAAGCGATAGACGAGCCTTTCTTCGTCGCCCTTTACAGTTGCGGCCAATTCACCGCTGTTCGGCCTCGGTAGCTTCCGCTTGGGATCGATCTCAAGATCCATGGTGGCGCCGAGGAATGTACTCCAGACCATTTACCTTGGCCTACAGCGCCACCGCCGAGTTTCGAGATCAACTGCGCGATTGCCACTGCTGCCCCGTCGCGGTCCCACGGCTTAGGGCAGCGAAACGCCCACTCATCCGTCGATGTAATTTGGCCGATCACGTCGCCGACCTTGGCCAGTCGACGCCTGTAGGGGTCCAGCGGAGTCAGCTCCGGACTCGCGGGATGGAAGTTCAGCACCCAGCGGTCGCCGCCGTCGACGGCGATCCGGACAAGGACCGATCGGGCAAATTACGTTGTATAATTCCCGCCGTGATCATCACTCGGAAGATTCGGAAAGTTGGCAACTCGCTGATGATCCCACTGCCCCCCGAAACGATCTCTGAGGCAGGCTTCAAGGAGGGGATGGAGGTGGCCATCGGCTCGCGGCCCGGTCATGTGGATCTCGACCCGGCTGGCATTCCCGATAAATGGATCGTGGAGTTCACCGCGCGCTTCACCGAGCGATATCGAGAAGACCTCGCCCAGCTTGCCGACCTCTGAGAGGGGGCCGGTCGAGCCGTTCGTCAGCCTTGAAGAGCTGGTCTGGATGCACACGGTCGCGGTGGAGGAATTCGGTGGGTCGGCCGGCGTAAGAGACCGCGGCTTGCTCGAGTCGGCTATTGCCCGTCCGCTGGCTGCGTTCGGCGGCAGGAGCGTGCACGACACTCCGTTCAGACGGGCCGCGGCTCTGGCCGAAAGCCTCGTGTTGAACCATGGCTTCGTCGATGGAAACAAGCGGACCGCGATGTACGCGATGGCGGCTTGGCTTGAGCGCGAGGGCTATGTCATCGATGCTGCTCGCGGAGAGCTGCGCGACCTCGCACTTTCAATCGCCTCCCACAAGCTCAATACCGACCAGGTTGCCGAATGGCTCGCGAAGCGCTCTAAGCCGGTCTGACTTTCAGCTCTGAGTAGAGGACCGGCTCGGCCGGCACAGCTGCAGGAGGATCAGGACGCTGCTCACCACAGCGCCGGCACGTAGATCGTCACGATCACCCAATTCACGCCCGGGGCATGCGTGAACACGCTCGTGCGTAAGGCCCGAGACGTAAAGGTGCTTGGGGTCCAAAAACCCGGGGCGATCGGGTATAGATTCAGGCTGAGATGGCGCAGCGAGTAACAGTCCGCGAGCGGATCGACCCTGCGATTACAGCTTCTCTCTTTGCCAACTACCGCTCTTCCGCAGATGCGGTCATGGAGCTGGTCGACAATGCAATCGATTCGCGCATCAAGGGCGGCCAGCTTGAAGTCCTGCTGCAAGTTCACCCTTCGTACTTTGTCATCGAGACTCGCGGTGGGGAGGGAATGGGGCCGGCCGAGCTCGAGCGCAACTACCTCCGCTGGGGAGGCTCACCCAAACGGGGACGCAAGCTGCTCGGGCAGTACGGTCAGGGCGGCAAGGCGGCGATTGGTCACCTCGGAACCAGCTTCACGGTAGAAGCGAGCCGACCTGGTGACGGGAATGCATGGCGTTTCGCCGACCCCGATTACCGCGACCGCTCCAAACTCAAGACCTACGAGCTGAAGTCAGTGACTAAGCGAGTGCCCGTGGACCAGGGATATGTCCGGATTCGGATCGACGGCCTCGATAAGCGGCTTGATCCTCGTCGCCTTGGCGCTCGACTCGGTGATACCTACCGCCCGCTAATCCTGCGTGCCGAGCTGAGGATGTCTGTCAACGGCACTCGCGTCGAACCGCCTTCGTTCAACTTCCAGGAGGAGCACCGCTTTGCAGTTCACGCTGCGGGCACAACAGTAAGGGGCTGGTACGGCATAGCCGAGCCAGAAGGCCGCGGGGTCGACTACGTTCCAGGATTGCGCTGCTACAAGCTTGGCCGTCTCATCATCGGCGGCGAGTTCTTCGGCCATCCCAACGCGGTCCAGGTCTCTGGCATGGCCCGCCTCGTCGGCGAGATCGACCTGGCGTCAGTTCCGCTGACTATGAACAAGAGTGATTTCGCTCGCGACCGAGCGGAGTGGGTCGCGGTCGAGAAAAGAATGCACGCTCTACTTGTTGGGATCGCCAAGCGATTGGCGGAGGATGAGCTGGCGCCGCCTCCGGCGTCTGCCCTTAAGACCGCGGAGCAGGTCCGCCGCCTCCTGAGCCAGGTGTTGAGGCTCGCCGAGCGCGAGGAGGTGTTTCCCGGTCTGGCAGCAGCGCGCTCCGAGGTTGCGGAGCGACCGCGAGTGAACGCACGCGATGCGAGCAGGCCCGAGAGCCTTCGAGCGCCCGCCCGGTTGCCGGCCGAGAACGAGCCGCGGCGTCGGGGGTTTGGACAGGTCATCGTGCGCCCACTTGACCCTTCGATTCGCAGCCAGACAGTAATTGAGCACGAGGTCACGACGGTCGTGATCAACTCGCGCCATCCCCTATTCCTCAAGCGCGGTGGTGACATCTGGTACCAGCTTGAGACGGCAGCACGCGAAGTCTTGAAGTCGATCGAAGGTGCAAGCGCCAGTGACTTCGAGAGGCGCGTCAATGAGGTCATATTGCTGGCATTCCAACTTCGAGCTCGGCGCCGCGAAGCCCGTTCACGCAAGATAGCAGCCCAGCTTCCACTAATAAGCTGCTAACCCGCTCGATCAATCCTGGTGGTCGGAACGGCCTGAACTTGGCCGTGATTCTGGCGCGGTAATACACTGGGCGCAAATGGCCACGGTTCGATCGGCCACGATCGACGTCGACCAGCAGGACATCGACGAGGCGCGCGCGTTCAACGCCCAGCTCGAAGCCCTCATCGCGACCCAGCCATCGGTGATGACGGTTCCTCCGGCGGTCTCGCGTCAGGCCAGGCGAGAGGGGAGGGGCATCTTTCCCGCGCCGATCTTTCTCAAGGAGGCGCGCGACATCGAGGTCGCGGGCCGCGGCGGTCCGATCAAGATCCGCCTCCTCCGTCCCGACCACAAGCCGGTCGGCATCTACCTCCACATCCAGGGTGGAGGCTGGACCCTCGGCGGGCACGACATGCAGGACGCGGCTCTGAAGCTGCTCGCCGACGAGACGGGCCTGGCCGCCGCGAGCATCGGCTACCGGCTCGCCCCGGAGGATCCGTACCCCGCCGGTCCCGACGACTGCGAGGACGCGGTGCTCCATCTCCTCGAGCACGGCGCTCAGCTGCTGGATGCTCCCGCCCGGTTTGCCATCGGCGGCGAGTCGGCCGGCGCGCACCTTGCTGTGGTGACGCTTTTGAGGCTCCGCGACCGGCATGGGATCAAGAATCGGATCGCCGCCGCCAACCTCGTCTACGGCGACTACGATCTGAGCGGCACGCCGAGCCAGGTCCTCTGGGGCGATCGCAACCTGGTCCTGTCGACGCCGATCATCCGATGGTTCGGCAACAACTTTCTCCCGGCCGCCGGCCCCGAGCAGCGGCGCGACCCCGACATATCGCCGCTCTACGCGCGCCTTGGCGACATGCCTCCGGCGCTCTTCACCGTCGGCACGATGGACCCCATGATCGACGACTCACTCTTCATGGCCGAGCGCTGGCGAGTCGCCGGCAATCGCGTCGAGGTCGCGATCTATCCCGAGGGCGTGCACGGTTTCAACCAGTACCCGACCACACTCGCGCGCAAGGCCAACGCCAGGCAGTTCGATTTTCTGCGCAGCTCCCTGACCTAGACGGTAGTCCGGCAACATCGCGGTGGCTGAACTGCTCTACCTGAGCCGAGGAGATGTCGAGGGTCTGCTCGACATCCCATCCATGCTCGACGCGCTCGAAAGTGCATTCGTGCTCCTTTCGAACGGGGCGGCGTCGGTACCCCCGCGGACGGCGGCACGCGTGGGCACGCGGGGATTGCTTGGTTCGATGCCCGGGTACGTGGCGGGAGTTGCCCTCGAGGCGAAACTCGTCAGCGTCTTCCCGGCCAACCATGAAGCCGGCCTGGACTCGCATCAGGGCCTGATCGCGCTCTTCGATGAGAATACGGGCGCTCCCCTTGCGGTGATGGATGCGACCTACATCACGGCGATTCGAACCGGCGGAGCAGCGGCGGTCGCGGCGAAGGCGCTGGCGAATCCGGACTCGAACGTCCTCGCAATCCTCGGTGCGGGCGTGCAAGGTTGGTCGCACCTACAAACCTTCCCGCATGTCCGCGATTTCAGCGAAATCCGCGTCGCATCGCGCAACGTCGCCCACGCGGGGAGGCTTGCCGCGACCCATCCCAATGCGCACGTCGTCGCCTCGATGCAGGAAGCGGTTCGCGGAGCCCATGTCGTGGCTTGCTGCACCGACGCGCGCGAACCGGTCATCAAGCGCGAGTGGTTGTCGCCCGGCACGCATCTCAGCTCAGTCGGAGGAACGTTCGGTCCTGAAGTGGACCCCGAAACGGTCGCAACCAGCCGGGTGTTCGTCGAATGGCGTGGCGCGGTGACCAATGCGCCGCCAGCCGGGGCAATCGAGCTGCAGGGTCTCGATCCCGAGGCGGTCACTGAAATTGGCGAAGTCTTGGCACAGAGAAAGCCCGGTCGCCAGTCTCACGACGAGCTCACGCTTTACAAGTCGACGGGACACGCCGTCGAGGACGCCGCCACGGCGCGACTTGTGTATGACCGGGCGGTGGCGCAAGGGATCGGGATCAAGCTGCGTCTCTGAGAGGTCTCCCGGAACGTGCACTCACCTGCACAGACCGCCTCAATATGTAATGCTGTCATTACATGTTGCGACAGGGCAGGCGGCGATGTGGCGGGTGAGGTCAAGGCGGATGGGGCCCCGATCTGGCTCGCTCTCTCCGATCCGACCCGGCGACAGATCCTCGACCTGCTGCGCGAGCAGCCCCGGACCACGGGCGACATCGCTTCCCACTTCGACATCTCACGGATCGCGGTCATGCGACATCTCCAGGTTCTTTCGGTCGCGGGCCTCGTCACCAGCCGAAAGCGCGGCCGTGAGCGCTGGCACTACCTCGACGCGGTGCCGCTCCAGAAGATGTACGAGCGTTGGGTCGACGCCCATGCAGCGGGCTGGGCCTCGGGCCTACTGCGTTTCGGCCGGAGCCTCGAAAGCGGTGCCAAGCGATTGAGCGCAAACCGTCCGGCTGTGGATGTCGCGCTGGATGTTTCGATCGCCGCGCCTCGGAAAAGGGTCTTCGCGGCCATGACCACGGACCCCGGCGGCTGGTGGGGACACCCTTACGTGCGCCCAGATTCCAAAGGCCTGAGCGTCGAGGGGCGGCTGGGCGGCCTTCTTGTCGAGAAGTGGGAGGACGGCGGCTCTGTGCTGGCAACTGTCACAGGCTGGAAGGACGACAGCTACTTTCAGCTCAGCGGCCCATTTCATCTTGGCGTTGCGCTTGGCGTCGCGACATTCGAGCTGACCGATCGGGATGAGGGCACGAGCGTGCGGTTTTCCTTCCGCGCGATCGGTGCCATCGATGCCGCGCTCGTTGAAGCGTTCGCCGAAGGCTGGACCGACCTGGTCGGCCGGCGGCTCAAGGCTCTTGTCGAGACCGGCACAAGGCTGGGGGTCACGCCCGACCCACCGAATCAGGAGGATGACGCCAATGGTTGAGCAGCTTTACGAGGATCGCTGGGGAGAGGTCTTCGATCGTCCGTCTGCCGACATGATCGAGTTGCGCTGGTTTGATACCACCGCCGACATGTCGACCACGGAGTTTCAGGACTGGCTGGTGAAATTCGTCGAGTGCGTGGAGCAAACCGGACGCACCCGAGTGTTGATTGACAGCACGGCGTTCCGAATGAACCCGGCCAAGATGGATGGGCCGTGGCGCGACGCCAACATCATTCCGCGCTACAACGCCGCCGGCGTGGCGAAGTTCGCTTTCCACATGCCCGAGGGCATGCCGATGATCGGAAAGCCACCGGCACGCGAGACGCCAGGACACTTTCCGACGGCCTACTTCTCGCGCCGCCAGGCCGCCATCGACTGGCTCGCAAGCTGACACCCGCGAGTCGGTTCGCACTTGGAGAATTGTCAAAAGTTTCGTCAAAACGCCGGCCAAAGGCGGCTATGCTGCCCTAGCGCCCGGTTCCCTCCCGGGCGAATAAGGCGACCGGTGGTTCTCGAACGCGCCCCTCGCCCGAACCGCATGGTTCGAGTTCAGGAGCGTCATGGCAGCCATCGCGATTTCCGTCCCGAAGACGCCCGCACCGATCCCGCAACCGTACACCGAGCTCAAGCGCCGCGTGGAAGCCGCCGGGCTGCTCAGAAAGCGTCCCGGCTACTACGTCCTGATGCTGGTGACGAACACGGTTGCCCTCGCGACGACCGTATGGCTGCTCAGCCTGGTCCACAGCGTCTGGGCGACGGTCCTCGTGGCGGCGCTCCTCGGATTCGTCTCCGGCCAGCTCGGCTTTCAGCTGCACGACTCAGGGCACCGGCAGATGTTTCCGAGCCGGCGCGTCAACACGGTCATCGGGATCGTCACCGGGAACGGGCTGCTCGGCATGAGCCATGGATGGTGGGTCGACAAGCACAACCGGCACCACGGCAATCCCAACAATCAGGACCTCGACCCCGACATCGACGTCGGAGTCATCGCCTACTCGGAGGAGCAGGCCCTGGCGAAGACTGGTGTCTCGCGCTGGATAGTCAGCCACCAGGCGGGCCTGTTCTTTCCGCTGCTCTTCGGCCTCGCGTGGGTCATGCATGTCAACAGCGTGCGTTTCCTCGTCAACACAAAGGAGAGGCTGCGTTGGGTTGAGGTGGGCGCGCTTTGCCTGCACGCCCTGGCCTTCCCTGCGCTGCTTGTCGTCGTGGTCGGCCCGTGGCGCGCGCTGCTTGTGATCGTGATCCAGAAGTGCGTGGGAGGGTTCTACCTGGCCTCGGTCTTCGCCCCCAACCACAAGGGGATGCCTCAGATCGAAAAGGGCCAGGAGCTCGACTTCCTGCGCTCGCAGGTCCTGACCGCGCGCAACGTCAGGTCCAATCCGCTGACGGACCTCCTCTATGGATCGCTCAACTATCAAATCGAGCACCACCTGTTTCCGACCATGCCGCGCTGTAACATCCGCCGCGCGCACACGATCGTCCGGGCCTACTGCGCCGAGGTCGACGTCCCCTATTACGAGACCTCGATCTACCGCTCGTATCGCGAGATCCTGAGCTTCCTGCACGAGGTCGGCGCTCCTCTGCGGCAGGCGCCTGCCTGACGACCCCGATCCGGCCGTCGGTATCCTCTGCCGTGATGGCCCGGAGCCGCGTCAACCTCGAGACGCAGATGAAGCAGATCGAGCGCCTTCGCGCAGAGATGCGCGCCAAGGCGCCCGCGGATCGCACGACGACCACTCGCGCGGTGGCGCGCATCATCGATGACGTCCACCTCGAGGGCCGCATGGGCAAGTTTGTCGTCGAGGCGGACGAGCCCCTCGCCCGCGGTGGCACGGAGAAGGGTCCCTCGCCGCTCCAGTACCTCATGGTCGGCACCGCCTTTTGACTGCTCACGCAGCTGGCGCGGTTCGCGCCCCTCTACGAGGTCCCGATCGAGGATGCGACCGCCGACGTCCGCGCCACCTTTCGCAACACTGAGAAGTACGACGTCGACGACGCGCCGCCCTACTTCGAGCAGGTGACCATCAAGCTCGACATCGTCAGCTCGGCCAGCCCGGAGCAGGTGCGCAAGCTCGCGGCGCACGCGGAGCGCGCCTGCCACGCTGCGCAGAGCCTTCGACATCCGATCCCCGTGACGCTGGAGACCGTGCTCAACGGAGATGTGCTCACCGGCTGAGCACACGTTTGCGCAGCGCGGCTACCATGGCCGTGAGATGACGACCGAGCGCCTCCTCACCGAAACGGTCACCGTGCCGGAGGCGATCGTGCGAGTCCTCGAGCAGGCCGGCATCGACACCGTTTTCGGCATGCCCGGCGGCCGGACGCTCGCCATCTACGACGCCCTCCACGACCACCGCGACACGATTCGCACGGTCCTCGTGCGCCAGGAATCGCTGGCCGGCGTGATGGCAGAGGTCTACGGGCGTGTCACTCGCAAGCCCGGCGTCGCGATGGGGCAGGGCGCCTTCATGCTCTCGAACGCCGCGCTGGGCACGCTCGAAGCCCTGCTGGCGGGCTCGCCGATGCTCATCCTCAGCGACCTGTCCGACGGCCTTCTCTACTCGCACCACGCGCCCTACCAGTCCGGCTCGGGTGAGCATGGCAACTGGGACGCCAAGCAAGCCTTCCAGGGCTTCACCAAGGAGACGATGGTTCCGCTCGAGGGAGTCCAGGCGGTCCAGGCCACGCAGCTGGCGATCAAGCACGCGCTCACGGGGCAGCCCGGACCCGTCGCGCTGCTATACGCGACGAAGGCGCTCCGATCCACGGTCGGCCCCGATAGCGCGCCCATCCTCTATCCGACCCAGCATTACTTGCCACCGGCCGCGGTCGGGCCCGACCCGCGGGCGGTGGAGGCCGCCGCGCGGGCCATCCGCAAGGCGGAGCGGCCCGTGATCATCGCGGGCAACGGCGTCCGCGTGGCTCAGGCCTACGCCGAGCTGCTTCAGCTCGCGGAGCTGCTTCAGGCGCCGGTCGCGACGACCGCCTCCGGGAAGGGCGTGTTTCCGGAAGACCATCCGCTCGCCCTCGGCATGTTCGGCACCTTCGGCCTCGACTCCGCCAACGCGGTCGTCGCCGACGCAGACGTGGTGATCGCCGCCGGCACCAAGCTCGGCCCGTCCGACACCATCAACGAGACGCCCGACCTGCTGGATCCGCGCAGGCAAACGTTCGTCCAGTTCGACATAGAACCCCTCAACGCGGCCTGGACCTTTCCCGTCGACCACGTGGTCGTCGGCGACGCGGCGGCATCGCTGGCGGCGCTCGCCGCCTGCCTCGGTCCGGCGCGCAACAGACAGAATGGAGCTGCCCGCGTCGAGGAGGCACGAAAGAAGCTCGGTGGGTTCGAGACCGAGGACTCGCGCTCCGACGCCATCCCCATGCGGCCGCAGCGGATCATCGCGGAGCTACAGCGCGCCCTTCCCGCGGACGGCATGGTCACCGCCGACGCGGGCGAGAACCGGATTTTCCTCGCGCACCACTTCCAGACCCGGACGGCGGGCTCGTTCCTGCAGCCCGCGGCCATTGGGGGCATGGGCTACGCCGTGCCCGCGGCACTCGCCCTCAAGCTGCTGCATCCCGACCGTCCCGTGGTCGCCGTGTGCGGCGACGGTGGATTCGCGATGTCCATGAACGGCCTCATGACGGCACTCGAGCAGGACCTCCCGATCATCGTGCTGGTGATGAACAACTCTTCGCTCGGCTGGGTCGCGCACGGCCAGGGTGAACGGCTGATCGCGTGCGAGTTCGACGACTTCGACTATGGCGCCATCGCCCGCGCGATGGACTGCGATGGGATTCGGGTCGAGAACCCGCAAGAGCTCGCGAGCGCACTGCGCGCCGCGATGGGCTCGAAGCGCCCGAGCCTCATCGACGCCGTGTCGTCGCGCGACCAGCCGTTCCAGAAGATCACGTCACGCTACTCGCAGCCCGACGCGAAGAAGTACTAGAGGACGGAGTCAAGCCCCGCGTCGGCGCGCGCCACCTCGGCGAGCACCGCCCAGTCCTTCTTCTCCAGGCCATTGGCCAGGAGCCTGAGCATCTTCGAGCGGATCAGCTGCGCGTAGGGGAGGGGGGACTTCGATTCGGTCGCCGCGTCGATCATCAGTTGCACGTCCTTGAACCCAGTCGACAGCTCGAAGCCCGCCTCGTCGAAGTTGCGGTCGCGCATCGCCGCCGCGTAGTTGCGCAGGCCCGGCCGGTCAAACACCCACACCAGCGTGTCGTGGACGACGTGGGCTTCAATCTCGTTCTTCTCACCGAAGGCGTACATCTCGCTCATCAGCTCGAGCCACGAGACGGTGATGAAGTTGACGATCAGCTTCACTGTGTTGGCCATGCCGTGGCGCTCTCCGATGATGCGGACGGGGCCGAACGATTCCAGCACAGGCCGGACGTACTCGATGTCCGCGAGGTCGCCGGCGGCCAGCGTCGTCAGGCGATGCGCGGCTGCGAGGTCGCGCCGGCCCACGACCGGCCCGGCGACGTAGCGGCTGCCCGCGGCGAGATGCCGCGCGGCCAGATCGTTGGCGAAGCGCGGCGACACGGTCGTGGCCCCCACGTGCACGGCGCCCGCGCGCATGCCCGCCAGGATTCCGTCGTCTCCCTCGACGACCGCGGCCACCGACCGGTCGTCGACGAGGCTGGTCAGCACCACGTCCGCGCCCTCCACGGCGGCAGCGGGCGTGGGAAAAAGCACCGCCCCTCGCTCAACCAGCTCTTGTGCTTTCGCCCGCGTCCGCGAATACACGCGCAGGTCGAAGCCTTCCTTGCGGATCGCCTCGGCGATCGCGCTCCCCATGCGCCCGGTCCCCACGACCGCGACCGCTCTGAGCCGGTCTCCGCTCACCGCGGGTCCAGCACGATCAGCCTGTCGCTCGGCCACTTCGTGATGACTCGATGGCCGTCCTCGGTCACGATCACCTGCGACTCGATCCGCGCCCCATCCTCGCCCTCTCCGCAGAACGTCTCCAGCGCGAAGTGCATGCCGGCCTCGATCGGAACCGGGTTCTCGAGCGACCAGTTGCGCGTGATCCATGGCTTCTCGTGGTGGCTGATGCCGATGCCGTGTCCGACCGACAGGCCCAGCGCGTCCCGCTCGCTCGAGTACCCAAGCTCCTTGGCGGACGGCCACGCGGAGGCGATGTCCGCGGTGGTCGCGCCGGGCTTCACGCGGTCGATGCTCGCCTCGAGCCAATCGTTTGCGCGCTTGTACACGTCCTTCTGGCGCTGCGACGCCTGGGTCACCGCGAAGGTGCGGTAGTAGCAGGTGGCGTAGCCGAGGTAGTGACTCATGATGTCGATGAAGACTAGGTCTCCCGGCCGGATCATCCGGTCCGAGTAGTCGTGGGGATGCGGGTTGCTGCGCGGACCCGAAACGCAGTTGATCCCGGTGATCCGCTCCGCGCCGTGCGCGATGAGCCAGTGCGAGATCTCGGCCACGACCTCGTTCTCGCGCACGCCGGGCCGGATGAAGTGCGCGAGCTGCGCGTACACCCCGTCGACCAGCGAGGCGGACAGCTCGATGATCTCCAGCTCCTCGCGGGACTTGATCAGCCTGGCGTCGAATAGCGACTCGAGCCCGTTGACCACCTTGAGGCCGGCACCGCGCAGGCCCTCCAACAGATAGAGGTCGGCGTCGTCGATCGCAAGCGGCAGGTCCGCGACGCCGCGCTCCTCGAGCACCTGCTTGATCTCGCCCACGACCTTCGCGATCTGGCTCAGCGTAACCGCGTGCGGGTTGGCACCGTGCTTCCACTCGATCGAGGTGCGGATGTTCTGGGGCTTGATCCACGGGCACAGCCGCCGCTTGACCGCCGCCGCGCTGCTCTTCTCCCACAGCACGAGGTCGCCCTCGCGCGGCAGCACGCACCAGCGGACCCATTTGCCGCGCGTCCACTCGGCCAGCGCGGTGCCGGTGATGTAGCGGATGTTGTCGAGGTCGAAGCACAGGTAGGCGCCGAAGTCGTGCTTCTTCAGCTGCTCGCGCGCGCGGCCCAGGCGATACGCGCGCAGGGCGTCGAAGTCGATGCGCTGCTCGACGTCGGTGGCCATCGTCCCGAGGGTCATCCGCTCACCTCCTGAAACCTCACCTCGATGCTGCCGAGGGTGCTCATCTCGGCGCGCAGGTGCTGGCTGGGGGCCACGTCGATCGGCGGCACGACCGAGCCGGTGATGATGACGTCGCCGGCTTTCAGCGTTTCGCCGCTCGTCTCGAGTGTCTCGGCCAGCGCCTGCAGCACGCTGACGATGTCGCCGGTCAGCTGCGCCGGGTCTTTGGCGCGCGCGATCTCGTCGCCGTCCCGGAAGATGACGGCCTCGAAGCCTTCGATCGAAGCACCCTTGCTTACGGGACCGAGCAGGACGTGGCGGTGAAAGATGCCGCCGGCGAGGATCTCCTCCACTTCCGTGACCGAAGCATCGAGGTCCGCCAGTTCGATCGCCGGACCCAGGCCCGCGATGGCCACCTTCGTTTCCCGCGCGTTCGCGCCGGCGTGCACGTCCGTGCCGAGGTGGACGGCGATCTCCGCCTCGAACACCGGCCGCTTCCATCCTTTGATGGATACCGACGAGCCGGACTCGACCAGCGTGCGGTCGAGAAGAAAGGCGAACAGCGGTGCGCTGGTGCCCAGCCTCTCCATCGCCGCCTTCGAGCCGAAGCCGGCCTTCCAGCCGAGCCGCCGCGCGCCCGACGACATCAGCTCGCGGCGCTTACGCAGCTGCGCCGCCATTCCCTTAATGACGCGGGAGTCAGCGATGGCTATGCAGCTCGTAGCCGGCGGCGTCCAGCGAGCCTGCGCCGCTCCAGCCCCACAGCAGTAGGACGTCGTCGCCGGACGTGTTGTTGAAGCCGTGCACGTATCCGGCGCGCGTGAAGATGACGTCGTCCTGCCCGGCGGGTTCCTCGCCCTCCTCGGTGTAGATGGTGCCGTGTCCGCGGACCACGAACAGGAACTCGTCGCAGTTGGGATGGCTGTGCGGCTCGTGACGCGCGCCGGGCGGCAGCAAGGTGCGGCCCAGTGTCAGCTTGTCGGAGCCGGTCTTGTCGCCCACCGCGAACTGCACGCGCATGTTCACCCAACCCTCATATTCGCGGAGGTTCGGCTCTTCCGGGACGTCCTTCCAGTTGACGCGGTAGCGACCCTTCACCGCATGCCTCCGAGCGCGCGGTAAACCTCATAGACCACGGCGAAGTCGCGGTCCTGCAGGCCCATCCCGCGCGCGGCGTTCAGCATTTCGTTGGCCACCGCGGCGGTGGGGAGGGCGACGCCCAGCTTGCGTCCGAGCTCCAGGGCGAGGAGCAGGTCCTTCTGCTGCAGGTTCACATCGGCCCAGGCCGTCTCGGGCATGCGTCCCTCGAGGATGAACGGTCCGCGGTAGCCCAGCACCGGGGACGCGACCACGCTCTTGAGGAAGGCGTCGACCGCCACTTCGCGCTTGATGCCCGCCTTCTCGGCCATCGCGACGCCCTCGCAGAACGACACGACCTGCACCACAAGCGCGAGGTTGATCGCGAGCTTCACGTACAGCGCCTGGCCGTTGGCGCCGATGAGCGTGACCTTGGGGCCGATGGCGAGCAGGACGGGGTGCAGCTTCTCGTAGGCGTGCGCGTCGCCGCCGACCATGATCGAGGCCTGGCCCGATTCGAGCGTGGCGAGGCTCGCTGAGAGCGGGGCGTCGACCATCGTGCCGCCGGCAGCCTGCACCTTCGCGGCCAGCGCGCAGCTCGAGTCGGGGGAGATCGTGCTCATGTCGGCGAGGATCGCGCCGGGTCGCAGCCCCTCCAGGACTCCGTCGGGTCCCGCGACGACCTGCTCGAGCGCCTTCGCGTCGGTGAGGATCGAGATCATCACGTCGCAGCTCGCTGCCAATTTGCGCGGGCTCGCCGCCCAGCTCATGCCCTTCGCTCTCAGCGGTGCCGCCTTCTCCTCGGAGCGGTTCCATCCGGTGACTTGAAAACCCGCTTTCATCAGCCGCACGACGATCGCGGCGCCCATCGCACCGAGGCCGAGAAATCCGATCGGCGTCCCGCTCGCCACCCCGCGGCTATTGTAGGCAAACGATTGCTCTATCTCCCTCTCCCCTTCTGGGAAGAGGGTCGGGGTGAGGCGGGAGAAGAAGTGGGCTTTTCGCGCGAAGAGCACGAGCGGCGGTCGGATGCGGTGCGCGAGATCATGCGGGCTGCGGGCGCCGATGTGCTCCTCGCGTTCGGCAATCGCGGAGCCGCACATGAGGTGGGGTGGCTCTCCGGCTACCTGGTCAGCGGCGAAGCGCTGCTGGTCTTTCCGCTCGAGGGCCATCCGACGCTGCTGGTCCACTACGAGAATCACGTCCCCGACGCGCGCAGGCTGTCCGTCTTCGGCGATGTCCGGGCGCGCGGTGAGGACGCGGTCGGCGCGGTCCTGACCGTTCTGCGCGAGAAGGGCGGAGCGGATTCGGTAGCGGTCGCGGGCCCGCTGACTTTTCAGCGTCACGCCGCGCTGTCAGGAGCGCTGGGCGTTACGCCGCTCGACCTCGGCCCGCAGCTCACGCGCCTGCGAGTGGTGAAGAGTGCGGAGGAGATGGAGCTCATCCGCGCCGGCGCGGCGATGTCCGACGCGGCGCTGATCGCGTTGCATCGCGAAGCGAAGCCAGGCATGACCGAGCACGATCTGGTCGGGATCGTCGAGGCCGCCTACGTTCCGGACGGCGGAACCACGCACATCCACTACCTTGGCGTGACGTCGATGGCGGCGCCGGACCTGTGTGTACCGCGCCAGTTCCCGACGCACCGCAAGCTCCAGGCGGGCGACGTGATCCTAACCGAGCTCAGTGCCGTGCGCGACGGCTACTACGGGCAGGTTCTCCGCACGCTGACGGTCGGCGCCGACCCGACGCGCGAGTACATGCGCCTGCACGAGGTGGCGCTGGCCATATACGAGAGGATCTGCGACGCGATTCAGCCGGGCACATCGAGCGAGTCGATCCTTGACATCGCGGAGGCGATCCACAGCGTGGGCTTCACGATCTACGACGACCTGGTCCACTGCGCGGTAGGCGGCGTGTACGCGCCATTCCTACGCACCCGCCGGACGACGCGCGGCACGCCGCATCAATTCACGTTCGAAGAAAATATGGTGGTCGTGGTCCAGCCCAACGTGGTCACGCCGGACCACCGGATGGGCGTGCAGGTGGGGGACATGCTGCGCGTGACCGCAACGGGCGTCGAAAGCTTCCACTCGGTGCCGCGCGAAATCCTGCGCTGCGGTTAGCTGGGCGCGGATTAGACCGGCCGTCTGATGGGCGAACCCCATCCCGGCGTCACGCAGTCTCCGATCCGCCCTGATTGGGCTGCGCGCGCCTCGAGGCTTCTGGTGTCGTTGGGGTTTTCGAGCGCACTCGTCGCCTACGGGCTTCCATTCATTGGCGGTGCGGGTTCGACCCTTCCGGGGTTGATGTCGGCCTATCCGCGGGAGCTCGAATCCGCGGCTGGCGGTGGGTGTCGTTGCCTCGCCCCTCACCCTGACCCTCTTCCCTGAAGGGGAGAGGAAAGAAGTCGAGGGAAATTGACCCGCTACGATCGAGGCATGGCTGGTGCACCGATTGTTCTTGTTCCCGGGTTCTGGCTCGGCGCGTGGGCGTGGGACGAGGTTGCAGCCGACTTGCGCGCGCGCGGCCACGACGTCACCGCGGTGACGCTGCCTGGTCTCGATTCGGCCGGCCTCGACCGGTCCGCCATCACCATGTCCGACCACGTCGAGCCGATCGTCGACGCGGTCAAGGCGGCCCGGGCACCGGTCGTGCTCGCGGTGCACAGCGGGGCGAACGTCCCCGGCTACGGCGCGAGCGACCGCATCCCCGAGCTGATCGCGACCATGGTCTACGTCGACACCGCCCCGTCGACGGGTGCGATGGATCCAGACTTCGCCGATGCACAGAAGCCGATGCCATCGCTAGAGGCGCTTGCGCAGTCGGAAAACCTCGATGGGCTCAGCCAGGAGCAGCTCGAGACGTTCCGGCGGCGGGCCGTGCCCGAGCCGGGCGCCGCGCTGCGCGAGGGGCCCAAGCTGACCAACAACGCGCGCCTCGATGTGCCGTCCATCGTCGTGTGCACCGGGTATACGTCGGAGCAGTACAAGGCTGCCGTCAAAGGCGGTGATGAGTGGGTGGATGGACTCGCCGAGTTGCGCACCGTCACCTACGTCGATCTGCCGACGAGCCACTGGCCGATGTGGTCACGGCCGCAAGAATTGGCCGAGATCATCAGCGGCGTCGCCGCTCGCCCCTCACCCTGACCCTCTCCCCCTGAAGGGGAGAGGGAAGACCCGCAGGGAAATTAAGCGCGGAGCTGTTCGGCCATCCAGTCGCTCATCAGGACGCGGGATTCGAACGCTCGGTTGGTCATTCCGTGGTTCCCGTCCTCCCACACCACCATCTTCGCGGTTGGTGTTTCCTCTGCCAGCCGCAGGGCGCCGTCGAACGGGGCGATCGGGTCCAGCTTTCCGTGCAGGACGAGTAGGGGAGTGCGGATGCGTGATCCGAGGCCGTGCATGTCGATCAGCTTCGCCCGCTCCCGCGCTTCCCCATCGTTGCGTGCGCCCGACCGTTTGATGAACGCGTCCCGGCTCACCACCGAGCGCTGGTCCCACTGAGTCGCGAGCGAGTACGTCCCCGCCAGCTCGATGGTCGCGCGCACCCGCGGCTCCATCGCGGCGACGCGTACCGCGTAATAGCCGCCGAGGCTCACGCCGTACACACCGAGGCGAGACGCGTCGACGTCATCCCGCTTCTCCAGCCAGTCGATCGCCGCCCCGGCCGGCTTCTCGTACGCGGGCTCGATGTCGCGCTCGAACTCCGTCTCGCCCTGGCCCGGCCCGTCGATCGCCAAAGTCGCGATGCCCCGCCGCAGGAAGTAGTCGGCGGTGGCCTGCAGCTCCTCCTTCACCGAGTCGAGCCCCGGGATCATCAATAGAACGGGCGGCCGCGCGATACCGGCGGGCTTGCGAAACAGACCGGGCATGGCGATCCCGTCGTAAGGAATCGCGACTCGCTCGGCGGGCGGCTCCAAAGCCCACGCGCCCCGCGCGTAGTCCGCCGCCGCGCGATCGGACGCCGCCTTCAGCTGCGCCAGGTCGTGGACGAACACGAACTTGCCGAAGTGCCAGCAAAGCCCGGCGCGCAGCCACGACTGCGCGGCGGTCAGGCGATTGCCGGCCGCCTCCGCCGCCTCGGCGGCGTGCTCGTACTCGGTCGCGGTCACTCCCCACTCGCGGCACCAGTCGTCCCAGACCTTGATCCGGGGCAGAGTGCGGTTGAAGTCGTTCAGGTCGATCCCCTGCGCGACGAAGCGCGGGCCCCAGTGCCTGGTCGCGACCGCGACCCGTTCGTCGATGTCGGTCCTGCTCGCGCTCATCGCGTCGCCTCCTGCTTGTTGTGTTCAGCCTGGACGATCTGCCGGCGCAGCCGCTCCGGCGATATGGGCAGCTCGGAGACGAAGACCTCGATGCCTTGCGTGCGCAGCGCGTCCTCGACCGCCGCGGCCACCGCGGCTGCGTACGGAATCGTCGCGCCTTCGCCGGCTCCCCGAAAGCCTTCCGGATTGGACATGCTTCGGGTGTCGAGATCGCTCGACTCGGGTGCGACCGCCTCGCCCGTCGTGACCATCATGTAGTCGAGGAACCCGGACGTCCTCGGCGTCGCGTCCTCGTCGTACGCGACCTCCTCGTACAGCGCGTAGCCCGCGCCGTGCGCCGCCCCGCCGTGCACCTGGCCCTCCACCACCGTCGGGTTGATCTGCCGGCCCACGTCGTGGACGAAGACGTGGCGCAAGACATTCACCGCGCCTGTTTCGACGTCGACCTCGGCCACGATCCCCGCGCATCCAGCGGCGTAGGGCCGCCGGCGCTGCGCGTCGTAGATCTCGGAGACCTCGAGCCCGTTCGGGATCAGCTCCGCGATGTCCTCCGGCGCGACATCCAATCGCCCCGCGGCGAGGTCGAGCAGCTTGCGCCGAGCCGCGGCGGCCGCGAGCGCGACGGCGCTGCCCATCTCGACGGCGCTCCTGCTCGCGGACGTGTTGCGGCCGGTGGGCACCGCGTCGGAGTCGCCGGCCACGACGGTGATCAGCTCGAGAGGCAAGCCCAGGTGCTCGCTTGCCACCAGCGCGGCCGCCGTTTCGTGCCCCTGCCCGCCCGGGGTGGTCCCGATGTAAACGGTCACGTGCCCGCTCGCGGCGATCGCCACACGCGCATGCTCGGGCTCTCCGATGCCCGTGGACTCGGTGAAGCAAGCGACGCCCACACCTCGCCCCGGTCCGCGGGCACCGCGCACCGCCGCCCACGCCTTCTCCAGCATCGCCGGGTAGTCGCCGCCGTCGAAGATCGCGGTGACCCGCGGCGTGCTGTAGCCGGTCGAGTATGGCATCGCCGCTGGTGGCACGAGGTTGCGGCGCCGGATCTCAACCCCGTCCAGCCCCAGCTCACGCGCCAGCCGGTCGATCATGCGCTCCATCGCGAAGTTGCCGACCTCGCGGCCGCCCCCGCGGATGAAGCCGGTGGGCGGCGTGTTCGTGTAGACGAGGTCGGCGGTCACGCGCAGAGCGGGCAAGCGGTACGCGGAAAGCATGTGGGTGATGATGTTCTCGGCCTGCCCCGGGCCGCTCGCGACGTAGGCGCCGATGGGGTGCCACATCCGGCCGCGGAGTCCCAGCAGCATCCCGTCGCGGGTCGCCGCCAGCTCGAGGTCGAGGACCGTGCCGTGCGATTGAGTCATCGCAAGCATGTCCTCGCTTCGCGTCGCGACCCAGCGAACCGGGCGCTGCAGCCGCAGCGCGGCCGCGGCGGTGAGCACCTCTTCGGCCACAGGAAATCCTTTCGCACCGAACGCCCCGCCCACATGCGGCGCGAGCACGCGAACTTGTTTCCTGTCGAGCCCGAGACTCTTCGCGATCGCATCGCGCACGCCGTGCACCCATTGCGTTGAGGTGTGCACGACGAGGCCGTCTTCATGTGGTGTCGCCGTGGTCGCCCTCGGCTCGATGTACCCCCCGGTCACGCGATTCAAGTGCAGGCGCGCCGAGACGCGGACGTCCGCGTGGGCGAACGCGGCGTCGATGTCGCCGAATCCGCGCTCCAGCGTCCCGGCGACCCCGCCGCGCAGCGGATCAGCTGTCGCCGGCAGCGTCTCGACGTCGACCACGACCAACGCCGCGGCGTCGGCCGCGACGGCCCGGGTCTCGGCGACCACCACTGCGACCGCCTCCCCCGCATAGCACACCTCATCGGAGGTGAGCACTGGGCGCTCGCGAAGTGGCATGCCCAGCGGAAAGCCGGTCAGCGTTCCCAACCGCGGCAGGTCAGCCGCCGACCACGCGCCCACGACACCGGGCATCGACCTCACCGCGTCCAGGCCGATGGATCGCAGCCGGCTGTGCGGAGACTGCGACCGCACGACCGCGAGGTGGGCAAGGCCCGGCGGCCTGTGGTCGCCGGCGTAGAGGGCCTGTCCCGTCAGGAGCGGAGGATCCTCGCGTCGCGGGCGCGGGACACCGATGAGGCTGGGCAATCGTTTGCCTGCTCACTGTAGGCGGGCGTTCGATGCGGTGTCAAACTAACCCGCGAGCCGATGCCGATCACATTGAAAGAGCTGGCCGCGAAGGCGGGCGTGCACCCGTCTACGGTTTCGCGAATCGTCAACGACGACCCTCGGCTGCGCGTCTCGCCCAAGACCAGGGCCCGTGTCAAGGACCTGCTCAAGAAGACCGGCTACCGCCCCGACGGCATGGCGCGCGGGTTGAAGCTGCGCCAGAGCTTCGTCCTCGGAGTGCTGGTGCCAGACGTCTTGAACCCTCTCTTCGCGGCGATCTTCCGCGGTGTCGAGGACGCCGCGCTCGAAGAGGGCTACACGGTCATCCTCTCCAGCACCGACGGCCACGAGGACCGCGAACGCGAGATCCTGCTCACGCTGCAGTCTCGAATGATCGACGGCATGGTCGTGGCCAGCGCCTCGCTGCGCGACCCATCGGTACGCTACCTGCGCACGCACGGCATCCCGCACGTGCTGGTCAATCGCTACAGCGACATGAAGGATTACTTCGTCGGCACCGACGACAGGATCGGCGCCAAGCTCGCGACCGAGCACCTGCTCGCGATGGGGCACAAGCGGATCGCGCACCTCGCCGGCTCGCCGCGCTTCAGCACCGCGGTCAATCGCCGCAAGGGCTACGAGGAAGCGTTGACGGCGGCGGGGATCGAGCCCGACCCGGCGCTCGTCGCCGAGACAAGCCTGGCGGCAGGTGGGGGAGTGATGGCGACCCACCGCCTCCTCGACACGCGCAAGCCGCCGACGGCGGTAGTCGCGGTCAACGACGTAGCCGCCGTCGGCGCCTACGACGCGGCGGAGCAGATGGGACTTCGCATCCCGCATGACCTCGCGATCACCGGCTACAACGACATCCCGCTCGCGGCGCGCCTGCGCCCGGGGCTGACCACCATCCACGTGCCCGCGCAATCGATTGGGCGGGCCGCCGCGCGCATGCTGCTCGAGCAGATGGGCGCCGGCCCTCACGAGACCAAGCGTGTCGTTCTGCCGCCTGAGCTGATCATTCGCGGGTCGACCGATCAGGGCCGACTTTGACATCGGCAAGGGCCGCTGATACGATTTTGAGCAAACGTTTGCTCTTACAAAACAAGAGTGGGAGGGCGGGTGGCCCAGCTCGGATACGTCGGACTCGGAACGATGGGCGGGAGGGTTGCGCTGCGCCTGCTCAAGGCCGGACACAAAGTGCGCGGCCACAACCGGACGGCTTCGCGAGCCAAGTGGCTCGTCGAGCAGGGGCTCGAGCTCTGCGCGACGCCGCGCGAGGTCGCCGAGGCGTCTGACATCACCTTCACGATGGTCACCAACACAAGCGCGCTGAAGGCGGTGGTCGAGGGCGAGGACGGGATCCTGGCTGGCCTCGCCCCAGGCAAGGTGTACTGCGACATGTCGACATGCAGCCCGTCGTTCTCGCGTCAGCTCGCCAAGCGCGTGCGTGAGGCCGGCGCCGAGATGATGGACACGCCCGTGTCGGGCAGCGTCAGCACCCTCGAGGAGGGGCGGCTGTCACTGATGGCAGGCGGCGCGAAGGAGACGTTCGAGAAGGTGCTGCCGGTGCTGAAGGACATCGGTCCGATCGTCAACTACGTCGGGCCGAATGGCCAGGCGGTGCTGATGAAGATCGCGATCAACCTGCAGCTCGCGGTGCAGATGGTCGCCTTCTCGGAGGGCGTGCTGCTGGCGGAGCGGGGAGGAGTCCCGCGCGAGACCGCGGTTGAGGTCATGCTCAACAGCGTCATCGCCTCACCGATGGTCAAGTACCGCGGACCGTTCGTCCTCGAGCAGCCCGAGGAGGCGTGGTTCGACGTGAACATGATGCAGAAGGACATGCTGCTCGCCATCGAGCTTGGCCGGGAGTCCAACGTCCCGCTGCCGACGAGCGTCGTCGTGAACGAGCTCCTGACATCCGCACGTGCGCTGGGCCTGGAGGACAAGGACTTCGCGGTTTTGTTCAACGCGCTCGAAGCAATGGCGGGGGGCGCGCGCGATTGAACGCTGACCCCGAGCTCGCCGTCGCGCTGTACCGGCGCATGCTGCGCATCCGCCACTTCGAGGAGCAGGTCAACGAGCTGTACCGCGGAGGCAAGATGCCCGGACTGGCGCACCTCTACATCGGCGAGGAGGCGGTGGCCGCCGGCGTGTGTGCCGCGCTCAACGACGACGACTACATCACCAGCACGCATCGCGGCCACGGGCACTGCATCGCCAAGGGCGCTGAGCTCGACCGCATGTTCGCGGAGCTGCTGGGCAAGGAGGCCGGCTACTGCCACGGCAAGGGCGGCTCGATGCACATCGCCGACACCGAGCGCGGCAACCTGGGCGCGAACGCGATCGTCGCGGGCTCGGCCGGCATCGCCACGGGCGCGGCACTCTCGGCGAAGAAGCGCGGGACGCAACAGGTCGCAGTGTGCTTCTTCGGCGACGGGGCGCTCGGCCAGGGAGTCCTGTATGAGGCGATGAACATGGCGTCGCTCTGGCAGCTGCCGGTCATCTACGTGTGCGAGGACAACCTGTACAACGAGTACACGCCGTCCAGCGAGGCCATCGCTGGCGAGATCCCCGCGCGTGCGGGTGCGTTCGGCATACCCGTGATCGAGGTGGACGGGCAGAACGCGTGGGAGGTGTACCAGGCCGCGAGCAAGGCTGTCGCGCGTGCGCGCGCCCGCGAGGGCCCTACGTTCCTCATCTGCCACACCTATCGCTTCCACGGCCACCACGTCGGCGACGTCGACCGGCGCTACTACAGGTCCAAAGAAGAGGAAGAGCGCTGGCGCGAGACGCGCGACCCGCTGAAGGTGGCCGGCGAGTGGATCACGTCGAACCGTCTCGCGCCCGCGAGCAAGCTCGACCAGATCGACGAGGAGGTCCAGGCGCAGATCAAGGCCGCGGTCGAGTTCGCGCTCGATGCTCCATACCCGAAGCCGGAAGAGGTGACCGACGATGTCTACGCTTAGGGCCGTCGACACTCAGACCGCGCCGCGCGTCCTCACCTTCGGCCAGGCCGTGCGCGCGGCGCTCGCCGAGGAGATGCGGCGCGACCCGACGGTCTTCATCATCGGCGAGGACGTCGCGGAGGCTGGGACGCCGTTCAAGGTCCTGTCGGGCCTGGTCGAGGAGTTCGGCACCGAGCGCGTGATGGACACGCCAATCTCGGAGGCGGGCTTCACCGGGCTGGCGGTCGGCGCCGCGATGACCGGCATGCGGCCGGTCGTCGACATCATGTTTGGCGACTTCCTTGGCCTGATCATGGACCAGCTCGCGAACCAGGCCGCGAAGGTGCACTACATGTCGGGCGGGACGCTGAAGGCGCCGATGGTGGTGCGCACGACTTTGGGCGCGACGCGCCGTTCGGCCGCCCAGCACAGCCAGAGCCTCCACGCCTGGCCGAGCCACATCCCCGGCCTGAAGGTCGCGTTGCCGAGCACGCCGCGTGACGCCAAGGGACTCCTCAAGTCGGCAATCCGCGACGACAGCCCAGTCGTGTTCTTCGAGGACAAGATGGGCTACGCGATCAAGGGCGAGGTGCCCGAGGGTGATTTCCTGATCCCGCTCGGCGAGGCTGAGGTCAAACGTTTGGGCGAGGACATCACGATCGTCGCCACGAGCAGCATGGTGCTGGTCGCGTTGGCGGCGGCGGAGCTGCTGGCCGCCGAGGGGATCAGCGCCGAGGTGGTCGACCCGCGCACCACGGTGCCGCTCGATGTTGACGCATTGATCCGCTCGGCGAAGAAGACGTCGCGTGCGATCGTCGTCGACGAAGGCTACCAGCGCTACGGCGTCACGGCCGAGATCGCCGCGGTCATCTCCGACGGCGCGTTCTTCTACCTCGACGCGCCGGTCAAACGTTTGGGCGCGATGGACGTACCGGTGCCGTTCTCGCCCGCGCTCGAGGACCTGACTGTGCCGACTGCGCAAACGGTTGCCTCGGTGGCCCGGCGGCTCGTCCGGAAGTGAGAGTGAGGGAGTCATGAGCAAGCTGACCAAGACCTACGGTCTCAACGCCGTCGACTGGGAACAGCGCACGGATTTCGACCGGCTGCGCCGTGAGCGCCTGGCGCGCGCGAAGGCCGGGCTAGAGGCGTCGGAGCTGGGCGGCCTGCTCCTCTTCGACATGTACAACATCCGCTACGTCACCGCGACCCACATCGGCACGTGGGCGACGGACAAGGCCGCCCGCTTCGCGCTGCTGCCTCGCGGCGACGAGCCGATCATGTGGGACTTCGGTTCCGCGGCGCGTCATCACAAGCTCTACAACCCGTGGCTCGGTGAGGAGCGCTCGCGCGCGGGCATCTCGACGATGCGCGGCAGCTTCTCTCCGGAGATGGGTCGGGCCGAGGACGTGGCGCACAAGATCAAGATCGAGCTCGAGGCGCGCGGACTGATGAAGGCGCCGCTAGGCGTCGACATGGTGGAACCCCCGGTTCTGTTCGCGCTGCAGCGGGAAGGGATCAAGGTCGTCGACGGCCAGCAGGTGATGCAGAACGTGCGCAAGGTCAAGACCGTGGACGAGATCACTTTGCTCAGCACCGCGTGCATGATGGTCGACGCCGCGTACGACGAGCTGTATCGCGCGATGAAGCCTGGCATGCGCGAGAACGAGTGCGTCGGTCTCGTCGCGAAGGTGCTGTACGACTTGGGGTCGGAGTTCGTCGAGGGCGTCAACGCGATCTCCGGTGAGCGCGCCAACCCGCACCCGCACGTCTACACGGATCGCGCGATGCGGCCTGGCGATCCGGCCTACTTCGACATCATCCACAGCTACAACGGGTACCGGACGTGCTACTACCGCACGTTCGCCATCGGCAGCGCGTCGCCGGCGCTGGTCGACGCGTACAAGCGCAGCCGTGAGCTTCTCGACGTCGCGATCGACATGATCAAGCCGGGCGTGACGACCGCCGAGGTGGCGTCGCTGTGGCCGGCCGCGACGGAATTCGGATTCCCCGACGAGGAGGCCGCGTTCGCTCTGCAGTTCGGGCACGGCTGTGGTCTCTCGCATTGGGAGAAGCCGATCTTCAGCCGCCTGGTCTCTCTGGATCACCCGGAGGTGATCGAGGAGAACATGTGCTTCGCGCTCGAGACGTTCTGGCCGTCGACGGATGGATGGTCGGCCGCGCGCATCGAAGAGCAATTGATCGTGACCAAGGACGGATGCGAGGTGATCACGCGCTTTCCGGCTGAGGAGCTGCTGGTCGCGGGCCAGCGCTACTACAGCGTGAAGGGTCCGCTGCCCACGACGCGCGAGCACGAGTCGCACAAGAACACGCGACGGCCGACGCCGAAGGAGCGCGTGCTCGCGGGCGCGCGCGCGGAAGGCTCGCAAGTCCATTAGATGCCGACGGAGGTGATCATGCCGGCGCTGGGCATGGCCCAGGACACGGGCATCGTCGTCGCGTGGAAGAAGCAGGCGGGCGACCAGGTCACGAAGGGCGAGCCGCTGCTGGAGGTGGAAACCGACAAGGCGGTGGTGGACGTCGAGTCGCCGGCGACAGGCACCCTGGCGTCGATCAGCGCCGAAGCAGGGGCGGAGGTTCCGGTAGGAACGGCGATCGCAGTGATCCTGGCCGAAGGAGAGAGCGAGGCTTCACCTCCCCGCTCGCCGGGGAGGTCGGCGGCGAAGCCGCCGGGTGGGGGCGAACGGCCGGCAGTGACCGAGGTGCGGCAATCTCTTCAGACCGAAGCTCGTCTGAAACCCGCCTCCCCACTGGCCAGGCGTCTCGCCGCGGAGAGTGGTGTGGACCTGGCGTCCGTGGCGGGCGCCGGCCCGGATGGCGCCGTCCAGGCCGCCGACCTCCCCCCCGCCGTCGCGGACCAGTCCGAACTGGAAGTTGGGAGAACGTGGCGGATCATGGCCGAGCGCACCGCCTCCGCGTGGGAAGCGCCGCACTTTTATCTGACGCGCGAGGCGATGGCCGACCGCTTGCTTGCGGACAAGCCTGACAAGGTGACCGTGACCGACCTCCTCGTCAAGCTCTCGGCCATGACGCTGAAGAAACACCCGCACCTATGCTCGCGCTGGACTGAGGGCCGCCTCATAAGGAGCTCGCGCATCTCGGTCGGCGTCGCGGTCGCCTCCGAAGATGGCCTGACGGTCCCGGTCCTCCAGGACACGGACCGCAAATCACTCGATGAGATCGCGGCGTGGCGAGAAGGCGCCGTCGAGCGCGCCCGCTCGCATCGCCTGAGCCGGGCGGACCTCGAGGGCGGCGTGTTCACCATCTCCAACCTCGGCATGCACGGCGTGGACGCCTTCACCGCGATCATCAATGGCGGGCAAGCGTCGATCCTCGCGGTGGGCCGGATCGCGGAGCGCCCGGTGGTGCGAGAGGGGAAGGTCGTCGCCTCGCAAACGATTTTCCTGACCCTCGGCTGCGATCACCGCGCCGTCGACGGAGCGCGTGGGGCGATGTTCCTCAAGGACCTGGTCGCGGCGATCGAAGAACCGGCGACGCTGCTTCGTTGACGCACCCGGTGAGGCTCGGCCTGAAGTACGCGCCGATGGGCACGACGCCCGAGCGCATGCGCGAGGTGTGGGTCGCGGCCGACCAGGCCGGCTTCGACCACCTCTGGATCATGGATCACTTCATGCCGCTGGTCCGCTCCGCGACCGGCTGGTATCAGTTCGAGCCCACCGACCCGGTCTTCGAGGCGTGGACGACGCTCGCGGCCATGGCGGAGGTCGTGAAGCGGATCCGGATCGGCATCAACGTCACCGGCAACCTGTAC
This sequence comes from uncultured Chloroflexota bacterium, assembly GCA_937921725.1. GTDB lineage: Bacteria > Chloroflexota > Dormibacteria > Dormibacterales > Dormibacteraceae > 40CM-4-65-16. The sequence continues at coordinate 82,748 of CAKZUH010000007.1, read as the reverse complement.
CGCAACCCGTCGGTGCTGGCCAAGACCGCGGCGACCGTGGATCAGTTCTCGGGCGGAAGGCTGGAGTTCGGCATCGGCGCGTCGTGGGCCGAGTTCGAGTTCACGTCGCTGGGCATCCCTTTCCCGCCCGCGCGCGAGCGGATGGATCGCCTCGGGGAGGCGTGCGAGGTGCTCAAGCTTCTGTGGACGAAGGACGTCGCGGACTTCAACGGCCGCCACTACCAGTTGAAGGGGGCGATCGCCGAGCCGAAGCCGGTGCAGAAGCCATACCCGCCGTTCTGGATCGGAGGGTCGGGCGAGAAGCGACTGCTCCGCATCGCGGCGCAGCACGCGGACGTGTGGAACATCGTCGGCGCGCCGCCCGACGAGGCGCTGCGGCTGTCGCGTGTCCTCGACGCGCACTGCGAGGAGGTGGGTCGCAATCCGGCAGAGATCCGGCGGTCGATCGGCGTCCCGTACCGCCCGGACGACGCGGACCGCACCCTCCGCGACGCCGAAGCGTTGGTGGAGCGGGGCTTCACCGAGCTGCTGATCACCGTGAAGGGCGACGACGCACCGTGGCAGGTCGACCGAGCTGCCTACGTGCTGAGCAGACTGCGCGGGTAGATTCCCCTTCACGGGAGAGGGTCAGGGTGAGGGGCAAGCGGAGGAAGTTAGGCGAACTGGTGCTTCATCCAGTCCGCCAGCATCGTGCGCGATTCGAAGGCCTGGTCCGTCACGCCGTGGTTCCCTGTCTCGTAGGTCACGAGCTCGACCCCCTCGATCGCCGCGCATCGCAGGGCTTCGGAGTAGGGGATGATCCGGTCGAGCTTGCCGAACACGAGCAGCGTCGGGCACAGGACACGTTCGACGCCCTCGAGCGAAAGCAGGCCGGCCCGCCGCCTCGCATCGCCCTCGCTCGAAGCGCCCGATCGCTGCGTGAACGCGTGCCGCGTCAGCTCGGGCAGCGAATCCCACAGGTCGCCGAACCTGAAGGGCCCGGCGTTCGAGACGACCGCCTTGAGACGCCTTTCGTGCGCGGCTCCGCGCAGCGCGTAGTAGCCGCCGAGGCTGATCCCGTAGAGCCCGATGCGCGAGGCGTCGAGGTCATCCCTCGTCTCGATCCAATCGACGACGGCCGCGACCGGCCCCTCGTAAGCCGGCTCGATTGGCAGGTCGTACTCGGCCTCGCCCTGTCCCGGCCCGTCGACCGCGAGCGTCGCCAAGCCTCGGCGGAGGAAATGGTCGGCCGTCGGCTGGAGCTCCTCCTTGACCGAGTCGAGACCGGGCACCATCAGGACCACCGGCGCCTTCGCCACGCCGTGAGGCTTGCGCAGGAGGCCCACCAGCGCGTGCTTGCCAAAGGGAATCTCGACACGCTGCGCCGGCGGGTCGAGGCTCGCCATGCCGCGGCGAAAATCGTCGACGGTCCGGTCGTGTGCCGCCCGCTGCTGAGCGAGGTCGTCCATGAACACGAACTTGCCGAAGTGCCAGCACATCGCGGCGCGAACCCATGCTTCGCCCGCGGTCAGAGTGTCGCCGCGAGCCTCAGCGGCCGCCGCGACCTTCTCGTACTGCCGCCCCGTGACGCCCCACTCGGCGCACCATCCGTTCCAGCGCTCGATGCGATGCAGCGTCGACTGGAACGCGCCCAGCTCGACGCCGTTGGAGACGAACCGCAGGGCCCAGTGCTTTGCGGCGGAGGCGACGCGATCGTCCTGAGTCATCGCAGCGATCGAAGCGTGTCGGCCACCCAGTCCGCGACGAACGGGCGCGACTTGTACCAGACGTTGTTGCACACGTGCACACCCTCCTCGTAGACCTTCAGCAGGTGCGGCCCCTTCACTTCGGCCGCGATCCGCTGCGCCTGCTCGATGGGCGAGGCCGGGTCCTTGCCGCCGTAGACCTGCAGCACCGGCACCGTGACGCGGTCCGCCACGCCCTCGAGGGTCATCGTGTTCTGCACCGCCAGCGGGTCCGGGCCCAGGTACTGGATGAGCGCGAGCTTGCTGACCGGGCGCTGGCTCGGATAGCGGTTGGCGGCCGAATACCAGCTGCTCACGGAGACCGCGGCCTTCACGCGCTTGTCGAACGCGGCGCCGCGGATGGCGAACTGGCCGCCGTATGAGATGCCGCCCAGAGCAACGCGCGCCGGGTCGACGTCCTTCCGCTTCAGCACCGCGTCGAGCACCGCGCCGATCGGTCCCTCGTACTCGCGCCGCAGCTTGAGGTCGAAGCTGACGAGCCCGTGGCCTGGGCCGTCGAAGCAGTACACCGCCACGCCGCGGCGGAGGATGTGCGCGCCGTGGTCGTACAGCTCCTCCTTGGTCGAGTCGGCGCCGGGGATCAGGACGATCAACGGCACGCGGCCGGAGGCGCCGCGCGGGTAGCGGAAGTAGCCGCGCAGCTCGGTGCCCTCGAAGGGGACGTTGAGGATCTCCGTCGGGTGCTCGGCGATCGGCGCCGCCTTCGCAAATGCCGCCTCGCCGTTCTCGAGGGCGGTGCGGAACTGTCGCGTGTCGTGGGTGAAGAGAAAGCTCGCCCAGTGGTAGAAGAGCCCCGCAGTGATGTAGGCCATGGCGGCGGTCTGGGTATGGCCCGCGCCAAAAGCCTCGTCGCCTCGCGCGACGTGCTCCGCCGCGGCCTCCGACCACGCCGAGCACCAGTGGCTCCAGTCGGCGATGCGCTCGTGGAGCCGGTCGCGCTCCCACGGCGACACGTAGTTGGACATCATCCGCCAGCTGAAGGCCTCCCAGGTGTCGCTGACGAAGGTGCTGGTGTCGATCGACGAAACGGTCATGAACGCCCCCTTTTGCTCACTGATTTCGGCAGAAGAGCACGTGGTCGGCAACGCGCGTTTGACACACGGACAAGCCATTGTTACATTTGCACAAACGTTTGTCCCGATTTGCGGGAGAGGGTCCGGGTGAGGGTCACGAGGCGCTCATCGGGTCGGGTTCTTCCCCCTTTCTGCAAGTCTTTTTTGGAGGAGGAGGCGAATGAGATTCCTTAGGGTGACGAGGGCTCCGCTGGCCCTGACGGTCCTGGCCCTGGTCGCCACCTCGTGTGGCCTGGGGAGCTCGTCGAACAACGCGGTGACGCCGGGGGCCGACATCAAGGTCGGGATCTCGGAGCCGCTCACGGGCGACAAGTCCGACATCGGGACGAACAGCGACAACGGCTACAAGGTCTGGGAGGCCGTGGTCAACTCCCACGGCGGGATCAACGGCCGCCACGTGAAGATCATCCAGTACGACAACAACAGTCTGGCCGACACCGCGGTGAGCCAGTACCAGAAGCTCGTCACGGTCGACCAGGTCGACGTCCTGCTCGGCCCCGTCAGCAGCGCCCTGGTCATCCCGACCGAGGCGGTCGCCGCGCAGTACAACAAGGTCTTCGTCGAGGGCACCGGCGGCTCCCCGCAGGTGTTCGCGCGCAATTTCAACAATGTGTTCTTCGTGCAGCCGGCCACCGTCGAGCATCAGGCCGACCCGCTCGTCGACTGGATCAAGTCGCTCCCGCCGGATCAGCGGCCAACGGTGGCCGGGTACCCGACCAACGACGACCCCTTTGCCCAGGCGGTGGTCGACACTGTCCAGAAGGCCTTCGAGGGGATGGGCATCAAGACCGGCTACAAGCAGACGTACCCGCCGACCCAGACCGACTTCACCTCGATCGGCAGCGCGATGAAAGCGGCGAAGGTCGACATCCTGGTCCAGGGCTCGGTCGCAGACCAGGACGCGGCCGGCGCGGTCAAGGGTTATTCGCAGGTCGGTTTCCAGCCCAAGGTTTCTTATTTCGCCAGCGGACCGGACAGCGCCAGCACGTGGCTGGACCTGCTGTCGTCCAAGGCCGAGGGCACGATGACCTCGCTCGACTGGCTGCAGGAATCAACCGTCCCCGGCAACAAGGAGTTCGTCGACACCTACTTGAAGATGTTTCCGAACAAGGACAACCTCGTTCCCGCCGAGGCCGCCGAGGCCTACGCGGCGGGTGAGGTGCTGGCGGCCGCGATCTCTGCGACCGGCGGAGTCGACAACGCGAAGATCATCAGCTGGCTGCACGCCAACAAGGTGCAGTCCGTCGAGGGCAAGTTCGGCTGGGACTCGGCCGGCCGGCCGCAGGGCGGCACGTTCGACCTGATCCAGTGGCAGTCGAACCACCTCAACATCGTGTGGCCCTTGAACGTCGCGACCAACGGGACCAAGCCGACGATCCCCAAGCCTTCTTGGTAGAACGGACCAACTGTGAGGGACGGCCGTCGCCGTCCCTCATCACCATCTAGCACCGTGCTGCTGCTCCAGGGACTCGTCCTCGGCGTCCTCGTCGGGGGGATGTACGCCCTGATGGCGAGCGGTCTGACATTGATCTTCGGGGTGATGCGCCTCATCAACATCGCGCACGCGGCGGTCATCATCTTCGCCTCGTATCTCTCGTGGCAGCTTCTCCGGGTGCTGGGCATCGACCCGCTCATCTCGATCGTGATCCTCGTCGTCGTGTTCTTCATCGGGGGCGCGCTGCTGCAGAAGTACGTGCTGAGCGCGCTCATCGACAAGGACCTGTCGCTCGCCCTGCTGGCCACGCTCGGCGTCGCCAACGTCCTGGAGGGAATGGAGGGGGCGCTTTGGACCTCGTCGTTCCACGCCATCAATACGGGCTACTCGGACCAGACCTACCACTTCGGTGACGTCTACGTGCCGCTGATCCGGATCATCACTTTCGTCGCGTCGGTGATTATTCTCGCGGGCCTATACGTCCTGCTCACGCACACGAACCTGGGGCGGGCGATCCGCGCGACCACCCAGAACCGCGCCATCGCGCAGCTCGTCGGCGTGAACGTCAACCGGATCACGATGATCGCGTTCGGAATCGGCATCGCCGTCGCCGCGGCCGCAGGCCCGCTGATGGGGATGTATTACCCGTTCTACCCCAACTCCCACTGGGGCTGGATCGGCAAGCTGATGGCCATCGTCGTTCTCGGAGGCCTGGGCAGCTTTCGCGGCACGCTGGTGGCCGCGCTCATCCTGGGCGTCGCCGAGCAGGTGACCATCCTCTACGTGCCGGCCAACTGGGCGGCCACCGTGTTCTTCGTCTTCCTGTTCGCTGTCTTGATCGTCCGCCCGCAGGGGTTCTTCGGCCACGTGGCGAGGGAGAGCCTGTGAACGCGCGCCGGGTGATCGCGGTCGCGTGGCCGCTCGCCCCGCTCGTGATCCTGATCGCGCTTCCGTTCAACGGCCTGAACGGCTTCCTGCTCGACCTCTTCTACTTCACGTTCACGTACGCGGCGATGTCCGTGGGCTGGAACATCATCGGCGGCTACGCGGGCTACATCTCGCTCGCGAACCTCGGATTTTTCGGACTCGGCTCGTATGTCGCCGGGCTGACGCTCTCGCATCTCGGCTGGCCGATCCTGCTCACTGCGCCGCTCGTCGGCGTCGTGTGCGCGCTCGTCGCGGCCGTGATCGGCTGGATCGCGCTGCGCACGCGCGGCCCGTCCTTCGTCATCGTGACCCTCGCTTTCACGTTCATCGTGCAGTTCCTCGCGCTGAACCTGAAGGACATCACGGGCGGCAGCGCCGGCCTATACCTGCCGCTGCTGAGCATGGACCCGCTACTACGAGGTGACCTCTTCTACTACTACATGCTGGGCGTGCTGATCCTGTCGATCGCCGTCGCGATCGGGATCCGCCGCTCGCGCTTCGGCCTGGGTCTGATCGCGATCCGCGAGGACGAGGGCAAGGCCGAGGGGTCGGGCATCAACACGTCGGTATTCAAGATCGTCGCCTTCATGATCAGCTGCTGGTTCGCCGGCGTGGCTGGCGCGGTCCACGCCCAGTACCTGAACTACGTCGACCCCGACCTCGCGTTCGAGCTGATCATCATGCTCAACATGATCGTGATGACCCTGCTCGGCAGCCGGGGCACGGTTTGGGGCCCGGTGCTCGGCGCGTTCATCCTGTTTCCGCTGCAGTCCTACCTCGTGTACTGGCTGCCCTCGACGATCGCGGGCGAGGTGCACCTCGCGCTGCTCGGCGTTGTGCTGGTTCTAATCGCGCGGTTCATGCCCGAGGGCCTCCTCGTCACCCTGCAGAAGCTTATCGTCCGCCGCCCACCGCCCCGACTGCAGGCGGTGCCGGCTGACGCGGCCACGAGCGCGCGGCCATGAGCAGCAGTCTGCTCGAGGGCGTGAAGCCGATCCCCGGGGGCACCAACCGCTCGCTGCACGTCCGCGAGGTCCACAAGTCTTTCGGCGGCGTGCAGGCGCTGCGGGACTGCACGTTCGACGTGACAGCCAGAAAGATCACCGCGCTGATCGGCCCCAACGGCTCGGGCAAGACGACCGCCTTCAACTGCATCTCCGGCTTTTACGTGCCCGACAAGGGTTCGGTGATGCTGGGCGACCGCAACATCAGCGGCTGGAGCCCGAGCCGCATCGTCCACCAGCGCTTGGCGCGCACCTTCCAGATCACTCGTGTGTTCAAGCGCATGACGGTGCTGGAGAACATGGTCGTTCCCGCGCGCCGCACCGGCCTCAAGGCGATGTTCTGGGACGGAATCCAGGGCCACGAGCGCGAGCGCGCCGAGCGTCTCCTCGAGTTCGTCGGCCTGTCGCGCTTCATCGACGACCAGGCGGGCCACCTGTCCTTCGGCCAGCAGAAGCTCCTCGAGCTGGCGGCCGCGTTGATGGCGGAGCCCGAGATCATGCTGCTCGACGAGCCGTCGGGCGGCTTGAACCCGATCATGATCGACAGGCTCGCGGGCTACATCCGCGAGCTGAACCAGCTCGGCGTCACGTTCCTGATCGTCGAGCACAACATGGGCTTCGTGATGCGCCTCGCCGACGAGGTGATCGTGCTCCACCACGGAACGGTCATCTCCCACGGTTCCCCGGCGCACACGCGCGCCGACCCCGCGGTGCTCGAGGCCTACTTGGGAAGTTGACCGCACTCCTCGAGGTCGAAGGCGTGTACGCCGGATACGGCACCGGCGGCGACATCCTTCAGGGCGTCGACCTGCGGATGGAGAAGGGCGACTACGTCTGCATCATCGGCCCCAACGGCGCGGGCAAGTCGACGCTGATGCGCGTGATCGCTGGAGTAATCGCCCCGCGCAAGGGCAAGGTTCTGTTCGAGGGACGCGACATCGGAGCCCGCCGTCCGGACCTGGTCTTCCGCGAGGGCATCGTCACTGTGCCGCAGGGCCGCAACACGTTCCCCGATATGACCGTGTGGGAGAACATGCTGATGGGCGCCTACTCGATCCGCGACCGCGCGCTCGTCAAGCAGCGCATAGATATGGTGATCGAGCTCCTGCCGGTTGTCGCGGAGAAGCGCCACGTCCGCGCCGGGCTGTTGAGCGGCGGGCAGCAGAAGCAGGTCGAGATCGGCCGCGCCATGCTGGTCGATCCGAAGCTGCTGATCCTCGACGAGCCCACCATGGGCCTCGAGCCGCGCATCGCGAAGGCTGTCCTGGAGCGTGTCGCGCTGCTGCGACAGGCGGGCACGACGATCCTCATGGTCGAGCAGAACGCGAGGCTCGGCTTGGCCGCCGCGCAGGACGGCTGCGTCATGGAGCTGGGCCGGATCAAGCTGCGCGGCCGCGGCGTGAAGATGCTCGAGGACCCTGAGGTGAGCCGCCTCTACCTCGGCGAAGAGGCCGGAACCGACATCACCCGCCGGAACCAAAACGGGGAGAAGAACGAATGACCCAGAAAGCAGACATCGTCGTCGCGGGAGCAGGGCACAACAGCCTCATCACCGCGGCCTATCTCGCCAAGGCCGGCTATTCGGTCATCGTCCTCGACGCCCGCCCTATCCCCGGCGGCGGCGCGTCGACGGAAGAGCCGCTGCTCCCCGGCTACCTCATCGACACGTGCTCGACCGGGCACACGCTGATTCGTGTCAACCCGCTGCTCACCAAAGACGAGCTCGGGCTGCATTCGAAATACGGCTTGAAGTACCTCGAGCCCGACCCAGTCGCCCACGTCGCGTTCGCGGACGGCGAGTACTTCACGCACTGGCTCGACCTCGACCGGACATGCGAGGAGTTCGCGCGGTTCTCGAAGCACGACGCGGACGCGTACCGCCGGATGATGGGCGACTACGACGAGGTGAAGGGCGCGTACGGAGGCGCGCGGTTCACGCCTCCCGGCCTGGGCCCGTCACTCGAAGAGCGGTTGCTGAAGACGCCCCACGGCCAGAAGTGGCTTCGCATCGAGGCCATGAGCTCGTGGGACGTCATCCGCCACGAGTTCGAGAACCGGCACATCCAGGCCTACATGCTGTGGCAGGCGTTCCAGACCGTCCAGGCCGTGGACGTGCCCGGCTCCGGCTCGCTCGCCTACTCGCTCATCTACTCGCGCCAGCAGCGGAGCTGGAGCGTCCCGGTGGGCGGCTCCGGCAAGCTCACCGAGGGCCTCACCATGTTCCTGGAGGAGCACGGCGCGCAGATCATCTGCGAGAAGAAGGTCAACAGGCTCGTCCTGGAGAACGGCCGCTGCACCGGAGTCGAGACGGAGGATGGCGAGCGCTATATGGGCGCGAAGGCCGTCGTCTCGACAATCCACGTCAAGCACCTCATCGACATGGCGCCGCACGACGCGTGGCCGGAGGATTTCCACTACGGGGTCGAGACCTACGACATCGGCATCACCAACATGGGCGTGTACCTCGCGGCCAAGGAGGCGCCGAAGTTCAAGACGCGCGACGGCGTCCAGAGCGCGGTGTCGGCGGGGCTCGTCGGCTGGCCCGAGGACATCATCCGCGTCGGCCGCGACGTCAAGGACGGAAAGTTCATCGACGGAGTCACGTGGCTGCTGGTGGCCACGCCGACACTGGTCGATCCGTCGCGCGCGCCGCACGGCCACCACACAGTGAAGCTGCTGAGCCCGCAGTCATGGCAGCTGCCGGCGGGGGAGAAGGACTGGGACACGCTGAAGGAGAAGCACGCAGACTTTCAGATCGCGCAGCTGCGCAAGTTCGCTCCGAACTTCACCGACGACAACATCGTCGCCCGCATGGTCAAGTCGCCGGACGACTTCGAGCACACGAACCCGCACATGATCCACGGCACGTTCCATGGAGGAGACCGCGGCCTCGCGCAGAGTGGTGGTCTGAGACCGGTGCCCGGCTGGGGCCAGTACCGGATGCCGATCCCGGGGCTCTACCAGACGGGCGGCACGACGCACCCCGGCGGGTCGATCACGGGCGCGCCAGGCCGCAACGCCGCGATGGTCCTGCTGCAGGACCTGGGCACGACCCTGGACGAGGTGGTGCAAGCGCCGGCCGCAAGCGTCCGCTAAGGCTCCTTCACCGCCGCCTAGTGCGAAGTGCGAGCGAACTCCGGGTGACCGACTTCGATCGTCTCGATTCGGCCGGCCCGGAGGTCATACGTGACTCGTAAGCGACCCCCGACTCCAGGAAGCACGTCGGACAGTTCATAAGGAAACGCAAAATCGGCGCCGGGGACGCTCAGGACAGGCTGAGCGCGGAAGCGGGTTGTCCGAACCTCACCCCATTCTGTCTGCATTGCCGGTAGGTCTTCTCTCCACCTCGATCCGAGCATGCGAATGAAGGCCGAGACCGGCGGCAATGGACGGCCGGTTCTGGTTACGCGGAGCAGAAAGAGGCCCAACGCGGGCAGGGCCCACATCCAGGCGAGAGCGGCTTCGACGGTGGCGAGGTCTGTGCCCACATTGGAGCTGTTGGCCAACGTGAGAACGCCGAGAACGAGGGCAGGCGCGAGTCCTGAGCACGTCAGGCACAGCAGAACCCAGCGAGCCCCGTCGCGAAGCCCAAAGCTCAGCAGAAGTCCGATCAGCGGCCAGATTCCAAGTAGTCCCAAGACGATGGCAAAAATGATGAGTCCCTCGCCGATCGTCGGCCAGGCTGGCGCTTGTCCGGTCGCGATGGCCATCGAGAAGATGGTGCCGGCCCCCATCGCAGGCAGGGTCAGGAAAAACCCCGCTGTCGCAAGAATCGAACCGAAACGAGCCCTGATCTCCGGCGGTTCGACATCGCGCGCGTACTTGAGCCTCACCCGGCGGTGAATCGGAATCATCATCGCCACCACCGGAACCCACGATTGGCCGTTCCAGCCCCAGCGCTCGTCTGGTGAAAGTTGCGGCGATTGACGCTGAGTGGCAACCCACTGGCGGCCATCCCACCACCACTGGCCGTCCGGGGAAATTCGCGCGCCTGGACCACTCATGAGCCGCGTTGCTAGTTTGCGGGAATGAGTGAACGCCGACCGGCCGCGCTCAAGGGATCACGCTGACTAACGTTTAGACAACCGTGAAATTCAGTGACCTCGCCGCGCAGCTCGACCAGATGGAGGCCACGAGCAGCCGGAACGAGCTAGTTCGCATTCTGTCCGATGTGTACCGGACCTGTTCGGTCGACGAGCTCGAGCCGATCACCTACCTCATCCAGGGCCGGCTTGCGCCGTTTTTCGAGCCGGCTGAAATCGGCCTCGGCGAGCGTTTGCTCGTGACCGCCATCGCGGCGGCCTACTCCGTTCCGAAGGAGGAGGTGAGCAAGCTGAACCGTCAGACCGGTGACTTGGGCGTCACGGCGCAGCAACTGGCGCCCGCCGCGCACCGCGAGTCACCCTCGGTCGTCGAGGTGCATCAGCGCCTGTCCCAGATCGCCGCCGCGGCGGGTACCGGCAGCCAGCAGGAGAAGCTCGATGGCTTCACCGGCCTGCTCGGCGACCTGGATTCCACTTCCGCAAAACACTTGGTGCGAATGACCCTGGGCAAGATGCGGCTGGGGATCGGCGACCCGACCGTTCTCGACGCGCTTTCGTTTGCAAAGAAAGGAGACCGGTCCCTGCGACCGGTCCTGGAGGCGGCCTACAACCGCACCTCCGACCTCGGCCTCATCGCGCGGACGCTATGGGACGCCGGTGAGGCCGGGCTCGACGGGCTGAAGGTCGTCGCCGGCCACCCGCTCCGGCCACAGCTTGCGGAGCGCCTCCCCAACCCGGAGGCGGTCATCAAGAAGCTCGGGACCGTCGGTGTGCAGCCGAAGTACGACGGCTTGCGCGTCCAGATCCACAAGCACGCGGACGACGTGAGCATCTTCTCGAGAAACCTGGAGTCGATGACGGAAATGTTCCCGGAGCTGGTCGCCGCCGCCTCCAGTCTGCAGGTCAGGAGCGTCATCCTCGATGGCGAGGCGATCGCCTATAACTCGGAGTCGGAGGAGTACGTCCCCTTCCAGGAGACGACCGCCCGCCGGCGTAAGGAAGGTATCCAGGAGATGGCTTCCCGCGTGCCGATGCGCGCATTCGTCTTCGATGTGATGTTCCGCGATGGATCCGACCTGACCTCGTTGCCCTACCAGCGGCGCTTCGAGATCGTGCAGGAACTGCTGCGCGAATCGGACACTCTGCTGACGGCGCCGCTGATGACGACCGATTCGGCGGAGGTCCTGACCCGTGAGCTGCTTGACAACATCAGCCGCGGCCTGGAAGGGGTCGTCGCCAAGCGCCTGGACTCGCCCTATCAGGCGGGCGCCCGCAACTTCAACTGGGTGAAGTTGAAGCGGAACACGAGCGGGCATCTCAATGACACCATCGACGTCGTCTTGCTCGGCTACTACCGGGGCAAAGGCAAGCGGGCGGAGTTTGGCGCGGGCGCACTGCTCGCGGGCGTCTATGACAGCGACACGGACGAGTTCGTGACCATCAGCAAGCTCGGCACTGGCCTTTCCGACCAGGGCTGGCGTGAGATCCACGAGCGGCTGGCGAGGCTCGAGGTCGCGGAGAAGCCGGCGCGAGTGAACTCGGCCTTCGTCCCCGACGCGTGGCTCGAGCCGGCGATCGTAGTCGAGGTGTTGGCCGACGAGATCACCCCGAGTCCGCGCCACACGGCCGGCATGAGCGGGGACCAGCCGGGGTTCGCGCTGCGCTTCCCGCGAATCGTCTCCTTGCGGACAGCGGACAAAAAGCCCGAGGACGCGACCAGCGTCCGCGAAATCCGGGAGATGTTCGAGCAGCAGCGCTAGCTTTACCTCCCCGCTCGCCGGGGAAGGTGACCCGGCTTCCCTTCCCCACTCGCTGGGGAAGGTGGCCCCGCCGCGCAGCGGCCGGGCCGGATGGGGGCTGCCCTAACTTGATGTCCGTGGTCGGTGAGCGAATGGACGAGCAAGATCGCGGGTTATGAGAATTCGATAGGCACATGAGACGGATTCACTACGCCTGGGTCGTTGCCGCGGTCACCTTCATCGCCCTGATGGGCGCGGCCGGTTTCCGCTCCACGCCGGGTGTGTTGATCGTGCCCCTCCAGAACGAGTTCGGCTGGAACCGTGCGGTCATCTCTGTCGCGGTGTCGATCAACCTCATCCTCTTCGGGCTGACGGGCCCGTTCGCCGCCGCGCTGATGGACCGATTCGGTCTGCGGGCGGTGACCAGCGGCGCGCTGGTCACGGTCGCGACCGGCGCCCTGCTCACAACTGTGATGAACGCACCTTGGCAGCTCTACCTACTGTGGGGCGTGGTCGTCGGCCTCGGCACCGGATGCATGGCCTCCGTTCTCGCGGCGACCGTGGCGAGCCGCTGGTTCGTGCACCGCAGGGGACTCGTGCTGGGCGCCCTGACCGCCGCCGGCGCAACCGGGCAGCTGATCTTCCTGCCTGGACTCGGCTGGCTGGCGCAGAACGTGGGCTGGCGCTGGGCGGCGATCACGGTGGGGTTGGCAGCTCTCGTCGTGGTGCCGGTGGTCGCGTTGTTTTTGCGCAATCGCCCGAGCGACCTCGGGCTCCGCGCCTACGGCGCGACTGATGCCGACACGGTGCCGACCAACACTGGCAGCCCGATCCTCAACGCCTTTCGAGGACTCCGGCTGGGCGTCCGTTCGCGCGACTTCTGGCTGCTGGCGGGCAGCTTTTTCATCTGCGGAGCGTCGACCAACGGCCTGATCGGCACGCATCTGATCCCTGCTTCGATCGACCACGGGATGGCGGAGGTGACCGCGGCGAGCCTGCTGGCCGTGATCGGTGTCTTCGACGTGGTCGGCACGCTGGCGTCCGGCTATCTCACCGACCGCATCGACAGCCGCTGGCTCTTGTTCGCCTACTACGGGTTGCGGGGCCTGTCTTTGCTCCTGCTTCCTTATGTGTTGGGCAGCGCGCAGTTCGGTCTCATCCTCTTCATCGTCTTCTATGGGCTGGACTGGGTGGCCACCGTGCCGCCAACCGTGTACCTGGCGCGGCGAGTCTTCGGGCAGCAGAACTTCGCCATTGTTTATGGATGGATCTTCGCGGCCCATCAGCTCGGAGCGGCGTCCGTCGCGTTTGCGGCCGGAGCGGTGAGGACGTTTTTCGGTGACTACCAGTTGGCGTTCATGAGCTCCGGCCTTCTGTGCCTGGTGGCGGCGGGGCTCGTGCTTCGCATCGCTCGAGAGCGGCCGGGCCGTTTTGAGGTGCCCGAGCCCGGCATCGGGGCGGAGGCCCCCGCGTACTCCTGAGACCGGCTCGGCTGCTGTCGGTCGCCGGCCTGGCGATCGTCGCCGCTCTCCTCCCACAAGCCGCCTTCGCTCACGCCCAGCTGCTTCAGTCCGATCCGGCACCTGACTCGGTGCTTGCATCGGTGCCCTCGGAGATCACGCTGCTCTTCACCGAGCCGGTCACTCCCGCGGGCGCCGGCATCAAGGTTTTCGCGCCGAGCGGCAACCAGGTCGCTGGCCCGGCCGTGGCCAGGGGGTCGGTGCTGTCGGCGGCGCTCAGGTCTTCAGAAAACGGGACGTACGTCGTGAGCTGGCAGATTCTGGCCGCGGACACGCACCCCTCGCGCGGAGCCTTTCGATTCGTGGTGGGCCGGTCCAGCCCAAACCCGTACTCGACCCTCCTGGATTCGCCCGAGATCGGCACGGCGACTCCAATCGGACTTGCCCTGCAGGCGCTCGCCCGCCTCGTGCACTTTGTCGGTTTCGCCCTCGTGTTCGGCGTGGTCGGATACCAGGCGCTGACGCAGGCGCCACAGCGGTCCGAGCGATTAACAGCAACCGGTGTGGTCTTGCTGATCGCGGCGGAACCCATCGCTTTGCTCGGGCAGCTCGCCAGCCTCAGCTTCGACGGCGACACGGCACTCGCCGTCCTCGACTCCAACTTCGGGCGCCTCCTGGGACTCCGGCTCGGCGCGGCCTTGCTCGTCTGGACCCTGATGGCGACACGGCGGTACTGGGTCCTGCTCGGGTTGGGGGCTGTGGTCGCGCTTCTCGACGGCATGAGCGCGCATGCAATCCCAGGGTTCGCCGGCGTAGGCCAGCTGCTGGTGGCGGTACATGTCGGCGCGATGGGGCTGTGGCTGGGTGGGCTGGTGGCTTTCGTGCTGGCACCCGACAGGCGTTTTGCCCGATATGCGGCCATGACGCTGTCGATCGCCGTCGCCAGCGGAATCGTCCTGGCCCTGATCCATACGAACCTCGGCGCCGGGCTGCTCACGACCGCGTACGGGGGCGTGCTGCTTCTCAAAGTGGTCGTCGTCGGCGCCGCACTGTCAGCCGCACTCGTCCGGCGTCACCGCCCAGAGCTGGCCGTTGCGTTCGTGGTGATCGCCCTGGCTGCCCTGCTAGCCACGCTCCCACCCCTGGTCTAAGGCAGGCTCACGCTCTTGACGGCCGGGTCGGCCGCCGCTAGGTCTGCACTGAGTGCGGTCTTGGGGACGGATTCGTAATCGGGAAACAACCAACGACCCACGCAACCGAGTCCTGTCGAAAACGTCCAGATGAGCTCCACGATGACCGACAGTACGACCACGGCGGCAGATCCCACCCTGGCCCAGTTCGACCAGGTGAGACTGTCGGGCCACACGATGAGGCCGAGGCCGACCAGGAAAGCCATAAGGCCGAGGTTGTACGTATATCGCGCGCGGTCGTAGTAGACGTCTTCGAGATAGCGATCTCTGTGTTGGGCATTCCGCACAAAATTGAGCTTGTCGATATCAATCCTGGCTTCTGGCACGAGGTCTAACCGGTCGGTCGGCCTACTCGCGTATCTGACGCTGGCCGAAGAGAACTGCATGGCGGCCAACAAGAGACCAACTGCAACCACAAACGCAAGGACAGCCGGCTCGTGCAATCGAGGCAGGAATTGCGGATCGCCGCTCACCAGCAGGGCCACCGTGGCCAGCGCAAAGCCGGCGAGGACCGGAGTTACGACACCGCCCAGCGTTCGAGGCGACTCAGCCTGACCGGCGACTGCCGGAATGTTCCACATGGCTAGGTCTGCGAACCGACACAGAGCGGACACTTGGGGCAGTTGTGTAGGCCGTTCAGGTAGCCGCAATAAGGACAGACCCTTTCTCCCCGTCCCGGAAAGGCATCCACTTGACCAAGCCTGCCCGCGAAATACACGACTCCAATCTTCTCGAGCGAAGAGCTGTTTTCGCCGATCCAGCCCTTCGCAAGGCCCCAATCGCCTTCGAGGGCGATGAACCGGAGCGGGCCCTCGCCATGAGACCGCAGATGTTCGACGGCCGTCGCGATGGCACGTTCGGGCGCATGCGTGCCCATGTTCACGATTGCGCCGACGATGCCCTCGTCCAGGTTGCGCAGAAGCTCGCCGCCGCCGAACTTCATGCGATCCAAGCCGAGGTCAGTGTTGTACAGGTTCGATAGCGAGTTGATTGGGTCGGGAATTTCAGGCGCCATGTTCCATCACCTAACCTTGCGCCGGGGCCGGCGGCACTGGATTTTGGGTTGCGATCCTCGACCCTTGTGAGCCCTCTGCTGCCATTGGCTCTGGGATGCCAGCTGCCCTCCGTCGACTTGGCCGATGTCTCTGCCAGATGTCGCGCCAGTAGGCGACCGCACCCACCATCAACAGCAACATGACCTCTGCCCCGAGTAGGTTGTCTAGAAGGGTAAGGCTCCCGATGTCAGTGGGCACGAGCACGACTCGCAACGGCAAGATCGTGAAGAGCGCCGCAAAGAGCAGCTTCAGCGTGTCGGTGACGTCCAACTCGTGAGCCCATATCAAATGTGCCAGCACGAGAGCGAGCAGAAGAGGCATGAAGGCGACCGCATACGTGAACATTTCCGCGCCTCGGGCGCGCTCGAGCCACAAGCTCGTGAACTGGCTGGTCCGAAACCTCGCCTTCACGAGGCTGTAGTCACCGATGTCGGTGTCGAGGGTTGCCCGCATCTGAGTTGGGAGGCTGCTGTATGTATGTCCGCCTGTCTGGTAGCCGATCTGGTCGGGCAGGTAGGGCACCATCGCCACACTGAGCCGATACGAGTCGAGGGGAAACCGACCGGCAACGCCCGTCACTCCAAGCGAAATGGCGCCGACCATGCCATACAGACCGGCTGGGATTCCGGGCTCGTCGTGGTGGTAGGTCAGGTTGTCGAGCGTCTGCGTCAGTGTCATATCGGGGTCGGTTCCGCCGATTATCAGAATGGAGATCTTCGTGGGCGCGTAGAGGTCGATAAGCGCCTCGGGCTTGATCGCCTGACCTGTTTTCATGTCGACGAAATTGGCCATCAATTCGGCGGGTACATGAATGAACACGGTTCCGTGAATGCGCCGATCCGACAGCGAAAGGCGCTCCACATGAAGCGTGACCAGCGCTACGGTGGGCGCGACCGGATAGCCCATGCGCGCGGTGCCAAATGTAATTTGGTCCGCCGGAGTGGCGGAGCTCCGCGTCTCGTTGAACGCTGAGGTGTCGGCCACGTGGAGCGCATCCCCCAGCGCGCTGGCAGCGGCGTACCAAACCGTGAGCGAGAGCACGCCCGCGGTTGCGAGGATCAGGGTCGCCCACCTGATGTGCCAGCGGCTCTTGAGCTTGGAACGGCCGCTAGGCCTGCCAGGGTGAGGGTGCTGGCCGGCGGGTCGATGGCCGGCCGTTACGGGCTGGCCCAGGTCGATGAGAACCTCGCGGGACGAAGAGGGGCCATCAGTCATCGGCCGATTCACCTCGTGGTCCATACGGCGATCCGCCGGATCGAACGCAAACCTAGGCCCGCCTCCGACCTTTGTCAAGTGGTGCCGATCCAACGACTTGACGCACGGGCGGAGTAGTTCTTCGAACCATGGCCTTGGCTAAGCTTCGAGCGGAGTGATGAGCACCTCGAGCGCACCGCGCGTGACCTTCCGACTCGCAAGCCTGTTGCTGGCCTTTGGCTGCGCGGTCTTTGCCGTGGGCGTTCTGCGCTACGCCTTGCTCCCCAGCGACCTGGGCTTGCCCGCGGACCAGTCGAGTTACCAGAACGCGCTGAAAGAAGCGACCAGCCGTACAGCCGAGATGATGCTCGCCGGCCGCGTCATCTTCATCGGCGACCTTCTGGTCGCGGCCGCCGCGCTCGCGTTGCTGTCGCGCCGGGGTTATCTGGGTCTTGACCTCGAGCGCGTCGGCTGGGCGTTGATCTTCGTGAGCTTCCTTCCCGCGTTTGTCTTCGACTCGCTCATGGGAAGCGCATTGCCGCACCTGGCGACGGACGCGCCGGGATCCTTCGCCGCCTTCAAGTCATGGTTCGACTTTCAATTCGCGGCCGGCAACATCCCGTTCGGTGTCGGCGGAGCCCTGGTCTTCTTTGCGGACTCGCGCTCGCCAAGGCCTCTCCTGCCGGCGGTGGCCGACTACCTCGCCGTTGCGGTGTGCGGTGTTGCGCTGATCGGTGGCCTCGGCTATGTGCTCGGGCTGTTCGTCGGTTGGCAGGTCAACGGCCCGCCGCTCCTCCTCGCGGCGATCGCCCTAGGCGCTCTCGGCATTCAGATCGCCCGCCAAGAGCGAACCGGCTAGTGGACGACAGCGGCCATTACCCCGGACACCGGATGCCCGGGATCTGGCTGATAGGCCGCGGGGTCCCCAGACCGGAGAATGACTTCAGATTGTAAGGTCGAGCGGTTATCAGTTCTCGATGTCCGTCTACGCGATGTCGAGTATCTCCTGCCGTGAGCGCAGAGTTTGGGACGCGGCATCACGGCCTGATCGCACGCCGGCGGACCATTTCTCATCCCGTGGGCAGCTTCACAACGGTCCAATTTGCGCCTCCGTCGGTGCTGCGGATCGGGAAGGAGCATCCGGGGCCGTCGAGGTACTGGTAACACGCAGAATCGGGAACTCCCGGCATCGACCCGTTGACAACCCCCCACATGTCCTGCGAATCCGACACGGACGAACCCTCCAACGACAGGTAGCCGCTTGCGGGGAGGCGGACGGTCATCTGGCTCCAGGTGGCACCGGCATCGGCAGTCTCGATCAGGTTCTGGCCGCCCGTCGCCCGCCAATTGGTGGGGTCGAGAAACGTCACCTGCGAGACCCCGGTTGGCAGCAGATGCGGGTCCGTCCATGTCTGCCCGGCATCGGATGTGGTGTAGATCGCGCTTCGGTTCGCGTCTCCTTCGACAAGAAATCCGCGGTTGCCGAACATAGCCGCCGTCGCCGACGTGATCACCTTGCTGCAGCAGCCGCTGTACCAACCTCCGGGCGGCAGCGGAAGCTCAGCGAGCCGCCACGTCTTGCCGCCGTCCTGTGTCACGTAAAGCCGCGTCACGCCGTCGTAGCTGAAGGCTCCCATGAACCCGTGCGTTGGGTCGGTGAAGAGAAGTCCGCTCGGCGCGGGACCTGAATCGCTGTGCCATGTCTGTGTCCAGTGGGCGCCCGCATCGCGAGTGTGATAGATGGTGATCCCGCCCGGTGACCTTGGGTCTCCGGAGTCCGCTTCCTGCCAACCCTCACTTGCGCTGAGAAAGAACACCGCGCCATAGGCGTGCGACGCCAGACGATTCGTCCGCCAGTGCGCGCCTCCATCGGATGTCGCGCGGATGATCTGGTCGCCGGCCTTGGATGTGCTCAACACCACGATCTGATCGCCGCCCAAAAGCTGGACGTTGTTGATGCTTGTCCAGTCCAGCTTGAGGATCAACCGCCAGTGCTGACCGCCATCCGTGGTCAGGAGCAGCCCCCGCTCGGTCACGACTGCGCCCTCCTGGGCGTTGAGGAAATGCGCGGTCTCAATGGGGAGGATCGCGTTCCCAGGCTCCGGAAGAGGAAGAGGAGTCTGGATGGGTACGGGTGCAAACAACTGCCCCGCGAGCAAGGCGACGGCCACAGCCGCCGCCAGCAAGACCATGGCCAGTCCGGCTGCAACCGCCACTCGGAAGCGGGGCCGCTGCAGACGACGATCTGCCGGACCACGCGAACGCCGCCTACGTAGGTCATCTGTCACCGTCGCCTCGAGCCACGGCTTTGGAGGCAGCACCTCGTCCAGCGCTGAGCGAAGCTCGGACCTCATCGTGCGCTCGCTATCCACGGTGCTCCTCCATGCGTTGTCGCAGCTCCTGCATGCCGCGCCGAACCTGGCCCTCCACGGCGTGGATGCTGGATCCGGTTATCGCCGCGATCTCCTCGAGAGGTAGGTCGAGATACCAGTGCAGCACCAGCGCCAGGCGCTTCTTCTCGTCCAATCCGCGTAAAGCTCGCCGCAGCTCGAACCTGTTCACGACAGCGTCAGGGGCAGCCGCCTCGGGCGCCGGCTGCTGGAATAGCGCCAGGACCGTCGACCATCTCGATCGCCGAACGGATCGGCATTCATTGGCCACTATGCCGAGGAACCATGGCCTCATCTCCGACCCGTCGCGCAGCTGGCCCAACTTGCGCCAGGCCTTGAAGGCGGCTCCCTGGACCGCGTCCTGGGCCGCTTGGTGGTCCTGGAGCATGCCGCCGGCAAGGCGGTAGCCGGGTTCCAGCAGCGGCCGGAGCAGGATCTCGAAGGCCTCATCGTCGCCACGCTTGGCCGCCTGGATGAGAGTCATCGAGGCAGGAAGGGCCGCCATGCTCACCCCTCTATACGCTCGCGGCGGCCCGATTTCCGACAGGAATCAGTGTGCTGATGGGCTGTATCGTGCGGCCGTGAGCACCGAGTTTGAGACCTGGCATCACGGCCTGATCGCACGCTGGTGGGCCGAGTTCAACGTCGGAACGCCCGAAGAGCTGGCCTACTTTCGGGCGGCCATCCAGAAATTCGGTGAGCCGGCGCTGGACCTCGCGTGCGGCACCGGCCGGATTCTCTTTCCGCTGCTCGCCGACGGCTTTGAGGTCGACGGATCCGACATCTCGGCGGACATGATCGCTCTGGCCGCTCTCGAAGCGAAGAAGCGCGGTGTGAAACCGAAGCTCACCGTGCAGCCCATGCACGAGCTCGACATGGGACGGACGTATCGGACGATCTACATGTGTGGTTTGTTTCGCCTCGGCGGCCGGCGCGACCACGACCGAGAGGCGCTGAAACGTGCCTACGGTCACCTCGAGCCGGGAGGCGCGCTCCTGATCACCCAGCAGGGCATCCCGTATGGCGACGATGAGAAGGGCTGGGCCGAGTGGATCCCGGGACACCGGGACCACATCCCGGGGGAATGGCCCACCAACGGTAATCGCCGCACAGCCGCGGACGGAGATGAGATCGAGTTGTTGTCCCGAGTCGCCGAGCTCGATCCGTTCGAGCAGCGGATAACCCAGGAGATGCGCGCGCGTCTATGGCATCAAGGTCAGGTCGTGAAAGAAGAGGAATACAGCCTGAGGATCAACCTCTACTTCCCCCAGGAGATCCCACTGATGCTCGACGAAGCCGGCTTTCGCGACGTTGCAGTCGAAGCCGGCTACACGGGCCGGCCGGCCACCGCTGACGACGGATGGGTCGCGTTCGTAGCCCGGAAGTAGAGAAGGGAGGAGTCAGAGCAGCTCGGCGATCATCCGCGCGGCGCGAGCAGCGGTTCCGGTCTCGACCTCGGCATAGTCGACCGGCTGCGCCAGCAGCGAATCGACCGCCGTGGCGACGTTGTCTGGCGTTGCCTCATCGAAGTCCATGCACTTGCCCGCCCGATATCGCTCGAGCCGGTGCCTGACGTGGAAGTTCTGCTCGCAGTGGTCCTTCAGCGGGAAATAGAGGAAAGGACGGCGGGCGGCGGTCAGCTCCATGGTCGTGCTGAGGCCGCCCTGCGTCAGAGCTACGTCGCACGCGGCCATGTGCAGGTCAAGGTCGGGGACGAACCCCCGCACCTCGACGCCGTCGACCGCGGGAAGCGTGCTCACGTCGATGCGCGGACCCGCCACGGCCACCATGCGCAGCGCGGGAATCCGCTGCCGGATCGCCGGGTATGCATCGATCAGCCGGGCCAGCAGGTCCGCGCCGACCCCCGATCCGCCGACTGAGGCGATGCAGACGATCTCGCCGTCGCGATAGCCGAGCCGGCGGCGCAGCTCTCCGCGGTCGCCGACCGTCTTTTGGTCCAGGCCGAGGATGTATCCCTCTGTGAACCGATAGTGACGCTCCGTCCACGCGCGGATCTCGGGCAGCCCAGGTCCGAAGGTTCCCGGAACGACGTCTTCCGGGCGCCCGATGAAAATCGAGCGGTCGCGCAGGCGCGGGAAGCGCTCTATGTGCTCGAGCATCTCTGCGTTGTAGTCGGCGGTCAGGGCGGCTTCGCGCTCGCCCATGCCCGGCATCGGCAGCCAACCGACGATGTCTGTGAGCCAAGCGTACGAGGCGGTTTTGAGCTCCGGGTTCTCATGCAGGAAATGGTCGAGCTCCCACGCCTCGTCCCCGATCCAAAGGTCATAGTCGCGCCCGCGCGCGGCCTCGAGGAACACCATGAAATTCGAGAGAAGGATCTCGTCCATCCGGCGAAACGCCTCAAAAACGGGCAGCCGGTGCGAGGTGGATTCCTTCTCGATGTGCTCCGACTCGCTCGCGAGGTGTTGACTCGCGGGGTGGATGCGCTCGCCATGAGCCTCCAGCACTCGAGTCACGGGATCCTGCGCGAGCCAGTCGATTTCGAGGTCGGGCACGAGCTTGCGGAGCTGGCCGGCGATCGCGACGTCGCGGCGGGCGTGGCCGAGGCCGATCGGCGAGGACAGGAACAGCGCCCGGCGCCGCCGACGCATGGCGCGGCGCCGCGCTGGCGGAGGCGGAGTGGGGAGGAGGAAGTCGCGCAGGGCGAGGTTGACCGCGACGGGATCGCGAGCGTGCGGACAGTGGCCCGATCCTTCCATGGTCAGCAGCCGGCCCTTGGTGAGCTCCGCCAAGGCAGCGCCGTTGGCGTGGGGAACGATCCCGTCTTCGTCGCCGTGGATCACGAGAACAGGACATGACACGCGGCTCGCCAAATCGATTGCGGCCTGAGTCCTCAGCGTCCGGCCGCGCACTGTCGCCACTAGCACTTCTGGCGACGCTTCGAGTCCCCAGTTGAGAGCGTCTTCAAATTGCTTCGTCGAGTGCGGCTCGACGAAGATCTGACCGAAGAAGAACTCCAGGAATCCACGAAGATCGCGCAACCAGAAATTGGCGTTGTACTTGTTCCAGCCGACGTATTCGTCATGTTCCTCGTCGAACGACCCCATCGACGACGCCCTGGCCGGATTCCACGGCACCAGCGGCGCAGCTGGTGCGATGAAGACGGCCGACGTCACTCGCTCCGGATGTTCGGCTGCCATCAGCAGCGCCCAGCGCGACCCTGCAGAGAGCGATACCAGCGCCGCCGATTGCGTGTCGGTGTCATCCATGACCGCCAGGCAGTCGGCCGCGAACTCTTCTTCGGCATAGGCCTTGCGCTCGAGGGGGCGGTCGGAAAGCCCACAGCCGCGGCCATCCATCACCAGCACGCGACAATGCCGCGCCAAGTAGGGGACCTGGGCCTTCCAGTGCCGCGAGTGAATGATCGACCACGTCGGCAGCAGGAACACGGTCGGCTCGCCTTCGCCGTAGAGCTCCCAGTAGAGCCGCACCCCGCCGCGAACCGTGTAGCCCGTCCGGTCCGGATTCCTGGCTCTCATTCCTTCCTCCTGCTCATTCTCTACGTGCAGCGATCGAGAGGCGGGCACGGCGCCCGCCTCCCACCTTCAACGACGCTACGGACGCGCCTCGTAAACCAGGTTGAACGGCGTCTCGGCGACCCTGCGGAACCGGGTGAAACCGCCCGCGGTCGCGACGTCGCGGATGCGGGCTTCGCCGGCTTGGGCGCCGAGGGCCAGGCCGACATCCTGGGAAAGCGAGTTCGGCGTGCACAGGAACGTGGAGAACGCGTAGTACGCACGTCCTACGGGGTTGAGGTTCTGCTCGACGCGGTCGCCCGCGATCGGCTCGACGATGAGCCACGTCCCATCGGGAGCCAGCGCCTGCCGCACGTGACGGGCGGCGCCGACGGGGTCTCCCATGTCGTGAAGGCAGTCGAACATCGAGATCAGGTCGTATCCGCTCCCCGGAAACGCGGAGGCTGGTGCCACCTCGAACTTGGCGCGATCCTGGAGGCCGGCCTCCTTTGCCTTGGCTCGAGCAAGCTCGATCGATTCCGGGTGATAGTCGAAGCCCGTGAACTTCGACCGCGGGTATGCCTGGGCCATCAGCCTGGTCGACGCTCCAAGCCCACAGCCCACGTCCGCCACCTTCGCCCCAACGCCGAGCTTGCCTTCCACTCCGTCGAGCGCGGGCAGCCACGACGACACGAGGTTTGCGTTGTAGCCCGGCCGGAAGAACCGCTCGCAGCCGGTCGACACGCCGATATCGTGCTGATGCCACCCAAAGCCCGCGCCGGTCCGAAAGGCTGACTCGATCTGCGCGCCTGACTTCAGGGTGGCGGTCGCGAGCTCGAAAGCGCCGCAGACGAAAGCCGGGCTCTCCTCGTTCGCCAGTGCCATCGCCTGCTCGGGCGGCAGGAGGTAGCGCTGCGTCTCCGGGTTGTACTCGACGAATCCGCCGGCCGCCTGGGCGTTGAGCCATTCTCGGACGTATCGCTCCGCCGTCCCTGTCTTCTCGGCCAGCTCAGCAGCGGTGATGGGGCCACTTGCCGCCATCGCCTTGTAAAGGCCGAGCCGATCGCCGATGACGATCAGGCCCGCATTTACGGTCGCGCCAAGCTCGCCGACCACCTGGCCCATGAATGCGTTGAGCTTGTCCATGTTGATCGCCGGTGTCTGTACTGCCATTTGACCTCCCTCCGAGAATGAGATGCTCAGACCGTAGGAGTGGCTGGGGAGGGGTCGCATCAGGGGCCCCACCTAGTTGTTCCGCGCTGGACGGTGGAGACTATGGCCGTGCTCCTGGGCCGGGATGCGGAGCTGCTGGCCATCGACCAGGCCCTCGCCTCGGCGAGGCTGGGTAAGAGCTCCCGCCTGCTGATTCGCGGGGAGCCTGGAATCGGCAAGACGGCCCTTCTCGAATACGCCGCCGAAAAGGCGGCCTCGATGCGGGTTCTGGCCGCCCGAGGTGTGGAGTTCGAGGCCGACGTGCCCTTTGCCGGCCTACACGAGCTCGTTCATCCAACCCTGGCCCTGCTCGACCGATTGCCTCCGATCCACGCCGCGGCGTTGCGATCGTCGCTGGGTCTTGGAGCGCGCATCGAGGCGGACAGGTTGATCATCGGCGCCGCCGCGCTCGGTCTCATCTCCGCCTACGCGGAGGACGCCCCTCTCCTTATTACTCTGGACGATGCGCAGTGGCTGGATCGCGCGTCGGCCGAAGCCATCGCCTTCGCCGCGCGCCGGCTCTTCGCCGATCCGGTCGCGATCGTCATTGCGGTCCGTGACGGAGAGGAGTCTCCCTTTTTCGGTGCCGGCCTTCCCGAGTTGAGGCTGCGCGGTCTCGATCCGGCCTCGGCGACGAAGCTTTTGGAGCGTGGCGCCGCCGACCGGGTATCGGCGGACATCGCGCGCTGGATGCTCGAGGCGACCGGCGGAAATCCGCTCGCGCTTCTGGAGCTCGGACACGAAGCACCTCGGATGTCGCCTTCGCCCCGGGACAACTTGCCCGTTGCGACCAGCGTCGAGCGGGCGTACCTGCGCAGGGCGAGCGGGCTGGCGGAGGGGGCAAGGCGCGTGCTGCTCCTGATGGCCGCTTCGGGAACCCCGGAGCTGGGTCTGGTCCAGCGCGCCGCTCGGGCGCTGGAGCTCGAGCCGGCCGATGTGGAGCAGGCGGAGGGTGCGAAGGGACTCGTGATCGAACGCGCGGACCGCGTCGAGTTCGTCCATCCGCTGGCGCGAGCTGCGATCTATCACTCCGCCGCACCGGCCGATCGCCGCGCCGCTCACAAGGCGCTCGCGAGCGTCATGACCGCTCCCGATGACGCCGATCGACGCGCGTGGCACCTCGCGGCGGCTGCGAGCGGGTGGGACGCGGACGCCGCGACCGCACTCGAAGCTGCGGCCCGACGAGCTCGCGAGAGCTCGGGCTACGCCGCCGCCGCGGGCGCGTGGGCGGAATCGGCGCGGCTCACGGAGCCGCTCGAGCTGCGCGCCGCGAGACTCTTCAACGCGGCCGACAACGCCTGGCTCGCTGGACAGGTGGAGGACGCCCTCGCGATGCTCGCCGCAGCGCGTGGCCATGCGCAAGACCTTGAGCTCCGCGTGGACATCGACAGCCTCAGCGGCCACATCGCCATGCGGCGCGGTTCGGTGGCCGACGGTTATCGGATGTTGGTCGGCGCCGCCGGCGCGATCGAGCCCATCGACCGGTTGAAGGCGATTCGCATCCTCGCCGATGCGGTGGTGTCGACCTTCGGCGCCGGCCAGCCATCCGACATGCTTGCCGACGCGCGCCATGCCGTCGGCATGTTGCGCCCGGACGATCCGCCGGAGTTCGCGATCTTCGCCCATGTCGCGTACGGCAGCTTGGTCGTCCTCGCTGGGCAGGGCTCCGATGGTCCGAGACACTTCCACGAGAGCGTGGAGCTGTTCAAGGCGCTCCCAGATGACAGCGCCGACCCTTTGTTGCTGATCTGCGAGTGCTTCGTGGGCTTGTTCCTCCGCGAGGCTGAAGCGGGGCGCGACCTCCTGGATCGGGCCCTTCAGCAGGCGCGGGAGCACGCGCCGACCGCCGCCCTACCCTCGCTGCTGTTCATGCTCGGCCGCGACGCCGCCGCCACCGATCGCTGGCCGCTCGCACGCGCGAACTACGAGGAGGGCGCGCGCGTGGCCCGTGAGACCACGCAGTTCCCAAGGCTTGCCGGCTTGACCGCGGGGCTGGCCTGGCTTGACGCGCTCGAGGGTAGGGTCGATGAGAGCCGAGCTCACGCCGCGGAAGCCCTCGAGCTCTCCGACCGGTACGGAACGGGACTCTACAAAGCGTGGTGCCTGATCGCTCTCGGCCAGCTCGAGCTGGGCTTGGGGCGTCCGGATGAAGCGCTCCGCCACTTTCAGGCGTGCGAGTCCTGGTTGGCCGAGGTGTCGATCAACGACCCGGACCTCTCTCCAGCACCCGACGTTGTCGACGCGCTGGTTCGGCTCGGACGACTCGCCGAAGCACGCGAGGTGGCCGCCAGGTATCGACCCGCCGCCGAGGCAAAGGGCCAGCCGTTTGCGCTGGCGCGGGCCGCCAGGGCGAGGGCCCTGGTCGCGGCCGATGACAGCTACGTCGAGGAGTACGAGACAGCGCTCCGCTACCACCGCGACACACCGGACGTATTCGAGCGAGCGCGAACGCAGCTCTACTACGGTGAGCGGCTGAGACGATCCCGGCGCCGCGTCGACGCGCGCCGGCATTTGCGCGATGCCCTGAAAGCATTCGACCAATTGGGCGCGGCGCCGTGGGCCGAGCGGGCGATGCAGGAGCTGCGTGCGAGTGGCGAGACTGCTCGCGTCCGTGACGACAGCTCTCGGCAGCAGCTGACGCCGCAGGAGCTACAGGTCGCGCTCACGCTCGCCGAAGGCGCCACCACGCGCGAAGCGGCGGCCAGGCTTTTCCTGAGCCCGAAGACGGTCGAGTATCACCTGCGCCACGTCTACGACAAGCTGGAGATCCGCTCGCGAGAGGAGCTCAAAACCGCCCTCAGGACCGAATCACGCCCGACTCCTTCGAGGCACGCGCTGATGTTCACCGACCTGGCAGGCTCGACTCCCCTGGTAGAGGCCATCGGCGATGCGGCTTGGCACGACCTCAGCAAATGGATGGACGGCGAGATGAGACACTGCTTCGCCGAACACCAAGGCCGCGAGGTCGACCACGCGGGCGATGGATTCTTTGTCGTGTTCGAATCTGCAGCCGACGCGATCGAATGCGCGAGATCGATCCAGCGCCGGCTGTCGACCCACCGCAGGCTGCATGGCTACGCGCCGCAGGTCCGGATTGGGATCCATGTGGGGGAGGTGCAGGCCGCGGACTCGACGGTCCGAGGCGCGGCGGTGAACCGGACGGCGCGCCTGTGCGCGGCGGCCCCCGCGGACGGAATCATCGCCTCACGCGAAGCCCTCGAAGCGAGTGGCCGGCAGGTCAATGGCCTGAAGAGCTACGTCCTGAAGGGAATCAAGGAGCCCGTGGAAGCGGCCGAAATCAACTGGGAGGACTAGCAGACGGCCAGGACGAACACCTCGCCTCGGCCGAAGTGTTCGACTCCGAGTGGCCAAGATAATCCCTCACGAAGCCCCGGTTCGCACACCGAGCAGGCGCAGCCAGCGCCGATACGCGATTGCCGTCCGGTCGCTGCGGAGATGCAGCTCCGCCTGCAGGTCCAAAGGCAGCAGCTCGGGCCGCTGCGACTCGAGGATCGGCCTGTCCTGGGCGAAGATGCGGTCCTGGAACTCGACCATCTCCGACTCCGGCTCGTAGTTCATCGCCATCCACATCCACGCCGTCGAGTCGACAGCATCGTGAGGCGTCACCGACAGCAGCATCCCGAAAGAATGCTCGCCGTGCTTGATGAATGACGCGGATAGCGGACGGTGCACGCGATACGTGTACGTGACGGTCGAGCCCTGCCCGGTTGCGTACGGGTCCGGCTGGTAGACCTTCACTCCCGTCGCGAGCACGCCGTCCGCGTTGACCACCGCCTCGTAATCCTCGATCTCCGGACGGCTCCGGTCGCCAAGGATCCCTTCGTGCACGAACGGGAAATGCCCCACGTCGAGGAAGTTCTCGATCACCCGCGGGCCGCTTGCCCGGACCCGGTACGGCCCGGCCATCAGCACCTGGTGCGCCGGATCCTCCATCAGCTCGAAGCGCGGAATCTCGGACCGTCCGCTGCCCAGCGTCACCCACACGGCGCCGTGCGCCTCGCGCGCCTGAAACGTCGTCACGCATGCCTTTGCCGGCGGTGCCTGCTCGGGATGCGCCGGCATCAGCACGCATCGACCGTCCGTGCCGTACGTCCAACCGTGATAGGGACACTCGAGCCGCGACCCGTCGACGACGCGGCCGAGGGAAAGTCGCGTGCCTCGATGCACGCACAGGTCGCGCCAGGCATATACGTCACGAGGCGATCGCCACACGACGACGTCCTCCCCGAGGAGCCGGACCGCGATCGGCCCACCGCCGGCGAGGTCGGTCGCGCGCGCAACCGGATGCTCTCAATGAGGACCGGGTCGTCGATCATCCGGTCCTAGGAACTGGCTCGGTCGAGCACCGCCACCAGGTTGCGGGCTGAAACAAGTCCGACAGGCTTGCCGTCGTCATCGACGACTGGTAGGTGGCGGATGCCCAGACGCATCATCTTCAGCGCCACGACGCTCACGTCCTCCTCGCCGTTCACGGTCGCCGGGTTCGGGGTCATGATCACCTCCGCGGTCGCCTGCGTGGGGTTCACGCCTTCGGCAATCGCCCGCACCAGATCGCGCTCGGTGATGATGCCGACCAGCCTGCCGCCATCCATCACCGCGGCCGAGTCGGAGTCTTCGAGGCGCATCGCGCGCGCAACGTCGGCAAGGCGCGTTTGCGGAGTGACGGAGAGCAGGCGGCCCGGCGGGAGATCGCTGACTTTCACCTTTTACTCCACCTCGTAAGTGATTGGCACCATGCGCTGCGAGCTCTTGGGCGGGCGGCTGTAGCTGCGGTTCTGCCGTGCAGGCAGCTTGATCTCCTCGTGCGCGACCTCTTCGTATGGAATCTGCGAAAGGAAATGACTGATGAGATTCAGGTGCGCCGCGCGCTTGTTGTCTGTCTCCACGACGTACCACGGCGCTTCCTTGATGTCGGTGTACGAAAACATCTGGTCCTTGGCCTCGGAGTAATCGACCCAGCGGGCTCGCGCCTGAAGGTCCATCGGGCTCAGCTTCCACCGCTTGCTCGGGTCGTTGATTCGCGCCAGGAACCGGCGCTCCTGTTCCGCGTCGCTCACGGACAACCAGTACTTCACGAGAACGATCCCGGCGCGGACCAGCATCCGCTCGAACTGCGGAGTCGCGCGCATGAACTCGTCGTATTCCTCGTCGGTGCAGAAGCCCATCACCCGCTCGACGCCGGCCCGGTTGTACCAGCTCCGGTCGAAAAAGACGATCTCACCGGCCGCGGGGAGGTGCGCGATGTAGCGCTGGAAATACCACTGGGTTCGTTCTCTCTCGGTCGGGGCCGGAAGCGCCACCACCCTGGCGAATCGAGGGTTGAGCAGGGCGGTCATGCGCTTGATCACGCCACCCTTGCCGGCCGTGTCGCGCCCTTCGAACAGCGCGACGACGCGAAGGCCGCGCTGCCTGACCCACTCTTCCAGCTGCAGAAGCTCGACCTGCAGCCGGCGAAGCTCCTTGTCGTAGTCCTTTCGGGAGAGCACGCCCTGCTTGGCCCCGTTTTTGGCCCACTGGCCGTCCTTCTTCTTGCGCTTCTTTTCCTTCTTGGCGATCGCCATCCCGATCTCCTATGGCTTCGTGGCCGGGAATCGGGTCAACTGTAGTTCAGGTCAGGGTCGGGTGGCCGCGCCCGTCCCGAGAGTTAGACCGGGTGGGCGATCGGTCCGTTGACGACCCAGTTGGAGGGGTCGAGCATCACCTCGTCGTCGCAGCACCAGGCCCAGTCCTCGCCCGGCTCGAACGACCTGATGATCGGGTGCTTCGAGGCGTGGTAGTGCTTCGTCGCGTGCTTGCTCGGCGAGCTGTCGCAGCAGCCGACGTGGCCGCACGTCATGCACAGCCGGAGATGGACCCAGCGACCGCCGGTGCGCAGGCAGTCCTCGCAGCCTTCGGCGGACGGCGTGACCTCGCGGATCTCGTCCAGGTGGGTGCAAGCAGCCATGACCCCAGCGTACGCGCGTCTTTTGCTTAAGTTGGACTCAGCCCCGGGCCCGCCGTGGCTAAATGGTGCCCCGTGCCGAAGCTGCTAGCCCGAACCGTCGTCCTGACCGCGCTGCTACTGGCGGCCGCCGCCTGCGGCTATGACACGAGCGCCTCCTTCAACGCGGACGGGTCGGTCAACGTCGGGCTCAAGTTCCTGTTCCCCAAATCGCTCATGCAGAGCAGCAGCGGGGCGACGATTGGGGGTCTGAGCCCAAGCGACATCGCCGCCGCGAACAAGTCCCTTCAGGCAAAGTACCCGGGCGCCAAGATCAGCCTCGTCAACGAGGGTGACGAGTCGGGCGCGCTGGTCACGATCCCTTTCAAGACGGAAAAGGACGCGTTCGCGTTCCTGACCCAGCCCTCGAAGCTCAGCCCCTCCGCCGCCACCTCCGGGGCGAGCCCGACGCTCAACCTCTCCAATACCGGAGGGCTCTTCAGCGCGGCGACCCACACCACCTCGGGCGCGAATGACACCTACACCTTCAAGACGAGCCCGACGCCGCTGCCGTCGCCGTCACCCGGCTCGCAGCAGGTCATCACCGATGACGAGGTGGCGTCGATCTTCGTCATCACCTTCACCCTGACGCTGCCGCACGTGATCACCTCTGCGCCCGGCGCGCTCTTCACCCTCGACCGCAAGACGGCGATCTGGAAGCTCTCCTGGACGAAGCCCCAGACGCTTACCGCGACGACCGGACCGGATGTTGCGCTCGCCGGCTTCACCGGCGGCACGACCGCACCTGACTACCGCCTGGTGATTGCGGTCGGATTCACCGCCCTCGCGGTTGGATTCCTGGTCGGAATGTTCGCCTTCTGGCGCACCCAGCGCCGCCCGGTGCTGGCGAACGCCACCGCCCCGATGCCGATGCAGATGCAGGTCCCGCCAACCGCCGCGCCCATGGCACCGGCGCCGCCGCCCATACCGGACCAACCGGTAGCGTGGCCGAGCCCACCGACGGACCTGCCTCCCCCACACATCACATAAGCAATCCTCCTCCCGACCGTGTGGGGAGGTGGCCCGAAGCGTCGGAGGGGGCCTTGCCACGACCTCCGTCCGGTGTTACCTTGCGGGCGGCTCAAGCTGGCGGACTCCTAGGGAGGGGTGACCGTGGTCCGCGCCAGGCCCGCAGTTAGGTTCATGACGGCCCTGGGGGGTGCGACTTTTCTGGGCCTGTCGAGCGCCGTGCTCGCGTCGGCCGACATCAACGGCGGCTGCCACGCGCAGGCGGTCGGATCCCGATCCGGAAGCGTCGACCTGACCAACGCCTCCGCCCTCCACCTGGACCAGGACGAAGTCCTTGCGATCCACGGGTCCGCGCCCCAGGACCAGACATCGGTTCAGGTCACGGTCTACCTGTTCGGGTTCGGCATCCCGCTTCCCCAGGTCGGCGGCTTCAAGGAGCAGTACGACGGCCAGAACGGCATCAAGGTCTCCGACTACAGCCGCTACGCGAGGGTGCTGGTCATGTCGGCTACCACCAATACGTGCACCGGAACTCTTCTCGTCGCGGTGGACAACCAGAGCCCGGTCCGCAACGCCGCCGGGGCCACCGGCGCGATCCTGGGCCTCCTCGGCCTGCTCGGCATCTGGAAGGCGGCGCGCGGCAAGGGCCGCATCGGCAGCCGGATTGCGGGTGGCCTCTCCGGGCTGATCGGCGGCGCGGGCATCAGCCTGTTGCTGCAGCAGATGCTGTGGATCGATCCGCGAAACATTGCCGGGCTGGCCCCGCCAATCGCGGGCCTCGTCCTCGGGGTCATCCTGGCCGGTGCCATCCGCCGAGCGCCCAAGCCCGCGCAGCTTGAGGAACAACCGATAGCCGATCAGCCGCCCGAGGTCACTCCCGCGCCGCCGGAGCCAATGGAGTCGCCGGCGTGAGACGCACATGGCGCCGCGTCGGCGTCGGGACCATCGCGGTCCTGTTCATCGGCTACGCCGGACTGGTCGCGGTTTCAGTCATCGCGCTCGTCGTCGCGAGCGCGAATCTCACGGTCTTCCTCGGTCAGGTCCACGTCCAGCGGACCGGCAGCGCGGCGACCGGCCTGGCGCACAGCGGGGATCAGCTTCAGTCCGGCGACGTCGTGAAGACGGCCCATGACACGAAAGCCGCGGTCGGCTATCCGGACGGGTCGATCACCCGCCTCGACTCGGACTCGACGTTGCAGGTCAAGTCCATCAAGGGGTCGAACGGGGTCTGGAACTATCAGCTGCTGCAGTCGAACGGCAAGGTGTGGAGCAGGGTCGCCGCTCTTTCTCGTGGATCGAGCTTCGAGATCGACGGGCCGAACAGCACGACGGTCGAGGTTCGCGGCACGGAGTTCGAGGTCATCGTCGACTCGACGGGCGGACCGACCGTCACGCGGGTGAACAGCTGGCGCGGCGCGGTGACCGTGGCGGCGCAGGGCAGCACCGTGACGCTGACCGGCGGGCAGTCGAGCACCGTCCGGGCCGGCGCCGGCCCAACCTCTCCCGCGCCGATACCGGCATCAGACCGGAGCGACAGCTTCACGATCTTCAACGTCGCGGTCGATTCGGCCCAGGGCGCGGTCATGAGTGTCTCTGGCGGCTCGTTGGCGTCCGGCCAGCCGACGGGCGCGCAAAGCGCTGGAATTGCAGACGGCACGACGGACCTCGAGATCACCCTCGACTGGCCGGCTTCGAAGTTCGCGCTCTCAGCGATCTCGCCGACCGGGTCGACCCAAAGCCTCACGTCGGATCAGCCCCCGATCACGATCGTCGTCCCACAGGCGTCGAAGGGTCAGTGGGATTACGCGGTGGGAGCCCTCGATGCCAAATCGCCGCAACCGTACTGGGTGGTCGTCTCGTGGCGGCCGCGCCCCGACGAGGCGTTCGCCACGAGCGCCTTCAAGTATTGGGTCGAGTCGCACGACGCCGCCCGGGGCCCGCAGTCATCGTCCGACCTGGTGAGCGATGAGACAGGTGCGCAGCAGGCCATGGACGAGGCGGGCCTGAAGATCGTCGCCACGCCAGGCGCCGCCGCGAAATTTGTGTACACGAGCGGCGAGTTCACCGTGGATCGAGGTGAGCAGATTTATGTCTCGGTGCCGGGCCAGCCCGCCAACTTCCTGGCGCTTGCAACGGTCACGTACCACGAGAATACGTTCACGCAACCAGGCAAGCTGCTTGTGCTCTTCAGCAGGTCGCCCGGCATCGCCTGGAATGCCGCAACTGCGGCGCAGCTCGACACCGGTGCGACGTTGCCCGCGCTCGCCATAAGCGGTGATGGCTACCTTGAACCAGTTCCGGCCTCGGAAAGCGGCCGCTACATCGTCGGGATCGATGAGCTTGGCCAGGCCCTTGCGGCCGACGTGGGCGCAGGGGTTGCGGGCCGTGCGCGCGATCCGCGCTTCGCAAACGATCCTTCGCTCGAAGCCGTCGTCAAGTCACAGCGCGGCGTGCAGCAGTTGTACAGGGGAACGTTCAACTGGACGATTGCCGGGCAGTACTCCCCAGCGTTCGAGTACCCGTCATACGCCTACCGTCTCGCCGACGGCGGAATGCTCGAGATGACCGCGTACAAGGCGGTGTACACGACGATCGCAGACCAGGGCCGGTGCGTCGAGCAGCCAAGCCAGTACTACAACGATCCGACAGTTGGTCAGACGGAGAACATTGTTTTCGGACCCGCGCGGGGCCTATATGGCACGGTCACCCAAACGGTGCTGGTGACGGTGGCTGTCGTCGTCCCGCCAAAAGACTCCGGTCAGACCGTTCAGGTCATCGGCTCACGAGGGCAAGTTGTGGCTTGGTCCACGACCCCATGCACCGGGAGCGGCTCGCCCGGACCCGACACGGGCGGCACGCTTTATTTCTGAGGGGCAAAGCGAGAACGACAGCCCTTCCCGCGTTACTCGGGAGAGAGATGGCAAAGGTCGAACGCTACGGTCCGGGTCAAGATGCCGCCAACCTCGTGCCCGGCGACTTCATCCTGGCCCACCGCCACCACCTCATCGCGGCGCTGATCAGCCACGCCGAGAAGCGGCGCTTCACGGGACCCGACGCGCCCTTCGCGCACTGGAGCCACGCGGCGCTGCTGGTCGACAGCGACGGCACGCTGGTCGAAGCGGAACTGACCGGAGTGAGGAGCAGCCCACTCGCCAAGTACCGCGATGACGAGTACCACCTGGTGCGTCTGGGCGAGGAGTTCCGTCTGGAGGCCCGGCAGCGCGCCGTCACTTACATCCTCGCGCAGGTGGGCCAGGCATTCGGCTACCTGGACATGGCGGGCGCAGGCCTGCATCTCCTGTTCGGATGGCCGCTTCGCTGGGTGCGCCGCAACCACGAGATCTGCTCCAGCCTCGTCGTGAAGGCGCTGCAGCAGGGCGGGCTGGCGGCCGATCTCGACCCGGCCCTCGCGCTGCCGGCCGACCTCGCGAAGGAGTTCGACGTCCGGCCCTGACCTATATTCAGTCGCAGGTCACATGAGCCAGGAAACCCGGACCCCCGACGGCGCTGCTACTCGAGACGAGCCAGCCCGGCGTCTTCGCTGTCGGCGACGTCCGGCACGGCTCGATCAAGCGCGTCGCGACCGCGGTGGGGGAGGGCGCGACGGCGGTTCGCCTGGTCCACGAGCGCCTGGCCCTGCCACACTAGTTCGGGAGGGGGATAATCAGCGCGTAAAGCGACCTTTGTGGGGGAGGGTTTGACCATGATCGGTAGGCCTGGCGCGCTCTTTGCGTTTGGGATCGTCCTCGCTCTCGGAGCCGCCGCTTGCGGTACGAGCTCCAACACCTCGACCAGCGGCTCCGGCATCACCTTCGCCGCGCCGGTGTCCCAGACCGGGGCGTTCGGTCAGGCCGAGGGCCTGTACACGCTGCAGGGCTACAAGTTCTGCGTCCAGACGCTGAACGCCAAGGGCGGGATCCAGTACGGCGGCCAGTCCCACCAGGTCACCCTCGTGACGCAGGACGACCAGAGTGTCTCCGCCACGTCGGCGCAGATCGTCGACCAGTACAACGACAAGAGCTACAAGCTCATCCTCAGCCCCTACGGCTCGCCCGCGACTACCGCGGTCGCGCCGGTGGTCGAGCGCAATGGCCAGGTCATGGTCGACAGCAACGGAGCCGACACCGCGATCTTCACGCACGGCTACAAGAACACGTTCGCTGTTCTGGCGCCGAGCAGCACCTACGTCACGACCATCATCGACACCCTCGCGGCGCTGAATCCCGCCCCCAAGACCGTCGCGATCATCGCCGCCAACGACGGTTTCAGCCAGCACGCGGCCGAGAAGGGCGTGAGCGAGGCGCAGGCAAAGGGCATGACCGTGGTTCCGTCAGCCACCGCCTACACGTCCTCGACGAAGGTCAACGCCAACGTCACCGACGTCTCGAGCGCGCTCATCGCCATCAAGGGCACGAACCCGGACGTGATCATCATCTCGGCGCACCTCAACGAGGCGGTGGCCGCGATCAAGCAGGCGTCGGAGCTGGGGGTGAAGCCCAAGTACGGCTTCGCCGCCACGGTGGCGCCTCCGACGCCGGCCTTCATCTCAGCCCTCGGCACGAAATCCGAAGGCGTGATCGGCAGCACTCAGTGGGTGCCCGAGCTCTCCACCTCGGACAGCCTCTTCGGCACCGCGAAGCAGTTCCTCAGCAATTTCACGAACACGTACGGCTGGTCCCCCAACCAGTACCCGTACCAGGCGGCCGACGCCGCCGCCGCGTGCGAGGCTCTTGCCCTGGCCATCCAGAAGGCCGGATCGGCGGATCCCGCGGCGGTGCGCACGGCGCTGGCCGGCCTGAGCGTCGACACGTTCTACGGCCACATCCAGTTCGACTCCACCGGCATGAACACGACCAAGCCGATGTACGCGATCCAGATCCAGAAGTCGGCTTTCGTGACCATCTACCCGAGCAACCTGTCCTCAACGCCCGCGAACTGGCCTGCCATCGCTGCATGACCCAGTTCGCGCAGGCCGCCGCCTACGGCGTCGTGCAGGGCGGCCTGTTGGCGCTGGTCGCCGTCGGTTTCTCGCTCGTCTGGGGGATCATGAACGTGATCAACCTCAGCCACGGCGCGTTCGCCGTGACGGGCGCGTACGTGGCCTGGCTGCTGAATCAGCACTTCGGTCTTGACCCGTTCCTCGCGATTCCGATCGTCGCCGTCGCGATGTTCGGCTTCGGCTACGTCATCCAGCGGGGCCTGATCAACCTCGTCGTCAACGCGCCGATCTTCCTCACGCTGCTCCTGACCTTCGGCCTGAGCCTCGTCATCCTCAACATCCTGCAGCTGTTGTTCACGGCCGACGACAGGACCATCGACACGAGCTACGCGTCGCAGAGCTTCGTCATCGGCACGGTGAACGTTCCGTACGGCCGCCTGGCCGCGTTCTTCCTGGCCGTCATCATCACGTTCGCGCTGGCCGCGTTGATGACGCGCACCCGGCTCGGACATGCGATCGGCGCCACCGGCATGGACCGCGGCGCGGCCCGGCTGATGGGCATACGCGCGCGACATATCTATGCGGTGACGTTCGGCATCGCGGCCGCGCTGGCGGGGGTCGCCGGCACGATGATCGCCACCGTCGGCTCCTTCAATCCGACGACCACGCCGGGCCAGCTGACGCTCGACGCGTTCGTGATCTCGGTGTTGGGCGGCCTCGGCAACATGTACGGCGCGCTCGCGGGCGGCCTCGTGCTCGGAATCGCGGAGTCGATCGGCGGCCTGCTCCTGACCGGGACGTGGGTCAACGCGATCGCCATGGCGGTGCTGATTGCGACCTTGATCATCAGGCCCTCAGGCCTCATCGGCAAGGCCCAGTACGGCGGGCGAGTGGAGGTGTGAAAGTCCCCACGAACTCAGAGGCTTCGCCGTGAGTTCGCGGGGACCCCAGAGCGTAAGCTCGTCGACCGACGCGCTGGCGGCGATCCTTCAGGGACGACAGCGCACCGGCCGAGAGGTCGTGGTCGATTGGGTCCGTTCGCGGACGCTCGCCAATTCTTGGCCGGCGCTCGCCGGCGTTGCGGTAATCGCGCTGCTGCTCGGCCTCCAGCAGCTCATCGAGCCGGGGACGATGCGCCTTTTGTCCGCCGTCTTCATGTTCGTCGCCCTGGCCCAGGCCTGGAACATCATCGGCGGCTACACGGGCTACGCCAGCTTCGGACAGGTGGTGTTCTTCGGCCTTGGCGCGTACGTGACCGCGGTGCTGATGAACAACTACCACGTCTCGTTCTGGGTCGCCATGCCGGCGGCGATCCTCGGCGGGGTGCTGTTCGCCGTCCTCATCGGCGTGCCTCTGCTGCGCCTGCGCGGCCACTACTTCGCCATCGCGACGCTGGGCGCGGCCGAAGGCGCGCGCGAGGTCATCAACAACATGACGCCCGTGACCGGGGGCGGTCTGGGGATCACGATCCCGACCTTCGGCGACCAGGCGCCCACCGCGTATTTCGGCAAGCCGGGCTTCTACGTCGCGTTCCTGGTCCTCGCCGCGGCCTCGGTTGCGATCTCCACGCTTCTGGCCCGCAGCCGCTTCGGGTACGCGATGGTCGCCGTGCACGAGGACGAGGCCGCCGCGTCCGCCGTCGGCATCAACACCACGGTGGTGAAGGTCGTGGCGTTTGGAGTCTCGGGCGCGATCGTCGCCTGCGCCGGCGCCTTCTACGCCTTTCAGCAGATCGAGTTCTATCCCACCGATGTCTTCGACCCGAGCTTCACGGTCCTGATGGTGATCATGGTGGTCATCGGCGGCAGCGGATCTGTCGTCGGACCGCTCGTCGGCGCGGTCGGGCTCGAGCTCCTGTCGCAGTTCCTGCGCGTCAACCTCGGCACGTACAACCAATTGATCTTCGGCGCGATCATCGTCGTGGTCGTCGTCTTCTTCCCCCAGGGGGTCGTCAACTTCTTCCGCGACGCGTGGATGGCGCGCCGTTTCTCGCTCCTCGACAACATCAGGCGGTACCGGCTGTGATCGCTGAGCCGCAGACGGTGAGCGACCCGATCCTCGAAGTCCGCAATCTGTCGAAGCGGTTCGGCGGGCTCTGGGCGTTGCGCGACGTCAGCTTCTCGGTGTCCGAGGGCCAGATCGTCGGCGTCATCGGGCAGAACGGCGCGGGCAAGACGACCCTGATCAACGTCATCACCGGCCACCTCCGGCCGACGAGCGGACAGGTTCTCATCGGCGGACAGGACGTCACCGGGCAGCACCCGTGGGTCATCGCCCACGACCGGGTGGCCCGCACGTTCCAGATCGTCAAGCCCTTTCGCGGCGTGACCGTGCGCGAGAACGTGGCCATCGGAGCGATGCACGGCAACGCCCACGACAGGACCGTGCGCGACGCCCTGGCCACGGCCGATGAGCTGCTCGCGCTGGTCGGGATCGAGAAACACGCACATGACGCGCCGAGCCAGCTGAGCGTCGCGGATGCGCGCCGCCTCGAGCTGGCCAAGGCACTCGCAAGCCGTCCGAAGCTGTTGTTCCTCGACGAGGTGATGGCCGGGCTCCGGTCGCAAGAGATCGCGACCGCCGTGGAGCTGATCCACCGGCTGCGCGACAGCGGCATCACCATCGTCGCGGTCGAGCACGTCATGAAGGCGATCGTCTCGATCAGCGACCTGATCCTGGTGCTGCACCACGGCTCGACGCTGGCCATGGGGCCGCCCGCGGAGATTCTGTCGGACGAGCGCGTGATCGAGGTCTACCTCGGCCACCGCTACCGGAAGACAAGCTGACGTGAGCCTGCTCGAGATTCGCAGCCTCAACGCCGGCTACGGCCGCGTGCAGATCCTGTGGGACGTGAGCCTTGCGGTCGAAGCCGAGCAGGTCGTGGCGCTGGTCGGCGCCAACGGTGCGGGTAAGACGACGCTGCTGAGGGCGATCTCGGGCATGATCCCGTCGAGGTCGGGCTCGATCACGTTCCGAGGCCGCGAGATCGCCGGCGCGCCCATCGAGAACATCGTCGACCTCGGCATCGCCCACGTGCCGGAGGGGCGCCGCCTGTTCTCGGGCCTGACCGTGCGCGAAAACCTGCTCTTGGGAGGGTGGCGTAGCAAGAACGGGGACATCTCGCGTGTCGTCGAGCTGTTCCCGATCCTGGGCAGCCGCCTGAACCAGATCGCCTCGACGCTGTCGGGAGGCGAGCAGCAGATGTGCGCGATCGCACGCGGCCTGATGAGCCGGCCGGATCTTCTGTTGATCGACGAGCTTTCTCTGGGCCTCGCGCCGAAGACGGTGGACGAGATCGTCGCCCGGCTGCCGGACATATCCCGGTCCGGGACAGCGGTCCTGCTGGTCGAGCAGGACATCGACACCGCGCTGACCGTCTCGACGCAGGCGTTTGTCCTGGAGACGGGCCGGATCACCCGATCCGGCCCCTCGGCGCAGCTGCTGGCCGACCCGACGATCCAGCAGGCGTACCTGGGCCTGGCGCCCGGTTAAGTCTCCGGATTTTCTCCACTTGACAACTGGGCGGTTCTTAGCTCTACTGCGCGTGTCGTAAGCGGGGCGGCCAGGGCAAGAGTGGAGGGGTCTTGGGGCAGCAGAACGGTCAGCCGACCGCGGCCGATCTGGCGAAACAAAAGCTGCAGGAGCAGGTGCAGCACGCCTTCGCCCTTGGGTGGCACATGGCCGAGCTCTATCACTTCGAAAAGGTGGGCTCCTACGGTGTGCCTCCGGGCAGGCCGCCGAAGCCCCGCGCGAAGCGACCTCACAAGCTGGCGCCTGCGGAGGTCCCTGGCGAAGACCAGCCGTCGAGGCTGGCTATGATCGAAGCAGCGACGAGAGCCATGCTCGACGACTCGCTTCCGGGGCTTGGGAGCCTCAAGGCCGAGGAGCGCCGATCGCTGCTGATAAATCAAGTCAAGCATGACATCGACCTGGTGTGGGTCCAGACGGACCCTCCCCTCGCCGCGGAGCTCAAAGTTCAGGTCGACGCCGCGGCGGCGAAGGACGCGTTCGGGTTCGGCTTGGACATAGAGGCGATTCATAAGATCCTGCTGGAGGGTCTCACCGTCTCCGAGTTCCGGATCGGAAAGAGCTACGGCCTGGGTCGAGCCCTCGCGGAGACGGTGCTCATCCCGTGCGCCGTCGCTACGAGCCGGGGCGTGGAGGGACTCTCGTCTGACCGCGACAAGGGCATCGCTGTGAAGACCGCGCTGCTAGGCATGTTCGAGGGCGATCGGGTCTTTACCATCCAGGGCTGGCTCCTCGACCTGCGCGACTGGTTTGACGGCCATGCGGCCGACGCGGTCTCCACGACCCTGGGTGGATGGGGGTTCTGGATGTTCCGGCCGACGATGGACGATCCCAACATCCCCTTCGATTGGGACGATCGCAAGACCCGGCTGCGAATCGAGGCGGCCCTGCGCCGGCAGGGGGACGTGTGGCGTGGACTCCTGTCCGGCGAGAAGAATCCGATGGACATCGCCGGCCCGACCTACTACTTCGCCGCCATGGCGTCAGTCGTGAGAAAAGTTGCCGGCCTCGCATGGAGCTTTCTCGGCACAGGCATCGGCCTCCTTCTCTTCCTCCTGATTATCGTCGCCGGCGCGGCGCTCTACATCTCGTCGACCGCGCATAACACCACCGGTATCCTGTCCGCGGCGGTCGCGCTGCTCACGACATTGGGGGTGACGACCGGGTCCGCGGGTTCCGCCGTCCAGAAGGCATGGGCCAACGCGGAGGGTCCGCTCTGGGAGGCGGAGGTCTCGGCTGCGATCGCAAATGCGGCCTGGGAGAACCCGGCCCCAATGGGTTCGGTCGAGGCAATCCAGCTACTGCTCCAGGTCGGGGAGAAAGCAAACGCCCGGACCGAAACGCTTGCCCGCCATCCCCACCTCTACGTCGTGCGCAACATCCCGGTCGGCAGGATCGGCATCATCCTTGCGGTCGTCACGACGGCGATCTCCGTGTTCGAGGCGGACGCCGCGCACCTCAATCGCGACGCCTCGTTCTTCATTCCACCGCTCTGCCTGGTCGCTTTCCTGGTCCTGATCGACGGCTGGGACATCCTGATCGGCCTTGCGACCAAGCAGGCCGCGCCGTACCTGGCCCTACCGGACAGGATCCAGCTGCCGGAGTGGATCATGCCCGTGGCCCAGGTGCTCGCCCCCATCTTCCTCGTCACCGGCCTGCTGGCCGGGCACTTCTTCTGGCACTGATGTCCGCAGCTGTCACGCCTCAGCAACCGGCAGCCGTTACTAGGAAGGAGCCGAAACCCGAGCGCCTCATCGATCGAATCCTCAACTGGCAATTCCCCGAGCGAGCGCGCGGGGTCGTCACCTGGATATCGGTGGTCCTTCTGCTCGTCGCGTTCGCGCTCCTCGTCTGGGGCATGGTGTCGGCCGTCTCGTACACCCTCACCCACACGGGGCCGCCGTGCACGAACCCGCCGCAGCGGGAGGCGTCGCCGCCGCAGTGGGTGATGGTGGGCGTGTGCCTCCTTGCCTTCGTGCTGGGTCACCTGACGGCGAGATGGCAGTCCATCGACCCCAAGCATTCTCAGCGCCACAAGAATCTGAGAGAGGTGGACCACCCGGAGACAGACCCACGCAAGCGCGAGGCGCTGATCATCCAGACGCTCCTTCTCGTCTTCCTGGTCGAGGTCATCGGCCTTTTGATCATCGAAGCGGTGACTCTCTCGCAGAACGTATGGCCGATCACCTATTACGTTCGATGCGCCTACGACGCGGCAGGGGTGCAATCGATGGCGGCGGCCGCCTCGATCCTGTTCCTGGTGGGGCGGTGGTTCTGGCTGCCGGACAGGGGGCAAAATGCTCGAACACGCTCCTAGGGAAGCAGTGGGGTTTGTGGCCCTGGTCGGTCTGTCGACGCTGGCTTTGCTCGCGGTCAGCGACATCTTCCTGACCGAGAGCAAGCGCGCGTCGGTCGGCGAGTGGGTCACGCTGTGGGCGAAGCGCTACCCGATGTTCGCGCTGGCCCTGACACTTGTCGCCGGTGCCCTGCTGGGGCACTTCTATTGGGCAACCGCCGGCTGACAACCCCCTATGCCGGGCCGCGGCTCGGGCTCGTCGACCTTCAGGCCCGTTCGGGCAGAATTCGACCTGCGAGATGGAGGGCATGCTCCCGAGCTGTGGACCTAGGGCTTAGCGATCGCGTCGCGATCGTCACCGGCGGCGCGTCGAACCTCGGCCGGGCGATCTCGCTGGGCTTCGCCGCGGAAGGGGCGCGCGTCCTGATCGCCGACGTCGACCTCGAGCAGGCGAGGAAGGTCGAGGCCGAGGCGCCGAAGGGCGCGATCGTCGCCCGCCAGACCGACGTCACAGACAATGACTCGGTCTTGGCGGCCGTCGACTTCGCCGTCAAGTCGATGGGTGGAGTCCACGTCCTGGTCAACTGCGCGGGATGGACCATCGACAGGCTGTTCATCGAGAAGCCGCGCAGCGAATGGGAGCGCGAGATCGCCATCGACACATGGGGCTTCATCAACACGGTCCGCGCGGTGCTCGACCCGATGATCGAGCATCGGTACGGCCGCATCGTGTCGATCGGCTCCGACGCCGGCCGCATGGGGGAGTGGCGCGAGGCGGTCTACAGCGGCACCAAGGCGAGCGTCATCGCGATGTCGAAAGCCATCGCGCGCGAGGTGGGCAAGCACGGCATCACCCTCAACGTCGTGTGCCCCGGGCTGGTGCCCGGCTCGCCCGAGACGTCGGGCGCGGAGTCGATGTGGTCCTCCGAGCAGATGAAGATGTTCACGCCCGAGGTGCGCGAAAGAGCGGCGAAGGCGTATCCGCTGCGCCGTCTAGGCACGCCCGAGGACGTCGTGCCGGCGGTGCTGTTGCTCGCCTCCGACCGCGCGTCCTACATCACGGGACAGACGCTTTCGGTCAGCGGCGGCTACACCATGATCTGACCGAGGATCTCATGGCGCATCTTCCGCCAGCGTTCCAGCCGGCCGCGACCGGCGAGCGGGAAGATCAGCGAGTCGATCCCGGTCGCCTGAATCGTTCGAAGCTGCGCCGCGCATTCCTCGGGCGTGCCCACGATCGCCAGCGTCCGCACCAGATCGTCCGACACCGCCGCGCCATGCGAGGCGTGGGTCGAAAGGTGCTCCGCGTAGACATAGGAGTCCGCGCTGCGATTGATCTCGTCGCGAAACGCCGCCAGGCTGTCTGGAAGCTCCTTGTAATGCGTCAGCAG
Organism: uncultured Chloroflexota bacterium; assembly: GCA_937921725.1. GTDB lineage: Bacteria > Chloroflexota > Dormibacteria > Dormibacterales > Dormibacteraceae > 40CM-4-65-16. Next base: position 39,681 of record CAKZUH010000007.1, on the reverse strand, counting down.
CCGGGCCTGGGTCGAGGCCCACGAGCGGACGTTCTCGGGCTCGTCGGCGACGGTTGCCATGAACGCGATCTCGACATCCTTTCGATTCCGTCCCGCTGACCGCATCCCGGCCTCGATCCACTCGACCTGCCGCCGCACCAGGTCCGGCTGGGCGGGACCCATGACGATCGCCCCGTCGGCCAGGCGGCCCGCCAGCTCGCACATCCGCTGCTGGCTGACCGCGAGGTGGATGGGGATGCTCTTTTCGAGATTGGCGCGAAAGAATCCGATCGCCTCTTCCATCTCCGCGATCTTCTGGGGCTTGAGCCCGATGCCGTACAGCGCCGAGTCACCAGCGCCCAGGCCCAGGATCGCGCGCCCATGCGAGATCTCGGCCACCGCGGCGATCGTGTTGACGGTGACGGTGGGGTGTCGGGTGACCGCGTTTGTGACGCCGGTGCCGAGGCCGATCCGGGTGGTGTTCAGCGCGGCGACAACCAGGCCCGCGTACACGTCCTTCATCGCGAGCTGCGAATCGATGACCCACACCCGCCGGACCCCTTCGGCCTCCAGCCCGGCGACAAAAGCCGCCCAGTTGTCGAACGATTGGCGCGGGCTGATGCCGACGCTGACGTCGAATCCGTTCACTGCTTCGATCGGCGGGTCACCGATTGCTGGCGGCGCTTCACGGCTTCTTTGCGCTCAGGGCTCGCGGCCGCGCCCGCTCGAATGTTCTGCGCCAGAAGGAGGTCCTCGCCGGCGATCGCGCGCCGTTCGAGAAGGTTCAGGCTGGCCTTGGTGCCGTGCACCGCGGGGCGTGGGGAAGAGGCCAGCTTCTCGGCCAACGCCTGCACATGGTTGTCGATCTCAGAAAGCGCCACGATCTCCGTGAGAAGTCCCCAGCTGTATGCGCGTTGGCCGTCGAGCTCGGGCATCGCGAGGAGCAGGTCGGAAGCTCTCGCCAGCCCGCAGATCTGCACCAACCGGGCCACGAACTGGTAGCGGTAGACGACGCCGAGGCTGACGGCGGGCACCGACATGCGCAAAGTGGGCGCGGCGATCCTGAGGTCGCAGTTCAGGGCGAGCTCGACAGCGGCTCCGTGGCAGTGACCCGCAAGGCGTGCGATGACCGGCGCCGGGCACGCCCGCAGCGCGCTCGCCGCCTCGCCGATGAATCGATCCGCCTCGACGTCGGTTGCCGTTCCCGTGAGTCGCGACAGGTCGTAACCGGCCGAAAACGCATCGTCGCCGGCGCCCCGCAGGATGACCGCCCCGGCGCGTGCCCCGTCCGCGTGAAGAGCTTCGGCCAGCGCGCTCAGCAGCTCGGGGTCGACGGCGTTACGCCGCTCGGGCCGGTCGATGGTCAGCGTGAGAACGTCGTGCTGACCCCAGTCGACCCGCATCCCGTCGCCCACTACAGCTCCGCCAGGAAAGCGTTGATCGAGGCCGCCAGCTCGCGCGGCTTCTCGACCGGAATGGGATGACCGGCGTGGGGCAGGACCTCGAGCTTGCTCCCCTTGATGCCGGCGGCGATGATCTCGGCCGCCTTCGGGGGGCAGTGCTGGTCGAGCTCCGAGGCGACGATCAGCGTGGGCGCCGAGATCTGGCCGAGCTCCGGGTCGAGCGGCGCCGCGTTGAGCCCGGCCATCGCGGCGCACGCGTTGGCGTAGCCGCGCGGGTCGATCGTGGATTCGCGCCTGATCAGCAGGCCTTCCTCCAGCTGCGCCGGCGACTGCGCGTACACGGCCGCGGTGTCGTTGTCGAGCGTGGCGCGCAGCGAAGGATCGCCGCGCTCGACCATCTCGACGCGCTGGCGGTACCAGTCGGCGGCCGCCTTGCCGACCCGGCTCGAGGTGGCCACGAGGACCAGCCCGCGTATCCGGTCCGGTTGGTCGATCGCCGCCCGCATCGCGACGGTGCCGCCCAGCGAGAAGCCCGCGACAAAAGCGTGCTCCACACCGGTCGCGTCCATGAGGGAAATGAGGTCCGCGCCGAGCTGGCGCAGCGATCCGTCGGGGTTGCCCAGAGTGGTTTGCCCGTGCCCTCTGAGGTCGTACATCAGGACCCGTTGCCGAACCATGAGGTCGGGCAGCGTGCGGCGCCACGCGCGGTGGTCGTCCGCGAGACCGTGGATGAGCAGCAGCGGTTTGCCGCGCCCGGCTTCGAACCATGCCACGTCGACGTCGTCACAATGCGCGTGCATTTTCACGCAGCGCCTTGCGGTTGACTTTTCCCGGGCCGGACAGCGGGAGCTCGTCGAGGCGACGCACCACCACCGGCCACTTGTAGCGCGCCAGCCCCTGCTCCTGCAAAAACGCGTCGAGCTCTTGGCGGCTCGGCTCGAAGCCGTCCCGCGTGACGACGAACGCGACCGGCAGCTCGCCCAGCTCCGCGTCCGGGCGGGCGACCACGCACGCGTCCACGATCCGCGGATGTCCGCGCAGCATCGATTCGACCTCGTATGGATTGATGTTCGTGCCGCCCCTGATGATGATGTCCTTGACCCGGCCGACCACGTGAAGGTAGCCGGATTCGTCGACGAACCCCAGGTCGCCCATGTGCGCCCAGCCGTCGCTCGAGTAGGGCCCCGAGGTCTCGCCCCAGTAGCGGTCCTGGACCAGGTCGCCCCGCATGCAGATCTCGCCGTCGAGGATCCGCCACTCGGCGCGGTCGTGGGGTCGCCCCACGGTGGTCCAGCGAAGGGCCCGCGGGTCGGAGGGGCTCGCCACGGCCAGTTGGCCGGCGTCCATCGAGCCGTAGAAGCTCGAGATCGGGACGCCCGTCGTCGTCTCCCACCGCTCCGCGATCTCGGGCGGCAGCGGTGCGCCGGCGACGGCGACCGCGCGCAAGGATGTGGCCGCGGGGAGGGGGTGGTTCAGCATGCGGATCACGTTGGTGGGCACGCCGACCATCATCGTGGCGCGCGATTCCGCCGCCACGGCGAGGCAGTGCTCAGCGGTCCAGTGAGGGTCGCGCAGCATGACCAGCGCCGCTCCGCGCCGCAGGCAGTACAGGCACATGCCGCCGATGCCCTGCGTGAGCGGCGTCATCGGCAGGGCGCGGTCCTCCTCGGTGATCTGCAGCCGCTCCGTGAAGCTCTCGAACGTGACCTGCTTGAGCCGGGCTGAAAGGGAGGCGAGCTTCGGCATCCCGGTCGTGCCTGAGGTGAGTGCGATCTCGGCGACGCGCGTGGGGTCGGGCGAGGCGATCGGCGGCGCGGGCAGGCCGCCGGCCGAGGCTGAGGCGAGCTCCTCGAGCTCGCCGGCGCCGATGACCATGCGCGGTCGCGTCTTCTCCGTGATCCATTGGAGCTCGTGCCGGCCGAGCCCGCCCGGCAAAGGCAGGATCACCGCCCCGAGGTCGGGGATCGCCAGCTCGAGCGCGACGTACTGCCAGACATTCGGCAGCTGCACGCCGACCACGTCGCCGGCCTCGACGCCCCTGGCGGCGAGCAGCTTCTCGAAACGGCGGACGTGGTCGAGGAGCACCTCGAGGGTGATTTCGTCGCCGGCCTCCCAGAGCGCCGCGCGTGTCCCTCGGCGCGCCGCGTTCCACTCGAGGTAGCTCACCGGCCTGAACGGCGTCGGCTCCTTCATCGCCACCTTCATTGGACAGCGGCGACGATCCTGTCCGGCGTCAGCGGCAGCGTCACGTCGGAGAGCGACAGTGCGTCGGCGACCGCGTTCGCGACGGCCGCCGTCCCGCCGATCGTGCCGCCCTCGCCGACCCCCTTCGTGCCCAGCTCGTGGACAGTCGACGGTGTGACGAGATGCTCGACCTCGACGAACGGTACCTCGCCGATGCTCGGGATGAGGTAGTCGAGGAAGGTTCCGCTGCGCGGTTCGCCGTCCGGCCCGTACGCGACCTCCTCCATGAGCGCGGCCCCGACGGCCTGCGCGACGCCGCCAACGACCTGGCCCTCGACGATCGTCGGGTTGATGAGCACGCCGCAGTCCTCCGCCACCACGTAGCGCAGGATCCGCACCGCGCCGGTCTCGCGATCCACCTCGACCATGCAGACGTGGGTTGCGTAAGGGTGCGAGGCCTGCAGGGCGTCGTAGGTCACGGAGACGTCGAGCTCGTGGTCGCCGTTGTCGCCCTGCGCAAGCTCCGCCAGGGTGAGGGCCGCGGCCGCACCTTCGACGAGGACGGCCGAGCCGTCGATCGACAGGCGCTCGACAGGTTGGTCGAGCCGGTACGACGCCGCGTCCAGGATCGCCTCGCGCAGCAGACCCGCTGCGCGAAACGCGCTCGTGGCCCCGGTCACCGAGCCGCGGCTCATGAACGAGCCGGTTCCGTGTTCGACCACGGCGGTGTCCGTCCGCTCCACAACGACGCTCTCCGCCGCGACGCCGAGTCCCGCGGCGGCGACCTGGGCGAACGTGGTCTCCGAACCTTGCCCGATCGCGGGGCAGGTCGTCTGGACGTGAACGCGCCCGTCCTTGGCCAGCCAGACGCGCGTGGCGTCGACGCCGGGGATGTCGGTCATGCCGCGCCTCTGGAACGTCGACGAGCCCGCGCCGGTGTATTCGACATAGGAGCCGACGCCGATCCCCAGCAAACGGCCTTCGCCGCGCGCCTTTGCCTGTTCCCCGCGGGCGCCCGCGTAGTCGAACGCCCGCAGCGCCGCATCCAGCGCGGCCGCGTAATCGCCCGACTCGTACGGATGGCTGGTCACCGAGATGTACGGCATCTGCGCCCGCGTCACGAAATTGACGCGCCTCACCTCGACGGGGTCCAGGCCGAGCCGCACCGCGACCAGGTCCATGAGCCGCTCATGCGCGAGCACCGCGGTGACCATGCCGACCCCCCGGTACGGACCTTCGGGGCACTTGTTGGTCGCGACCGCGCACGAGTCGTACTCGTAGTTGCGAATGTCGTACGGCCCCGTCATGAGCCCGGCGGTGCCCAGCGGGTCGAGCAGCGGACCGAAAGGCCTGATCCCGTACGCCCCGATGCTGGAGAAGATCGTCGCGCGCAGGCCCAGGACGTAGCCGTCCTTGCGCACGGCGGCGCTGAACTTGACGTTCTGGTCGCGAGCGTGGCTCGCAGCCTGCATGTGCTCGGACCGGGTCTCGATCCATTTCACCGGGACATTGAGGTGGATGGCGATCCACGCCAGCAGAATCTCCTCGGGGTAGACCTGCGCCTTGACCCCGAACCCACCGCCAACGTCCGCGGCCACGACGCGCACCTTCGCTCGGTCGATGCGAAGGCATTCGGAGATCGCGTCGGCGACGAGGTGCGGCACCTGCGTCGAGGTCCACACCGCCACGCCGCCGTCGTCGTCGGGCACCGCGACCACGCCGCGACATTCGATCGGAGCGGGGGCGACGCGCGGGTGCGTGACCTCGCCTTCCACGATCGCGTCCGCCATCTCGAATGCCTTCTCGACGTCGCCGTAGCTGCGATGCGCCAGGTGGAACAGGTTCTCGGGCAGCGCCTCGTCGACCAGCGGAGCATCCGCCGCCAGCGCCTGGTCGAAGGTGACGACGGCCGGCAGCGGCTCGATCTCTGCCCGGACGAGCTCGACCACGTCGGCGGCGCCGTAGCGGGTGTCGGCGAGGACCGCGGCGATCATCTCGCCGGCGAATCGCACCCGGTCAACCGCCAGGATCGGCCGCGGGGGCGACACGGCGCCCGGAGTCGTGAGGTGAACGGCCAACGGCTGGCACGTCTCCGCGATGTCGGCGGAGGTGAAAACGCCGACCACGCCGGGCGCCGAGCGTGCCGCAGACGCATCGATGCCCGTGATCCGGCCGCTCGCGATCGGGCTGCGGACGAAAGCGACGTGAAGGGCGGCGGCGATGTCGTCGACGAACATGCCATCGCCGCGGAGTAGGCGTGAATCCTCGAGCCGCTTGAGGCTCCTCCCGATCGGCCCGTCCATGTCGCTAAAGTCTCCGTCATCGACGCACACTGGATGGCGGTCGCGCGGGGTGATGAGCCGGCCGATCTCGTGCTGTCCGGCGGCCGCGTTCTCTCGGTCTTCACCCGGGAATGGCTGGACGTGGACGTCGCGATCAAGGACGGCCACGTGGTAGGGCTGGGGAGTTACGAGGGTCGTGAGCGTCTCGACGTCAAGGGCGCCTACCTCGTCCCCGGCTTCATCGACGCCCACATGCACATCGAGTCGTCCAAGCTCATGGTCGACGAGTTCGCGCGCGCCGTCCTCGCGCAGGGCACCACCACGGTGGTCGCCGACCCCCACGAGATCGCCAACGTCCTCGGCACCGACGGCATCCACTGGCTGCTCGACTGCTGCAGCGATCTGCCGCTTGACGTCTATGTGATGGCGAGCTCATGCGTACCCGCCTCGCGCTTCGAGTCACCGCGAAGGCCCTTCACGACCGGCGACATCGAGAGCCTGCTGCGCCGCCATCGCGTCATCGGAGTGGCCGAGATGATGAACTTCCCGGGCGTCATCGCGGGCGACGAGTCGGAGCTGGCGAAGCTAAAGACCGGCCTGACCAACCACGTCGACGGCCACGCGCCGGGCGTGCGCGGCCCGCGCCTGAACGCCTACATCGCCGCCGGCATCAGCTCCGACCACGAGGCGACGACTTTCGAGGAGGCGCTCGAGAAGCGGCGGCTCGGGATGTGGGTCATGCTGCGCGAGGCCTCCATCGCGCGCAACCTGCGCGACCTTCTCCCTCTGATCAAGCAGTACGGTACCGACCGCTGCACGCTATGCACCGACGACCGCGAGCCGGATTTCATCGTCGAGCACGGGCACATCAACCAGATGGTCCGGGTCGCGGTCGAAGAGGGGATCAGCCCCGAGGACGCCGTGGTGATGGCCACGATCAACGCCGCGACCTATCACCGGCTGTGGCACCTGGGCGCGATCGCGCCCGGCTACCAGGCGGACATCCTCATCCTCGACGACCTGAAGTCGTTCCGTCCGCGGCAGGTACTGAAGCGGGGCGCGCCGCCGTGGCACCTCAAGCTCGAGGCGCCGGAGTGGGTGCGGCAGACCGTCAGCGTAGCGCCCGTCGACGCGACCTCCTTTCGCATCGCTGCGCACTCGAAGAAGATCCGTGTGATGCGCGTCATCCCCGCGCAGCTCCTGACCGGAAGCGAGTCGGTCGAACCGACCGTGAAAGGGGGATGCATCGTCGCCGACCCGTCGCGCGACCTGATCAAGATCGCGGTCCTCGAGCGCCACCACGCGAGCGGACGCATCGGTCTTGGTTTCGCGACCAATGTGGGCCTGAAGCGCGGTGCGTTCGCGTCGACGGTCGCGCACGACGCGCACAACATCGTGGTTCTTGGCGTCGACGATGGCGACATGGCCGCGTGCGTGACGCGCCTTGCGCAAATCGGTGGAGGCATCGTCATCGCCGAGGGCGGCAACGTGGTGGAGGAGCTGCCGCTACCCATCGCAGGCCTCATGAGCGACCAGCCGCTGGCCGAGGTCCATCACCGCCTGCGCTCCATGGAGGCCCGGCTCAAGGCGATGGGCGTGACCATGGCGGCCCCGTTCATGACCGTCAGCTTTCTCGCGCTTTCCGTCATCCCCGAGTTGAAGATCACCGACCGCGGGCTGGTCGACGTCAACCGCTTCGAGCTGGTGCCCCTGGCCATTGATTGAGGGGTTCAACGCTTTGCCTGCCGCGCAGGCGGAGGACCAGCTCTACTCCAGCTTCGCCAACCGGTCGTGGGCTGCCCGTGTCGCGGCCGGGCGCCCCTATCGAGATATAGATGCGCTGCTGGCGGCGGCCGAGTTGGCCTGGTCGGAGCTCGCGCCGGGAGACTGGCTGCAGGCTTTCGCGGCCCATCCTCGCATCGGCGAGAGAGGCGGCCACGCGCCGGCCACGTCGGAGCGCGAGCAGAGCGCGCTCATTCAGGCTTCTGCCCGGACGCTCGACGCTCTGGAGGCCGAAAATCGCGAGTATGAGAAGCGCTTTGGCCATGTCTTTCTCATCGCGGCGCGGGGCCGGAGCGCCGACGAGATCCTGCACGAGCTGCGCCGGCGGATGAGCAACGATCCGTACGCCGAGCTGGAAGTCGCCGCGGCGGAGCAGCGGAAGATCACGCGGATGCGGCTGATCGAGCTCCTTGAAGGATGAGCATCTCGACCCACGTCCTCGACACCATGCGCGGCACGCCGGCCGCCGGCCTCGCGGTGACACTGCATCGCCTCGAGCCTGATGGCGACTGGAAAGAGGTGGCGCAATCCGTCACCGATTCGGAGGGCCGCGTCCGCGACATGACCGAGGAGGAGCTCGAGCCTGGCGAGTACCGGCTCGAGTTCGACACGCGGCCGTACTTCGAGCGCTCGGGGTTGAACGCTTTCTACCCCGCCGTCTCCGTGGTCTTCAACTTCGAGGAGGGCCACCTTCACGTCCCGCTCCTGCTGAGCCCCTTCGGTTACACGACATACCGAGGGACCTGAGTTGCCGATCGTCCTGGGCGACAACAGCTACGGCAAGGCGGAGACGCATGTCGTGCGCATCACGAAGACCGGCGCCTCGCACGGCATCAAAGACCTCACCGTGAGCATTGCGCTGACGGGCGACTTCGCGGACACGCACGTGACCGGCGACAACAGCAAGGTAGTCCCAACCGACACGCAGAAGAACACGGTGTTCGCGTTCGCGAAGGATTCGCCCGTCGGCGAGATCGAAGACTTCGCCATCCGCCTCGCGCGGCACTTCGTGGGCGAGTTCGCGTCGGTGTATCGCGCGCGCGTCTCTATGGAGGAGGTTCCTTGGGCGCGGATCGACGCGGACGGCAAGCCGCATCCTCATGCGTTCGTGCGCGAGGGGTCGGAGAAACGGTTGACCACGGTGACTTGCACGGACGATGGGACCTGGGTGGTCAGCGGCGTCGGCGACATGGTCGTGCTGAAGTCCGCCGGGTCCGAGTTCCAAGGCTACATCAAGGACCGCTACACGACGCTGCCCGAGACCACGGACCGAATCCTCGCCACGGCCGTTGTCGCCCGCTGGCGGTACACGGCCGGCGCCGTGGACTGGGGCACATCCTTCGCCGAGATCCGCCGCCTCCTCCTCGAGGCGTTCGCCACCAAGCACAGCCTCTCCCTGCAGCAAACGCTCTATGCGATGGGCGAGGCGGTGCTCCAGGCTCGGCCCGAGGTGGCGGAGGTCCGGATGACGATGCTCAACAAGCACCATTTCGTCGCCGACCTGACGCCCTTCGGGATGGCCAACGACAACGAGGTCTTTTACGCCTCGGACCGGCCTTACGGCATGATTGAGGGCGCGGTCACGCGCGACGACGCGCCCGATCCCGGCCTCGCCTGGTGATGGAGTTCCATCAGCCGGGTTCCTGGTCGGAGGCGCTGCAGATCAAGGCGGCGCATCCCGAAGCCACGCCGATCGCCGGCGGCACCGACGTGATGGTGGAGATCAACCTCGACCACCGGCGCCCCTCGGAGATCATCGACCTGACGCGCGTGCGCGAGCTCACGGAGTGGGGGATGGACGACGGCATGCTCCGCATCGGGGCCGGGGTCACGTATACCCGCTTGATCGACGAGCTCGGTGACAGGCTGCCCGGTCTGGCCATCGCGTCCCGCACGGTGGGCTCGCCGCAGATCCGCAACCGCGGCACCGTCGGCGGCAACCTGGGCACCGCGTCGCCGGCCGGGGACGCGCATCCACCCCTGCTCGCCGCTGACGCGCTGGTCGAGCTGGCCTCGACGTCGGGGAGCCGGAGGGTGCCGGTGCGCGAGTTCTTCACCGGCCCGAAACGCAGCGCGATGCGCGGCGACGAGCTCATCGCCGCGTTCCTGATCGAATCGGCGCAGGGACCGCAGCAGTTCTCCAAGGTCGGGACACGCAACGCGATGGTCATCGCGGTGTGCTCGTTCGCCATCGCGCTCGACGGCGGGCGCCGGCGGGTCGGGACCGGGATCGGCTCCGCCGGGCCGACGCCCATCCGCGCCACCGAGGCGGAGGAGTTCATGCAGGGAGTGCTGGAGGACGAGAACCTCTGGGACAGGCAGACCGAGGTCGGAGACTCCGCGCTGACGCGTTTCGGCGAGCTGGTCGCGCTGGCGGCGCGGCCCATCGACGACGTCCGCGGCACGGCGGCCTACCGGCGCCACGCGCTGGCGGTGCTGGCCAGGCGCTGCTTCACGTGGGCCTGGGACGAATTTCGCCGGTGAACATTCGCTGCACGGTCAACGGCGAGGCCCGCGAGGCCCGCGACGTGTGGGCGGGGGAGAGCCTCCTCTACGTGCTGCGCGAGAGGTTCGGCCTATACGGGTCGAAGAACGCGTGCGAACAGGGCGAGTGCGGCTCGTGCTCCGTTTATCTCGATGGCGCCCTCGTCTGTTCGTGTCTAGTCCTGGGCGGTCAGGCAAACGGCCGCGAGGTCGTGACGATCGAGGGGCTCCACGGAGACAAGGTCCAGCAGGCCTTCGTCGAGGCCGGTGCGGTGCAATGCGGCTTCTGCACGCCGGGCCTGATCGTCGCGACGCATGATCTGCTGCGGCGCGTGCCGCATCCGACAGACGCCCAGATCCGCGAGGCATTGTCCGGCAACATCTGCCGCTGCACCGGCTACGCCAAGATCATCGACGCGGTGCACATGGCGGCCCGATGAGTCCGCGTGTCGGTGAAAGCGTGCGGCGCCCGGATGGCCTGCTCAAGGTCCACGGCCATTTCCCGTACTCCTCCGACCTGCACGAAGAAGGAATGCTATGGGGTGCGACGGTGCGCAGCCCGCACCCCCACGCGAGGATCCTCTCCATCGACGCGGCCGAGGCTCGCGCCATGCAAGGCGTCCACGCCGTGCTCACGCATGAGGACGTGCCAGGTCAGATGCTGCATGGCCTCGAGATCCACGACCAGCCAGTGCTCGCCTTCGAGCACGTGCGGTACTGGGGCGAGGCGGTCGCCCTCGTCGCCGCCGACCATCCGGAGCAGGCGCGCCGCGCGGCCGAGAAAGTGCGCGTGGAGTACCAGGTCCTGGTGCCGATCACCGAGGCGGAGAAGGCGCTCGCGCCCGACGCGCCGCGCCTGCATCCCGGCGGCAACGTGACCCGCCACGTGAAGATCCGCCACGGCGACCCCAACGCGCGCGCCGACGTCGTGGTGACCGGCGAATACGAGATCGGCATGCAAGACCAGGCGCCGCTCGGCCCCGAGTCGGGGCTCGCGATCCCGGACGGCGAGGGCGGCGTCGACCTGTACATCGCAACGCAATGGCTGCACATCGACCAGGAGCAGCTCGCCTCGGTGCTCGGCCTGCCAGCCGAGAAGGTCAGGCTCACCATGGCCGGCATCGGCGGCGCGTTCGGCGCGCGCGAGGACCTCTCGATGCAGGCCCACGCCTGCCTGCTCGCGTTGAAGACCGGGCGCCCGGTGAAGATCTCCTACTCGCGACCCGAGTCGTTCGTCGGTCACGTTCACCGACACCCTGGACGGCTCACCTACGAGCACGGTGCAGACCGCGACGGCAAGCTCGCATACGTGAGGGCGCGCATCCTCCTCGACGGCGGCGCGTACGCGTCGAGCTCAACGGCCGTGATCGCCAACGCGAGCTGCTTCGCCGTCGGCCCGTACGAATGCTCCAACGCGACGATCGACGGCATCGTCGTCTACACGAACAACCCGCCGTGCGGCGCGATGCGCGGATTCGGCTCGGTCCAGAACTGCTACGCGCACGAAGCGCAGATGGACAAGCTGGCGGCGGCCCTGAGCATGGACCCGGTCGACCTGCGAATCCGCAACGCGATGAAAACGGGAAGCCGGATGATTACAGGCCAAGTAATCGAAGGCCCGGCCCCGGTAGCCGAGCTGCTGCAACGCGTGCGGGCCATGCCCGTCCCCTCAATTCCGTCTCCCCACAGGGGAGAGGGCCAGGGTGAGGGGCGCCGGCAGGTTGACTTGACGTCCCTCCCCGGCGGCGTCTCCAACACCACCCACGGCGAGGGCGTCAAGCGTGGAATTGGATTCGCGGTCGGGTTCAAGAACATCGGCTACTCCGAGGGCTTCAACGACTACTCGACCGCGCGCGTCCGGCTGTCCGTGGTGGACGGCAACCCCCGGGTCGAGGTCCACACCGCGGGGGCCGAGGTGGGGCAGGGCCTGGTCACGGTCCAGGCCCAGATCGCGGGCACAGAGCTTGGCGTCAACGACGTGGTCGTGCTCAACGCGGACACGCATGTGGGATCGGCAGGCTCGTCGTCCGCTTCGCGCCAGACCTATATCACGGGCGGCGCGGTCAAGTCGGCCTCGGAAGCGGTGTGCAAGCGAGTCCTCGACCTCGCGCGGAGCGAGCTGCACACCGAGCGCGAACTGCGCGTCGAGAACGACGCCGTAAGGGGAACGGATGGCAAGGAGGTCGTCTCCCTCGCGACCCTGCTGGGCGACGCGGTCATCGAGGAGACCCGCGAGTTCCATCCCCGCCGCACCCACCCGCTCGACCCCGAGACCGGCCAATCAGACGCCCACATGCAGTACGCGTTCGCGGCTCACCGCGCGGTCGTCGACGTGGACACGGAGCTGGGCCTCGTGAAGGTCATCGAGCTCGCGACCGCGCAGGACGTGGGCAAGGCCATCAACCCCATCGCCGTGGAGGGCCAGCTCGAAGGCGGCGCGGCGCAGGGACTCGGCCTTGCGGTGATGGAGGAGATCCAGCTCAAGGACGGCGTGATCCGCAACGCCTCCTTCACCGACTACCTGCTGCCGACGATCCTCGACATGCCGCCCGTGCGGAAGGACATCCTCGAGCTGGGCGACCCCCACTCGCCCTACGGCCTCAAGGGCGTTGGCGAACCCCCGACCATCTCGTCCGGCCCCGCGATCGTGGCCGCGATCCGCGCCGCCACTGGGCGACCGGTCACGCGCGTCCCCGTCCGGCCGCACGACCTGACGCTCTAGGTGACGCTGCTCCTTCGCGCCGGGCTCGTCTACACCGGCGAGTCCGAGATCGTGAACGGCTGGGTGCTCGCGCGCGACGGGATGATCGCCCAGGTGGGTTCAGGCCCCCCGCCGAAGGCTGACGAGGTCATCGACGAGCCCAACTGCGTGGCCATGCCAGGGCTGGTGAACGCGCACGACCACATGTACCAGTGGGCGACGCGCGGCTACGTGCCGGACGGGACGCTTTTCGAATGGCTGCACGCGCTCTACCCGGTGTGGGCCCGCATCGACGCGGACTCGGTGCGCGTGGCCGCTCGCGCCGCGATGGCGAAGCTGCTCCTCGGCGGCTGCACCCTCTCGTCCGACCACCACTACGTGTTTCCGCACGGCCGGCCCGGCATCTTCGAGGCGCTGGTCGAAACGGCGCGCGAGCTGGGCCTGCGCTTCCATCCCTGCCGCGGATCGATGTCGCTGGGCGAATCGAAGGGCGGCCTGCCGCCGGACTCCGTGGTCGAGGACGAGGACGCCATCCTGGCCCACACCGAGGAGATGATCGGTCGCCACCACGACGCCAGGCCGGGATCGATGTGCCGCGTGGTCGTAGCCCCATGCTCGCCGTTCTCCGTCACGCGCCGGCTCATGCGCGACTCGGCCGCGCTCGCCCGTCGCACCGGGGTGCGCCTGCACACGCACCTCGCCGAGACGCTGGACGAGGAGCGCTTCTGCCTGGAAAAGTTCAACCGCCGGCCATACGAGCTGATGGAGGACCTCGGCTGGACGGGAGAGGACGTCTGGTACGCGCACGGCATTCACCTGAACGACGCGGAGGTGGGCCGCATCGCGGAGGTCAGGACAGGCGTCGCGCACTGCCCCTCCAGCAACATGCGCCTGGGCGCCGGCGTGTGCAGGGTCGAGGACCTGGTCCGCGCGGGAGCGCGGGTCGGTTTGGGCGTCGACGGGTCGGCGAGCAACGAGGACGCCAACCTCGCGATGGAGGCCCACCAGGCCCTGCTCCTGGCCCGCGTGCGAGCCACCTCGCCGCGAGCGCTGGACGCACGGGCCGCCTTGCGCCTGGCGACGCGGGGTGGTGCGGACTGTCTAGGCCGCGACGACTGCGGGATCATCGAGGCCGGCAAGTGCACCGACATCGCCTGCTTCCGCGTCGACGACCTCGCGCACGCGGGGATCAAGGACGTGGTGGCGGCGCTCGTGCTGGCGCCTCCGGCCCGCGCTCAGACCGTGGTCGTCAACGGCCGGGTCGTGGTGCGCGAGGGGCGGCTGCTCACCGCCGACGAGGCCGAGATCGCGCGCGACATCGCGGCTACGAGCGCGCGCCTGGCCGGATGAACTCCCCGCGGCCGGGATCCTTGCCTCGGAGGAGGGTCCTGACCGTCCGGCCGCGGATCCTCTGCCCCTCGTGCACGCTGAACGGATTGCGGTAGAGCAGGTCCTCGCGCCGGACGACGTCTTCGTGGTCCAGGTCGACGATCCATAGATCAGCGTCGAAGTCGGGCGCGACGTCGCCCTTGTGCTCTAGGCCGAACCGCTCCGCGATGTTGGTCGACGTGAGCGCGGCGATCAACGGCGGTTCGAGCCGTTCATCCGCCAGCAGCAGCTGGCGCGTCGACTGGCAGCCCGAGATGCCGCCCCAGATCTTGCGAAAGTCGTCGCCTTGTTTCAGGTCGAGGGTGCTCGGTGAGTGATCCGAAACCACCATCTGGAGCCAGCCGTGATTCAGCGTCCGCCACATGTCGTCGAGGAAGACCCTGCCGCGAAATGGCGGCGCGCACTTTCCGATTCCGCCGAGCCGCTCGAGATCCTCCTCCCCATAGAGCAGGTAATGCGGGCAGGTTTCGCCCGTGACATCAACGCCATTGACTCGCGTGGCGTGGACCAACCCGGCGGCCGGCACCGTGCTGACATGGACGATGTGAAGGCGGCACCCGGCCTCATGGGCCCACTCGATTGCGTTGTAGACCGCAGAGTCCTCGGCGCGGTACGGCCGAGACTCGACAAAATCCCGCACGGTCGGCCCTTTCGGCTCGGTCAGTTGCGCGGGATCTTCGGCGTGCACGAGCAGGATGGAATCCAGCTCCGCGATCCGCTTCATGCCCTCGCGCAGAGTCCGCTCGTCGCACGCGGGAAACTCGTCGATGCCGCTCGGGCACATGAAGGCTTTGAACCCCATCACTCCACGCTTGACCAGGCCGTCGAGCTGGTCCAGGTTGCCGGGCACCAGACCGCCCCATAGGCCGAAGTCGACCCGCGACGAGCGCTTCATCGCGTCGAGCTTCAGGTCGAACGCTTCCACGGTCGTCGTAACCGGCAGGTTGTTGAGCGGCATGTCGATGAACGTCGTGTAGCCACCGGCGGCGAGCGCGGCCGACCCGTTGGCGATCGTCTCCCACTCCGTGCGGCCCGGCTCGTTGAAGTGGACGTGCGAGTCGATGCCGCCCGGGAAGATGTGAAGCCCGGTCGCGTCGATAATGTCGGCGTCCTCGTCGAGATGGCGGCCGACCTCGGTGATGCGCCCGTCCGCGATCGCGATGTCCACGAATTGCGATCCTCGCGACGTGACGACGGTGCCGCCGCGGACGATCACTTTTTCGCGAGCAATTCGAGGAACCGTTCGAGCACGTCGATCGCCACCGCCACGTCCTCGGTGGTCACCGATTCTGCCGGGTTGTGGCTGACGCCGCCTTTGCAGCGCACGAACAACATGCCGACGTCCGTGAGCGACGACATCACCGCCGCGTCGTGGCCCGCGCCGCTCGTGAGCTGAAGCGCCTGCAGGCGCTTGTCCTTGAGCGCCTGGCTCAGCAGCGCCACCAGGCGGGGAGCGCACCGCACCGCCGAGACCTCGCTGATCGCCTCCACCTCGACCGCGACGTGCCGCCTCCGGGCGGTGTCTCGCGCGCGTGCCAGCAGCGCCTCGCACATCGCGCCACGGGTCTCGTCGTCGGGGTGGCGCACGTCGAGGCTCAGGGTGACGCGGCCCGGGATGACGTTGGCCGCGCCCGGCTCGACGTCGAGCTTGCCGACCGTCGCGACCAGGCCTTCCTTCGTCAACCCCGCCGCCTCGACCGCCAGCACGATCTCGGCCGCCGCGGTGAGGGCGTCGCGCCTGCGGTCCATCGGCACTGTTCCGGCATGCCCGGCAACGCCGGTGAAGGTCAGCCGAAAACGGCTCTGGCCAACGATCGCCGAGACGACGCCGACCGGCAGACCGCGCGCCTCGAGCACCGGGCCCTGCTCGATGTGGACCTCGCAGTAGCCGAGCAGATCGCCCAAGAGCCGATCGCCCGCCAGCTTCTCCGCGTCGCCGCCGAAGGAGCGGATCGCCTCGGCCATCGTGATCCCGGCGGCGTCGGTCCGCCCGAGGTCGCGCTCGTCGAATGTCCCCACCACCACGCGGCTGCCCAGGTACGGAGTTCCGTAGCGCAGGCCCTCCTCGTCGGCGAACGCCAGGACCTCGATGCCAAATGGAAGCTTCTTCTCATGGTCGTGAAGGCGCTGCACCGCCGCGATCGCGACGATCACGCCGAGCGGCCCGTCGTATTTCCCCGCGTCGCGCACGGAGTCGAGGTGCGAGCCGAGCAGCAGCGTCGCAGGCCCCTCCCCGGCGTACCGGCCCCGGAGGTTGCCGATGTTGTCGCGCCGCACGCTCATGCCTGCCTCGCGCATCCACTCGCCGACCCGGTCATTGGCGCACCGCATCGAGTCAGTGGCAAAGGGGCGGGTGATGGCGCCGGGCTCCTCGCCGCACTCGGCGAGGTAGTGGCAGCGCTCGATGACGACTCGTGGAAGCGTCACGCCAGCGCTGTGAAGGTGATCTCCTGCGCGCCCTTCCGAAGCACGAGCTCGCCGAGGTCCTTCAAATGCTCGTTGCCCTCGTAGATCGTCGCGAAGTGATTGCCCGCGAGCTGGCCCATCTTGCTCGCGAACAGGGTCGCGCCGTACGGAAACAGGATCTCCGTCTCGCTGATGCCGCCCGGATACAGCAGCAGTTGGCCGGGCGCTGGGTGGCTCGTGTGGTTCTCGTAGCCGAGGTCGAGGTTGAGGTCGCCGAACGGAATCCACGCCGCCTCACCGCTCCATCGCGCCTGGATGATCTGGGTCTTAAGGGGCAGCATCGATTGGAACTTCGCGCACGATTTCGGCGCGCGTTGGGTCTCGAGGCGCGCCCTGAAGCGCAGCCCCGAGACCCGAATCTCTATGTCTATGCTCGCGAACCCATCGCGCGCGTCGGGGCCGTCTGCTTGCGGAGGCCCATGTTCAGCGCGTAATAGATCGCCGCCGTGAGCACGAAGCCGACGATGAACGTGATGTCGCCGATCCCCGGGTTGTTGTTGGGGATCGGAGCGATGTAGACGGAGTAGACGTTCGAGAAAAGGCCGACGGAAACGACAAGGCCGATACCCATGGCGACGACTCCCTGCCAGCGCTGGTATTTCGTGTCATAGAACATCGACTCATCGCCGTAATCGCCGCGGCGGAGCCACGCGTCCGTCAACACGACCGCCAGCCACGGAGCGATCCAGTAGCTGATCAGGAGGAGGAAGTACTCGTACTTGCTGCCCGGGCCGACGTTGGCCTGGCCGATGATGCCGATCAGGTAGCCGAGCACGCCGGCGGCGATGGCGAGCACCGCGCGCCGCTGGCGCAGTGTCATGCCCATCTCGCGGATGCCGAGGGCCACCAGCGACATCGTGCCGCTGTAGATGTTGATCGCGTTCGCTGCGACTGCGCCGACCGCGATGCACAGCAGCGTGAGGTAGTAGACGAAGTCGGGCATCGCCTGCCTGAGCTGGACGGTTGGGATGTCGGTCGGTCCCCACTTCGTACCCGCGACCGTCGCCAGCGCGGCGCCCGCGAGCTCCAGGACCACGCACGAAACGAAGACGCCCATGCCGGCCCAGAACCCGACCCGCATGCGGTCGATGGTGGACGACATGTAGCGCGTGTAGTCGGCGGCGTATGGGTTCCATCCAGCCGCGTAGCCGAACGTCGCCGTGAACAGGAGCGTGAACGCTCCGAAGTGGCCGACCGGCCCGGGGTTCGCGCCGACGCCGTAGTTTGCCTTGCTGAAGATGAAGACGCAGGCCACGATGAAGACGACACCCAGGAGTGGGAGGGCCCAGCGCTCGAAGAAGTGGATGAAGTTGTGGCCGAGGGTCGCGATCGCGACCTGGGCGACCACGATGATCAGGAAGGTCAGCCAGAACGGAAGCGTCAGGTTGGCCAGGCCGCCGAGGGCCTGCAGCGCAAAGGCGCCGCTGACGCTGTTGACGATGAACCAGCCGATGGAGCCGGTGAAGGCGTTCAGGCCGGCCGGCAGGATGTTGCCCAGGAATCCGAACGCGCCGCGGCTCTGGACCATCATCGGAACCCCGTACTTCGGCCCGAAGGACGAAAGGATCGCGTGGGTCAGCGACCCGAGCGCGGTCCCGACCACGATCGCAATAGCGGTCTCCCAGAAGCTGAGGCCAAAGACCGCGATGCCGAGGACGCCGACGTAAACGGTCGCGAATTCGAGGTTCGGGCTGAGCCAGGTGTAGAACAGGTCGATCGGCTTGCCGTGCCTTTCCCTCGTGGCGATGTACTCGACGCCTCCCGGCTCGACGGTGGCGACCTTCTCCCCGTAGTCGCCCTCCCGAACGGGAACGTGCTTTTCGACTTCCTGCACTGACTGCATAGGCCCCTCCACCAAATAACCGCCAGTCGAAGTACGTCGAAGTTTAAGGGCAGGTAAGGTTTCGGTCGATGCTCGATTTGCTCCTGCGGGGCGCCCGCATGCCGGGCGAGGTCGAGACGAGGGACATCGGCGTCCGCGACGGCCTGATCGCCGATCCCGAGCCCGAGGCGCGGCACGCGATCGACCTGGACGGGGCGCTGGTCACGCCGGCGCTGGTCGAGCCCCACATACACCTGGATGCCGTTCTGACGGTCGGCGAGCCCCGGCACAACGAGAGCGGATCCCTCTTCGAGGGGATCGCGATCTGGGCCGAGCGCGTGAAGCAGCTCACCGTGGAGGACGTGAAGCAGCGGGTCAGGACGGTCCTGCGGTGGCAATTGGCCAACGGCGTGCAGTTCGTGCGCAGCCACGTCGACGTCTGCGACCCCGAGCTGAAGGCGGTGAAGGCGTTGGTCGAGCTCCGCAAGGAGATCGGCGACCAGATGACGATCCAGCTCGTCGCCTTCCCGCAGCAGGGCATCATGTCGTTCGAGGGCGGCCAGGACCTGATGCGCCGCGCCGTCGACATGGGTGTCGACGTGGTCGGCGCGATCCCTCATTTCGAGCTCACCCGCGAGTACGGCGAGCTGTCGGTCAAGTTCGCGTTCGACCTCGCCGCCAACAAGGGGCTGCGCGTCGACATCCACTGCGACGAGACGGATGACGACCAATCGCGCTTCGTGGAGCTGATGGCGGCGGAGACGATCCGGCTGGGGATGGGCGGTCGCGTCACCGCGAGCCACACGACCGCGATGCACTCGTACAACAACGCGTACGCCTACCGGCTGATCAACAACCTGAAGCGCGCGCAGATGCACATGGTCACCAACCCGCTCGACAACTCGACCCTGCAGGGGCGGTTCGACAGCTACCCGATCCGGCGGGGGCACACACGTGTCAAGGAGCTGCTCGCGGCGGGGATCAACGTCTGCATCGGGCACGACTCGGTCATGGACCCGTGGTACCCCCTCGGCTACGGAGACCCGCTTCAGGCGGCCTTCGTGCTGGCGCACTACGGGCAGATGTCGGGGCACGGCGAGCTGCGGACGCTGGTGGACATGATCACGTGGAACCCGGCCGCCGCTCTGGGCCTGGAGAAGTACGGGCTGCTGCCGGGATGCCGCGCGGACCTGTGCGCGTTCGCCGCGCCGAGTGAGATCGACGCGATCCGGCTCATCGCCCCGCGCAAGCTCGTCCTGCGCGGGGGCAAGATCGTCGCGCGCACGGAGCCCGAGCGCACCACCGTGGTGTGGGACGACCGCGAGGAGCTGATCGACTTCCTAAAGCCGGCCCCGAAACCGATGCCGGCGCTCTAGCTCAGGGCGTAGATACCAGGGAGCTCGCGGTAGAGGCCCGCGTAGTCGAGGCCGTAGCCGATGACGAACCGGTCGGGGATCGTGAAGCCGATGAAGTCGATGTTCACCAGGACCTCGCGCCGAGCCGGGCGGTCGAGGAGCGCGGCCACGCGAAGCGAGGCGGGGTTCAGGCGCCGGAATCGCTTGAGAATCGTGTCCATCGTCCGGCCCGAGTCGACGATGTCCTCCACCAGCAGCACGTGCCGCCCGGCGAGCGGTCCCTCCACCATGTGGGCGATCTTCACCCGGCCGCTGCTCTTCGTCCCGGTCCCATAGCTAGCGGCACGCACGAACTCGAGCTCGGCCGGGATCGAGAGACTGCGCAGAAGGTCCGCGGCGAAAACCGTGGCGCCCTTCAGGATCGCGACGATGACCAGGGGGGTGTCGATGTCGGCGTAGACCTCGGAGATCTCGCGCCCGAGCTGGCGCACCCGCGTGCGGATGCGTTCAGCCGAGATCATCGCCTTTCCAGGCGCGCGCCTAGAGCGGTGGCTTCGTGAGGGGGTTGGCCGCGCGGACGCCGTCACCTCAGGCAACTCACCCGAGAGTCTAGTGTTGGCAAGGTGCGGAAGGTCTACCGAGGCCGCGACATCGAAGTGAGCTTCGACCTCGACATCTGCATCCACGTCGGCGAGTGCCTTCGCGGAGAGCCGAACGTCTTCAAGCTCACGCGGCGGCCGTGGGCGCTGCCGGATGCGGGCGAAGCGGAGGCGGTCGCCAGGGTCATCGAGCTCTGCCCGAGCGGAGCGCTCCAGTACCGCCGGCTCGATGGCAAGCCGCAGGAGAAGCGCGCGGAAACGACCACCGTCACGCCGATCCGCGACGGTCCGCTGCTTGTCGCCGGCACGATCGAGGTGACGCGCGAGGACGGCACGGTCGAGACCTTACCGCGCGCCACGCTGTGCCGCTGCGGCATGTCCGAGCACAAGCCGTTTTGCGACAACATGCATCTCAAGACTGGATTTCGCGCCCCGGGTGTGAAGTACAAGATTCACCTCAGCCCGGTGCGGCTGGAGCTCGACAAGCCGATGGCCAAGGTTGACGACCCTCGCGGCCGGAGCTGAGCCGGTGCACCTGCTTCCCAATCCGCTGCCCTGGTTCGTGGTTGGCCCACTCATCGGTCTGGTCGTGGTCGTCCTGTACGCAGTCGCGAACAGGCCGCTCGGCACCAGCGTCGCCTATCACCAGGTCGTCCTCTTACTGCGAAGCCGGGCCACGGAGGTGTGGCGAGCCTGGTACTGGATCGGTCTGGTCGGTGGTTGCCTTCTCGCTGTCTTTCTTCAGCAAGGAGGCATCCACCTTCGGCTCGGCTACAGCTTCGTCTCGGGCTGGCTCCCCGCTCCAGTCGCCGTGGTGATCATGTTGGCGTCGGGAATCGCGATGGGCTACGGCGCCCGATGGGCGGGCGGCTGCACCACCGGCCACGGCCTGTGCGGCTCGTCGGCGAGGTCGTGGGGCGGAATCGTCGCGACCGGAACGTTCTTCCTCACCGCGATCGTGATCACGAACGTTTTCCACGTGGTCACGGGAGGTCGGATGTGAACCGCCTCGGCCTCGGTCTCGGCGTGGCGTTTGGCTTCCTGATCTCGGCGGCCGACTTCAACGATGCGGACTTCATTCATCGAATGCTCCTGCTCCAGAACTGGTATCCGTACGAGGTCTACGCGGCGGCGATGGCCACCGCGATGGTGCTGTTGTGGCTGCTGACAAGAATCCATTGGGTCACGTCCCTTGGGGGCCCGCTGCATCTCGTTCGAGTTGCGGTGCGGCGACGACAGATCTATGGCGGACTACTTTTCGGCGCGGGCTGGGCTTTCAGCAGCACCTGCCCAGTGCCCGCGATCGGCATGACCACCAGCGGGAGCGTGCTAGGGCTCTTCGTCATGGCAGAGCTGTTCTTGGGCATCGAGCTCGGTGAGATCCGGGCCCGGGGTCGGGAGCCGCGCACGGCACCGGCCGCGGGCGTCGCCTGATCCACCCAGATGAGCGACCACGACGTCGAGCGCTTCAACCGTTGGGCTGCGACCTACGACCGGCACTACCTGCAGCGGATCGTGTTCGCGCCCGTGCAGAAGACTGTGCTCGACCTGGCTGCGTCCCAAGTTCCGAGGCCTGCCGCCATCCTCGACGTCGGTAGCGGAACGGGGCGCCTGCTGCAGGCGGCCGAGAAACTGTTTCCCGAAGCAACGCTCCAGGGTGTCGACGCGGCGGTCGAGATGGTCAAGGAAGCCGAGGCCTCGCTTCCAGCGGACAGCCGGATCAAATTCCGGCTGGCGACTGCCGAGCAATTGCCTTTCCGAGACGGACAGTTCGACCTCGTCTTCAGCACGATGACGTTTCACTACTGGGCCGACCAGACAAGGGGCATCTCCGAGATGAGCCGTGTGCTGGCACCCGGAGGAAGGTGGCTGCTCGCCGACTTCATCGCCACCGGACCCATGCGATGGTTCTTCCTCCTCACACGGCCAAAGCGCTTCCGCGAGCTGGCACAGGTCCAGTCGATGCTCGAAGCGTCCGGTCTGACCGTCACATCGCACAAGGCGGTGCCCCGCCTGTGGGGGCAGATAACCGTGCTGGCGATCGGCAAGCGGATTTGAGCGAGACTTTCCCGATCGTGGCAACGGAGAGCATCGAGCAGGAGCGGCGCCGGCTTCGCTCGGGCACTTTGCCCGAGGAGCTGCTGAAGCCGGGCCGCGACGCCGTCCTGAGGTCCGGGGACCGGTGCCTGACGCGCGAGGACCTCCGCTTCGAGGCCGGCATGGTCGCGGGCGGTCTGCGCGAGGCGGGCATCGGGGCCGGGGATCGCGTCGCCCTCTACGCCGCGAGCTCGCTCGACTGGGTCATCGCCTACCTCGGGGCCCAGCGCGCCGGAGCATGTGTGGTGCTGATGAACCCCGACTACCACGCGGCGGAGGCGTCGCACATTCTCAGCGACTCCGAGCCCGCGGCGGCCATCGCGGACAGGGAGCGGGCCGAGATCGTGAAGACGCTTGGCGTTCGCGTCATCCCGCTCGAGGACCTGCCGCGAGCCGCGGAGCCGGCCATGCCGTCCCTGACGCCCGAGAGCCCGGCCGCGATCCTCTACACGTCGGGCACCACGGGTCGGCCGAAGGGCGCGCTCCTCGACCACGGCAACTTCCTGGCCCAGGGGCGCGGCGCGATCGAGGTGTGGCGCTGGACGTCTCACGACATACTCGTGCACGCGCTTCCGCTGTTCCACCTGCACGGCCTCGGCATGGGACTGCACGGAACTCTCCTCAGCGGCGCCAGCGCGACGCTCGTGCCTTTCACGCCGCCCGCGGTGGTGGCCGAGCTCACCCGAGACGACGCGGAGCGCGGGAGCATGTTCTTCGGCGTGCCCGCGATGTACCAGCGCCTGTGCGACTGGCTCGACGAGCACCCGACCGACCTTTCGCACGTCCGCGTGTTCGTGTGCGGGTCGGCGCCTTTGCCGCCCGCGCTGTTCGAGCGATGCAGCCGCCTCCTGGGCCAAGCCCCAGTCGAGCGCTACGGCATCACCGAGGGCGGCATCGTCGTGACTAATCCCTACGACGGTCCGCGGCAGGCTGGCCGCGTCGGGTTTCCGTTTCCAGGCGTCGAGGTGGAGCTGGGCGAGCTCGACGAGGTGCTGCTCAAGGGCGGCCAGGTCTTCAAGGGTTACTGGCGAAACCCGCAGGCGACCGCCGAGGCCTTCACACCCGACGGCTTCTTCAAGACCGGCGACATCGGCGAGATCGGCGAGGACGGAACGCTCGCGATTCGTGGCCGCCTCAAGGAGCTGATCATCACCGGCGGCTTCAACGTCTACCCGCGCGAGGTGGAGCTCGTCCTCGAGACGCATCCCGCCGTGCAGGAGGTCGCCGTCGCCGGAGTGCCGAGCGACAAGTGGGGGGAGGAGGTCACCGCGTTCGTGGTGCCCTCGCAGGCGGCGCCGCTCGTCGAGAGCGAAATCATCAGCTTCGCCCACGAGCGCCTCGCGTCCTATAAATGTCCGAAGCGCGTGGTGGTCATGGACAAGCTGCCTCGCAACGCGATGGGCAAAGTCCTGCGCTCGCAGCTCAAATGAAATTTCTCGACCTCACTCAGGACTTCTCGCTGCACACGCCCGCGTTCGCCGGCTACCCCGGGCCTGCCATCCGCTGGATCAAGCACCTCGCCTTCGACCGGGCGGGCGGGCAAGAGATCACGATGACCCTCCACGTCAGCACGCACCTCGACGCGCCCGCGCACTTCCTGACAGGCGGCAAGTTCATCGGCGACCTGCCGCTCGATTTCCTCGTCGGCCCCGCCTGCGTCGTCGACCTGGAGCGCATGGGCGTCGGCGACTACGACCTCTACGGCCCGGAGCATTTCGAGCGGTGGGAGAAGGTCACGGGAAATCGCATCGAGCGCGGCGACATCCTCGTCATCCACACCGGCTACCACCGCTACTACCCGGAGAACTGGACCGACCGCTCGGCCGTCGACGAGACGAAGTACTTCATCCGCCATCCCGGTCCGGCTCGCGCGTTCGCGGAATGGGTTCTGAAGCGCGGCGTGCGCTGGATCGCCGTCGACGCAGGGTCGGCCGACCATCCAATGAACACGGTCATCCGCCGCATCCGCGCCGACGAGGCCGAGGAGGCCGAGAAGAAGCTCGGAAGCCTCGACCGCGTCTTTCCCAAGGCGGACTACCAGATCATGCACACGCTGCTTTTTCCGCACGACGTGGTGCACATCGAAAACCTCGGAGGGCAGATCGACGAGGTGCTCGACCGCAAGGTGCAGCTCGGATGCTTTCCGTGGCGGTTCCAGGGCGGCGAGGCCGCGCTGTGCCGCGCCGTCGCCATGGTCGACTGATGAAGCCGCCGCCGTTCGAGTATCACGCGCCCACGACGATCGACGAGGCCTGCTCCATGCTCGGCTCGCAGGAGGACGCCAAGGTTCTCGCGGGCGGCCAGTCCCTGGTCCCCTTGCTCAACTTCCGCCTCGCGCGCCCTCGGCACCTCGTCGACGTCAACCGGGTCGCCGACCTCGACCGGATCTACCAGCGGGACGGCGGCATCGCGGTGCAGGCACTGGCGCGGCAGGCGGAGGTCGAGGATTCGCAGGTCGTGGCGCGCCTGTGTCCCTTGCTCAGCTCAGCGTTGCGCCTGGTCGCGCATCGCGTCATCCGCAACCGAGGCACCGTCTGCGGCAGCCTGGCCCACGCCGATCCTGCTTCGGAGCTCCCGGCCGTGCTCCTGGCGGTCGGCGGCCACGTCATCGCCCGCTCGGTGCGGGGCGAGCGCCTGATCGCGGCGGAGCAGCTCTTCAAGGGCGTGTTCGAGACCACGCTCGCGCCCGACGAGCTCCTGGTCGAGGCATGGTTCCCCGAGCTCATCGACCCCTTCGCGATCCTCGAAGAGTCCCGCCGGCACGGCGACTTCGCGCTGGCCGGGGTCGTGCGGTCCGGCCAGCACCTGGCGCTGTTCGGAGTCGCGCCCACCCCGGTGCTCGCCGACCCACAGGATCCGGCGGCCGGCCTCCAGCCCAGCGGCGACCTCGAAGCAACGCCGGAGTTCCGCCTCCAATTGGTGCGCGTCCTGACGCAAAGGGCGTTTGCGGCATGAAGGTCAACGGAGTCGAGCACCCCGCGCCGACGGATGCCCGCCGCCTGCTTTCCGATCACCTCCGCCACGACCTCGGCCTCACAGGCACTCACGTCGGCTGCGAGCACGGCGTGTGCGGGTGCTGCACTGTCCTGCTGGATGGAGCGCCCATCCGTTCTTGCCTGATGCTCGCGGTCCAGGCCGAGGGTCACGAGGTGACCACGATCGAGGGCCTCGCGCGCGACGGCGAGCCACTGCATCCGGTGCAGCAGGCGTTTCACGAGTGCCACGCGCTGCAGTGCGGTTTCTGCACCCCGGGCTTTGTGATGTCTGTGGTCGGCCTGCTCGCGCAGCATGCGAAACCCTCCGCGCAGGAGATCGACGAGGGAATCGCCGGCAACCTGTGCCGCTGCACCGGCTACGCGTCGATCCGCCGCGCCGTGGACCGCGCGGTGGAGCTCCAGAAATGACGACACGATGGTTCGGCGCTCCGGTGCAGCGCGTGGAGGACGACCGGCTGCTCCGCGGCCACGGCCGTTTCACCGACGACATCGGCGAGGGCGCCCTCGAATGCTGCTTCGTGCGCTCGCCGCACGCGCACGCGCGCATCACGTCGATAGATGTGGCCGCGGCACGCGAGCTGCCCGGCGTCGTCGCGGTCTACACCGCGGCCGACCTGCCGTTCGGCGACGTCGACCTGCCGCTCCTCATCCCGCATCCGAACCTGACCCACGGACGGACTCAGCGCTGCCTCGCCTCCGAGGTCGTGCGCTACGCGGGCGAGGCAGTCGCGTTCGTCGTCGCGGACAGCCGCTACGTCGCGGAGGACGCGGCCGACCTCGTCCAGGTCGAGTACGAGCCTTTGCCGGTGGTCATAACGCCAGAGGTTGCGGCGGCGGCCGAGCACCTGGTGCACGAGGACGTCCCCGGCAACGTCGCGGCCGAGATGATCCAGGAGACCGGCGACGTCGACGACGCGCTGGCCCAGGCGCCCCGGCGCAAGAAGCTGCATTTCCGCTACGAGCGAGGCGCGTCAAGCCCCATGGAGGCGCGAGCGGTGTGGGCGCGCTGGAATGAGGCGGAGCGCAAATTGACCGTCTTCGACTCGACCCAGTCGCCGACCTCGATCCGCGGCGGACTAGCCGTGCTGTTCGGGCTGCCGGAATCGCACGTCGAGGTCATCGCGCCTGACGTGGGCGGCGGGTTCGGGCCGAAGATCATGCTCTTCTACCCCGACGAGCTCCTCGTGCCCTTCGCCGCGATGCAGCTCGGCCGCCCCGTGAAGTGGACCGAGGACCGCCAGGAGAGTTTTACCGCGGTCAACCAGGAGCGGGGACAGGTCCACGAGGTGGAGGTGGGATTCGACGGCGAAGGGAAGCTGCTCGCGCTCAGCGACGACTTCATCCACGACGGGGGCGCGTACACGCCCTACGGCCTGATCCTCCCGATCATCACCGCCGCCCAGATCCCCGGCCCGTATCGGATCCCCAACTATCGGGTGCGGTTTCGCGACATGTACACCAATGCCACGCCCACTTCGCCGTACCGCGGCGCCGGCAGGCCGCATGCGTGCTTCGTCATGGAGCGCACGCTGGATGCGATCGCCTCCGAGCTGAGTCTCGACCGCGTCGAGGTCCGCCGGCGCAACCTGATCCAGCCGGACGCGTTTCCCTACAACCTTGGCGTGGCGTGGCAGGACGGGAACACCGTCGTCTACGACAGCGGCGACTATCCCGAGCTGCTCGACCGCGCCGTGAAGATGCTCGGTCCCAGTCCGGAGGGCGATCACGTCGGCATGGGCCTCGCGATCTACGTCGAAGGCACCGGCGTCGGGCCGTACGAGGGCGCGCACGTGCAGGTGCTGGTCTCGGGCAAGGTCGTCGCCGCGACCGGCATCCCTAGCCAGGGCCAGGCGCACGCCACGGTGTGGGCGCAGATCGTGGCGGACGAGCTGGGCGTGGACGTCGCCGACGTCGAGATCTCGAGCGGCGACACGCGCCGGTTTCCGTGGGGAGTGGGGACGTTCGCCTCGCGGGGCGCGGTCACCGCGGGCAATGCGATGCACGTCGCGGCGGGCATGGTGGCGGACAAGGCGAAGCGGATCGCCGCCGACCACCTGGAGGTCGACCCCGCCGACCTCGAGCTCGTCGATGGACAGGTGCGCGTCAAGGGCTCGCCCGACCGTGGCATCCCGCTCGCGGCTGTCGCCGTCCTGTCGAACCCTGTGCGCTACGCGTTCGGCGGCGGCACAGAGGCAGCGACGCAGTTTACCTCCAGGCCACGGCCCGGGCCGCCTTTGCCCGGACCGGCGCTGCCCGGTCCGCCTCTTCCGGTCGGCGAGCAGCCTGGGCTCGAGGCGACCGGCTACTTTAGCCCGCCCGGTTCGACCTGGGCGTCCGGCTGCCACGCGGCTTACGTGCGCGTCGATCCCCAGACGTTCCGCCTGGAGATCCTCAAGTACGTCGTCGTCCATGACTGCGGCCGCGTCATCAACCCGCTGGTTCTCCAGGGTCAGATCGAAGGAGGCGTGGCGCAGGGGATCGGCGGCGCGTTCTACGAGCGGCTCGCGTACGACGCGGACGGGCAGCTGCGCAACGCGTCCTTCATGGAGTTCCTCGTCCCGTACGCGACCGAGATCCCGCCGATCGAGATCGACCACATCGAGACGCCCTCGCCGCTGAACCCCCTCGGCGTGAAGGGGGCGGGGGAGGCGGGCGTGATCCCGGTCGGGGCGGTCATCGGGTCGGCGATCGCAGAGGCGCTGGGCGTGCCGATCACCGAGATGCCGCTGTCCCCGCTGAGGTTGTTCGAGCTCTCTAAGGGTTAGTCCGCCCGGCCGCCGGGTGGGGCCGCAGTTCACGGGATGCCTTTAGTCGACAGTGACCACGGCCGCGACAATGTTTCCGCCCGGCGGTCCCTGGTGGGAGTTGCGCTCTCCGCCGCTGACGTAGTTGGTCGTTCGTCCGGTCACCGACGCTACGAGCATCCCGCCCAGCGCCTTGCCGATCTGGTACGCGTCGGCGTCGTCGAGCAGCGTGATGCGCTGGCCGCGCACGTGGTCGCTTCCGGGGATGACCGACTTGGCGAACACGTGCACCAGGCGAGGCAGGTCGGCCTCGTCCGGCAGCCCGTCCTTGAACCGCAGCCCGGCCGATCGCAGAGCGTCGCGCACGCCCTGGGCGTCGATGAAGTCGCGGGTCACGGCGTGTCCGATGCGCAGCGGACTCAGCGAGGCGGTCGAGTTGCCGAACACAACGACCTCGCCGTGCCGCTTCTCGCCGCCCGATGATGTCATCGCCACTTCGGAGTAGAGGTTCCAGTCGCGGCGCACGACTTCATCGGAGAGCGACGATTCGGGGACCTCGCCCATCGCCATCGCCACGCCAAGCGCCGCGGCGTCGTTGGCGTATGCGCCCGCGCCTTCGGGCCCGAACGTGAGGTCGTGCGAGACCACGGTCTTGCCGCGCGACTCGGCGTCCTTGATGCTCGCCGTCGTCAACCCCGGCACCTTGACCATGACGAGGTGCACGTCCTTCGGGTCGGTCAACCCGGCGTCCGCCATCGCGCGGTGCGTCGCCTCGGCCACCTTGCGGATCTGCCCCATCCGGCCGACCTCTTCGGGAAGCATCGCCTCGGAGCCGGCGCGCCCGACGACGAGCCTCTTGTCCGCGCTGCGGCGCGCCTCGGGAACCTCGACCCACTCGCGCGTGACCGCGGCGATGTGCGGCGTGATCACGCCTGGACACCCGCCGGACAGGACGAAGATCACGTGCTTCGCCACCTCGTCGACCGGGATGCCGAGAAAGCTCGCCGTCCACTGGCGCAGGGCGACGTCCGCCCAGACGCGTCCCCAGTCGTCGTGCGCCCCGGTTCCCTCGGTCTTGCCGACCAGGGCGACCAGCGTGTCCGGCTTGATCTTTCCCGCGTCCGCCAGCGCCTGGAGGCCGGATGTGTCCGCCGGCGTGGCGCTGGGACACACGAACATCTGGACGCGCTGGGCTTTCACGCGAATCCCTCCATGTCAGGCGGGCGTTGGAATCCAAAACCGGGCATGTTCTCCAATTGCTCCGCGAAGTCGAGCAGCGCGTACTCCAGCGCGAACTGTCCGACCACCTGCACGCCCACGGGGAGTCCGTCGTGCAGCCCCGCCGGAATCGAGACCGCGGGCACTCGGGCGAAGCTCACGGGGAGCACGAACTGGATGTGGCGCGCCCACTCGTCACCGAGAAACGCGGGGACCTTCTCGATCGGCATCGGGAGAAGGCCGAGCGTCGGTGTGATCAGGAAGTCGTAGCGCGTCTGCAGGGGCACGGCGACCGCCTTGTTCGCCGCGTCGGTCGCCAGCTCAAAAGCGTGGAAGTAATCCATCGCGGTGAGGTTCCGCCCCTCCGCCGCCAGCTGCTGGATGCCCGCGCCGAACGTGGCGAGGTCCGCCGGGAAGCTCGCCATGCCCGCGCGCCGGACCACGCCGTAGCCCTGCGCCACGGGTTCGGGATTCCATTCGATCTCCTCGACCTCATGCCCCGCCGACTCCAGCGCGGCCGCGGCGCGCCGGCAGGCGTCCTGGCACGCGGGATCCGCGCCCAGCGGGCTTGTGAGCGCCATGCCGACGAGCTTCCGGCGCTGGGACTTCGCGCCGTCGGGCTGCGTCGCGGTCATCACTGAGAAGAGAAGGCGCGCGTCGGCCACGGTGCGCGTCATCGGGCCGCGGGACTGGAGGACGGTGACGTCGACCTCCTCGCTCGGCACTCGATCGGGCGTCGGACGCAGGCCGACCACGCCGCAGCACGACGCGGGGATGCGGATCGAGCCGCCGGTGTCGCCGCCGATCGCGACCGTCGCCAGGCCCGCCGCGACCGCGGCGCCGCTGCCGCCGCTCGACCCCCCGGGCGTGATCCCCTGCCGCCACGGGTTCTGGGTCGGGGGGAAGAGCGTGTTCGACGTGCCGATCGACGCGGCCAGCTCGGGCACGTTGGTCTTGCCGAGGATCGCCATCCCCGCCGAGCGGGCGCGCGCGACCGGCACCGCGTCCTGTTCAGCGATCCGGTCCTTCCACGATGCCGTGCCGTATGTGTACGGCATGCCCTTGACCGGCTGGCTGTCCTTGACCGCGAGGGTCACGCCGGACGTGGATCGCGCATTGCGGTCGACGTGGATATACGCGTGGACGCGCGGGTCGAAGCGGTCGATCGCGTCGAGGTGAGCCTGCACCACGTCCTGCGGGTCGAGCTCACGAGCGCCGACCTGGCGCGTGATCTCGACGGCCGAAAGCCAGCGTGCGGAAGCTTCGATCAAAGCTCGTCGGCCACCGCTTGAATGATGCTCTCGAACAGCTTGGCGGCGGTGCTGACGCCGAATCCGATGACACCCCGGAGGTCGAATGTCTCATCGGCGGAGTCGGAGATCACCCTGAGCGCTGACCAGGGGAGGCCGTTCTGATGCGCAACTTGTGCGACGGCCGCGGTCTCCATGTCGATGCAGGCGGCGTCCGGAAAATCGCGTACCAGCGCGTCACGGACGGCGCGCGACGTCACGATCTGATCGCCCGTCAGCACCAGACCCGAACGAGCGTCCTTGGACTCGAATCGCGCGGCGAGGAGCAGCTTCTCGGCCACCGCCGGGTCGGCCGCGATGCTCGAAAGATCGAGTCCGGGGATGACACCCTTGGCGTCGGTCAGCGGCCTGCCGTCCATGTCGTGCTGCACCGCGTGACTCGCGACGACGACCTGGCCCGGGCGCACGTCGTCCTCGACGCCGCCGGCAATCCCGATCGCGATGAGGCATCGCGGCTTGAACACGTCGATCGCATGCTGCGCCGCCATCGCGGCGGCGACCTTGCCAACTCCCCCGACGATGACGACCAGCCCACCGCTCCCCCAGATCGACAGCCGCGGTCCCACGGTCTCGGACCGCGGCATCCGGCGCACGAGCGCGTGAGCTTCCTGCTCGAGCGCGGCGATCACCGCGACCGGACGCTGTGGCTCAGGCATGGATCAGGTTTGTGTGTGCGCTCTGCAACGCTTGCTGGAGGACGTCGGCGATCAAGAGGTAGACGAGCGCGAAGCCCACGATGCCGAGCTGCTCCAGGGCGCTCAGGTTGCCGAAATGAAGGAGGGTCTTGGTCTCGGGGATGTTCACCAGCGCGACGGTGACGAAGAAGGCCGCCGCGAGAGCGCCGAGCAGCGGCATGCTCGGCCAGGGCCGGCTGAAGAACCAGTCTTTCGTGCGGATGGCGAAGAGCACGAGCAGCCCGGTCGAGCCGAGAAAGAGAAACCACACCGCGTTAATGTCCTCCGCCGAGCGTCCCTGGAAGAAGCGAACGTCCCACCGTCGCGGTGTCGCGATGTCTTCGAGGCTGACAACGTCTGTCGCGATCGCCAGCATCGGCAGGTCCGTGAGGACGTTCATGAGCAGGACCTGGTCGGCCAGCAGCGGCAGGTATGGGAGGACCAACGATGCGATGGCGACGATGACCACGTTGGCGAAGTTGCCGTAGTGGTTGATGTTGGTGAAGGTCCGCCGGCCTTCCTGGATTCCATCGACGATCACCTGGAGGTTGTCCTCCAGCAGGACCAGGTCGGCGGCTCCCTTGGCCGCATCCGTGCCGCTCGCGAGCGCGATGCCGACGTCGGCCGCCTGAAGCGCCGGCGCGTCGTTCACGCCGTCGCCCGTGACGGCCACGTGCCGGCCCGCGTGCTGCAGCGCCTGCACGACGTGGAGCTTGTCCGCCGGCACCACCTCGGCGAAGATCCGGCCTCGGATCGCGGCCGCGGCGATGTCCTTTCCCTGGAGCTCCTCCGCCGGCACGATCGCGCTGTCCGGTATGTCAAGCCCGATCTGCCGAGCGAGGGCGGCGGCGCGAGGGAGGGCGTCCCCCGTCACGATCTTGACCTCGACTCCCAGCTTGCCGGCCTCCGCTAGCGCCTGAGCGGCGCCGGGCCTGGGTGGGTCTGACATCGCGAGCAGGCCGAGCAGGGTCAGCTCGTCCGTGTCGGGGGATGAGCCCGTAGGCGCGGCCGCCACGGCAAGAACACGCGCTCCCGCCGATTGCATGCGGTCGATCTCGTTGGTCGCCTGCTCACGTTTCTGGTCGTCGAGGGGCTGGTCGCCGTCGGGCGTGCGCAGCTGCCGGCACCGCTGCATCAGCGTGGTGGCGGCGCCCTTGAAGACGAGCTCGCCTTCGACGGCGACGCACATCTGCTTGGTTTCGGGACTGAACTCCATCAACGTCTGTCGCTTTCGACTCTTCAGTGCGTCGAGGTTCAGACCGCTGGCGGCGTCGATGATCGCGTCGTCGATCACGTTGACGCCGTGCTCCGGATAGCTCGAGCAGAGGAGCGCCGAATCGAGCAGCTGCTCGCGCGTGAGAAGCGTCCACAGGTCGACGAGCTGCGTCCGGTTCTCGGTGATCGTGCCGGTCTTGTCGCTGCAGAGAGTGTCGATGGCGCTGAAGTCCTCGACCGCCGCGAGCCGGCGCACGAGAACCTTCTTGCGGGCGAGAGCCCTCGCGCCGAGCGCCAGCGTCGTCGCGGTCACCGCGGGCAACGCCTCCGG
Organism: uncultured Chloroflexota bacterium; assembly: GCA_937921725.1. Taxonomy (GTDB): domain Bacteria; phylum Chloroflexota; class Dormibacteria; order Dormibacterales; family Dormibacteraceae; genus 40CM-4-65-16. The sequence goes on along the minus strand of CAKZUH010000007.1, from coordinate 6,650 downwards.
AACGACGCCCAGGGCGAGCGCGAGGGCCAGGGTCAGCGATGTCAGCACGTCGCGGTGGAGGAGGGCGTTGGTGACGAAGATCCCGGCCGCCAGCAGCAGCCCGAAGCGCATCAGGAAGCCGCCAAAGTTCTTCAGGTTGGCCTCGAAGTCGCTCTGCGCATGCGCGCTCTGCACCAGGGCCGCTGTCTGTCCGAACTGAGTGCGCGCTCCGGTGGCGATGACCACGCCCTTGCCCACGCCGCCGACGGCGGTCGTGCCGGCGAACGCGATGTCGCGCCAGTCGACGGGCCTCGTGCTGCTCACCGGATCGGTGGTCTTTTCCTGGGCGACCGACTCTCCCGTCAGCGTCGCCTGGTTGATCTGGAGCGCCCTGCTCTCGAGGAGACGGATGTCCGCCGGGACGAGGTCTCCGCTGAAGAGGAGGACGACGTCGCCCGGCACGATCTGGTCGGCCGGCAGCGCGACCTGGGCGCCGTCGCGCATGACGCGCGCCCTCACCGGCAGCAGGTTGCGCAGGGCCTCGAGCGCCAGCTCGGCGCGGTATTCCTGGACGATGCTGAGGCCGACGTTCAGCAGGATCAGGAGCAGGATGATCGCGCCATCGACGAGGTCCCCGGTGATGATGGTAAGCACGCCGGCGCCCGTCAGGAGCAGGTTGATCCCGTTGCGTGCTTGCTCGACGAAGATCTTCGTCAGGGAACGCCCTTGCGTCGCGATCGCGTTCGGCCCTTGCTCGGCAAGCCTCCGCCGCGCCTCGGCGCTCGACAGGCCGCCTGGGCCAGACCCGAGAGCGGTCAGGACCTCCTGTGGGTCGGCGGGAGCTGCCTCCGCCGGCGTCGGCGCGTGCTCCGTTGGCACCGCGTCAGCATGCATGATGAGCGGTGGAATATGAGCTCGAGTCAGACCGTCGCCGCGCCTGACGTAGCTCGCGCGCAGCCACTGGACGCGGAACAGCTGCGCCTGATCCACGCCTACTGGCGCGCGGCCAACTACCTGTCCGCGGGCCAGATCTACCTGCTGGACAATCCCCTGCTCAAGCAACCGCTGCAGCTCGACGACATCAAGCCGCGGCTGCTCGGTCACTGGGGCACGACGCCAGGGCTCAACCTCATCTACGCGCACGCGAACCGTGTGATCAAGCAGCGCGACCTGGACGCGATCTACATCATGGGACCCGGTCACGGCGGCCCCGCCGGCGTCGCGAACGCGTACCTGGAAGGGACGTACACCGAGAGATATCCCGACGTGACGATGGACGAGGTCGGGATGCAAAAGCTGTTCCGCCAGTTCTCGTTTCCCGGCGGCATCCCGAGCCACAACGCGCCGGAGACCCCGGGGTCGATCCACGAGGGCGGCGAGCTCGGCTACGCGCTCGTCCACGCCTACGGCGCGGCCTTCGACAACCCGAACCTCACGGTCTTCTGCATCGTCGGCGACGGCGAGGCGGAGACCGGACCACTGGCCGCGAGCTGGCACTCGAACAAGTTCATGAACCCGGCCCGGGACGGAGCCGTGCTCCCGATCCTGCATCTAAACGGCTACAAGATCGCGAACCCGACGGTGCTCGCCCGCATCCCCCAGGCCGAGCTGCGCGACCTGATGCGCGGCTATGGCCACACGCCGGTGTTCGTCAGCGGCGACGACCCCGCGAAGGTCCACCAGCAGATGGCCGCGGCCCTCGACTGGGCGCTGGACGAGATCGCCCGGATCCAGCGAACGGCTCGGTCAGATTACCAATCAAAGCGGCCGCTGTGGCCGATGATCGTTTTGAAAACGCCCAAGGGTTGGACCGGCCCCAAGACGGTCGACGGGCAGCAGGTCGAGGGCACGTTTCGGGCGCACCAGGTGCCGGTCACGGATTTCGCCGAACACCCGGATCACCTGCGCATCCTCGAGGACTGGATGCGCAGTTATCGCGCCGAGGAGCTGTTCGACACTTCGGGCAGTCTCGTCCAAGAGCTCGCGGAGCTGCCCCCGCGCGGCAGCCGGCGGATGAGCGCCAACCCGCACGCCAACGGCGGCGAGCTGCTGAAGGACCTCCGGCTTCCTGACTTTCGCGACTACGCGGTCCCCGTCTCCAGGCCCGGCACCTCATCGAGCGAAGCGACTCGCATCCTCGGAATGTTCCTGCGCGACGTGGTGAAGATGAATCCCGACAACTTCCGCATCATGGGTCCCGACGAGACGGTCTCGAATCGCCTCGGCGCGGTGCTCGAGGCCACCAATCGGGCGTGGGACGCCGAGTTGGTGCCTGGCGACGACCACCTGTCGCCCGACGGCCGCGTGATGGAGGTCTTGAGCGAGCACATGTGCGAGGGCTGGCTCGAGGGCTACCTGCTCACTGGGCGCCACGGCCTGTTCAACTGCTACGAGGCGTTCATCCACATCATCGATTCGATGTTCAACCAGCACGCGAAGTGGCTGAAGGTCACACGCGAAATCCCGTGGCGGCGTCCCATCGCGTCACTCAACTACCTGCTGTCGTCCCATGTATGGCGGCAGGACCACAACGGGTTCTCGCACCAGGACCCCGGCTTCATCGACCACGTCATGAACAAGAAGGCGGAGGTCATCCGCGTGTACCTGGCTCCGGACGCGAACTGCTTGCTCTCCATCGGCGACCACTGCCTACGCAGCCGCAACTACGTGAACGTGATCGTCGCGGGGAAGCAACCGGCGCTCAACTACCTCTCGATGGAGGATGCGATCGCGCACTGCACGCGCGGGTTGGGCATCTGGGATTGGGCGAGCACCGACGAGGGGCGCGACCCGGACGTCGTGCTTGCGTGTGCCGGGGACGTGCCGGCACTCGAGACGCTTGCGGCCGCCGATCTGATCCGGCGCCACCTGCCGCAGCTTGCGGTGCGGTTCGTCAACGTGGTCGACCTGATGCGCCTCCAGCCGCCGACCGAGCATCCACACGGCTTGAGCGAAGCCGAGTTCGACGAGGTCTTCACGCAAGACCGGCCGGTGATCTTCGCCTACCACGGCTACCCGTGGCTCATCCACCGGCTGACCTACCGGCGCACGAACCACCCCAACATCCACGTGCGCGGATACAAAGAGGAAGGGACGACCACGACGCCGTTCGACATGGTCATGCTGAACGACCTCGATCGCTTCCACCTGGTGATGGACGTGATCGACCGCGTCCCTTCACTCGGGTCGAAGGCGGCCCACGTCCGTCAGGCGATGGTCGACGAGCGGCTGCGCCACCGCCAGTACACGCGGGACCACGGACAGGATTCCCCCGACATCAACAACTGGACCTGGCCGTATTAATGAGAGGAAACCTGCCGGTTTCCTCTCATCGCGGCGTCGGCAAAGCCGACCCCGGCTGCCGCCGGGGCAAGCGCCGCTGCTCTCCTTCCCGCGGATTGGACTCTTCTAATTAGGTGCGCGTACTTGTTCTCAATGCGGGGTCTAGCTCTCTCAAGCTGAGCCTCGTCGACGACGACGACACGACTCTCGCCGAGCACGACTTCGACATGAACGACGGCCGGCTGGACGACTCGCAGCTCGCCAGCGCGGTGCGCTCGATGCAGGGCATCGAGGCGGTCGGACATCGCGTCGTCCATGGTGGGCCGCGCTATCCAGCGTCGGTGCGCATCGACGGCGAGGTGATCCGGTATCTGGTCAGCATCACGGACCTCGCGCCGTTGCATCTGCCCGCGGCTTTGGCGGGAATCGCGTCGGTGCGGGAGCTGCTGCCTCGCATGCCCTCGGTGGCGTGCTTCGACACGGCCTTCCACTCCAAGATGCCGGCCGCCGCCTCGACGTACGCCATACCGCTCGAATGGCGCGAGCGCTATGGGATCAAGCGGTACGGGTTCCACGGCTTCTCGCATTCCTATGCGGCGCGGCGAGTGGCCGCGATGCTTGGGAGGCCGTTGGGCGAGCTGAGAGTCGTGACGTGTCACCTCGGCGCGGGCGCGTCGCTCGCCGCCGTGCGCGGTGGGCGTTCCGTGGACACCACGATGGGGTTCACCCCGCTCGAAGGCCTCGTCATGGCGACCCGATCGGGAACGGTCGACCCCGGCGTCCTGCTCTACCTGCAGCGCCACGCCGGGCTGACGGAGCCGGAGCTCACAGATGCCCTGGACCGCCAAGGGGGGTTGCTCGCCCTCGGCGGCACGGCCGACATGCGCGAGGTCCTGCGCAGGATCGCCGCCGGCGACGACGCGGCGGAGCTGGCCTTTGACGTTTACGCCCACAGGCTGCGGGGCCTGATCGCGGCCATGGCGGCGGCCATGGGTGGCCTCGAGGCGCTCGTGTTCACGGGCGGGGTGGGGGAGAACGCGCCGCACGTGCGGGCGGCGGCGGTGAGCGGGCTACGGTTCCTCGGAGTTGAGATCGGCCCGACCCTCAACCTCTCCCTCGAGCCGGACAACGACATCAGCGCCCCAGGGGCTCGGGTGCCGACCCTGATCATCAAGGCCCGGGAGGACGTGGAGGTCGCCAGGGAGGTCCGCAAGGTGCTGTCCGCTCCGGCCGTCTAGGAGCCCGCTGTCGTCGGAATGTAGTCGTGCGGGAGGACCATTTGTCGCACTCACGAGGGGGACCTCCGCGCCTGAAAGGAGGACGCATGAATTCGCCGGCAACTTATCTGCATTGGGGCTTCATCCTCATCTCCATCCCCAACCTGCTCGTCATCGGGGGCATGGTCGTCCTGTTTGGGATCGCGCTCGTCGCGCCTTTTCCTCATGGAGACAAAGACGACGATGGACACAACTAAACCAGGGCCATCCAGCTGGACGCTCCGCGTGCGGCAGCTGCTCGAGCGGCGTCTTCCGATGGATCACCTCCTCCCGGACCGGCAGCCTTACTACGTCGGATCCTGGGTCTACGTCTTCGGGGTGATCACGATCGCGGCCGTCGGGTGGGTCGTGCTCAGTGGTGTGGTGCTCGCCTTCATGGGGCCGCAGTGGTGGCATGACTCGAGGCTCGGGAGGTTCTTCAACAGCATGCATTTCTGGTCGGTGCAGCTCTTCTTCATCTTCATGGTGCTGCACCTCTGGGGCCAGTACTTCATGGCCGGATGGCGGCACGGCCGCGCGTCAACCTGGCTGATCGGCGTCGTGATCTTCGGCATCAGCATCCTGACCGCGTTCACCGGCTACCTGTCGCAGCAGAACTTCGACGCGCAGTACATCGCCATCAACGCCAAGGACGCGATGAACGCAGCCGGAGCTGGCGCGTTCTTCAACGTCCTGAACTTCGGCCAGATGTATGGCCTCCACGTGATGCTGCTGCCGATCGGGGTGATCTTGCTCGTGGCGCTGCACATCGTGATGGTGCGCATGCGCGGCGTCGTCAAACCGATCGACGCCGAAGGGGCCGCACGCTCATGAAAACGATGCAGACACAGGAGGAGTACTACAGCGGCGTCCGCATGCTGCGGTACGACCTGCTCAAGGAGCTCGTGCTCGCGGTTGCCGGCGTCGGGATCGTCGTGCTGGGCCTCTCCGCGTTCCTCTCGTCACCTGACGTGGCGCCGGTCACCATCGCGACCTGGGCGCAAAACGACCCCGTCGACTTCGAGACCACCGCGACCAACGAGCTGGCCGGCTCGACGACGAGCGCCGCCTACGGCAACCCCTACAACACCAACGGGCCTGGACAGAGCTGGGGGCCTCTCGCACCCCAGAAATGGTTCGGTACGCGAATTCCGATCGACTCCGCCAACGAATTCGTGATCCAGCCTTTGCAGCGCGCGGCGTCGAGCAACACCGCGTTGTCGGCCCAGCTCGACGTCTGGCAGAAGGCGAGCTCCGACCAGCAGGGCAAGTGGACCGCGGCCTACTCCGCGGCCCTCGCCACGGCAACGGTCAAGGACGGTCAGGTCACGGTCGCGGACGGCGACTACGGGCCGCTGCCGGTGATGATGTCCAACCTGCTGGGCCTGGCCCAGGCGGGCGGGCTCGACGGGCTGCTGCAGGTCAACGGTCGTTTCTATCAGACCGACTACACGCCGTCGCTGGTCTTCATGGGGGATGGCGGATATCTCCCGGGGCTGGCCCACCAGGCGAACCTCACCGGCAGCCAGTGGGGAATGATGAACGAGACGGGCAGCTATCCAGGCCAGACATGGCTGTGGCTGTACACCATGTGGTACCAGGTGCCTCCGTTCAACAGCAGCACAGGCTTTCTCGGCATCAACTCGGGCAACGCGGACCTCGGGATCATCATCCTGATGACGCTGCTCACGGCCGCCCTGGCGTTGGTTCCGTTCATCCCGATCCTTCGCGACATCCCGCGGTGGATCCCGATCCACCGGCTGATCTGGCGCGCGTACTACTCCCCCAAAGTCCGCCCCTGACCGCGGAGGGAAGGACTGGGAAGAGGGTGGGCCGGGAGGGCCTGGGTTGCTGGATTGGCGGTTTCGGTGAATAGATTTGCATGAGAATACTATTGACAACGAACGTCTGTTTGGTACAATATTCTCATGTCGGACGAACTCGAAAGGCTGGAGGTTGCGGCTCGCGATTTCCGGCGCGAGGCTGACCCTGACTTCGTGGATCCTGGTCGTCTGGCTGCAGTCATCGACCTACTCAAAGGCGAGCTCTGCCGAGCGGTCCATGCGTCTCGGAAGCGAGGCGACCACCTGCTCGAGGGCCGGAGCGCAGTAACTCTTGTCTCGATCGACTGCA
>CAKZUH010000006.1 GCA_937921725.1 uncultured Chloroflexota bacterium | reverse complement strand
AGGTGGAGGGGCGGGCCCGAGATATCTATGGGAAGGGAACGCCGCCCCGGGGGTAGTCAGGGCGGCGCCTTGACGCTCACCAGATAAAACGCCGGCACCCCGCAAAGGGATACGCCTGCACTTGTAAAAACACGATCATGGGTACACAGTCTCCCTATGCCTAAATCGACCATCACCTTTGTCTGCACCGACTGCGGTGGCGAGAGCCTCCGCTGGTCGGGCCAGTGCCCGCACTGCAAGGCCTGGAACACGCTCCAGGAGTTCCAGGTCAGGAAGGCGAAGGACTCGTCGAAGGCTCGGCCGCACGAGGCTGCCCGCCCGATCCCGCTCAGCGACATCGCTCCCGAGGACGCGCCTCGCCGCCGCCTCGCGTGGGGTGAGCTCAACCGCGTGCTCGGCGGCGGGATCGTGCCCGGCAGCCTGGTCCTGATCGGCGGCGAGCCGGGCGTCGGCAAGTCCACGCTCCTCATGCACGCCGCGGCGCAGATCGCCGGCCAGGCGCCGGGCAAGGTCCTCTACATCTCGGGCGAGGAGTCCGGCCAGCAGGTCCGCATGCGCGCCGAGCGGCTGGGCGCCCTGGCGCCCGCGATCCTACTCCTGGCCGAGAACGACCTCGACGCGATCTGCGACGCGATCCAGGCCGAGAAACCTGAGCTGGCCATCATCGACTCGATCCAGACGGTCACCGACGCCGGTTTCGAAGGCAGCGCCGGGAGCGTGACCCAGGTTCGCGAGTCCGCCGCCCGCCTCATGCGGCTGGCCAAGGAGATCGGCGTCCCGGTGTTCCTGGTGGGCCACGTCACCAAAGACGGATCGATAGCCGGGCCCAGGGTCCTGGAGCATATCGTTGACACCGTGCTGTACCTGGAAGGCGACCGCCGCCAGGAGCTCCGCATCCTCCGGGCGACCAAGAACCGCTTCGGCTCGGCCGAGGAGATCGGCGTCTTCGCCATGGGCGAGACCGGCCTGGAAGAGGTCCCGGATCCGTCGGCGGCGCTTCTCGGCGCGGCCGGGCCGCTCGCCTCGGGCACGGTGACTGTCGCGGCGCTGGAGGGCACGCGGCCGCTCCTGGTCGAGATCCAGAGCCTCGTCAACACGACGGAGCACGCGATCCTGCGCCGGATCGCCAACGGCATCGACGTCAACCGGCTGCACATGATCCTGGCCGTGCTCGAGAAGCGCGTTCACATGAGCTTCGGCAAATCCGACATCTTCGTCAGTGTGGCGGGCGGCATTCGGGTGACCGAGCCGGCCGCAGACCTCGGGCTCGCACTGTCGATCGTCAGCAACGAGAGGGACAGGCCAATGCCGGACGGCCTCGTCGTGATCGGTGAGCTGGGATTGTCAGGCGAGGTGCGCCGCGTGGGCCAGCTCGAGCGTCGCCTTCAAGAGGCGGCGCGACATGGCCTGACGCGCGCCTTGATTCCGGCCGGCGCACGAGCCGGTCGACATTCCGGCCTCGACGTGGTCGAGGTTCGGACTCTGGCGGAGGCCGTCTCCGCCGCATTTCCTAATCCCATCAAGTCCGGTGTAGTCATAAGGGAGGCCGGAGTCACGGTCTCTTGAGGAGGTAGTCCCTTGAAGCGTTCCGAGTATCTCGCCCGTTGGCTCGGGGGAGGGCTCGGAGTGATCGGTGGTTTCACGCTCGGTTACTTCATGGTTCGGGGTCTCGGCTCTGCCGCGCACCCGGGCTGGGCGGTCATCGGGCTGACCACGCTGGAAGGTTTGATCTTCGCGTACCTCGGCACGCCGTACGTGCTGGGCGGGTGGCGGCGATTCAACTTCCGGCTGACGAGCACTCCGCTCCCTGACCTGCTGAGTGGACTGCTCGGCATGATCGTCGGTCTTGTCATTGCTGTTCTGATCGGTTTCTTCGTGCGGGACCTTCCATACGGTTATGGCCTGTCGTCTGTGCTTGCGCTCCTGCTCGCGGCGCAAGGAGCGTCGGTGGGGCTGACCCGTCGCGCAGAGCTGAGCACGCTGTTCTTCGGCGGAGGAGCACGCGAGACGGACACGCATCGCCTGCCGGCGGTGCTGCTCGACACCTCGGTCATCATCGACGGCCGCATCCTCGACCTCGCGAAGACCGGCTTCGTCGACATGCCCCTCGTCATCCTGAGCTCGGTCCTGCGCGAGCTGCAGATGGTGGCGGACTCGGCCGACGTCACGCGCCGGCGCAGAGGGCGCCGCGGCCTCGACGTGCTGACCGAGATGCAGAAGGACCCCTCGATCAATCTCCAGGTCACCGAGGACGAGACGCCTCCGGATGGCGAGATCGACGCGCACCTCGTCCGCACCGCCAAGCGCAAGACCTGGGCGATCATGACGAATGACTTCAACCTCAACCGCATCGCCCGCCTGGAGGGCGTCGCGGTCCTGAACCTGAACGAGCTGGCGCAGGCGATGCGTCCGGTGGCGATCCCTGGCGAAGAGATCGTCGTCACGGTCGCGCGAGAAGGCAAGGAGCCCGGCCAGGGCGTGGGCAGCCTCGACGACGGCACCATGGTCGTGATTCAGAACGGGCGCCGCCTGCTCAACCAGACGATCACCGCGGTCGTCACCTCGGTGATCCAGACCTCGGCCGGACGCATGATCTTCGCCGAGCCGGCGGCGGAGCCTCGCCGGCCGCCGAACCGGCTCAAGCGAGAGGAGTCCGCCTAGCTTGGCATCTGTCGGCGCGATCGTCGCCGCCGCGGGCACCGGCTCCCGGCTCGGTCGGGGCAGCAAGGCGTTGGTGCGCCTGAACGGACGCACCACGCTGGCGCGCGTGCTCGAGCTCTTCCTCGCGCTGGACGAGGTCGACCGCATCGTGGTGGTCGGGCCGCCGAGCCGGCTCGAGATAGCAGAGCGCGAGGTCGAGTCGCTGCATCCGCGCAAACCCGTCCTGGTGAAGGCGGGCGGGGAGAGCCGGCAGGCTTCAGTCCGCGCCGGGCTGGCCGCCCTGGGCGAATGCGATTTCGTGCTCGTGCACGACGCCGCGCGCCCCCTCGCCACCGCCGCGCTCGTGCGGCGAGTCCTGGCGGCGGCGATGGAGTCGGGTGCCGCCTTCCCCGCGATCGCGCCGCGGGACGCGGTGAAACGCGTGGAGGGCAACCGGCTCGTCGAAAGCCTCGACCGCTCCCGGATCGTGCTGGCCCAGACGCCGCAGGCCTTTGCCTACGAGCTGCTCGCTCGCGCGCATCGCGAGGCCGCGGACGCGGGGCTCGTCGGCGACGACGACGCGCAGCTCGTCGCTGCCGCCGGCCACGTGGTGACGGTCGTGCCCGGGGAGCCGGCCAACATCAAGCTCACGACGCCGGAGGACCTCGAGGTCGTGGAGGCGCTCATCCGAGAGCAGGAAGCCGCCGCTCGGTGAGGGTCGGCATCGGATACGACATCCACCCACTGGTCGCGGGGCGTGCGCTGGTGCTCGGCGGTGTGCGCATCGAGCATCCGTCAGGTCTCGACGGACACTCCGACGCGGACGTGCTGACGCACGCGGTGATCGATGCGCTGCTGGGCGCCGCGGGCCTGGGCGACATCGGAACTCTTTTTCCCGCCGACGACCCGAGGTATAAGAACGCGTCCAGCCTCGACATGCTCAGATCGGCCGCCGTGCTGTTGTCACAGGCCGGCTACCGAGTGGTCAACGTGGATTGCACGGTGATCGCCCAGGAGCCACGGCTGCACGCTCACCTGGCGGCGATGAGCGCAAATCTGGCCGGCAGGCTCGGCACCGTCGACGTGAACGTGAAGGGCAAATCTCCCGAGGGACTCGGTGCGCTGGGACATGGTGATGGGATCGCGGCGCAGGCGATTGCGACGATCGAGGAAATGAGCGAGGGTTAGCCCCCACCCGGCGCTTCGCGCGGACTCCCCGGCGAGCGGGGAGGTGAAGCTTAGTCCGGTCCTCGCGCTAAACCGATTGTCATCGGACCGATCGGGACGATCCGTCCATCGTCTGTTTTGACCAGCTGCCACCCGCCTTCATGGACTTTCCAGTGATGCCTGCCACACAGGAGAGCAAGGTTCTCCAATTCATCCCCACCGCCATGCGCCCAGTGCAGGATGTGGTGCCCGTCGCACCACGACGCCGGCCTCTCGCACTCAGCCCACTGGCAGTGCTGGTCGCGGGCATTCAGCGCCCGCCGCTTGGGACCTTTGATGGTGCGCTCCGCGCGACCGACGTCGATCACAACCGAGTCCTTCATCAGGACTCGCGTGATGCTGCAGTCGCAAGCCCAGCGCTGCACTGTCTTGGAGGAGATGGGGACTGAGAACTCGGCCTCCGCTCCCGGCGCACCGATGAGACCGAGAAGGGTCTCGAGCGAGCTCGTGACCTGCATCTGGACCCTCTGGTTGCCGCCACTGGTGGCCAGTTCGACGAGCGCGTCGGCCAGGCGCTGCTCGCGCTCCCGGTAGTCGGAGCCCCCGCGCAACCACGGCGCGGGGACCCCAGTAGGACGCGCCAGCGCTTCGATCGCCGTCCGGACTGCCGCGCCGCCGATCGGGTCGAGCACGCAGTTGATCCACATCCAGCCGCCTTCGGCGGTGCTGAAGTTGAGCTTGCGCTGTTCAGTCTGTTCGGCTTGCTCCGCCGCGTAGCGCTTGGCGTCGACCGCATGCCGATAGTGCTCGCACTTGCGGAAGAAACCGCCGGGGGAGTTCTCCCGAGCCAACTTGAGCAGCTTTCTCTCATTGAAGGCCTCACCCACCGCCTCGGCTGTCCGAGCCATGATCGTCAGGTGGGCGTAGCCGATCTCGCCTGCCTGCATGGCCTGGTGGCTCTCCGGCATGCCGGCCAGAGTCCTACCGACCGCGATGCGGTCCCAGGCGATCTTGTCGATGAGATGGCAGTTGAAGCGCATCCAGTCGCCCGTGCTGTTGAAGCCGTGCCGGTCGGCATAGTCGGTCTCGGCCACCTCGGCGGCGAGCTTGGCCGCCTCGAGCTGCAGCAGGCTGATCTGGTGCTCCACTTCGATCAGCTTTTCGGCGGCAAGCGCGCCAGGTGGAGTTGTGGTTGGGTACAGCTGGAGCACAATAGAATCATACGAACAAATGTCCCAAATGTCAATACCATAAATACGGGTCGCTATACACAATTACACCGCAACAAGGCCTCCGGGCCCCTCCCCGCCACCCCTTTTTCCCAGTAACCTACCCATACCCTGAGGAACCGACCATCCGGCCTGGCTGAGCCCCAACTGACCGCTGCCCTGGCGGCCGCGTGGGGGCTGCGCGCCGTCAGCCTCGAGTACCTCCCGATCGGTGCCGGCAGCTACCACTGGCTTGCCGAAGCCGGCGGCGCCCGTTACTTCGTCAGCGTGGATGACCTCGATGACAAGCCGTTCCTCGGTGGAAGCGAGGAAGAGGTCTACGAGCGGCTGCGTGGCGCACTGGCAACGGCTCACTCGCTCCGGCATGGCGCGCAGCTCGAGTTCGTGGTGGCGCCGCTGGAGACGGGCACCGGCTACCCAATGCATCGCATCAGCGCGCGCTTCTCGCTCGCGGTGTACCCCTTCGTCGATGGAGGTCGCGGCCTCGCGCCGAAACTCCTCGATCCAGATGCTCGACAAGCGGTTTCACAGATGCTCGACCGTCTTCACAGCGTTTCGCCGGCTGACGCGCCGTTGGCGCGTCGCGTCCCTGTCGAAGTCCCGCTGCGCGCCGATCTCGAGCGCGCCCTGGAGCAGCTGAACAAGGAATGGAGTGGCGGTCCGTTCGCGGAGCCTACCCGCGCGCTGCTCGCCGTGCACGCCCCGCGGGTGAGGGAGATGCTGGACACATACCATCGGCTGCGGGCAAGCGTCGAGTCGCACGCGGGCGAGCCGGTGGTGACTCATGGAGAACCGCATCGCCGCAATCTGATCCGCGCAGCCGATGGATATCTACTCGTCGACTGGGACACGGTCGGCCTGGCGGCGCCGGAGCGCGATCTATGGATGCTCGGCGACGCTTCAGGTGACCGCGACGCAATCGACCTGTATCGCGTCCGCTGGCGCCTGGATGACATTTCCAGCTGCGTGACCTTGCTTCGATCGGTTCACGGGAACGACGAGGACAGCGAGAAGGCCTTGCACGGCTTGCGCAACTCGCTTGAGGCCGAGCCGTTTACGCGAGACTAACGACGTGACCCTTCGGCTTCACAACACCCTCACCGGCACCAAGGACCTGTTCGAGCCTCTCGAGGCCGGGCATGTGCGCATGTACACCTGCGGCCCGACGGTGTGGAACTTCGCCCATGTCGGCAACCTCCGCGCGTTCCTTTTCTACGACCTTGTGCGGCGCCACCTGCGCGCGTCCGGCTTCAAGATGACGCACGTCATGAACCTCACCGACATCGACGACCGCATCCTCGACCAGGCGATGCACGCCGGGACGACGATCGGCGAGTACACGCGACCGTATGCAGATGCCTTCTTCGAGGACATGGCCACGCTGCGCGCCGAGCGCGCCGAGCATTACCCGCGCGCGACCGAGCACATTCCAGAGATGATCGCGATGATCTCGACTCTGATCGCGAACGGAAACGCCTACGTCGCCGACGGCGACGTCTACTTCCGGCTCGCGAGCTTCCCCGCATACGGCGAGCTGTCGCACCTCGACCGCGCCGGGCTCAAAGCCGGTGCGCGCGTGGCGACCGACAAATATGAAAAGGAGTCGGTCAGCGACTTCGCGTTGTGGAAGAAAGCACAGCCGGGTGATGAGAAGCTTGGCGCCGCGTGGGACGCGCCGTTCGGGCGCGGCCGCCCGGGCTGGCACATCGAGTGCTCCGCGATGAGCAAGCGCTACCTCGGTGACACGCTCGACATCCACGCCGGCGGGGTCGACCTCATGTTTCCGCACCACGAGAACGAGATCGCGCAGTCCGAGGCCGCCAACCACAAGACGTTCGCGCGTGTGTGGCTGCACTCCGAGCACCTCGCGGACGCGACCGGCGAGAAGATGTCGAAGAGCGCGGGCGGTTTCACGACGCTGCGCGACCTGCTCGAGGCGGGGCACGACCCGCTCGCCATCCGGATGTTCCTCATCGCGGGCGCGCACTACCGCTCACGTGTGCGCTTGAGCGACGAGGCCCTCCACGCCGCCGGGGAGCAGGTCCGCCGGCTGCGCGAGTTCGGCGATCGCGTGAAGCGAACCGCGCCCGCAGAGCTGGACGGCGCGGCGCTCGAGGAGAAGACCGCCCAGGTCCGAGTGGGTTACCGCGAGGCGCTCGACGACGACCTCAACCTTCCGCAGGGGCTGGGCCTCGTCTTCGACCTGGTCCGCGAGGCCAACTCCGCGCTCGACGCCGAGCGCATGGGTCCGCGGAACAAGGCGTCCCTGCTGGCGCTCCTCGACGACGTGGACACGCACCTCGACGTTCTGCGGGCTGAGGAGCCGGGCCTCGCCGAGGAGGTCGAAAGGCTCATAGCGGAGCGCGAGGCGGCCCGCAAGGCGCGCGACTTCGCGAGGGCGGACCAGATCCGCGAGGACTTGAAGCAGCGCGGCATCGCGTTGGAGGACTCGAAGGACGGCGTCCGCTGGCGGCGCGTATCCGCTACTGAGGGAGCGCGGTCCTGACCTCTCCCGTTTCCAGGTCGTAGTAGTTGCGCGGGATCACCATCACGTTCCTGCCGAACAGGACCAGCTCGAAAGCCGGTTCGCCGATGCCCTGCTGGCTGTGGATGTCGTGCGGCGGGTCGAGCCACGTCACGAATGAGCCCGGTCCCAGCTCCTTTTCGTAGAGGACCTTCAACTCGCCCTCGTCGTCGTGGTGCCAGTGCCGGTAGCGGTCTCTTCCCTGGATCACGCAGGCGATGCCCCACGAGTTGTGGTTGTGCACCGGCGTTTCCTCTTTGGCCGAAAACCGTCCGAGCATGAGGGTCAGGCCGTCGGGATCGGTTTGCAGCACGGCTGAGGTGGTGTCACCGCCATGGAGGCTCTTTATCTCGGTCTGCGGAACGAAACCGGGTTCACGCGAGACCTCGGAGAGTAGCCGGCCGACCGCGGTCAGGCTCCGCTCGTTGACACCCTCTGCGAGCAACTCCCTCGCCCTGGACATGAACTCTGAGACCATGCGATTAGTGTGAAGCAGCTCATCCACGGAAGGAACGCCGTCCTCGAGGCCGCGCGGGCGGGACGCGTGGTCAAGGTCTACCAGGCGTCCAGCCTCGGCCACGACCCGCGTCTCGAGGAGCTGGCGCGGCTCGCCAGCGTCGAGATGGTGGCGCCCCAGCGCCTCGACGCGATGGCGCCTGGCGTGAACCAGGGCGTGGCCGCGGAGCTCAAGCCGCGGCGCGACTGGACGCTCAAGGAGCTGCTCGACACGAGTCCGTCGCTGCTGATCGCGCTCGACTCGATCATGGATCCGCAGAACCTGGGCGCCATCCTGCGCAGCGCCGAGGTGGCGGGCTGCGACGGCGCCATCATCCCCGAGCACCGCAGCGCACCCTTGTCGGCGGTGGCGGTCAAGGCCAGCTCGGGCGCCTCGGAGCTGCTGCGCATCGCGCGCGTCTCGGGCATGCCGTCCGCGATCGCGGAGGTGAAGCGCGCGGGGATCTGGTGCGTGGCGCTCGATCCGCGGGGCGAGGCGAACGCGTGGGAGTTCGACTTCAGGCAGCGGGTCTGCGTGGTGGTCGGCAGCGAGGGGACGGGTGTCCACCGCCTGGTCAAGGAACGCTGCGACGCGCGCGTGCGGCTGCCGGTGGCAGGCCACGTCGCGAGCTTCAACGCGTCCGCCGCCGCGGCTGCGCTCCTCTACGAGGTGATGCGTCAAAGGATGAGCGCCTAACACTGCTCCTTAAACTGGGACGCTCTGATGGAGCGAGTCATCGTCGACGGGTATAACGTCGTCCACGCTTGGCCGTCGCTCAAGCGCCTCATGTCTGAGGCTTCGCTCGAGGCGGCGCGCGACAGCCTCGTGGAGCGGCTGTCGGTGCTCGGCTACATCAGCGGCGCCGATGTGACCGTGGTCTTCGATTCGCATCAGGCCGCGGCGAGCTCGCGGGAGACGGTGGAAGGTGTGCACGTCATGTTCACGCGCCGCGGCCATTCCGCGGATCACGCGATCGAGCGCATCGCATACGATGCGAGCCAGGCCGGCGACGTGATCACGGTCGCCACCTCGGACCGGTTCCAGCGCGACATGGTGCGCGGCATGGGCGGTGCAGTGATCAGCGCGTTGGAGCTGGAGCGCCGCGTCATCGACGCCGAGCAGGAGCTGGGCCGCAAGGTCAAGCGCTACCAGTGACGGCTCAGGCCCGGCGCACGCGAATCGTCTGCACGATCGGGCCGTCGAGCATCGCGCCGCACGTGCTCAGGTCGATGATCCAGGCGGGGATGGACGTCGCGCGGCTGAACTTCTCCCACGGCGATCACGACACGCACCGGCAGGCCGCGGCCAACGTGCGCGAGGCGGCGGAGGCGGTGGGGCGGCCGATCGCTCTGCTCGGGGATTTGCAGGGGCCGAAGATCCGGACCGGGTCGCTGGACGGGTCGATGAGGCGGTTGGTGCGGGGGCGGATGGTCACTTTGGTCGGGCCTTCCGATGGGAAAGCCCCCTCCGGCCCTGCGGGCCACCTCCCCATAAATGGGGAGGAGACCTCTCCCATTGAGGTCAGCCATGTCGAGCTCGTGCAGGCGCTGCGGCCTGGGGATCGGGTGCTCGTCGATGACGGGCGCATCGAGCTTGCGGTTCGCGCGGTCAGCGATGGGCGGGCCGAGGCTTCTGTCGTCCGCGGCGGTCTGCTCGGAGAGCGCAAGGGCGTCAGCGTCCCCGGCCGTCCCCTTCCGCTTCCCGCGCTGACCGAAAAAGACCTGGAGGACCTGAAGCTCGCGATGGAGCTCGAGGTCGACTACCTCGCGCTGTCCTTCGTCCGGAAGGCGGAGGACATCCTGATCTGCCAGCAGCTCATCACGGGTCACCACCGCACCGTCCCCGTGATCGCCAAGCTGGAGAAGCTCGAGGCGATCAAAAACCTAGACAAGATCCTCGAGGTGGCGGACGCGGTGATGGTCGCGCGCGGCGACCTTGGCGTGGAGCTCAAGCTCGGCGACCTGCCCGCGGTGCAGAAGGACGTGATCGACCGGGCCAACCGCGCCGGCGTGCCGGTCATCACCGCGACGGAGATGCTCGAATCGATGGTCACGTCCAACCGGCCGACCAGGGCGGAGGCGTCCGACGTCGCGAACGCGATCTGGGACGGAACCGACGCGGTCATGCTCTCTCAGGAGACCTCGGTCGGCGCCCACCCGGTGGAGGCGGTCCGCGCGATGGCCAGAATCTGCCTCGCCGCCCAGAAGCACCCCGCCTTCGAGCGCGCCCGCCAGATCTGGCGCGAGCCGGGTCAGGTCGGGAGCGCGATCGCCCACGCCGCCGCGGCCACGGCCACCGAGCTCCACGCCCGCGTGATCATCGCCTTCACGGAATCGGGGACGACGGCCCTCCGGTGCAGCAAGGCGCGGCCGCCGATGCCGATCATCGCCGCGAGCCCGCACATGGAGGTGCTGCGGCGAACGGCGCTGTACTCGGGGGTCATGCCGCTCCAGGTGAGCCCCGGCAGCGACACCGACCAGATGGTCGCGAACGCCACCCACGCGGCCCTCGAGGCGGGCATGGTCAAGCCCGGCGACCGGGTCGTGATCGTGGCCGGAGTGCCGGTGGGCCGTCCCGGCCAGACGAACCTGCTTAAAGTCGAGACGGTTTGAACCCGCGCGCCTGAAAATTACCGGCGTGGCGCCCGCCTCACACGGGCTGCTGGGGAGGATCCAGCAGGCCAACGACAACGCGTCGCACCGGTTCGGCCCGCACACGGCGGAAGTCGAGGCGTTCATCCTCGCCGTGGCGACCCTGACCCCCTGGCAGTGGCGGCAGGTGCTGGCCACTCAACGGCTGGTGGTTTCGGTCAACCGCGAGCGCTCGGGTGGGCCCGCCGACTCCGCACGGTCGATCCAGGCCGCCATCCGGAGCACCGACACCAGGATCTCGGAGCCGATCGCGCGAGCGGGGGAGGTGCTGTTCGACGCCCTGGCCCGCAAAGGCGAGGAGAAGCAGGTCGCCGCCTGGCAGGCGATGACCGCGCTCGTCATGCGATCCCAGATGCCCGCCCTCAAGTTCGCCATGCACTACGCGCCGTTTGCGTTGCTGATCCCTCCGTCCGGCTCGGACGTGCTCGACCCGCGCACCCGCCGCTTCCTCGCCCGGCTCGAGCAGCTGGCTCCCGAGCAGCTCGACCTCCTGGCCAAGCGCTGGCGCATCCAACCGGCGGCCTCGCACGCGCTGCTGCAGGCGGTCACCAAGAACCGGGAGGTGAAGAGCGAGGAGGCGGTCGCCGTCGCCGCCGTCACCACCATTCCCGCCCAGCTCACCGGGGACGCCGGTTGGGCCGCGGTGCGGACCGCGGTGCATGGCGGGCGAGTCCTGGGCGCATTTGGTGAGCTGACGTCGGAGGAGATCACCGAGCTGTGGGCGCCGCTCGAGGCGGCGATCCCGCTGGCCTCGCTGGAAGAGGTCGAGGAGGTGCCGGCTGCCGAGCGGGTGAAGGCAGCGGTGGACAGCGCGATCAAGACGATCACCCGGCCTCCGCGAAGCCGCGCCACCACGCCCCCGGCTGTGAAGGCCTCGGCCCCTTACGGACCGAACAGCAACGAGGTCGCGGCTTTCATCAAGGGCGTGACCGAGCTGAGCCCGATCCAGTGGCTAAGGGTGCTCGACCGGCGCAAGCTGGTGGCGAGCGTCACGCGCGAAGGAAGCGCGGAGCCGGCGGGGGTCGTGCGCTCGATCCTCGCGGTGATCGACGGGACCCGCGACCTGGACACGTTTTCCCGGTGCCGCGCGTTCGCGGCTGTGGAGCGCGCGGGCTACGCGATCGAGTCGCACGGACAGCTCAGCATCGACCAGGTGCGCCAGATCTTTGCGCCGCTCGAGCCCTCGATCCGGTTCGACGAGCTCAACGGCAGCGGTTTTGCGCACAAGGTCGCCGCGCTCGACAAGGGGGATTGGGCGCGCATCGCGGCCGCGGCGCCGGAGGCCAACGAGGAGGCGGTCGCGCCGCTGGTCAGCGCAGGCACCGCGCTCATCGATTTCTTCGGCGGGCGGACGGACGACGAGGCCGTGGCCACGTGGCATGCGGTCTCCGCGCTCGTGCACCGGCACCACATGACCCCGATCAAGTTCGCGGCTTCGTATGCACCCTTTGGGTCGGCGATCCCGGTAACCAACCCGCGCTCGCTCGGCGCGTGGGTGTCGCGCTACGTCACCGCGGTCGGGCGGCTCGGCGCGACGCAGTGCGCGGTGCTGGCGCGCCCTTGGCAGGTCGAGGACGAGCTGTCCAGCGTGCTGGCGCGCGTGATCGCCGACGGCGCCGCGCGGTCGGGCGAGGAGGCGGCGGCGCTGGCCGCGGTCGTGACCGTGCCGATGCGGCTGGCGGGAAGCGGCGGATGGGCGGCCGTGAAGACCGCGGCCTTCGGCGGGAAGGTGATCGCCGCGCGGTCGCGCTTGACGGCCGAGCAATTGGAGGCGCTGTGGGCGCCGATCCAGGGCGCGATCCCGCTCGTCTCGCTCAACGCGCCGGCCAGAATTCGACGCTAGGGCCAGTGGGAAGATCCGCCGACTGTGTGCCGGCGCGCCTTCCACTATCGTTTTTTGACGTGGCGAACGCTCGGAAGAACGGCAGGCTTCCCAAGTTCGAACGGGTGATGGTCGTGTCGGCGCACCCCGACGACCCCGACTTCGGCGCCGGCGGCTCGGTGGCCCGCCTGGCCGACGGCGGCGCCGCCGTGACTTACGTCATCGTCACCGACGGCAGGCAGGGCGGGGAGGATCCGGCGCAGAAGGACTCCGAGCTCGTGGCCATCCGGCAGCGCGAGCAGCGCGCCGCCGCGAAGGTGTTGGGCGTGAAGAAGATCGAGTTCCTCGGCTACAAGGACGGCCACCTGTCGCCCGACCTCAAGCTGCGGCGCGACATCGTGAGGATGATCCGCAAGCACAAGCCGGAGCTGGTCATCACGCACATCCCCGGCCGCGTGCTCGACGCACCCATGGGCGGGTCGCACCCCGACCACCTCGCGGTGGGCGAGGCGACGATGGCCGCGGTCTATCCGGACTCGCGCAACCCGCGCGCGTTTCGCTCACTGCTGAAGGAGGGCTTCGAGCCCCACGAGGTCAAAGAGGTCTGGATCCCGTTCTGGACCCTGGGCGATTACTACGTCGACGTGACCGAGACGCTGGACCGGAAGATCGATGCGCTGAAGAAGCACAAGAGCCAGGTGTCGAAGCCGGGGCGCACGTGGGACTTCGAGAAGTTCATGCGCAAGCGCCACCGCGACATCGGCAAGAAGGCCGGCTACCAGTACGCGGAGTCGTTCAAGAGGATCACGGTCTAGACCAGTCGTCGCCGAGCGCCGACCAGATCGCCTCGGCCCAGGCGGCGTACTGTGCGTCGCCGGGATGGAGCTGATCGGAGGCGATCCAGCCCTTCGTCCCGATACCTGACCTGCTCGCCTCGCCGATGTCGATCCATATGAACCTTCTTCTGTTCGCCTCTTCTTGGGCGACCTCGTTGAAGACTTTGGTGAGCCGCTCGACGCGGTCCGGGCCGCCGAAGCCGGCGGCCGCGGGGACGTAGGACCAGGTCGGGATCGAGATCGCCGCGACGCGGGCCTTGGGGAGTGCGGCGACCGCGTCGTAGATCCGCGCCAGCGACTCGCGGTAGTGGGTCGGCGTGCGGCCCTGGACCAGGTCGTTCACGCCGATCAGGATCGAGAGGAGGTCGGGGTTGATGCGGTCGAGGTAGGGGAGCTCGTCGCGGATCAGGTCGAGGGTCGTGTAGCCGTTGACCGCGGGGTTGGTCAGCTCGGCGTGCAGGCGCGAGGCGATGATCGCGGGCCAGCTGTGCGATTCGTTGGAAGCGCCTGTACCTATCGTGTAGGAATCGCCCAGGGCGAGGTACTTCAGCGCTCGATGTCCGCCAGGGCGCTCCACACTTCGACCTTTGTTTTGATTCGGCGGATCACTTCGGCGGTGAAGTCGGTGGTGGTGGCCTGTCCCCCTAGATCCGCTGTGCGCACCCCGTCCGAGACCGCTTCCAGCGCCGCCTCGTAGATGGCGCGCGAGGCGCGGCGCGCGCCATCGTCCTTCATGTAGCCGAGCAGGGAAGCGACGGCCATGATCATCGCCATCGGGTTGGCCACGTTCTTGCCCTGGAGGGCGGGGGCTGTGCCGTGCGGCGCCTCGGTCATTGCGACCTTCACGGCCCCGGTCTCGTCGAAGGCGAGCAGGACGGATTCCGCGCCTGCGATAGTGCCGAACATCTGCATGACGAGGTCGGACAGCGTGTCGCCGTCGCGGTTCAGCGCCGGGATGACGAGCGCCTCCCCGGTGGTGGCGAGGAGCAGCGCGTACGTCGCGTCGATGAGCTGCGGCTCGTACCGGACCCCGGGGTGGCGCTTCGCCGCCGCGTCGAGCTCCTCCTTGAACATGCCCTCGTAGACGGGGCTCACCGTGAACTTCGGGCCGCCGAACACCTTGGCTTCGATTCGCTTGGCGTGGGTGAAGGCGTACTCGGCGACGATCCGGCACGTCCTTCGGCTGATCTTCTCCGTGCGGTAGGCCCACTCGTCCAGGCCGTGTCCCTCGCGCCACTCCCGCGCTCCGTACGCATCGTCGACCGCCATCCGGATCACCGAGATCGGGGCGTGGACGCCGGCCAGGGGCCGGACGCCCGGGATGCGCCGTCCGGTTCGGACGATGACGCGGCCGTCGATCTGCTTGCGCAGGATCGCGTTCGGGCTGCCGACGTCGTGGGCGCCCTCCGGCGTGATGGTCGCTGCCTTCAGCCCGAAGCCGAGCTCGCGGAGGGCCTCCGCGGCGTCGGTGACGACCTGGTTGCGGGTCCGGCGCCTCTCCTCCAGCGACAAGTCGAAGTCGCGCGTCTCGATCTTGAAGCCGATCACGCCCGGGTCGAAAATGCGGAGCGCCTCCTTCAGGAGCTCCTCTCCGGTCTGGTCGCCATGCAGCACGGCGATCGTGGCTGTCACGGGGATGATTCTGAGGTGTCTGCTACTATTGACAAGGCCTAGGGAACCTAGGCTTTTTTCTTTCCCCCCGCCAAAGAGACAACCATGGAAGAGATCATCACACTCGCCTGCACCGTCTGCAAAAGGCGGAACTACACCACTGTGAAGAACAAGAAGAACGATCCTGACCGGATCGAGCTAAGCAAGTACTGCAAGTGGGACCACAAGCACACACTCCACAGGGAGACCAAGTGACATGGCAGTAACAGCCCGAAAGCGAGAGGAACCGGCCGCCCGAACCGGTGTCTTCCAGTTCCTGCGCGACGTCTACGACGAGCTGCGCAAGGTCGTCTGGCCGACCGGCGGCGAGCTCTACCGATACACGCTCGTGGTGATCTTCACCGTGGCGATCCTCGGCCTCTTCATCGGCGGCACCGACTACCTGCTCGGCGAGGCCGCCAAGCGCACGATCTACAACAACGGAGTCCACTAGCCGTGGCGGTCGAGAGGACTCACCCCACGCCTGACGAGGAAGCGCAGTGGTACGTCGTCCACGCGTACTCGGGGCATGAGGAGAAGGTCAAGAAGAACCTCGAGAAGAGGATCGAGTCGATGGACATGCAGGACAAGATCCTGCAGGTGCTCGTCCCGATGGAGGACGAGATCGAGATCAAGGACGGCAAGCGCCGCCACGTCCAGAAGCGAATCTTCCCGGGCTACATCCTCGTGAAGATGAAGATGTCGAACGAGTCCTGGTTCGTGGTCCGCAACACGCCAGGCGTGACGAGCTTCGTCGGTTCTGCGAACAGCCCCGTGCCCCTTCAGGAGAAGGAGGTGCGGGCGATCCAGAAGCAGATGAAGCAGGAGGCGCCCAAGATCCGCGTCGAGTTCGCCGTGGGCGAGTCGGTGCGGGTGGTCGACGGGCCGTTCACCGACTTCCACGGCAAGGTCGACGAGATCAACCCCGAGAAGGGCAAGCTCAAGGTGCTGGTCAACATGTTCGGGCGCGAGACCCCAGTAGAGCTCGACCTCCTGCAGGTCGAGAAGGTTCGATAGGAGCACATATAGAGGTATGGGCAAGAAGAAGGTCCGTGCAGTGCTCAAGCTCGAGCTTCCGGCCGGCAAGGCGACGCCTGCGCCGCCGGTCGGCACAGCGCTGGGCCCGCACGGCATCAACATCATGGAGTTCACCAAGGCCTACAACGAGCGCACCGCTCAGCAGGCCGGTGACGTCGTGCCGGCGCTGATCACGATCTTCGAGGACCGCAGCTTCACGTTCGTCCTCAAGACACCTCCCGCGGTCCAATTGCTAAAGCGCGCGGCGGGCGTCGAGAAGGGCTCGGCCAAGCCGAACCGCGAGAAGATCGGGCGCGTCACGCGCCAGCAGCTGCGCTCGATCGTCGAGGTGAAGCGAAAGGATCTCAACGCTTACGACCCCGAGGCCGCGATGAAGATGGTCGAGGGCACCGCGCGCTCAATGGGCCTCGAGGTGTTGGAGTAGCTGACTTATGCCGAAGAAGAGAGGGAAGAAGTACATCGAGGCGGCCAAGAAGGTCGAGGCCGCGATCGCGAGCAACGGCAACGGAGGGCTCGAGCCCGAGGTCGCCTGTCAGATGGTCCGCGAGACGTCGATCTCGAAGTTCGACGCCACGGTCGAGGCGCACATCCGGCTCGGTGTCGACCCGCGCCACGCGGAGCAGATGGTGCGCGGCTCGGTCGTGCTGCCGAACGGCACTGGCAAGAAGGTCCGCGTCGCGGTCTTCGCGGTGGGCGAGAAGGCGCGCGAGGCGCAAGAGGCCGGGGCTGACGTGGTCGGCGGGGACGACCTGGTGAAGCGAGTTTCGGAAGGATGGACCGATTTCGACGCGGCGATCGCGACGCCGGACCTGATGGCGAAGGTTGGTCCGCTTGGTAAGGTCCTGGGCCCGCGCGGCCTGATGCCGAACCCGAAGTCGGGCACGGTGACGAACGACGTCGGACGCGCCGTGCGCGAGGCCAAGGGCGGCAAGGTCGAGTTCCGGACGGACAAGTTCGGGATCGTGCACGTGCCGATCGGCAAGGTCTCCTTTGACCAGAAGCAGCTCCACCAGAACCTGACGACCCTCGTCGACGCGTTGATCCGCAACAAGCCCGCCACCTCGAAGGGGCAGTACCTGCGCAGCTTCTACCTCGTTTCGACGCAGGGCCCATCCGTCCCGGTGGACGTCAAGGAAGCAGCCAAGCTCTCCCTCGCCGGCTAGGCCTCGTCGTGACGAGGTCCGAGTTCTGGCAGATCGTCTGCGCCCTTCATCGCGATCGGATCCGCGCTGGGAGCCACGCTGAGGCTCGTGCGCACGCGGCGGTGGCACATCGTGGTCCTGCTCGCGCAGATCCTGCTGGTTCCCGAGGCGGCGCTGGTCGTCGCCGTGCTGAATCCCGGCCCCGTTCCGGACGCGAACATGCTCCTCATCGTGGTCGCGGTGACTGGAGGGGCCGCCTTTCTGGCGATGGGGTGGAGCCTGTACCAGCGCCGCCAGATGAGGCGGCCGTCAGTGCCGCTCGCGGTAGTGAACAGGCAGCACCTTGCTGCCGTGGTTTCGCGGCTCCTTGTCGTCCTGATGATCAGCGGCTTCCCGTTCACTTTCGCGCCTGGGTTCGCGGTCGCCAACCTGCTCCTGAATGCGGCGTGGCTCGCGCTGTGGATTCCGCGCCGATGGCGCCACGTCGATTTCGAGGTGATCGAGGACATAGATGCGCCTGTGCAGGCTGTTTTCGCGGCCATGATCGACACGACCCGGTGGAACGGCGTGCAGGATGGCTGGGTCGTCGTCGAGCCGCCGGGGATTCTTAAGGTCGGCAGCCGGATCGTGCGCCGGCAGGAGCTGCTGCCGCTTGTCGCCGATCCCAAGATGGCCGGATATATCGAATCGCAGTCTGTCGTCAGGTCCGTGGAGCCCGACCGGGGCTACACGGTTGAGCTGATGGGCCACCCCGAGAACACCGCCGGTTTCGACCTGGTGGCTGCGGCAGGCGGGACGCGACTGCGGTCGTGGTCGAGTGGAATGCTGACGCTGCGGGAGGCTGCCGCGGGACTGTTCTTCGAGCTCCCCAAGGTGATTGCGATTCGAAAGGCAGAGATGAGTAAGTCGGTAGAGCGACTCAAGCAATCTGTCGCGGCCGCGCCCACCCAGTAACCTGTCCGGCCATGTACGGGCCGGTCATCCAGGGCGACCTCGTCCGTCTGCGGCCGCCGACCCCCGACGACGCAGCCGGCATGATCACGTGGTTCGAGGACCTCGAGGTGACCCGCTTCATCAAGCTCGGCCACCCGCCGTCAGTGGACGCGGAGAAGGAGTTCCTCGACAGGATGGCGCGCGATCCGGATTCGGTCTTCTGGGCGGTCGAGCACGAGGGCCGGCTGGTCGGCGGGACGAGCATCGTGCGGATCGACTGGAAGCACGGCTTCGGCACGACCGGGACGGTGATCGGCGACAAGACGGCGTGGGGGAAGGGGCTGGCGCGGGAGCTGATGCAGCTCCGTGCGGACTACGCGTTCACGCAGCTGCCCTTGCGCAAGCTGAAGTCGGGCTACATGGAGGGCAATGTCGCCAGCGCGAAGGCGCAGAAGGCGGCAGGTTATCGCGAGGTGGGTCGGTGGCACGGAGACAGATTCATCGACGGCAAGTGGACGGACCACGTCCTGACCGAGCTGCTGCGCGAGGACTGGGAGAAGTCCAAGTCCGTATAATTCGCGGTCTGCCCTAGACCGTAGGTGCGGCGCCACAGGCTCCGCTTAATTTCCTACCGAGGCAAACCGTAAGTGAAGGACGCTTGGATCCTTCCTGCCTCGGACATGGTCTGGCAGGGAGGATTTTTTATTTGCCGAAGGCACGCAAGGAGCAGAAGGCCGAGCAGGTCGAGCTCCTGACGGAAAAACTCAAGAGGGCGAAGGTCGCGATCCTGACGGACTACCGCGGCCTGACGGTCAGCCAGATCCAGGAGCTGCGCGGCAAGCTGCGCGGCGGCGACGTCGAGTATCGCGTGATCAAGAACACGCTCGCCCGGCGCGCGGCCGAGGCGGTCGGCGTCCCGGCTCTGGAGTCGGAGCTGAAGGGACCGGTCGCGATCGCGTTCGGTTACGGCGACCTCAGCGCCCCGGCCAAGCTCATCAACGACTTCGTCCGGACGACGCGCCTGAAGCTCGACATCACGGGCGGTCTCGTCGAGGGCCGCGTCTTCTCGCCGGACCAGGTCAAGCAGCTGGCCGACCTACCGTCGCGCGAGGTCCTTCTCGCCCAATTGTTGGGCACGCTTCAATCCCCGGTCGGTCAATTGGTCGCGATCATGCAAACCCCGCATCAGCAGCTCCTCGGAGTGCTGAACGCGTACAAGAACAAACTCAGCCCCATGAACTCAGAGCCTGCGGCGTGAGTTCGCGGGGACCCCGCAATAAAAAGGAGGCAGCGTAAATGGCGGCGACAAAGATCACCCCGAAGGAATTCGTCGAGGCGCTCAAGGACTGGAGCATCCTCGACGTCGTCGAGGCCGTGAAGGCCATCGAGGACGAGTTCGGCATCAAGGCGGCGGCCCCTGTGGCCGTGGCGGCGGTGGCCGGGCCCGCGGCGGGAGCCGCCGCTGAGCCGGAAGAGGAGCAGACCGAGTTCACGGTCACCCTGACCGCGGTCGGGGACAGCAAGATCAACGTGATCAAGGCGGTCCGCGAGCTCACGCAACTCGGCCTGAAGGAGGCGAAGGACCTCGTCGACGCGGCGCCGAAGCCCGTGCTCGAGAACGTTGCGAAGGCCGACGCCGAGAAGGCGGTTGCCCGGCTGAAAGAGGCCGGGGCGACCGCGGAGATGAAGTAGGAGGGGATTCCTTAGGGGAAGCCCCCATCCGACCGGTCGGCTTCGCGGCCGGGTCACCTTCCCCGGCGAGCGCGGAAGGTGAAGTCCGGCGGGCTGGTGCTCGGCCCGCCGGCTGCTTCGGCTCCGGCGGTGCGGCGATTTCCGGGATTGTCCGTGTTGCTGAGGCCCGTGGTTTGAGGCGCACTCGCTCTTTGTAGTGATCGAAGGTGATCGACTTCCCGCGGACCAGCGTGTAGGTCACGCGGCGGTGGTCGAGGCTCACCTTGATCAGCCGGCCCAGGAAGGTGATCCGGAAGGTGAGCTTGCGGATCGCCGGCGGCAGGCGCGGGCTGAAGGCAAGCGAGTCACCGTGGTGGCGCATGCATCCGAACCCGTGGACGGCCGCGAGCCAGGCGCCGGCGGCCGAGCCCATGTGCACCCCGTCCCGGACGTTGTGCTCCAGGTCGTCCAGGTCCATCAGTGCGGCTTCTCCCAGGTAGTCGTGGGCGAGCCGCAGGTGCCCGACCTCCGCGGCGATCACCGCCTGCGTGCAGGACGACAGCGATGAGTCGCGCACGGTGAGCTCCTCGTAGTAGGCGAAGTTTCGAGCCTTCTCGTCGTCGGTGAAGGCGTCGCCGCGCAGGTGCATGGCGAGGACCAGGTCCGACTGCTTGATCACCTGCTTGCGGTAGAGGTCGAAGTAGGGGAAGTGCATGAACAGCGGGTACTGGTCTTGCTTCGTGCTCGCGAAGTCCCAGCGTTCGTGGTCGGTGAACTGGCTCGCCTGCTTGTGCACCCGCAGGTCGGGGTCCCAGGGGATGTAGACGGCGGCGGCGGCCTTGCGCCATGCCTTGACCTCCGCCTGGCTCACCTTCAAGCGCTTCGCCACGGCCTTGTGACGCGTCACAGCGTCCGCGGCCGCGTTGAGGTTTCGCTGCGCCATCAGGTTTGTGTAGAGGTTGTTGTCCATCAGGGCGCTGTACTCGTCGGGGCCGGTCACGCCGTCGATGCGAAACTCGCCCCCGCGGTCGTGATGTCCTAGCGAGGCCCACAGGCGCGCCGTCTCCACGAGCAGCTCGACCCCCGCGCTTCGCTCGAAGCGCGTGTCACCGGTGGCGCTGACGTATCGGAGGACGGCGTCGGCGATGTCCGCGTTGACATGGAATGCCGCGGTCGAGGCGGGCCAGTAGCCGGAACACTCCTCGCCGTGAATCGTCCGCCAGGGAAACGCCGCGCCCTTTAAGCCGAGGTCGCCGGCGCGCTTGCGGGCGAGGTCGAGGATCGAGTGCCGCCAGAGCAGCGCGTCGGCCGCGGCCTCCGGCGCGGTGTATGTGAGGACGGGGAGGACGAACGTCTCCGTGTCCCAGAAGGTCTGGCCGTCGTAGCCCGGTCCCGTGAGGCCTTTGGCGGGAATCGCGCGCTGCTCCGCGCGGGCCGCGCTCTGCAGGACGTGGAACATCGCGAAGCGGATGCCCTGCTGGACCTCGTCATCGCCATCGAGCTCCACATCGGCCCGCGACCAGAACCCGTCCAGGTATCGGCGCTGCGAGCCGGCCAGACCGTCCCATCCGTGTTCGCGCGCCGTCGCTAGCGCGCCCTCCACCTGCGCGCGCAGCGCCGGCACTGAGCGGAGGCTGGACCAGCCATGGGCGACGAACTTGACCAGCGTGAGCTTGCGGCCGGGCTCGAGCCTGGCGGTCACCGTGAAGCGCGCGTTGTCGGGCTCGACCTCGATCTTCTTTTCGACGCCGCGCGGTCCCTTGACTACGTGCTGCATGGCCGCGGCAACGCGCAGCATGCTGCGCTGCGTGGAGTGGATGAGGACGGCTGTGTTCTCCCGGCACTCCGAGAACTCCGGTGCAAGAACGTTTTCCAGCCTGCCCGCCTCACGCGGATCGGTTGCCTTCGTGCTCGTGCTCGGCTCTGGCTCGTTGGCGACGAGCTCGGACTGGAGCACCACGTCGACCGGGTCGCCGACCGCCTCGACCTCGTAGCGGATCGCGGCCAGGGCGCGGTGGACGAGCGAAACCAACCGCGTCGAGGTAACTCGCACTGTGCGATGCGCGGGCGATTCCCACTCGGCGGTTCGGGTCAAGGTGCCGGCCTTCAGGTCGAGCAGCCGCTCGTGCGAGATGAGCCGGCCGTAGCGCACGTCGAAGGGCTCGTCGTCGACGAGCAGGCGGATGATCTTGCCGTTCGTCACGTTGATCAGCTTCTGCCCGGCCTCGGGGTAGCCGTACGCGGTCTCGGCATAGGGCTGGGGGATCTCCTCGTAGACCGCGTTGAGATACGCGCCGGGGATGTCGTGCGGCTCGCCCTCGTCGAGGTTGGCCCGCCAGCCGATGTGGCCGTTGGACAGCGCGAAGATCGACTCGGACTGGCCGAGCACCTCGAGGTCGAGGCTGGTTTCGCGGACGTTCCAGGGCTCGACCGTGAACGAGGCGTTGTGCATCTGATGATGCTGCGCCTTTACGCGGTCGTCGCGATCAGGTCGGCGAGGTCCTCGACGACGATGTCGGCGCCGTGCTTGCGGAGGGCTTCCGCCTGGTTGGCGCGGTCGACACCGACCACTAGGCCGAACCCGCCGGCGCGGCCGGCTTCGACGCCTGCCAGCGCGTCCTTGTACACGGCGGCATCGCTCGCCTTGGTGTTGAGCATGCGCGCGGCCCGGAGGTAGGTGTCGGGGGCGGGCTTGCCTTTGAGGTTCTCCTGTTCGGCGATGATGCCGTCCATCTGGGCGTCGAAGAGGCCCTCGAGGTGGGCGGCGTGGAGGACCTCCGTGGTGTGCTTGCTCGAGGAGACGACCGCCAGCTCGAGGCCCGCGGCGCGCGCGTGCTCGATGTAGCGGATCGAGCCCTCGTAGGTCTGGACGCCTTCCTTGTGGATCGTTTCGAGGAAGAGGCGGTCCTTCTGTTCGGCGATCTGCTCGACGGTCCGGTCGTCGGCTGGGATGTGGCGGGCCGCGAGGAAGTCGCGCACCCCGGTCTCGCGCGGTTTGCCGTCGACGTACAGGTCGTAGTCCTTGACCGGGTCGAAAAGCTCGTGGCTCTTGTGCGCAACGAGGAACGTGTCGAAGACCTGCTTCCAGGCTTTCGCGTGGACCGCCGCCGTCTTGGTGATCACGCCGTCCAGGTCGAACAGGCAGGCCGCGATGGTGGGGGGGCAGGCCTAGCGCCGTTCGGCTGGGCACGGTGGAATTGTTGGTGGGGGTCATCACCTAATACAACGTTTGGGTGAACTTGGTCGCCTCCGCCGTGGCTAGACCTGAGGATGTCGAGGTCATGACCTGCCTAACCCTCAAATAGGGGGAGCTCCCACCCGGCGTTAACGCGCCGACCTCCCCGGCGAGCGGGGAGGTGAAGCTTCGGCGACCTGCTCCAAGACCAAGTCCAGCCCTCGTTCCAATTCCTCTTCGGTCACGCACCAGTGGGGGGAGAGGCGGACTCGGCCTGGGCGCGAGTCGACGATCACTCCTTGCGCGCGCAGGCGGGATTCGACCTCCTCGGGGTGCTCCGACTCCAGCGTGACGATCCCGCAGCGCCGGGAGCGTTCGCGGGGGGTGAACGTCTTCAACCCGGCTTCGTCGCAGCGGTCCAGGATTCGGTCGGTCAGGTCGCGCAGCCTCTCCTGGATGGCGGCGACGCCCACCTCGAGGATCAGCTCCAGGCCCGCCAGCCCCGCGTAGTGGCTCGCCATCGCCCACGTCCCCGCCTCCAGGCGGCGGGCGTCGTCGCTGAAAGTGAGCTCCTGGAGCGTGAAGGAGAAGGGGTCGCGGGTCGCGAACCAGCCCGTGCCCTCCGGGCGCACGCGGGGTAGCAGATCGGGCCGGACGTACAGGAAGGCGTTGCCCGGGCCGCCGCTGAGCCACTTCAGGCAGCCGCCGACAAAGGCGTCGCAGTCCATCGCCCGCACGTCGATGGGGACGCAGCCGCACGTCTGGTAGCCGTCGATGAGGCACAGCGCGCCCTTGGCGTGGGCGGCGTCGGCGATCTTCCTTACGTCTTGTAGGTAGCCGGTCGTATAGAAGAGGTGGGTCGTCGCGACCAACGCGGTCCGGGAGTCGATCCGCTGCGCGAACGCCTCCGGGGGGATGGTCATGCCGTCGCGCGAGGGGACGAACTCCACCTCGAACTGGGGGCGGCTCAGCCACTGGTGGCCGATGGTCGGGAAGTCGAGCTCGCCGATCAGGACCTTGTTCCGGCCCTCGGGCAGGGGCAGGCCGCTCGCCAGCGTGGTGAGGGCCACTGAAACGGAGGGGGCGATGGCGGTCGAGCTGGCCGGAGCGTTGAGCAGCTCGCCTACCTTGCCCCGGAAGCGCTCCAGGAGCGGGAGCCACGTCGAATACCAGACGGGCGTGCCCTGCTCGTCCCAGTCCTGGGCGTACTTGGCCAGCGCCGCCCGGCCCCGGCGCGGAAGCGGGCCGAGGGAGCAGGCGTTGAGGTAGATGTAGCGGTCCAGCAGGGGAAATTCGGCCCTCAGCGCACCCCAATCAGGCATCTCCACAAGGCTATCCCGCCCGGCCCCGGGGGGTGGTATAGTGCCGGGAAACCTCGGCGAGGACCCCGGTTGGCCTCGTCTTAATGAAACGTTCCCACAGGGGGCGCTTTTCTCGTATACTGGCCGTTCGTGCACGTCCCGGCCGCTCACCCTGCCCTTTAACTGAGCGCGCCCTTTTTCCTGGAAGGAGTAACGAATTGATCTCAGAGATGAGAGCCCCCGCACGTCTCAGCTATGGCCACATCCCGAACCTCGTCGAGCTGAAGGACCTCATCGCCACACAGCTCGAATCGTTCAAGTGGTTCAAGACGGAGGGCTTGCGAGAGCTGTTTGACGAGATCAACCCGATCACCGACTACACGGGCAAGAACTTCGAGCTGAAGTTCCTCGACTACGAGTTCGGCCAGCCCAAGTTCTCGGTCGAGGAGTGCCGCAACCGCGACATGACCTACGCGGCGCCGCTCCGGATCCGGACCCGCCTGACCATCAAGGAGACGGGGGAGATCAAGGAGTCCGAGGTCTACATGGGCGACTTCGCGATGATGACCGACGAGGGGACGTTCATCGTCAACGGCACCGAGCGAGTCGTCGTCTCGCAATTGGTGCGCTCGCCCGGCGTGTACTTCACCGCGGCCGAGGACCCGAACACCGGCCGCAAGCTCTTCGGCGCCAAGCTCATCCCGAACCGCGGCGCGTGGCTCGAGATCGAGACCTCGGCGAAGGACCTGCTGACGGTCAAGATCGACCGCAAGCGCAAGGTCCCCGTGACCGTGCTGCTCAAGGCGCTCGAGCTGCCGCAGCTCAAGGGCACCGAGAACGACCGCGAGGCGCAGAAGCGCGCCCTCCACGAGCTGTTCGGCGACGTCGACAACAACCCCGAGCACCGCTACATGGAGTCGACCGCGGACAAGGACACCACGAGCAAGACCGAAGACGCTCTCCTCGAGCTGTACCGCCGCGTCCGCCCGGGCGACCCGCCGTCGGTGGACAACGCGCGCAACCTCCTGCAGTCGCTGTTCTTCAACCCGCGCCGCTTCGACCTCGGCCGCGTCGGCCGCTACAAGGTCGACAAGCGCCTCGGCCGCGACGAGGAGGACATCCTCGAGCGCGTCCGCCAGCGCGAGCTCCGGATCCTGGAGAAGGGTGACTTCATCGCGTTCATCCGCAAGCTGATCGAGCTCAACAACGCGCCGCGCGAGAAGCAGATCCCGGACGACATCGACCACCTCGGCAACCGCCGGGTCCGCGCCGTGGGCGAGCTCCTGCAGAACCAGTTCCGCATGGGCCTCATCCGCATGGAGCGGATCATCAAGGAGCGCATGACGATCAGTGACCCGCACACGGTCACGTCGGCGTCGCTGATCAACGCCCGTCCCGTCGTCGCCGCGATCAAGGAATTCTTCGGGTCGAGCCAGCTGTCGCAGTTCATGGACCAGCACAACCCGCTGTCCGAGCTGACGCACAAGCGGCGCCTCTCCGCGCTCGGTCCCGGTGGACTGTCGCGCGAGCGCGCCGGGTTCGACGTCCGCGACGTGCACCACAGCCACTACGGGCGCATCTGCCCGATCGAGACGCCGGAAGGTCCGAACATCGGCCTGATCGGCAACCTCGCCACGTACGCCAAGGTCAACGAGTTCGGGTTCATCGAGACCCCGTTCCGGCGCGTGTACAACCGCGTGTCGCTGAACGAGGATGTCGCGCCGAAGCTCGAGGGCAGGACGCTACGCCGCGCCGCGGTCGACCCGAAGGGCACCGAGGTGCTGCCGGCGCACGAGGTCCTCGACGCCAAGGCGGTGCAGAAGCTGCTGAAGGCGAAGGTCGCCTCGATCGACATCGTGCCGTGGATCTCCACCGAGGTCGAATACCTGTCCGCCGACGAGGAGGACATGTTCGGCATCGCGCAGGCGAACGCGGCGCTCACGCCGGAGAGCACATTTGTAGACGCGCGCGTGCCCGCTCGGGCCCGCGGCGACTTCAAGATCGAAGAGATCCAGAACATCCAGTACATGGACGTGTCGCCGAAGCAGATCGTCTCGGTGGCGACCGCCATGATCCCGTTCCTCGAGCACGACGACGCCGGCCGCGCCCTGATGGGCGCCAACATGCAGCGCCAGGCCGTGCCCCTGCTCGTCACCGACGCGCCGCTGGTCGGCACCGGGGTCGAGTACTACGCGGCGAAGGACTCGGGCGAGATGATCGTCGCGGACGTCGCGGGGACGGTCGTCGACATCGCGCATCCCAAAGAGCTGAAGACGGTGCACGCGACGCCGGTGTTCGAGATCGTGGTCAAGCCGGACGGCGGCGGACCCGACAGGCACTACCCGCTGCAGAAGTTCGCGCGGTCCAACCAGGGCACGTGCCTGAACCACCGCGCGGTGGTCAAGCCCGGGCAGCACGTCGAGAAGGGCGACATCCTGGCCGACGGCCCGGCGATCGACAACGGCGAGATGGCGCTCGGGCGCAACGTGCTCGTCGCCTTCATGCCCTGGGAGGGCTACAACTTCGAGGACGCGATCCTTCTCTCGGAGCGCGTCGTCAAGGAGGACATGTACACCTCGATCCACATCGAGGAGTACGAGTCCGAGGCCCGCGAGACCAAGCTCGGACCCGAGGAGATCACGCGCGATATCCCCAACGTGGCGGACGACGCGCTGCGCAACCTGGACGAGCGCGGCATCGTCTACATCGGCGCGGAGGTCCAGCAGGGCGACATCCTGGTGGGCAAGATCACGCCGAAGGGCGAGACCGAGCTGTCGGCGGAGGAGCGCCTGCTCCGCGCCATCTTCGGTGAGAAGGCGCGCGAGGTGCGCGACTCGAGCCTGCGCGTGCCGCACGGCGAGCGCGGCATCGTGGTCGACGTCAAGGTGTTCTCCCGCGACAACAAGGACGAGCTGGGCCCGGGCATCAACGAGATGGTCCGCGTCTACATCGCCCAGAAGCGAAAGATCTCGGCCGGCGACAAGATGGCCGGCCGCCACGGCAACAAGGGCGTCGTCGCCCGGATCATGCCGATGGAGGACATGCCGTACCTGCCGGACGGGACGCCCGTCGACATCGTGCTCAACCCGCTCGGCGTGCCGAGCCGCATGAACCTCGGCCAGGTGCTGGAGACCCACCTCGGTTGGGTGGCTTCGACCCTTGGCATCAAGATCGCGACCCCGGTCTTCGACGGCGCCCCGATGGCGACGATCGTCAAGGAGCTGGAGAAGGCGGGCCTGCCGGTCGACGGCAAGGTCAGGCTGCGCGACGGCCGCACGGGCGAGGAGTTCGACGAGCCCGTGACCGTCGGTCAGATCTACATGCTCAAGCTGGCCCACCTGGTTGAAGACAAGATCCACGCCCGCTCCACCGGGCCGTACAGCCTGGTCACCCAGCAGCCGCTGGGCGGCAAGGCGCAGTTCGGCGGCCAGCGGTTCGGCGAGATGGAGGTCTGGGCGCTCGAGGCCTACGGGGCCGCGCACGTCCTGCAGGAGATCCTGACCGTCAAGTCGGACGACATCGTGGGCCGGGTCAAGGCCTACGAGGCGATCGTCAAGGGCGACAACACGCTCGAGGCCGGCATCCCGGAGTCGTTCCGCGTGCTGGTCAAGGAGCTGGAGGGCCTTGCGCTCGGGGTGGAGATCCTGAGCGAGGACGAGCGCCAGATTGTTTTGAGTGAGGAAGACATCCCCGAGATCCCGCTGGACCTCGGCATCAGCCTCGAGCGCGAAGAGCTCGGGGAAGACTCCGCCGAATGAGGCGGAATCCGGGATTCAAGAAGACGGAGTCCTCGCGAAATCGAAGATTTCGTGAGGTTCGGCAGAGTAGTTAGGAGAAGAGGGACAACTTGCTGAAGCTTGAGAATTTCGATGCACTAAAGCTCTCGCTGGCTTCGCCCGAGACGATCATGTCGTGGTCGCACGGCGAGGTCACGAAGCCGGAGACCATCAACTACCGGACGCTGCGTCCGGAGCGCGATGGTCTTTTCTGCGAGCGCATCTTCGGCCCCACGCGGGACTGGGAGTGCCACTGCGGAAAGTACAAGCGCTACCGCTACAAGGGAATCATCTGCGACAAGTGCGGCGTCGAGGTGACGCGGTCCAAGGTGCGCCGCGAGCGGATGGGCCACATCAAGCTTGCGTCGCCGGTCAGCCACGTCTGGTACTTCAAGGGCATCCCGAGCCGCATGGGCTTGCTGCTCGACATGTCTCCGCGCAACCTCGAGAAGATCCTCTACTTCGCCAACTACATCGTCACCGACGTCCATGACGAGGTGCGGCAGGACATGCTCGCGGTCCTCAACATGGACAAGGACGACCGCGCGATCCGTCTGCGCGCGGACATCGACGCCAAGGCGCGCGAGCTGCGCCAGGACCACGAGGCCAAGACCAAGAAGCTGAAGGGCGAGGTCGACGCGGAGGTCACGAAGCTAGAGGAAGAGCTGCAGGAATCGGTCGACGAGCTGACCACGCAGGGCAAGAAGGCGACCGAGCACATCAAGGCGGGCATCGGAACGAAGTCGCGCCGCGCGATGACGGTCGGCCTCAACGGCGACGAGGAGACCGTGATCGAGAAGGGCGACCTAATGTCGCGCGAGATGTCGCGCGGCGTGCTCTCCAAGGTGCAGGAGAAGATCGAGAAGCTCGAGGCCAACACCAAGGCCGCGCAGAAGCGCGCCAAGGAAAGGCTCGACGGGGACAAGAAGTCCCTCGAAGCCTCGATCGAGGCGGCGACCAAGACCGAGCGCGAGGCCATCCAGGGCCAGCTCGAGGCGCTGCAGCAGGAGATCGAGGCGACGCGCACCGACCTCGAGGGCCTGCACGCGAAGCAGATCCTGACCGACACCCAGTTCCGCGACTACCAGGAGCGGTTTGGCCGCGCCTTCCGCGCCGGCATCGGCGCCGAGGCGGTCCGCGACCTGCTGTCGCGCATCGACCTGCAGTCCGAGATGTACCGGCTCCGCGAGGAGTCGAAGTCTTCGTCCGGACAGCGCAAGCAGAAGGCGATCAAGCGCCTCAAGGTCGTGGAGGACTTCCGCAAGTCGAACGCCAGCCCGACGTGGATGGTGCTCGAGGTGCTGCCGGTCATCCCCCCCGAGCTGCGCCCGATGGTCCAATTGGACGGCGGCCGGTTCGCCACCTCCGACCTGAACGACCTCTACCGCCGCGTGATCAACCGCAACAACCGCCTGAAGAGGCTGCTCGAGCTCGGCGCGCCCGAGATCATCGTGCGCAACGAGAAGCGGATGCTCCAGGAGGCGGTCGACGCGCTGATCGACAACGGCCGCCGCGGCCGCGCGATCACGGGCACGGGCAACCGCAAGCTCAAGTCGCTGTCCGACATGCTGAAGGGCAAGCAGGGCCGGTTCCGCCAGAACCTGCTCGGCAAGCGCGTGGACTACTCGGGCCGCTCCGTCATCGTGGTCGGCCCCGAATTGAAGCTCCACGAGTGCGGCCTGCCCAAGAAGATGGCGCTCGAGTTGTTCAAGCCGTTCGTCATGCGCGAGCTCGTGAACAAGGGCTACACGACCAACATCAAGTCGGCCAAGCGAATGGTCGAGCGCAGCCGGACCGAGGTCTGGGACGTCCTGGACGAGGTCATCCGCGACCACCCGGTGCTGCTCAACCGCGCCCCGACCCTGCACCGCCTGGGCATCCAGGCGTTCATGCCGGTGCTGGTCGAAGGCTCCGCGATCCAGATCCACCCGCTCGTGTGCGCTGCCTTCAACGCCGACTTCGACGGCGACCAGATGGCCGTGCACGTGCCCCTGTTCAGCGGCGCCATCGCAGAGGCGAAGAACCTCATGATGTCGTCGCAGAACATCCTGTCCGCGGCGGACGGCCACCCGGTTGTCGCGCCGACGCAGGACGTCGTGCTTGGCTGCTACTGGCTGACCGCCTCGCGAGGCGAGATGCCGACCACCGACCTTGCCAAGCTGCGGACGTTCAGCTCGCAGAACGAGGTTCTCCTGGCCCTCGAGGCCAAGGTCGTGAAGCTCCAGGAGTGGATCCGGGTTCGGATCGGCTCCGAGGACGGCGCGGCTCTGGTCGTCACCACGCCGGGACGCGTCGTGTTCAACCAGCCGCTCCCCGTCGGCCGCGCGCCGCAGGGGACGGGTGGGGCTACCGCCGATGAAGTCGCGGGGATGTCCCCGCTGCCCTTCCAGAACGCGCACTACGACCGCAAGGGCCTGCGCACGCTGGTCGCCGAGCTGTACCGCCTGTACGGCAGCGACGTGACGGCGAGCGTGGTCAACGACATCAAACGCCTCGGCTTCCGGTACGCGACCCAGGCCGGGATCACGGTGTCCGCGATGGACATCCCGCACCCGGACTCCAAGTGGCAGATCATCCACGACACCGAGAAGGAGGTCGCGGACGTCGAGCGGATGTACCGCCGCGGCGTCATGACCGAGGACGAGCGCTACCGCAAGGTGATCGAGCTCTGGCAGAAGGCCTATGAAGAGGTGGGCGCGCAGACCGAGCTCGCCTTCGACAAGTTCAGCCCGATCTGGATGATGATGGGCTCGGGCGCCCGCGGCAACATCCAGCAGATCCGCCAATTGGCGGGCATGCGTGGGCTGATGGCCGACCCGACGGGCCGGATCATCGACCTGCCGATCCAGGCCAACTTCACCGAAGGCCTGACCGTGCTCGAGTACTTCATCTCGACGCACGGCACGCGCAAGGGCTTGGCCGACACCGCGCTCCGCACCGCCGACTCCGGCTACCTGACGCGGCGTCTGGTCGACGTCGCCCAGGACGTGATCGTGCGCGAGGAGGACTGCGGCACCACCAACGGAATCTGGATCCGCGACATCACGCCGGAGCGGGCCAAGAACGACCCGATCTTCGAGAAGATCGCGGGCCGGGTCGCGGCCGAGGACGTCTCGGTCGGCGGCAAGGTGCTGGTTCCCGCCGGACAGTCGATCTCCGACGACCAGGCGCGCGCGATCATCGCCGCGAGCGTCCCGGTGAAGATGCGGTCGGTGCTCGTGTGCGAGGCACGCGAGGGTGTCTGCCGCACGTGCTACGGACGGAACCTGGCGACCGGCAAGCTGGTCGAGATCGGCGAGGCGGTGGGCGTCATCGCCGCGCAATCGATCGGCGAGCCTGGCACGCAACTGACGATGCGAACGTTCCACACCGGCGGTGTCGCCGGCGTGGACATCACCCAGGGTCTGCCCCGCGTGGAGGAGCTGTTCGAGGCTCGCATCCCCAAGGGCAAGGCCATCATCTCCGAGATCGACGGGGAGCTCGAGATCATCCGCGCCGAGGGCGCGCGCAAGGTGCGTGTGACTTCGAAGGAGGAGTTCGAGGTCTCCTACCCGCTCCAGGCGAAGGTGGAATCCCTGGTCAAGTCGGGCGACGACGTGATGGAGGGCCAGGAGCTGGCGCGTGACTCCAAGGGCGCGGGCGTCCGCACCCGCCACGCCGGCAAGGTGACGGTCTCTCCGAAGGAGATCACGGTCCGGACCGTGGACGAGGAGGTTCGCGAGTACGCGATCCCGCACCAGGTCCGCATCCGGCCGGAGCTCGACCGCCGCGACGGCCAGAAGGTGACCATCAAGGCGGGACAGCAGATCACCGAGGGCTCGATCTCACCGCAGGAGCTGCTCCACATCCTCGGCAAGGAGGCGGTGCAGACGTTCCTTGTGGATGAGGTCCAAAAGGTGTACCGGTCGCAGGGTGTCGACATCAACGACAAGCACATCGAGGTGATCGTCCGCCAGATGATGCGGAAGGTCCGCATCGACATGGCCGGCGACACGGGCCTGCTGCCGGGCGAGATCGTCTCGCAGTGGGAGTACGAGGAGGCCAACGCGCGGGCGCTGGCGGAGGGCGGCGAGCCCGCCACGGCGCAGACGGTGCTGCTTGGTCTCATCAAGGCGGCGCTGAACACCACCTCGTGGCTGTCGGCGGCGTCGTTCCAGGAGACCACCCGCGTTTTGACGGAGGCCGCGATCTCGGGCAAGGTCGACCGCTTGCGCGGGCTCAAGGAGAACGTGATCATCGGCAAGCTGATCCCGGCCGGGACCGGGCTCGACTACTACAAGAAGCAGCGCGAGCAGGCGGCGCGGATCCTCGAGGAGGAGCCGATCGACCTGGAGACGCTTTCGGTCTAGAGAGCTGGTCTGGGGCCGCCCGGCAGTTCGGGTGGCCCACCTCTTTTTAGCTCTAGCCAGCGGACCCGGTTTGGGTTAATCTCACCTTCTACGTGCACAAGGGGGCGCCCGCCACGGGTTGCCCCTTTTGTATGAGAGGGAACCCAGGTTCGAAGGCACGAAAGGGAACCCAGGTTCCCTTTCGTGGGCTATCCCTCCTGTCGATTGGATGTTGCAGGGTTGGCGCACCGCGCTGGGTGGCTTGCATTGAACGTCTGCGACGGCCCGGCAAAGCCGGGCCTACGCGCGACGCTGATTAAGATGAGGGCGTGACTCTAAGCCGAAGGCTGGTTTGCGCCTTCGCCGTCTTGCTTACGGTCGTCGGCGCTTGTCAGTCCGGCGTCACCGTCGGGCCCAAGCTCGCCAAGGACCAGGTGCTGCGGTTGATGCTCGACGATCAGCCCGCCACCCTGGACCCCGGCCAGACGCAGTACACGTACGAGACGGCCGTGCTGCGCGCGATCGAGGAGCCGCTGTTGAAACCCCTCCCCGACCTGAGCGGAGTCACGCCGGCCGCGGCCGCGAGCTATGACGTCAACGGGGACGGCACCGCATATCTGTTCCACCTGCGCCCGACGGCCAAGTATTGGGACGGCGCGCCCGTCAAGGCGGCCGACTTCGTCTACGCGTGGCAGCGGCTGATCGACCCGCGCCTGGCCGCCCCGAACGAGACGCTGTTCGCGAACACGGTCCTGAACGGTGAGCGTGTTTCCTTGATGGACCCGCAGCGCGACGCGGCGACGATCGACGCCGCCCTTGCGACGCTTGGCTTGAAGGCGGTCGACGACCTCACGTTCCAGGTGCAGCTCGCGCGCCCGGACCCCGCGTTCGTCTGGCTCGCGGCGATGCCCGCCGGCGCGCCCGTTCGGAAGGACGTCGTCGCCAAGAGCGGAGACAAGTGGGCGACCTCGCCGGACACGCTGGTGACCAACGGGCCGTTCAAGGTCACGGAGATGGTGCAGAACGGCCACATCTCGGTGGAGCGCAATCCCTCCTACTGGGGTGCGAAGCCGACGCTGACGCGAATCGACTTCGCGATCGTGAATGACGGCGCGGCGGCTCTGGCGAAGTACGCGAGCGGTGGGCTGGACGAGATCAGCGTGCAGCCGGCGCAGGCCCCGTCGGTCAGCGCCGACGCCGCGTTGACCCGGCAATTGGTGAAGACGCCGAACCTCACGGTGTTCTGGCTCGTGTTCCGCGTCGACTCGCCGCCGCTCGACAACGTCAAGGTGCGGCAGGCGATCGCCCAGGCGATCGACCGGGATGCATTCGTGGCGCAGATCTTCGCGGGGCAGGGCGACCCGGCGTGGACGTTCATCCCGAAGGGCATGCACGGGTACACGCCATCGCTTACCGCGCAGAAGTTCGACGTCGCGCAGGCGCGCGCATCGCTGGCGTCATCGGGCTTCACGGCCAAGCAGCTGTCCCTCACCTTCGCGTTCGACCAGACCTCGGACTTCGGCAAGGCGACGGCGAAGTTCGTCCACGACCAATTGCTAGCGAACCTCGGCGTGGAGGTCAACCTGCAGGGGCTGGACGCGAACACGCTCAGCTCGCACCTAGAGAGCGGGGCGTTTCAGATCGCCGGTCCGCGCGGGTGGTCCGCCGACTACCCGGACCCCGCCGACTTCTACGACATCTTCACGACGACGAGCTCGTACAACATCCCGTTCTGGCAGAACCAGCAGTACGACAACTTCGTGCGCGTGGCGCGAACCGACACGCAGCCCGCCCGGCGCGACCAGGAGTACCTGCAGGCCCAAACGATGCTGGTAGGCGAGGCGCCGGTGGTCTTCCTCGCCCAGACGGTGAGCTGGTACCTGGTGAGGCCATGGGTGGGCGGGGTCGTCACGTCGCCGGTCGACGAGTGGCCCGGAGCCCTTGCGCCGGCTCAGATCACGATCGCGCCGCACTGATTTCAGCGATTTCCAGGGGTTGTTAAGGGCGTTCCCGAACGAGTGTTCGGCCATCTATTCTCGTTCGCAACTTGACACTTGTGAGCCATCGACAACAGAATTCAATTTGGCCGCCTGAGGCTGTGAGTAAGACCTGCCGCCGGCGCACTCTCGCCCCGACCTCCGGGAAGAAGGCTGCAGGATGAGTCTGAGAGGTAAGACGCGTATGCAAGTTGGCTTTCGTGGCCGGGCGTTAGCGCTCGCGTCCGCCGGTCTGTTTGTTGCGGCCGCCTGCGGCGGCAACAACAACACAGGCGGCGGCGCGACTCCCGCTTCGCCCGATAAGCAGATCCTCAACGTCAACATCGACACCGAGCCTTCGACGCTTGACCCCACGCAGGAGCAGTGGGTTTACGAGGCCGACGCGGGCCGCCAAATGTACGAGGCGCTGACCAAGGCCAAGGCCGACGACTCTGACGTCGTGGGCGCGGCCGCGGAGAGCTGGACGATCTCGTCGGACGGACTGACGTGGACGTTCAAGCTGCGCTCCGACGGCAAGTACAGCGACGGTCACCCCGTGGTGGCCGGAGACTTCGTTGCGTCCTACAAGCGGATCCTCGACCCGACAGTGGCCGCTCCGTACGCGGACCCGTTCTTCGACGGGACCATCGCGGGCGGGCAGAACTACTCGAGCATCGATGCCAAGGACGCGAACGCGGTCAAGTCCTTCGTCGACGGGCTCGGCGTGTCGGCGCCCGACGCCCACACGTTCGTCATCAAGCTGCAGCACGCAGCTCCGTGGTTCAAGTGGATCACCAGCCTCTGGCTGGCCTCGCCGATCGAGGCTTCGGACCTGTCGGCCGGCGGCTCTTCGTTTGGAGCCGTTTCCTCAGACGCGCCGTCGAAGATCCACGGCAACGGCCCGTTCCAGCTTTCTGAGATCGTGCCGAAGGACCACATCACCCTGACCCCGAACAAGTACTACCGGACGCAGCCCAAGCTGCAGAAGGTGAACCTGTACGAGATCACCGACGCGAACGTTGAGTTCGCGAAGTTCCAGAACGGCGAGCTCGACATCACCCGCGGCGTCCCGCCGGCGGACGTGGCGGTCGTCAACGGGGACCCCAAGCTCAGCAAGGAGCTGGTCAAGGGCCCGTCACTCCTCACCTGGTGGATCGACTACAACACCACCAAGCCGCCGTTCAACAACGCCGACCTTCGCCTGGCGTTCGCCAAGTCGATCGATCGCGCGTCGTACGTGCACAACGTCCTCAAGGACGTCGGCACGCCCATCAACAGCATGATCCCGAAGGGAATGGCCGAATACGAGGCCTCAACCACTCAGGGGTTTGACTGCACCGCGGCCAAGGCGCTTCTCGCCAAGGCCAAGACCGAAGGCGTGACCGACGCGCAGCTGGGCAACATCCACTACGAGTACCGCAACAGCCCGACTCGGAAGACGAGCTCGGAGTTCTTTCAGCAGCAGTGGTCGAGCTGCCTCGGCATCAACGTGACCCTGGACGCCAAGGAGAGCAAGAGCGTCTCCCACGACCTCGGCACCCTGAACTACCAGTCCGGCGGCATCTCCGGCTGGCAGGCTGACTACCCCGACGGCCAGGACTGGTTCGACATCTTCATCACCGGTTCCGGCAACCAGTTCTCCGGCTGGTCGAACAAGGACTACGACGCTGCCGTGCAGCAGGGCGACACCGCTCCGAAAGAGAGCGACCGGCTGACCGCGTACAGCAAGGCGCAGAAGATCCTGGAGCAGGAAGCCCCCGTGGCGTTCATCTTCCAGAACGAGAAGTTCTTCTTGATGTCGTCCAAGGTCCAGGGCGCCCAGATCCACCCACTCGACGACGACTGGGCGGGCGATGTGGCGTCGGCGACCACGATGTACATTTCCGCTTAGGAAATTGGCAGTAACAGCAGGCGCCCCTCTTCGGAGGGGCGTCCTGCCCTTCATCGCGTGGCGGCCTAAAGGGCGGACGGCCACACTGGCCGTCTACATCGTCAGGCGCCTGCTGTGGATGATCCCCGTCCTTTTCTTTGTCATCGTCATCACCTTCTTCCTCATGCACCAGGCGCCGGGCGGGCCCTGGGACAGGGAGGGCCGGCAGCTTTCACCGGCTGTCGTCAACAACCTGAACATCAAGTACGGCCTCGACAAGCCGGAGTGGCAGCAGTTCCTCCTTTATGTATGGGGCGCGGCCCACTTCGACTTCGGCGACTCGCTTCAGTCGCCCGGGCAGCACGTATCGACGCTGCTCCTCGAGAGCTGGCCCTACACCTTCACCCTCGGCGCGGCCACGTTCCTCCTGCTGGTGCCGATCGGGGTTGGCCTCGGGGTGATAGCGGCCCTACGCCAGAACTCGTGGGCCGACTACACCGCGCTCGGGATGGCGA
Source organism: uncultured Chloroflexota bacterium (assembly GCA_937921725.1). Classification (GTDB taxonomy): domain Bacteria; phylum Chloroflexota; class Dormibacteria; order Dormibacterales; family Dormibacteraceae; genus 40CM-4-65-16. The sequence continues at coordinate 138,201 of CAKZUH010000006.1, read as the reverse complement.
CTGTGTTCGCGTCGACGCCGAACTTCGTGGTGGGGATCCTTCTGATCATCGTTTTCGCGATCGGCCTGAACAAGCTGACCGGCGGGAACTTCTACTTACCCACCGGCGGTTTACCCGAGCCGTACAACCCGTTCCAGGTCCAGCTGTTGATGCCGGTGTTCACTCTGGGCGCGTTGCCCACCGCCTACATCGCCCGCCTGACTCGAGCAAGCACGCTCGAGACCCTGAGGCAGGACTTCGTCCGGACCGCGTGGGCCAAGGGTTTGAAAGGGCGCCTGGTGGTCACTCGCCACGTCCTGAAGAACTCGCTGATCCCCGTGGTCACCGCGCTCGGGCCGACGTTCGCGTTCCTGATCACGGGCTCGTTCATCGTCGAGACGCTGTTTTCGATTCCAGGCATCGGCCGGAGCTTCGTCACGTCGATCGAGTCGCGCGATTACACCATGATCCTGGGCACGACGCTTCTCTTCGCGGTCCTGATCGCGCTCGTGAACCTGGTCGTGGACGTCCTCTACGTGTTCATCGACCCGCGCGTGAGGTTGTCCGACTGATGGCGACAGCGATCGGGATCGCGCAGCCGGTCGATTGGGACGTTCCCGAGCAGACGGGTCTGTGGAAGGACGCGTGGATTCGGTTCCGCCGCAACAGGCTCGCGGTGGCAGGGCTCGTCGTGGTGATCATCCTCGTCGTCATGGCCTTCGGCGCGCGTCTTCCGGGCACGCCGGGCGGGCTGTGGAAGATCCTCCACCTCGCGGGCGACCCGTTCACGCAGGACGTGACCAACACGTACGCGCTGCCTTCGCTGCAGCATCCGATGGGCACCGACATCCTGGGCCGAGATCTGATGGCGCGAGTTTTCTACGGTGCGTCGATCTCTCTCACCATCGGCATCGTCGTCCAGTTCCTGATCCTCTTCATCGGCGGCTCGATCGGCATGGCGGCGGGGTACTTCGGCGGTTGGATCGACAACCTGCTGATGCGCTTCACCGACATCATGTTCGCCTTCCCCGACCTGCTCCTGGTGCTTGTGTTCGTCGCGGCGTTCGGCCCGAGCTTCTGGAGCATCTTCATCGCGCTGGGCCTTGTCTACTGGACGAACCTTGCCCGTCTGGTGCGCGGGCAGGTCCTGTCGATCAAGGAGAAGGAGTACGTGGAGGCGGCGATCATGACCGGGACGTCGCCTTTGAAGCTGATCTGGAAGCACCTCGTGCCGAATTCGCTCGGCCCGGTGATCGTCACCCTGACGTTCGGCATCCCGGCCGCAATCTTCACCGAGGCCGCCCTCAGTTTCCTGGGCATCGGCATCCGTCCGCCCGAGCCAAGCTGGGGAGTGATGATCGAGGACGGGTACGCCGGGATCTTCGCCGACCCGCTCCAGGTCATCTTTCCGGCCATCGCGGTGGCCTTTACGATGCTGTCCTTCACGTTCATCGGCGACGGACTGCGCGACGCGCTCGACCCGCGCATGAAGCGCTGACCGCACTTTTACTTAGAGTTCTGTAGCCCAAGAATTGGCACAGACTCTGCTCAGGCTCGAGGACCTGCACACGCAGTTCTTCACGGGACGCGGTGTCGTGAAGGCGGTGGACGGGGTCAGCCTGCACATCGACGTGGGGGAGACGCTCGGCATCGTGGGCGAGTCGGGTTGCGGCAAGACGATCACCGCCCTGTCGGTGCTGCGCCTGGTGCCGGAGCCGGGGAAGATCGTGTCCGGCAAGATCGAGTTCCGCGGGCAAGACGTGACAAAGATGGACGACGAAGAGATCCGCGACTTTCGCGGCAACGACGTCGCCATGATCTTCCAGGACCCCATGACGTCGCTGAACCCGGTCACCAAGGTCGGGTTCCAGATCGAAGAGGCGATGACGGCGCACAACCGGTTCTCGTCGTCGGCCGCGAAGAGTCGGGTGATCGAGCTCCTGAAGAGGGTGCGGGTCCCGGCGGCGGAATCCCGAGTGAAGGATTATCCGCACCAGTTCTCGGGCGGGATGCGGCAGAGGGCGATGATCGCGATGGGCCTTGCCAACGAGCCCTCGCTGCTGATCGCAGACGAGCCGACCACCGCGCTGGACGTGACCGTTCAGGCCCAGATCATCCAGCTGATGAAGCAGCTCAACCGCGAGCTGGGCACCGCGATGATGCTGATCACCCACAACATGGCCCTGGTCGCCTCCCTCTGCCAGCGCGTGGTCGTGATGTACGCGGGACGGGTCGTCGAGGAAGGCCCGGTCGAGCAGATCTTCACCAGCCCCCAGCACCCGTACACGTGGTCGCTGCTGCGCTCTGTGCCGCGCGTCGACGAGGCGCGCAAGGACAGGTTGGTCTCGATCCGGGGACTCCCGCCGGACCTCGTGAACCCACCGCCGGGCTGCAAGTTCCACCCGCGGTGTCCGTTCGTGATCGACCGGTGCAGGGTCGAGCCCGAGCCCCCCCTTGAGCAGGTGGCCACGAACCAGGTCGCGCGGTGCTGGGTGTTGATGAGCAACGTGAAGGAGGAGGACATCGCCGCGGCGAAGACCTCGGCCCTGTCGCTCGACGCGGCGAAGATCCTGAAGCAGGACCTGGCGGTGGCTCCGGTCGACGAGGTCCCCAGCAATGCAGGCAACTGAGAAGGCGCCGGTCACGTCGGTCAAGGCCGACCCAGTTCTGCTGCGCGTCCAGGGCGCGTTCAAGCACTTCCCGATATCGGGGTTGGGCGGGCTCTCCGTGCGCGCGGTGGACGGGGTGGACCTGGAGATCAGGCGGGGCGAGACGCTGGGCCTGGTCGGCGAGTCGGGCTGCGGAAAGTCGACCCTCGCCCGGCTGATCACCGCGCTGCTGCCGGTGACCGCAGGGAAGATCATCCTCGACGGTCAGGACATCACCCGCCTGCGTGGTCGGAAGCTGCGCCGCGTGCGGCGGAAGATGCAGATGATCTTTCAGGACCCGTTCGCGTCGCTGGACCCGCGGATGACGGTCGGCGGCATCCTGCAGGAGCCGCTGGACAATTTCGGGATCGGGTCGGGAAGCGACCGCACGCGGCGGGTCCAGGAGCTGCTGCGCCTGGTCGGGCTCAACCCGAACTTCAACAACCGCTACCCCCACGAGTTCTCGGGTGGGCAGCGCCAGAGGATCGGGATCGCGCGGGCGCTGGCGGTCAACCCTTCGTTCATCGTGTGCGACGAGGCGGTGTCGGCTTTGGACGTTTCCATCCAGGCGCAGATCATCAACCTGCTGCAGGACCTGCAGAACGAGTTCAACCTGACGTACTTGTTCATCGCGCACGACCTGGCGGTCGTGAGGCACCTTTCGGACCGGATCGCGGTGATGTATCTGGGCAAGGTGGTCGAGACGGCCGACCGGAACGACATCTACGACAGGCCGCAGCACCCGTACACGAAGGCGCTGCTGTCTTCCATCCCTGTGCCTGACCCTGTGGTGGAGAGGGACCGGGCGCCGATCTCGCTGAAGGGGGAGATCCCGTCGCCGGTGAACCCGCCGTCGGGGTGCCGGTTCCACCCGCGGTGTCCGATCGCTCGGGCGCCCGGGGTGTGCTCGGAGGTGGAGCCGCTGCTGGAGCCGCATGGGGCGAGGGACCAGTCGGCGGCGTGCCATTTCGCTGGGCAGGCCTAGGGGCAAACCTCTTAGGGGCCCCTCCCTTTGTTGCGGGTGCCCCTCCCCCGCCGGCCGAACCGCGGTTGATCTTGATTTTTTTGAAAAGCGGAGTCAACCCCGCCTGTTAAGGGAACTTCACCTCGAGGATCCGGTAGCCCTTCTTCGACTTCAGCCGGTTGACCTCGAAGCCCTCCTGGCCCAGCCACGCGGCCAGCGAATCCGCACCCAGGTTGCGCTGCACCACGAGATAGGCGGGAGCGCCGGGCTTCAGCCGCGGCAGCCAGCGCTTCAGCAGCTCGTGGAGCGGCGCCTTGCCGACCCGAACCGGCGGGTTGGAGTAGATGGCGTCGAACCGAAGCTCGGGCGGGACGCACTCTGGCGTGCTGGCGGTGACATTGGCTGCCTGGTTCGCCTCGGCGTTCGCCCGGGTCAGCTCCAGGGCCCGCTCGTTGACGTCGACCGCCCACACCCGGGCCTCGGGCGAGAGCCGGCCCAACGTGATCGCGATGGGCCCGTAGCCGGAGCCCAGGTCGAGCACATCCCCCGACTTTGGGGGTGGCGGCGCCTCCCTCAGGAACGTGAGCGTCCCAAGATCGATCCCCTTCGATCCGAAGACCCCCCGATCCGCCTGCAAATCCAGGCTCAATTCACCCAGGTGCAGGTGGACAGTCCGGGGCCGCGACGGGACCTCCGGCTTGGGATCGAAGTAGTGGGTTTTGGGTATACTCATCGCTTGTCGCCCAATCGGCTATTGCCGCGTGGGATCAAACCGCTATTCGGAGAAACCTTTGCCAACCATCCAGCAGTTGGTCCGCCTTGGGCGTAAGGCGGCCAGAGCGAAGTCTAAGGCGCCGGCGCTCCGGGGCTCCCCGCAGAGGCGGGGCGTCTGCGTGCGCGTCTACACCCAGACTCCGAAGAAGCCAAACTCGGCCCTCCGCAAGGTCGCGCGTGTCCGCCTGACCACCGGGATCGAGGTGACCGCCTACATCCCTGGCATCGGCCACAACCTCCAGGAGCACTCGGTCGTGCTCATCCGCGGCGGGCGCGTCAAGGACCTGCCAGGCGTCCGGTACCACATCATCCGCGGCACGCTCGACACAGCCGGCACCAAGAACCGCAAGAAGGCTCGGAGCAAGTACGGGGCCAAGCGGGAAAAGGGCAAGGCGGCAGCCTGATGCCTCGCCGCAACCGTCCTGTCAAGCGTGTCGTCGCGCCCGACCCGGTGTACCAGTCGGAGGCGATCGCCAAGTTCGTCAACGTGGTCATGAGCCGGGGCAAGCGCTCGACGGCCGAGAAGGTCGTCTACGACGCGCTGTCCCGCGCCGGCAAGCAGGCCAAGAAGGAGCCGCTCGAGGTCTTCGACCAGGCTCTTCGCAACGCGACGCCCCTCCTCGAGGTCAAGCCCCGCCGCGTCGGCGGCGCGACGTACCAGGTTCCGGTCGAGATCCGTCCGGAGCGCCGGCTCGCGCTCGCCCGCCGCTGGCTCGTGCGTTTCGCGAGGCAGCGGGGCGGGAAAAGTATGAGCGAGAAGCTCGCCTTCGAAATTCTTGACGCTGCGCAGAACACCGGCGGTGCGGTGAAGCGCAAAGAGGAGACCCACCGGATGGCCGAAAGCAACAAAGCTTTCTCGCACTTCCGGTACTGAGAGATGAACGTGGCACTGAAGATGCAGGAGCGTCCCGTCGCTATCGACAAGGTCCGAAACATCGGGATCATGGCGCATATCGACGCGGGCAAGACGACGACGACCGAGCGGATCCTGTTCTACGCGGGCCGCATCCACAAGATGGGCGAGGTCCACGAAGGGGCCGCGACCATGGACTGGATGGTCCAGGAGAAGGAGCGCGGGATCACGATCACATCGGCCGCGACGACGGCCAACTGGCGCGAGTACGCGATCAACATCATAGACACACCCGGGCACGTGGACTTCACGGTCGAGGTCGAGCGGAGCCTGCGCGTGCTGGATGGCGCGGTCGCGGTTTTCGACGCGGTGGCCGGAGTCGAGCCCCAGTCCGAGACTGTCTGGCGCCAGGCCGACCGCTACGGTGTGCCCCGCATCGCCTTCATCAACAAGATGGACCGCATCGGCGCGGACTTCTACGGGTCGCTGGACTCGATCCGCACGCGCCTCGGGGCGCGTGCGGTGCCGATCCAGCTGCCGATCGGCTCCGAATCCAACTTCATTGGATACGTCGACCTGCTCAGCAGGGAGGCGGTCGTGTACACGGACGACCTCGGTACCAAGAGCACCGAGTCGCTCGACATCCCGGCCGGCATGCAGGACCTGATCGCCAAGTACCGGCACGAGCTGGTCGAAGCGGTCGCGGATTTCGATGACAACGTGATGCACAAGTACCTCGAGGAGCAAGACATCAGCGAAGAGGAGATTCGCGCGGGGCTGCGTCGCGGCACTGTCGCCGGAATCCTCGTGCCGGTCCTGTGTGGCGCGGCGCTGCGCAACCGCGGCGTGCAGCCGATCCTCGACGCCGTCGTCGACTACCTGCCGTCGCCCGCGGACGTTCCGGCGGTGGAGGGCAAGGACCCGAAGACCGGCGAGCTTCGCGTGCGCGAGCACGAGGACGACGAGCCGTTCTCGGCGCTGGCCTTCAAGATCCAGATGGACCCTCAGGGCGTCGGCAAGCTGACGTTCTTCCGCGTCTACTCGGGCCGTCTGAAGTCGGGCTCGTCGGTGCTGAACGCGTCGACCGGGCGCCGCGAGCGCATCGGCCGGATCCTGCGCATGCACGCGATCCGTCGCGAAGACGTGGACGACGTGTTCACGGGCGACATCGCGGCCGCGGTCGGTCTCAAGGCGACCACGACCGGCGACACGCTGTGCGATGAGGCGCATCCCATTCTTCTGGAGTCGATCACGTTCCCCGAGCCTGTCATTTCGGTGGCCATCGAGCCCAAGACGAAGGCCGACCAGGAAAAGCTCGGCATGGCGTTGCAGCGGCTGTCGGAAGAGGATCCGACATTCAGGGTGCACACCGACGACGAGACGGGCCAGACGATCATCGAGGGCATGGGCGAGCTGCACCTCGAGATCATCATCGACCGCCTGCTGCGCGAGTTCCGCGTTGACGCGAACCAGGGCAAGCCGCAGGTGGCCTACAAGGAGGCCATCAAGCGGGCTGCCCACGGCGTCGGGCGGTTCATCCGTCAGACCGGCGGCAAGGGCCAGTTCGGCCATGCCGAGGTCGACGTGAAGCCTGGCGAACGGGGCAGCGGTTTCATCTTCGTGGACAAGATCACGCAGGGACGCGTCCCGCGCGAGTACATCCCCGCGATCGAAAAAGGCATTCGTGAGGCGCTGCAGAGTGGCGTCGCCGCGGGATATCCCGTCGTCGACATCACAGTCACGCTCGTCGACGGGTCATATCACCCGGTCGACTCGAGCGAGATGGCGTTCCAGGTCGCAGGCTCGATGGCGGTCAAGGATGGAATGCAGAAGGCACAGCCTTACTTGCTGGAGCCGATCATGAAGGTTGACGTCGTGATGCCCGAGGAGTACCTCGGCGACGTGATGGGTGACCTCGCGTCGCGGCGCGGTCACATTCTCGGCATGGAGGGTCGCGGCACCTCGCAGAACGTGAAGGCGAACGTGCCCCTGGCGGAGATGTTCGGTTACGCTACCGAACTTCGGTCGATGACTTCGGGGCGGGCGACGTATTCGATGGAGTTCAGTCATTACGCGGAAATGCCGGGCAATCTTGCGGAGGCTGTGGGCCGCCGCGAGCGGGCGCGAAGTTAGTTAGGAGGAGACAGTGGCGAAGAAGAAGTTCGAGCGGACAAAGCCCCACCTGAACGTCGGGACCATCGGTCACATCGACCATGGCAAGACGACGCTGACCGCCGCCATCACCAAGGTGCTGGCGGAGAAGGGCCTGGCGGAGTTCACCCCGTTTGACCGGATCGACAAGGCTCCGGAAGAGAAAGCGCGTGGAATCACGATCTCGATCACGCACGTGGAGTACGAGACCGAGAAGCGCCACTACGCGCATGTGGACTGCCCGGGGCACCAGGACTACATCAAAAACATGATCACCGGCGCTGCCCAGATGGACGGCGCGATTCTTGTCGTGGCCGCCAACGACGGCGCCATGCCGCAGACCCGCGAGCACATCATCCTGGCGCGCCAGGTCAACGTGCCCTTCCTGGTCGTGGCGCTGAACAAGTGCGACATGGTCGACGACAAGGAGTTCATCGAGCTCGTCGAGCTGGACCTGCGCGAGCTGCTCAGCAAGTACGAGTACCCCGGTGACGACATCCCGATCGTTCGCATCTCCGCCCTCAAGGCTCTCGAAGGCGACCCCGAGTGGACGCCCAAGATCATGGAGTTGATGAACGCCGTCGACACCTACATCCCGGAGCCGGAGCGGCCGGTCGACAAGCCCTTCCTGATGCCGATCGAGGACGTGTTCACGATCGAGGGTCGCGGCACCGTCACCACCGGACGGGTCGAGCGCGGAAGGCTCAAGAGGAACGAGGAAATCGAAATCGTCGGGATTCACCCGAATAGCACCAAGACGGTCGTGACCGGCATCGAGATGTTCCACAAGGACATGGACGAGTGCCAGGCCGGCGACAACGTCGGCACGCTCCTTCGCGGCGTCAAGCGTGAGGACGTCGTGCGCGGCCAGGTGCTCGCGAAGCCCGGCACGATCACGCCTCACACCCAGTTCAAGGCGCAGGTTTATGTCCTGACCAAGGAAGAGGGTGGACGGCACACGCCGTTCCTCAGCGGCTACCGCCCGCAGTTCTACATGCGGACCACCGACGTGACGGGCGAGGTGAAGCTGCCCGAGGGCGTCGAGATGACCATGCCCGGCGACAACGTCGTCATGGACATCACTCTCGGCGAGCCGATCGGTATCGAGCAGGGACTCAGGTTCGCCATTCGCGAAGGCGGCAAGACCGTCGGCGCCGGTGTGGTGACCGAGGTCATCAAGTAACGCACACATAGGTAAGGAAAGGGAAAGGCAACGTGCGGACGGCAACTGAATTGCTTCAACGGATGGCAACGGCAGATACAGCGTCTGTGGTGCTCTGTCGTGATGAGGTGGCCTGGATAAACCAGGCCACCTGTTGCCGTGCGCACTTCGGTCCGAAATCCGCACCCCGACACCGCGATTTCGGACCGGAAAAGGTAGAGGTCATTTAGAGGTGGCGCAGAAAATCAGGATCAGGCTCAAGGCCTACGACCACAGGGTCCTGGACCAGGCGGCGGACAAGATCGTCGACACCGCCCGCCGTACCAACGCGCGCACCGCCGGCCCGATCCCGCTTCCGACCGAGATCTCGAAGCTCACCGTGATCCGCAGCCCGTTCATCGACAAGGACTCGCGTGAGCAGTTCGAGATGCGCACTCACAAGCGGATCGTCGACATCCTCGATCCGAACCCACGGGTCGTCGACGCGCTGATGCGTCTGAGCCTGCCCGCGGGCGTCAGCATCGAGATCAAGTCATGAAGGGACTTCTCGCACGCAAGCTGGGCATGACCCAATTGTTCAATCCGGACGGCACCATCAGCGCCGTGACCGTCCTCGAGGCGGGACCGTGCCGAGTGCTCGGCCTCAGGACTACCGAGAAGGACGGTTACCAGGCCGTCCGAATCGCATTCGGCCCGGTCAAGGAGAACAAGGCCAATGCACCAAAGCAAGGCGAGTTCAAGAAGGCCGGATTCGAGCCGCTCCGACACATCGTCGAGATCCGCAACTACGACGGCGTCGAGGCGGGTCAGGAGCTGAAGGCAGAGATCTTCGCCGCCGGCGAGCTTGTCGACGTAACGGCGACGAGCAAGGGCAAGGGCTTCCAAGGCTTGATCAAGAGGCACAAGTTCAGCCGGGGCCCCGAGTCGCACGGTTCGATGAACGTGCGCCAGCCCGGGGCGATCGGCGCGACCGACGCCGCGAGGGTTTTCAAGGGCCTCCGCATGGCCGGCCAGATGGGCAATGTGCGAACCACCTCGCGCGCCTACAAGGTCGTGCGAGTGGATGGTGAAAGAAACCTCCTGATGATCAAGGGCGGAGTGCCTGGAGCGAAGGGCGCGCTCGTCCTGGTCAGGCAGTCGACCAAGAAAGTCAAGCCCAAAGGCCCCGCGGGCAAGCCGAACCCGAGGAAGGTCTAACCGAAAGAGATGCAAGCTCCATTCTTCGACGCGCTTGGTGAGCGGAACGGTGAGGTCGACCTCCCGGACGCCATCTTCACGGAGAAGCCGAACATCCCCGTGATGCACCAGGCCTACGTCCGCCAGATGGCAAACGCGCGCCAGGGCACCGCGAGCACGAAGACGCGTGGGGCGGTCAGCGGCGGCGGGGCGAAACCCTACCGCCAGAAGGGGACCGGGCGAGCGCGCCATGGGTCGACGAGAGAGCCGAGCATGAAAGGCGGCGGGAACGTCTTCGGACCCAGGCCGCGCGACTACTCGCAGCGCATGCCTCGCCAGATGCGAAGACTCGCGCTGCGAAGCGCGCTCAGCCAGAAGGCGATCGACGGGCAGATCAGGGTCATCGAAACATTTGTCTTCGATGAGCCCAAGACAAAGCAGGCCCAGGAGCTGATGGACGCGATCGGTTTCGACAGCACGACGCTTGTCGTCCTGCCGGCGCCCAACTACACGGTCAGCCGCTCCTTCGAAAACATGAGCGACGCAAAGATCGTGCTAGCGAGAAACCTCAACATCAGGGACCTCTTCTCGCACACGTACCTGCTGCTCTCCAAAGATTCGATCGAGCTCCTCGCAGAGAACTTCAGCCCGCGGCAGAAGCCAAACGATGAAAGCGATGAGGAAGAGGAGACCGAGGCATGACGACGCGAGCCGCGAGCGAGATCGTCATCGGCCCCGTCATCACGGAGCGCACGTACCTGCTGTACACGCAGGGCCGCTACACGTTCCGGGTTTCGGCAAAGGCCAGCAAGACCGAGATCAAGAAGGCCCTCGAGGAGCAGTACGAGTCGCAGAACATCAAGGTCCGGGACATCAACACCGTGACCATGCGGGGCAAGAAGCGCCGCATGTTCCGCCGCGCGGGCTCGGGCGCCGTCGGACGCACCGCCGACTGGAAGAAGGCAATCGTGACGCTCGGCGAAGGCCAAAAGATCGAAGGCCTGTTTGGGAGCGTCTAGAGAAAACAGATGACGATCAGAAAGTTCAAGCCCACGAGCCCCGGCCGCCGGTTCATGGCGGTCTCCGGCTTTGAGGAGATCACCGCGAAGCGCCCCGAGAAAACGCTGCTGGAGTCGATCCCGACACACGCGGGAAGAAACAACCAGGGCCGTATCACGACGCGCCACCAGGGCGGCGGTTACCGGAAGCTGTACCGCAAGATCGACTTCAAGCGCGACAAGTTCGCCGTGCCGGGCAAGGTTGCGACCATCGAGTACGACCCCAACCGCAGCGCGCGCATCGCGCTCATCCACTACAAGGACGGCGAGAAGCGCTACATCCTCGCGCCGCTCGGCCTGAAGGTGGGCGATCCCATCGAAAGCGGTCCCGAAGCCCCGGTGAGGATCGGCAACGCCATCCCGCTCGAGAACATCCCGGTCGGCTCGACCGTGCACAACATCGAGCTGACCCTCGGCAGAGGCGGTCAGCTGGTCAGGTCGGCCGGCGCATCAGCGCAGCTCCTCGCCAAGGAAGGCGACTACGCCGTGATACGCATGCCGAGCGGCGAGCTGCGCCGCATCCACATTCGGTGCCAGGCCACCATCGGTCAGGTCGGTAATATCGAGCACGAGAACGAGTCCGGCGGTAAAGCCGGCCGCGGCCGCTGGTTGGGCCAGCGCCCCGAGGTCCGCGGTTCGACGATGAACCCCCGCGACCATCCGCATGGTGGTGGCGAGGGCAAGACGGGTCCCGGTGGCAACCCCAAAACGCCGTGGGGCAAGCCCGCGCTCGGCTACCGCACGCGCAAGACGAACAAGGCGTCGGCCAAGCTCATCATCCGCCGCCGCGAGAAGAAAGGACGCAAAAAGTAAGTGTCACGTTCAACGAAGAAGGGCCCGTTCATCAGTGCCTCGCTCCGCGACAAGATCGAGAAGATGAACCAGACACGCGACAAGAAGGTGATCCGCACCTGGGCCCGCGCGTCCGTGATCTACCCCGACATGGTCGGGCACACGATCGCCGTCCATGACGGTCGCAAACACGTGCCCGTGTTCATCAGCGAGAACATGGTCGGTCACCGGCTCGGCGAGTTCGCGCCCACAAGGCATTTCCGCGGTCATGGCACCCACACCGAAAAGACGACGACGGTCAAGTAGAGAAATAAGAGAAGTAGTGGCGACGATGGAAGTTTCCGCAGTGCAGAGGTTTGTCCGCAGAGCGCCCCGCAAGGCGCGGCTCGTTGGCGACTCCGTGAAGGGCATGAAGGTCACGGACGCGCTCAACTACCTCGAGTTCTCGCCGAAGCACGCCGCACGGGAAGTCGCGAAGGCGATCAAGTCCGCCGCCGCGAACGCCGAGCACAACTTCAACCTCAACCGCGACGACCTCGTGCTCAAGCAGCTGCTCGTCGACGAGGGCCCGACCTACAAGCGCCGCCGGCCAGTGAGCCGCAGCATGGCGCACGAGTATTTCCACCGCACATGCCACATCACGGCAGTCGTCGAAGACCAGCCGCAAGGAGCTAGTAAGTAGTTGGGACACAAAGTCCACCCGAACGCGTTTCGCCTCGGCGTCTTCCGTCCCTGGGAGGCCAACTGGTTCGCCAACCCCAAGGACTACACGAAGATGCTCCACGAGGACCTGGAGATGCGCCGCATCATCCTCGCGCGCCTGCGCAACGCCGGCATCGCGAAGATCGAGACCGAGCGCAGCTCCAACGCGCAGCTCACGGTCACCATCCACACGGCCAAGCCGGGCATCGTCATCGGCAAGGGCGGATCGTCGGTCGACCAATTGAGGGAAGACCTCGAGAAGCGCTTCGGCAACCGCGTGCGCATCTCGATCCAGGAGATCAAGCAGCCCGAGCTCGACGCGCAGCTCGTGGCGGAGAACATCGCTTCGCAGATCGAGCGCCGTATCTCCTATAAGCGAGCGATGAAGCAGGCCATCCTCCGCACGATGCGCTCTGGCGCCAAGGGTGTCCGCATCTATTGCGGCGGCCGCCTGCGCGGCGCAGAGATGGCGCGCCGCGAGTGGGACCGCGAGGGCCGCGTGCCTCTGCACACGCTCCGCGCGGACATCGACTTCGGCCGCGCCACGGCCAAGACGACGTTCGGCGCGATCGGCGTCAAGTGCTGGATCTACAAGGACCAAATCTCGCCGGCGGCGCGCCGCCTGCCGCCCATCGCGGAGGAGACGGTGCCGATCGCGGAGATCGCCCCGCAGCCGGAGCTCGTGGAAGCGCTCGTGCCGGCCGCCGCGCCCGAGCCGGCCACGGCCGCGGCCACAGCGCCCGCGGCGCCGCAAGCCGCGGCGAGGCCGAAGCGCACGCGCGCGGCAGCAGCCACGACGGCCGCCATCCCAACGGCGGCCACGAGCGCGCCCGCGGCCGCCGAGCCAAAGGCGGTGCCCAAACCCAGGACCGCCGCCTCGAAGCCCCGGACCGCCGCGGCGCCCAAGTCAAAGGCCGACACGGCCAAGAAGCCCACCACCCGGAAAAAGGCAGACAGCTGATGCTGATCCCGAAGCGCGTCAAGTACCGCAAGATGCACCGCGGCCGCCGCCAGGGCATCGCCACACGCGGCGCCACCGTCGCGTTCGGCGACTTCGGCCTGCAGGCGATGGAAGCGTGCTGGATGAGCAACCGCCAGATCGAGGCCGCCCGCCGCGCGATGACGCGCCACGTCAAGCGCGGTGGTCAGATCTGGATCCGCGTCTTCCCGGACAAATCGATCACGAAGAAGCCCGCCGAGACGCGCATGGGTTCTGGCAAGGGCAACCCAGAGGGATGGGTCGCGGTCGTCAAGCCCGGCCGCGTCCTCTTCGAGATGGGCGGCGTCACACCGCAGGTGGCCAAGGAAGCCATGAAGCTCGCCGCGGCAAAGCTGCCGATCAAAACGAGATTCGTCGCCGCGGCCGACGCAGCGGGGGCAAGGTGATGAAGGTCGACGAGCTGCGAGTGCTGGAACAGGACGAGCTCGGCATGCGCCTGCGCACCGCGCGCCGCGAGCTGTACGAGCTCCGTTTCAAGCACGCCGTCGGACAGCTCGAGAACTCGAGCCAGATCCGCAAGGTCCGCCACGACATCGCGCGGATCATGACCGTGCTGCGCGAGCGCGACTTCGGCATCCTCCCGTCGCAGGAGGAGTTCACCTCCCCGCTCGCCGGGGAGGTCGCGGCGGTAGCCGCGGGTGGGGGCGAGCCAGAAGCAGAAGCCGAGCCAATTCCAGCAGAGGAAGAAGCGCCCAAGCCGAAGCGAACGCGGCGCACGAAGAAGGAATCTGAATGAGCGACGCCGCAACCCAGGCTCCAGCAACCACCAAAACGCAGCGCGGTCAGCGCAAGGTCCGCCTGGGCTACGTGGTCTCGGATGGGATGGACAAGACGGTCATCGTCCAGGTCCGCACGTCCGGCGCGCACCGCCTGTACCGCAAGACCCTGCAGCACCGGACCAAGTTCAAGGTCCACGACGAGAAGAACGAGTGCGGCGTCGGTGACCTCGTGCGCATCACCGAAACGCGCCCCATCTCGAAGGAGAAGCGCTGGCGCGTACTCGAGATCGTGGAGAAAGCCAGGTAACAGATGGTCCAGCAAGAAACCCGCCTCAAGGTCGCGGACAACTCAGGAGCGAAGGAGCTCCTGGTCATCCGCGTGGCCGGCGGGCACTACCGCAAGTACGCCTACGTCGGCGACATCATCACCGCCACAGTCAAGTCCGCCCAGCCGGGCGGCCAGGTCAAGAAGGGTGAGGTGGTGAAGGCCGTCGTCGTGCGCGTGAACAAGGAGTACAAGCGCCCGGACGGATCGCTCATCAGATTCGACGAGAACGCGGCTGTGCTCCTGGCGCAGGCAAACAACCCGCGCGGAACCCGCATCTTCGGTCCGGTCGCGCGCGAGCTTCGCGAGCGTAACTTCATGAAGATCATCTCGCTCGCACCGGAGGTCCTCTAGAAAGGAAATGCTGAGAAACAAAGCGAGACCCAATGTCAGAGCGCTCGACCTTGCACCTGGTGACCCCGTGATCGTCATCGCAGGCAAGGACAAGGGCAAGCAGGGCGAGGTTCTGCGCACGATCCCCGACAAGCACAAGATCGTGGTCAAGGGCGTCAACCTGCTCAAGCGCCACACGAAGGCCGGCCAGCGGCGCGGCGGTGTGCAGGTCGCGCAGGGTGGCATCGTCGACTTCGAGGCGGCGCTCGACTACTCGAACGTCATGCTGGTCTGCCCGCACTGCGGGCGGCCGACTCGCACGAAACACATCACGCTCGAGTCAGGCGCGCGCGCTCTGGTCTGCCGCCACTGCGAGGAGCCCTACGAGCGCGTCCGCAAGACGGAGCAGCAGTAAGAATGGCGAAGGCCAAGCAGCAGCAGCCCAAGAAGGAGCCGGCCCCGAAGGCGCCCGGCACGCGCTCGGAGACGCCGCCGCGCATGCTGACCACGTATCGCGACACCATCGTGCAGCAGCTCACCAAGGAATTCGACTACGCCAACGTGATGCAGGTGCCTCAGATCGACAAGATCGTCGTGAACATCGGAATCGGTGAGGCCAAGGACAACGACAAGGCGCTCGACGCCGCTGTCGGCGACGTCATGACGATCACCGGCCAGAAGCCGCAGCTGATCAAGGCCAAGAAGTCCGTCGCGGCGTTCAAGCTCCGCGCGGGCCAGACGGTCGGCATCAAGACGACGCTGCGCGGCCGCCGCATGTGGTACTTCCTCGACAAGCTGCTGAACATCGCGCTGCCGCGCATCCGCGACTTCCGCGGCGTCAGCCCGGACGGCTTCGACGGGCGCGGCAACTACTCGCTCGGCCTGCGCGAGCAGGTCGTGTTCCCGGAGATCGACTACGACAAGATCGACAAGCTTCGCGGGCTCGAGGTCAGCATCATCACGACCGCCCGCTCCGACGACGAGGCGCGCAGCCTTCTGACAAGACTCGGAATGCCATTTAGAAAGAGATAAGAGGGAAAGAGTTTGGCCAAGAAATCATCGATCGAGCGCTGGAAGCGGGACCTCGTGAAACCGAAGTTCAAGGTGCGGTTTCACAACCGCTGTCAGATCTGCGGGCGTCCCCGCGCTTACCTGCGCAAGTTCGGCATGTGCCGCATCTGCTTCCGCACCAATGCCGCCGAGGGACGCATCCCCGGCATCACGAAGTCGAGCTGGTGATGGCAACAGCAGCACCCGCCAAAACCACGAGCGGCAAGCCGAACAAGGTCGTCAAGAAGGCCTCGGCCGGGATCCTGACCGATCCCATCGCCGACATGCTCACTCGCATCCGCAACGCCAACGCGGCGCGGCATCCCGAGGTGAAGGTCCCCGCCTCGCGTGTGAAGCTCGAGATCGCGCGCGTCCTCAAGGACGAGGGCTACATCGCGGGCTACGACGTCGAGGCCGACGGCACGACGCAGACCATGCGTATCATCTTCAAGTCCCGGCCGGATCGCACGCGTGTGATCTCCGGCGTGAAGAGGATCAGCCGCCCCGGACTGCGCGTTTACGCGCGCAAGACCGAGATCCCGCGAGTCCTCGGCGGCCTCGGGGTCGCCATCCTCAGCACCGCTGAGGGCGTGATGAGCGGCCGGCAGGCCAATCGGCAGGGTGTCGGCGGCGAAGTATTGGCGTATGTCTGGTAGGAGATAGAAGGAAGAGTTGTCGCGAATCGGAAAGTTGCCTGTCCCGGTACCTAAGAACGTGAAGGTCACGCTCGCGCCGGGGACCGTGAAGGTGGAGGGGCCGAAGGGTCAGCTCGAGCGCACCCTTCCCGCCGAGATCACCGTGAAGCAGGCCGGCGGCGAGCTCGTCTTCGAGCGCCCGTCCGACGACTTCCGACACCGCGCGCTGCACGGCCTCGTCCGCAGCCTGGTCGCCAACATGGTCGAGGGCGTGGACAAAGGTTTCTCCAAGCATCTCGAGCTGGTCGGCGTCGGCTATCGCGTCGCCAAGCAAGGCGAGGAGCTCGTGCTGAGCCTCGGCTACTCGCACCCGATCCGCTTCAAGCCGCCCAAGGGAATCACGATCGACGTGGCCGACCCGACCAAGTTCTCGGTCAACGGCATCTCGATCGAGGACGTCGGACAGGTAGCGGCGGACATCCGCTCCTTCCGCCCGCCCGAGCCCTACAAGGGGAAGGGCGTGCGGTACCGCGACGAGAAGGTCCGGCGCAAGGCGGGCAAGGCGGGCAAGGGGGCCAAGGCAACCGCATGATCAAGCGACAGGACCGCAAGGTGAACCGCTCGAAGCGGCACAAGCGGGTGCGCGTGCATGTGGCGGGCACCTCGCAGAAGCCAAGGCTCGCGGTGTTCCGCAGCCTGAATCACCTCTACGCGCAGCTCATCGACGACGCGCAGAACCGGACGCTCGCCGCCGCCTCCACGCTCGAGATGAAGGCGGCCGGGCGCGCGCAGGGCGCACCTCAAGGCAAGGGCAACGGTGTCGCGCAGGCGGCCGAGGTCGGCAAGGCGATCGCGGCCAAGGCGAAGGCGGCCGGCGTGAACGCGGTCGTCTTCGACCGCGGCGGGTTTTTGTATCACGGACGGATCAAAGCGCTTGCCGATGCGGCGCGCGAAGCAGGGTTGGAATTCTGATGTCTAGAAATATGGGCGGCGGCGGCGGTCGGTACCAACACGGAGGCGGCGAGCGCTCCGAGCTCGCGGACCGCGTCGTCCGCGTCAACCGCGTCGCCAAGGTCGTCAAGGGCGGACGCAAGTTCTCGTTCAGCGCGCTCATCGTGGTCGGCGACATGAACGGCCGCGTCGGCGCGGGCATCGGCAAGGCGCGGGAGGTGACCGAAGCGATCCGCAAGGGCATGGAAGTCGCCAAGCGCAACATGATCACCGTGCCCATGGTCGGCACGACGATCCCGCACGCGGTGGAGCTCAAGTGGGGAGCCGCGCGAATCATGCTCAAGCCCGCAGCCCCCGGAACCGGCGTGATCTCCGGCGGCGCGATGCGCGCCGTGATCGAGACCGCCGGCATCAAGGACATCCTCACCAAGTCGCACGGGACCAACAACCCCATCAACACCGTGCGCGCGACGCTGGCAGCGCTGCAGCAGCTGAAGACGGCGCAGCAGATCGCCGAGCTCCGCGGCAAGAACGTCGAGGAGATGGTGGGCAAGCGCCTGGCCGCCGCCTTCGCTCCGACCTCTCCCCCCAGGGGAGAGGGTCAGGGTGAGGGGCCAGTGGCAGGGCCGGGGACGCGCAACGGTGCCTGACAAAGTCGCCGGGCGCGCGCAGAGCGCACCTCTGATCAAGGCAACCCTAAGAAAGAGCACGATCGGCGCGAAGCCGGAAATCAAAGCGACCGTCGAGTCACTCGGCTTCCGCCGCATGAACCAGACGCGCGAATTGCCGGACAACCCGGCCGTGCGCGGCATGCTGAAAGCGGTCAGCTTCCTGGTCGCGGTCGAAGGCGAGCCCTACGAGCGGCCGAAGCGCAGCCGCTACAAGATCTGGCGCTCACGCTCGACCAAGAAGCATCAAAGGGGCAACTGAGAGATGCAGCTCCACGACCTCAAGCCTTCCCCGGGCGCCCACCGGCGGGCGGACCGCATTGGCCGCGGCACCGGTTCAGGACGCGGCAAGACGTCGGGCCGCGGCCAGAAGGGGCAGAACGCCCGCAGCGAAGGCTTCCGCCTCGGCTTCGAGGGCGGCCAGATGCCGCTGTCCCAGCGCCTCCCGAAGCTCCCGGGCTTCAAGAACCCCTTCAAGAAGGTCTACGCGGTGGTCAACGTGTCCAAGCTCAGCCGGTTCGCCGACGGGGCGAAGGTCGACGCTGAGACGCTGCTCCAGGCCGGTCTGGTCCGCGGCGGCGAGGACATCAAGATTTTGGGCACCGGCCGCCTGAAGCGCCGATTGGTCGTGGAAGCGCACGCATTCAGCGTGAGCGCGCGCGACGCCATCGAGAAGGCCGGCGGTTCCGTCACGGTGCTGGGAGAACCTCGCAAGATCGGACCCAGGCGAACAGCGGCCAAAGCGCCAAAGCCTCTTCCCACCCCCGAGGCCCCGGCCGCGGCGAAGCCGGCGCGCGCCAAGGGTGCCCCACCGGCAAAGGATTCCCCACCGGCACAGGTCAAGGAGGCCACCCCTCCGGACGAGGCCTAGCCGATGAACCTTCTCGAAGCTCTAGTCAACGCCTTCCGGCTCCCGGAGCTCCGGAACAAGATTCTCTTCACCGGCGGCATCCTGATCGTCTTCCGGCTCTTCGCCAACATCGCCATCCCGCTCGCCAAGCAGTCGGCGCTCGCCAACCTGTTCAACAGCCAGGCGCTGCTCGGACTGCTCGACCTGTTCTCGGGAGGCGGCCTCTCGCGCTTCAGCGTCGTCGCGATGGGCATGAACCCCTACATCAACGCCACGATCATCATGCAGCTGATGACGGTGATCTCCGAGCGCATCAAGGAGATCTCCAAAGAAGGCGAGATGGGCCGCCGCCGCATCCAGCGATGGAGCCGCTACCTGACTGTCGCCCTCGGCGCCGGCCAGGCCTACGGATTCACCGTCCTCTTCCAGAACACCAGCCCCTCGATCCTCGGCGCGCTGGACTGGTTCCAGCGCCTCCAGATCATCCTCGTCCTGACCGCGGGCACCGTGATGCTGATGTGGTTCGGCGAGCTGATCACCGAGTACGGCATCGGCAACGGCGTGTCGCTGATCATCTTCGCCGGCATCATCGGCCGCGGGCCGGCGGGCGTCGTGTCGGTGTTCAGCGCGCACTCGACCGGTGGCGGCCTCGCCGACTACGTGCCCTTCATCATCTTCGGTGTCATCGCGCTGGGCATGACGATGGTGATCATCTGGGTCCAGCAGGCCGTCAGGAAAATCCCCATCCAATCCGCGCAGCGCGTCGCCGGTGGGCGAGAGGTGGGGCGGAGGGCCAGCTTCCTTCCGCTGCGCGTCAACCACGCCGGCGTGATCCCGATCATCTTCGCGATCTCGGTGATGTTCCTTCCGACGATCATCGCCAACTACTTCACGGGCGCGCCGCCCGACACCTGGTACTACAAGACCGCCGCCTGGGTCCGGGGCAACTTCGCGCCCGACACGTCGAACCTGCCCATGGCGATCACCTACAACGGGCTCTATTTCCTGTTCACGTTCGGCTTCACGTACTTCTATACGGCGATCACGTTCGACGTGCATGACGTGGCCGAGAACCTCAAACGCTACTCGAGCTTCATCCCGGGAATCCGCCCGGGACGTCCGACCGCGGACTATCTCCAGGCGGTCATGAACCGGGTCACGTTCGTCGGCGCGCTCTTCCTGGGGTTCATCACCGTCGTCCTGCCCATCGGCACGGCCAAGATCTCCGGCATTCCCCACAACCAGATGTACCTGGGTGGCACCGCCATCCTGATCGTGGTCGGCGTGGCGCTGGACACCATGAAACAGTTGCAAACCCAATTGGTGATGCGCCAGTACCGCGGCTTCATCCGTTGAACTTGCTCCTATATGGCGCTCCTGGGTCCGGCAAGGGGACCCAGGCCAACATGCTGCGCTCGCGTTTCGGCATCCCGCACATCGCCACCGGCGACATGCTGCGCGCCGAGATCCAGGCCGGCACCGAGCTCGGCCGCAAGGCCCAGCCGATTCTGGCCGCGGGCCAGTACGTCTCCGACGACATCATGATCGGCGTCGTCCGCAACCGCCTGTCGCAGCCGGACTGCGCCCCGGGCTTCATCATGGACGGCTTCCCGCGCACGGTCCCCCAGGCCGAGGCCCTGGACGACCTGATGGGCGAGCTGGGCAAGCGCTTCGACCGCGTGATCTACCTCAAGGTTCCGGTCGAGGAGCTCCTGAGCCGGCTCTCCGGCCGCCTCGTGTGCCCGAAGTGCCAGCGCACCTACCCGCCGGGCACGGTCGCTTGCGAAGCCGACGGGAGCGAGCTCGTCCAGCGCGAAGACGACCGCCCGGGGGCCGTCCGGCCCCGAATCGAGATCTACCTCGACAAGACCGTCCCGGTCCTCGATCACTACCGGGTAGAAGGCCTGGTTTCCGAGATCGACGGACGGGGGACAATCGATGAGATAAGCCGCCAGGTCCTGACCGCGGTGAACGGCAAGTTCACCTCCCCGCTCGCCGGGGAGGTCGGGACGCGAAGCGTCCCGGGTGGGGGCTTACCCCAGGCAAAGACCAAACCGAGATGATCATCTTCAAGACCGCCCACGAGATCGACCTCATGGCCCGCGCGGGCAGCCTGCTCGCGTCCGTCCTGCCCCCGCTCAAGGAGGCTTGCCAACCCGGCGTCAAGACGATCGAGCTCGACCGGATCGCCGACAAGCTGATCCGGGACGGCGGCGCGACCCCGGGCTTCCTGGGCTACCACGGGTTCCCCCGCTCGATCTGCGTCTCGATCAACGACGAGGCGGTCCACGGCATCCCCGGCAACCGCAAGGTCGCCCAGGGCGACCTGGTCAGCCTTGACCTGGGCCTGGTCCTGGAAGGGTTCTGGGCCGACGTCGGCATGACCGTCGGCGTGGGCAAGATCACGGCTGAGGCGGCCCGCCTGCTCAAGGTTACCGAGGAGGCCCTCTACGTAGGGATCGACAAGGCCCGCCCAGGCGGCTACCTGGGGGACATCTCGTCCGCCATCCAGAAGCACGTCGAGGCGGCCGGCTTCTCGGTCATCCGCCAGTTCGTCGGCCACGGGATCGGGCGCCAGATGCACGAGGACCCCCAGGTCCCGAACTTCGGCCGCCCCGGCGACCTACCCCGGCTCAAGCCAGGGATGACGCTGGCGATCGAGCCGATGGTGAACGCCGGCTCCCCCGACGTGTACATGAAGCCGGACGGGTGGACGATCTGCACCGCCGACGGCTCCCTGTCCGCCTACTTTGAGCACACCGTCGCTATCACAGAAAAGGGCCCTGTCGTACTCACCAAGGGGGCCCTCGACTGAACTCAGCCGGCCTTTGGTACAATCACGGTTCGTGCCCCAACGCCCCCCACTCGTGAAGGGGGTCGTGGTGGAGCCTCTTCCCAACGGTGTCTACCGGGTTGAGCTCGAGAACGGGGCGAAAGTCCTCGCCCACGTCGCCGATCGCGCCGGCACCCATTTCACCCGGCTCCTCGCCGGAGACAAGGTGGGCGTCGAGTTGGCGGCTAGCGACCGGTCGCGAGGGCGAATTCGAGAGATTTGGAGATGAAGGTACGTCCGTCGGTCAGGAAGATGTGTCCCAGCTGCAAGGTGATCAAGCGCAACGGAGTGGTCCGCGTGATCTGCTCCAAAACGCCGAAGCATAAGCAGCGGCAGGGATAAGGAGCTAAATGGCGAGAATCGCCGGCGTCGACATACCCCCGGCCAAGCGCGTCGTGATCGCGCTGACGTACATCACCGGGATCGGCAACAGCACGGCCGAGAAGGTCGTGAAGAACGCCAACATCGATGGGAACAAGCGCACCAAGGACCTCAGCGAGGACGAGGTGGGCCGCCTGCGCTCGATCATCGACCGCATGGCGACCGCCAAGGACATCCTCATCGAGGGTGACCTCCGCCGCGAGGTCGCGAACAACATCAAGCGCCTGACCGAGATCGGCTCGTACCGGGGCCAGCGGCACCGCCGCGGCCTGCCGGTGCGCGGCCAGCGCACCCGCACCAACGCGCGCAGCCGCCGCGGCCCGAAGCGCGCGGTCGCGGGCAAGAAGAAGGTGAAGGCAGGCAAGTAGTGGCCAAGCAGAAGAAAGTGGTGCGCACGCGCCGCCGCGAGCGCAAGAACATCGTCAACGGGCAGGCTCACATCCAGAGCACGTTCAACAACACGATCATCTCGATCAGCGACCTGGACGGCAACGTCATCTCCTGGGGCTCGGCCGGCGCGCAGGGCTTCAAGGGAAGCCGCAAGTCGACGCCCTTCGCCGCCCAGCAGACCGCCGAATCGACGGCCAAGAAGGCGCTGGAGCACGGCATGCGCTCGATCGAGGTCTTCGTGCGCGGGCCGGGCGCCGGCCGTGAGGCGGCGATCCGCTCCCTCCAGGCCACCGGGCTCGAGGTCAGCGCCATCACCGACGTTACCCCGATCCCGCACAACGGCTGCCGCCCACCCAAGAGGCGGAGGGTTTAGCGATGGCCAATTACAGCGGCCCCGTCTGCCGCTTCTGCCGCCGCGAGGGCGCCAAGCTCTACCTCAAGGGCGAGCGCTGCTACACGCCGAAGTGCGCCATCGAGCGCCGCGCCTTCGCGCCCGGCATGCACGGGCAGGCGCGCAAGCGCAAGACGTCGGACTACGGTCTGCAGCTGCGCGCCAAGCAGAAGGCGCGCCGCGTCTACGGCCTGCTCGAGAAGCAGTTCCGGAACTACTTCGATCAGGCGTCGAACGAGCCTGGCGTCACCGGTCTGAACCTGCTCCGCCACCTCGAGCTCCGCCTCGACAACGTCATCTACCGGCTCGGCCTCGGCGCCTCGCGCAAGCAGGCCCGCCAATTGGTGACCCACCGGCACTTCGAGGTCAACGGCAAGTTGGTGAACGTGCCGTCCTACCAGGTGAAGCCCGGTGACGAGGTCAAGGTGAAGCCCTCGAACGGAGTTTTCGATGTCGCGCTGGACGCATCCAAGGTGCGCCCGGTGCCCTCATGGCTTTCCTTCAACGCGGACGACAAGTCCGCCAAGATCCTCGCCCGCCCGGAGCGCAACGAGATGGAGTCGGGCGTCGAGGAACAGCTGATCGTCGAGTTCTATTCAAGGTAGTTAGCAATTGCACGGAGGCAAGTGAGTTCAGTTGGCGATTGACACACAGATGACAGTGACCCCGCAGGTCCGCAAGCTCGAGACCAGCGCGAACTACGGCAAGTTCGACATCGAGCCGCTGGACCCCGGATTCGGCACCACGCTCGGCAACACCCTGCGGCGCGTGCTGCTCTCCTCGTTGTGGGGCGCGGCCGTGACGTCGATCCAGATCGACGGGGTGGCGCACGAGTTCACCGCGATCCCGCACGTGAAGGAGGACGTGACCGAGGTCATCCTCAACATCAAGAAGCTTCGCCTGAAGGCTTTCACCGAGGATCCGATCACCCTGATCCTCGACGTCAAGGGACCGGCCGAGGTGCGCGCCTCGAACATCCAGTCCAGCTCGGACGTCGAAGTCGTGAACCCCGACCTCTACATCTGCACGCTGGCCGCGAAGGGCCACCTGCGGATGGAGCTGAACGTCGAGCGCGGCAAGGGCTACGTGCCCGCCGAGCGGAACAAGCGGGAAGGCCAGCCGATCGGCGTGATCCCGATCGACTCGATCTTCTCGCCGGTCGAGAAGGCGAACTTCCAGGTCGAGAAGACCCGTGTCGGCCAGTCGACGGACTACGACCGCCTGATCATAGAGGTCTGGACCGACGGCACGATGTCGCCCGAGGAGGCGGTGAGCCACTCGGCCGAGCTGTTCACGCAGCACCTGAACCTGTTCGTCCGCTTCCGCGACTCGATCGAGAAGCACGAGCAGGAGCTGCGCGGCGAGAAGACGGGCCAGAACCGCCTGATGGACACGCCCATCGAGGAGCTGGACCTCTCGGTGCGCGCCTTCAACTGCCTCAAGGCAAACGAGATCCAGACCGTGGGTCAATTGCTCCAGAAGAGAGAGGAGGAGCTGCTCGCGCTCCGCAACTTCGGGCGGAAGTCGCTCGACGAGATCAAGGAGAAGCTCGTCGAGAAGGGATTCATCAAGCCCGAAGAGATGGGCACGGTCCTGCGCGGCTAGCTGGAGTTTCATGCGCCACCAAAAAAGCGGTCGCCGCTTCAATCGGGACACCAACGCGCGCAAGGCGCTGATGCGCAACCTGTGCACGTCGCTGCTCGAGAGCCCGAGTGGGCGGATCACCACGACCGAGGCCAAGGCCAAGGAGCTGCGACGCTGGGTCGAGCGGATCATCACCACGGCCAAGGAACAGGACGTCACAGCACGCCGCAAGGTGGCCGAGGAGATCTCCAAGCCCGAGGTGGTTGAGCGCCTCTTCTCCAACCTGATCCCGCGCCTCGCGGAGCGTCCGGGAGGCTACACGCGAATCATCCACAAAGGCCCACGTTTGGGCGACGCGGCCCCCATGGTGATCATCGAACTGGTTGACTAGATTTCACCTCCCCGCTCGCCGGGGAGGTCGGCGGCGAAGCCGCCGGGTGGGGGCTTGCACCTCCGCAAACCGAACGGAAGTTAAAAAGTGAATATCAAAGTCGTGCTGGAGTACGACGGGTCGGGCTTCGCCGGCTGGCAGCAGCAGGCCCACGGCCGCACCGTGGAAGCCGAGCTGAAGCAAGCGCTGCGCCAGATCACGGGCAAGGACCTCACCGTCTACGCCGCGGGGCGCACCGACGCGGGCGCCCACGCCGAAGGGCAGGTCGTGAACTTTCACACCGACGGCCGGATCGCGCCGCAGCGATTGATCGCGGCCCTCAACGCCAAGCTCGCCGACGACGTGGCGGCCCTGTCCGCCGAGGTGGTGCCGGACGATTTCCACGCCCGCTACTCCGCCCGGTGGCGCCGCTACCGGTACCGCTACCTCGACCGGCCATCGCGACCCGCTCTCGAGCGGGGACGCTGCTGGCACGTGCGGGGCCGGCTGGACGTCGACGCGATGTCCGAGGCGGCGAAGCCGTTGACCGGCAAGCACGACTGGACCAGCTACTGCTCGGCCTCCGAGCCGGCCGCCGCCCGCGTGCGCGAGATGCGCTCCGCGAAAGTGGCCCGGCGCGGTCAGTTCGTCGAGCTGGAGCTGGTCGCGGAGGGCTTCCTGCGGGGCCTTGCGCGCAGCATCGCTGGCGCGCTGGCCGAGGTGGGACGCGGAGAGCGGCCGCCGGAGTGGGTGGGAAAGGTCCTCCAGGCGCGGGATCGCCGTCTGGCGCCGCGTTCCGCCCCCGCGGGCGGGCTGACTTTGATGGAAGTGATTTACTAGGGAACCCCCGCCGGGCGCGCAGGGCGCATGAAAGACAGAGAGAAAAGATGAGCAAGCAGAAAACATGGACGGCGAAAGCCGCGGACTTGAAGAGTGAATGGTATGTGGTTGACGCCACAGACCAGGTGCTCGGCCGCCTGGCGTCAAGCGTGGCCGCGATCCTGCGCGGCAAGCACAAGCCGACCTTCACGCCGCACCTTAACAGCGGCGACCACGTGGTGGTGATCAACGCCGCGAAGGTCAGGGTGACCGGGAGCAAGCTCCAGACAAAGGAGTACACGCGCTACACCGGGTACCCGGGCGGCCTGCGCAAGCGGACGCTCCAGAAGGCACAGGAGCTCGACCCGACCTTCCCGGTCACGACAGCGGTTCGCGGAATGCTGCAGCGGAACACCCTAGGTGCCGATATGCTGAAGCGCCTTCGCGTCTACGCCGGGGCCGACCACGGCCACGTCGCGCAGAAGCCCAAGGTCGTCACATTCGATGAAAAAGGACAGATGAAGATTGGCTGAGACGTTCAACCGCGGCACCGGCCGGCGCAAAAACGCCATCGCGCGGGTCCGCATTCAGCCAGGCGAGGGCCGCGTCACGGTCAACGAGAAGGACCCGCTCGCCTACCTGGGACGGCGCGTCCTCGAGATGGCCGCACTGGCGCCCCTCCGCGTCACCGGCATGCAGCGCAAGTTCGACGTCTCGGTCAAGGTCATCGGAGGCGGCACCTCTGGCCAGGCCGGCGCGATCGCGCACGGCATAGCCCGCGCCCTGATCCGCTACGACCCGGATCTCCGCCCGCCGCTGAAGAAGGCCGGCCTGCTGACGCGCGACGCTCGGATGAAGGAGCGGAAGAAGTACGGACTGAAGAGGGCCCGGAAAGCTCCCCAGTACACGAAGCGCTAGCCGGCCGCGGCCTCGACTGGCCGGCCTGCCTGAACACGCGCGACCTCGGTGGTCTTCCGACGCCCGGCGGCGTCACGCGTGCAGGGGTGCTCGTCCGGTCTGACTGCATCAGCAGCCTGACCCCGGACGGCCAGGACGCCATGCGGGCCTACGGGATCTCCACCGTGATCGACCTCCGGAGCCCGTCCGAGCTGGCCACGGATGTCGCCGCCCCATCCAGGGTGAGCGGTGTGCAGTACCTGCACCGCCCGTTGGTCGACGACGCGAACATGAGAAAGCTCGGTGAGGCCGCGGACATGCTCGGGCGCTACCTCATGATGCTCGACCACCGCCCGCACGCCTTCCGCGACGTCTTCACCGCGGTGGCCGGGGCTGACGGCGGTGTTCTCTTCCACTGCTTCGCGGGCAAGGACCGGACCGGCCTGATCGCCGCGATGCTCCTTGCGCTGGCGGGCGTCCCGCCCGACCACATCGCTCAGGACTTCACCGAAACCGACAAGCAGCTCGCCCGCAAGTACGAAGAGTGGATCGCGGGAGCCGAGCCCGAGAACCGCGACCAGCTGCGACAAGACCTCCGGTGCCCACCCGAGCGAATGCTCGGAGTGCTGGACTACCTGCAGAGGAAGTGGGGAGGAGTCCCAAGCTACCTGGAAGCCTCCGGCATGACCCCGTCCAACATCGACCGGGTAAGCGCAAAACTGGCTTAAGACGCCGGGGGGGCCCTCGGAGCAAATCTCCTCCCCACCGTGTGGGGAGGTGGCGCGAAGCGCAGCGTCGTCGACCAGGCTCGATCCGGTCACCGTGACATGGACCTGTCCGGCCGGTGTGAGGTTCATCCGCCCCTTCACCTGCAGTGCAACGTATGAACCGTCACCAAGTCGATGCACCACCCCGTCGGATGCCGACGTCGCGCAGCGGCAGAAATACATGCAGACCGCCCAACGACTGGCGCACAGGCTCTGCCCACACCTTGAACTCCGCCCCCTGGCCGGAGGCAAGGCTTGAGCGTGATGCCAGCGGACGTCTGCTTCCGTCACCAGCCCATGTAGCCCGGTGGGATGCAGCCGATCTCTGGCCGGCAGTCGGCGCGCAGCCGGGCGTGGAAGGCGGCCTGGTCGCTTTCCAGCTTGTCCCACAAATGCGGGTTGTCCCAGAAAGCGAACAGCGCATCGCACGTGGGCAGCTCGTGCGCCTGATCGTTGAGCGCCTTGATGTCGTTGATCGCGATGGTGACGTGGGTCGACTCGTGGATGTAGATCACCTGTAGCAGCGCGTTCCACGCTTGAACCAGGTCCACCGTCACCCCACCCAACGGGCGGGGCGACCACCGCGGCAGCAGGACAAACTCCCGGTACGGCAGCCTCGTCGTGGCCGGCGCGTAGCAGACGTAGGAGCTGGCCGCCGGCACGTCCCATTCCAGGCCCCATGCGGTGTTCGTTGGATTGGCGGGATCGACCGCCCACGGCCCATGAACCTTGCAGAGGTTGGCGGCATCAAGGCTCCGGATGATCTCGGCCCTGGTATTGCCGGTGACGTCGAAATACTGAATCTCGGTGTTGGTGATCGGCGGGGGTTGCCAGACCGCGGGGGCGCCGTACCACCTGGAGTTGACCTTGTCAACGCTCGTCCTGAGCACCCGGGCAAGGTTCCCCCCGGCCGGCACGGTCTCGTTCAATGCGGCCAGGCGCAAGGTCTGCAGGACGGTCGATTGCCGGTCGATGAATGCGACGAACAGCAGAATCAGCACGACCACCGCAGTCGCCCATTCAGCCGCCACGTGCACCTGCCGAGCGCGAACCCTTCCCAAATTCGTGCCAAAAAGATATGCCAAGCCGCGGCTGCCGGCGTCGCCTTCTTCTTAACAGCCTGGGTAGGCGCGCACCCATGCGCGCGCGGACAATCCGACGCACTCAACTTTGACGGAGGAATTGCCATGAAAGAAAAAGCGCCCGTCGTGAAGCAGCTCTACCGGCTCAACGTCGAACCCCGCGTCATCGACCACCTCTCCAAGCTCGCCGCGCGGACGGGTGAGCCCAAGACGAGGATCGCCACGCGCCTCTTCACCGAAGCCGTGATGAGCTTCAAGCCGGAGAAAGCGATAAAGGGAAAGAACGGGGCTAAGCCCTAGCCGGCCTCGCGCTCCAGATCGACCGCGTGCCCGCCCGGGGGATTGCCGTACATCGCCTCTATCTGCGCCTGGTACTTGTTGTTGATCACGCGTCGCTTCAGCTTCAGTGTTGGCGTCAGCTCCTCCGATTCGGGTGACCACTCCGTGGGCAGGATGGTGAAGCGCTTGAACTGCTCGACGCGCGAAAGGTGAGCATTCCCGGCGTTCAGAGCGCGGCGCACCTCCTCGATCACTTGGGGGTGGTCGGCGAGCTCAGCCATCGACGAGGCCTCGATGCCACGCGCCTTAGCCCACGCCGGCGCGACCTGCGGGTCGAGCACGACGAGCACGGAGATGAAGTTGCGCGAATCGCCGATCGCGACCGCCTGCCCGATGATCGGGCTCGACTTCGCAAGCGATTCGAGGTTGGACGGTGAGATGTTCTTGCCCGCCGACGTGATGATCAGCTCTTTCTTGCGGTCGATGATTCTGAACTGGCCATTGGGTCCGGGCTCGGCGATGTCTCCGGTGTGCAGCCAACCGTCGGAGTCGATCATGTCCGCAGTCTTGCCAGGCTCCTTGTAGTAACCCACCATCACGTTGCCGCCACGGATCAGCAGCTCGCCGTCATTGCCAAGTTTGGCTTCCATGCCGGGATACGCCCTTCCGATGGATGGGACCTGGTACTCGTCCTCGTAAACCTGGGTGCCAGGGCCGGTCAGCTCGCTCATGCCCCAGATCTCGTACAGCGGCAGGCCGATCGCCGCGAAGAATTCATGGACCTCAGGCCGGGATGGGGCCGAGGTCGTGACGGCGCGCTGGCACTGATCGAGCCCGATCTTCGATCGCAGCAGCCCGAACAGGGGCTGCGCCTGTTCGATCGCTGCCGCGACCTGGTCAGGCACCTCCTGACGTTCCTGCTTCAGGCGATAGGCCGAGATCGACGCGGACAGCGCGCCTTGCGCCATCTTCCGCTTGCTTTCGTCGGGCTCGGCCGCGACTCCGGCACGGAGTCCCGCCATGAGCTTCTCCCAGACGCGTGGCACCCCCACGAAAAGCGTGGGCCGAGCCGCCGCGAGGTAAGGCATGAGGAGGTTTGGGTCCGGGCACAGCCACACCTCATGCCCGTTGTAGATGCCCTGCCACTGGGAGGCCATTCGCTCCAGGATGTGAGCCAGGGGCAGAAAGCTGACGAGTCTCTGATCATTCAAGGGCTGGGCACGCCGCGACGACTCGCACGTCCACACGACGTTGTTGTGCGAATAGACGACGCCCTTGGGAGGCCCCGTCGTGCCCGAGGTGTAAATCAGAGACACGGTGTCCTCTGGACCGACCGTGTGCCACGTCCGCTCGAACTCGGCAGGCTGCGCGGCGTACAGCTCCCGTCCGCGGGCCAGGAGGGACTCCCACGTCATCACCCCGGTGGGCGCCGAGCCACGCACCAGCACGATGTTTCGAAGGTTCGGCGTCGATGCGCGAATCGCCATGAACTTATCGAGAAACCCTTCGTCCTCGACGAAGGCCAGCGTCGCCTCGGAGTGGTTTGCGATGTATTCGATCTGCTCCGGGGCCAGCGTGTTGTAGACGCTGATCGCGGCGCCGCCGGCGTGCGCGATGCCGAGGTCGGCGATCACGTGCTCCGGCGCGTTGCGAGCCATGATGAGGCCGAACTGGCCCGGTCCGAAGCCGAGCGAGCGCAGTCCGAGGGTCACGGCCGCCACGTCGTCGCGATACTCGCGCCACGTCAGGGTGCGCCAGTCGCCGTTGTCCTTCCAGTGCAGGGCCGGACGGTCACCCCATTTCGCGACCGCCTCGGCAAACATCGTGCAGACTGTCTTGCCGGAGACCACCCTGTCGATGCCAGCCCGCTCCGCGATGGCGTCCATTGCTCGGGAATACACTACTCGGAGGTGGTGGGGCGAGCCTGATCTACGTTCGATCGCACCGGTCGACCGTGACTCTGGGCGTGGCTGGGCTGGCGTGGGCGGCCGTGTTCGGCGTCCTGGCGCTGGGCGCCTACCAGATGCCCGAAGGCCCTCTCGCCGCCCTGGCGCTCGCGGCCGGCGCCGCGGGTGGGGTGGCGACAGCCGCGTGGTCCGCCTTCCGGCTCGCCTCCTGGCCGCCCGGCAGGCTCGCCCTCTTCCGCGACCGCTTGATGGTCATCCAGGGCCGCCACGAGATGCGCGCGCTATGGTCGAACATGGAGGCGGTGACCCTGTCCGAGCCCGATTCCTGGCCGAAGGTGCGGCTCACCGACCGATTGACCATCCAGCTGGTGAACGAGCCGCCTCTCGGCCTGAAGCCGGCCCTGTTCGGCCTGCAGCCCGGCGCCTGCCGCGACCTCATCGTCGAGCTGAGGGACAACCCGAAGCTCCGCCAAAGGTTGCCCGAGTTCGATTCCCAGCGCGACCTGGCGATCACGCCGATAGTGGCCGGCGAGCTCATAGAACCGCGCCTCTAAGACCCAGAGGCGATCATGATCGCTCCTGTGAAATCCCTCCGAGGGCGTGATTTCATCGACGTCGCCGACCTCGAGCGCGACCAGCTGCGCCACGTCCTCGACCTGGCGCACGCGATCAAGGGCGGGAGCTGGAAGGAAAAGCCGCTCCAGGGCAAGCATCTGGCGATGCTTTTTCAGAAACCCTCCCACCGCACTCGGGTCTCCTTCGAGGTGGGCATCGCCAGGCTCGGCGGCACGACGACGACCCTGACCGAGCAGGACGTGCAGCTCGGCGTCCGAGAGTCGGTGGCCGACGCCGCGAGGGTGCTCGACCGTTACGTCGACGGGTCCGTCGCGCGTTTGCGCAGCCATGAAGACCTCGTCCGCCTCGCCCAGGCGTCGGAGAAGCCGGTCATCAACGGCCTGACCGACCGCTCCCACCCCTGCCAGGTCCTGGCCGACGTCATGACCCTGGAGGAGGTCGGCGGCGACCTGACCGAGCAGCACGTCGTCTACATCGGGGACGGCAACAATATCGCCACCTCGCTCATCGAAGCGTCGGCGCTCACCGGCTTCGCGCTGACGGTCGTCACACCACCCGGCTACGAGCCGAAGCCCGACGTGATCGAGCGCGCTCGTAGCATCGATTCAGGCATTCCGCAGGTCAGCGTGACCAGCGATCCAAAACAGCTCGAGGACGTAACAGCGATTTACACCGACGTCTGGACATCGATGGGACGGGAAGCCGAGCAGGACGCGAGGCGCAAGGCCTTCGCGCGCTACCAGGTCAATCAGGCCATGATGGACGCCGCCCCGGGCGCCGTCTTCCTGCACTGCCTTCCCGCCCACCGCGGCGAGGAGGTGACCGACGAGGTCATTGACGGCCCGCGCTCACGAGTGTTCCAGCAGGCCGGCAACCGGCTCTATGCCCAGATGGCCCTCATGGCAGAAATTTTTGGAGAAGGCGCCCTGCGCGCGCCCGGCGTCTCGAGATGAGCGTCCTCTACCAGTTCTGGCTGCAGCTCGGCGAGGTGGTCCACCACCTGAGCTGGGTCGAGATCATCGACGTCGCGGTCGTGACCTTCGTCTTGTATCAGCTGCTCCGCCTGCTCCGCGGCACGCAGGGCACCCAGATCCTGGTCGGTCTCGTCCTGCTCGCGGTGATCGGCGTGGTCTCCACCACCTTCAACCTGGTCCTTCTCTCGTGGCTGTTCCGCAACGCGACCTTCTACATCATCGTCGCGGTTATCGTCATGTTCCAGCCCGAGCTCCGTCGCGCGCTCGACCAGCTCGGCCGGATCGGCCACATCGGCCGCCCGCTGTCGCGCTTCAACGCGCGCCAGTACAACCAGGCCATCTCCGAGGCGATCCGGGCAGCAGAGCGCCTCAGCATGAAGAGAACGGGCGCCCTCATCGCCTTCGAGCGCGACGTCGGCCTCGAGGACTACGCGGCGACCGGCGTGCGCATCAACGGCGAGATCTCGGCCGAGGTTTTGCAGTCGATCTTCTATCCCAACTCGCCCCTGCACGACGGCGCGGTGATCGTGCGCGGCAACCGAATCGTCGCCGCCGGCTGCCTGCTGCCGCTGCCGGAGGAGGGCTCCGTTCGCGAGCGCCTGGGCACGCGCCACCGCGCCGCGCTCGGGCTCTCCTTGGCGTCGGACGCGCTCGTCCTCGTAGTCTCGGAGGAGACGGGGAACATCTCGGTGATCGAGGAAGGAAAGATCAGTCGCAACCTGGACGCTGACAGCCTGCGCCGCCGCATCGCGGTGCGCGTCGCCTCAACCAATGGCAACGGCATCTTCAGGTTTCGCCGGTGAGCTGGAGCATCGTCACCGACGACTGGCGCCTCAAGCTCCTGGCGTTGGCGCTGGCGATATTGATGCTGGGCGCTGTCGCCTTCTCCCAGAACCCACCTACCACGAAGAATCTCACTGTTGGTCTCAGTTACACCGTGCAGAAGAACATCGTCTTGATCAACCCGCCGACCAAGACCAACGTGACTTACTCAGGAGTCGCCGACCTGATCGCCCAGGTCAATCCGGGCAATCTTTTCGCGACTGTCGACGCCTCACGTGCCCTGCCTGGGCGCGCGGTCCGGCTGAACGTCGTGGCGCACTCGACGATCCTCAACGTCAACGTACAGAACCCGGCTCCGATCGTGGTCGACGTGGACAGCCTCCAGTCTGTTGACGTGCCGGTGCAGGTGATCGCGCGAGCGGGGGCAGGTTGGCTTCTGACCAAGACCACGGCCAATTGTCCTGGTGCTCAAACTCCCAACCCATGCAAGGTGCATTTCGAAGGTCCGCTCAGCTGGGAGAGCGGCCTCACCGCCACCGCGACTCTGCCTGGACTGATCGTCCAGGCAAGTATCGACTGGCCAAATCAGCAGGTGGTCTTGCGGAATAGCAACGGTTCCGTTGACATGACTGTTAGGACAGAGCCTCAGGCGACAGTGGACGTGACATCGGTCAACATCCACGCCGAAGCCAATCCCGGCGCCTCGAGCAGCACCGTGCCGCTCGTGGACTCGCCCCCCTCCCACGGCCCGCCGGCGGGCTACCGGGTTACGGGGATCACGATCAGCCCGGTCACTGTGAACATCAGTGGAAGCGCGGCTGCCGTGGCGAAGGTCCAGAGCATCACGCTGGCCCCGGTCGATCTCAGCACGAGCACCTCGGATGCGGTCTTCCAGATCGCCATCGACTACCCATCGCTAGGGGTCACGGGCACCGTTCAAACGGCTACGGTCAGGTACTCGATCTCGCCCAACCCGAACGTGAGTCCGGCGCCGACGTAGTAACCTAGCCGCTTCCGGCTCCGTTCAAGCGTTCCAGCACCGGTCGAAATACGCGCCCCAGCAGTTGTAGTTAGAGGTAAAGAGATGTGCGGAATCATCGGCTACCTCGGACCGCGAGAAGCCACCCCGATCCTCATGGAGAGCCTGAAGCGCCTCGAATACCGAGGCTATGACTCCGCGGGCGTGGCCGTCCTCGAGCTGCTCAAGCCCGGCCAGGCGACCCGCACCAGCGTCACGAAGTCCGAGGCCAAAGTCGACACGCTCATCTCCAAGCTCGAGGCCAACATGCCCTCGGGCAACCTGGGCATCGGCCACACGCGTTGGGCGACCCACGGCAAGCCGACCTACATCAACGCCCACCCGCACACGGACTGCAAGGGCAAGATCTTCGTCGTCCACAACGGCATCATCGAAAACTTCGCCGAGCTCAAGGCCGAGCTCGAGGCGGAGGGACACGAGTTCCCCTCGGAGACGGACACCGAGGTCGTGCCGCACCTCATCGAGAAGTACTACAAGGGCGACTTTCTCGCCGCTGTCCGCAAGGCGCTGAAGCGCATCCACGGCGCGTATGCCCTCGCGATGTTCTCGAGCGACGACCCCGAGCTGCTTGTCGGCGCCCGCCTCAACGCGCCCCTCGTGGTCGGGCTCGGCGACGGCGAGTACTACATCGCGTCCGACATCACCGCGATCATCCCCTACACCAAGCGTGTGCTCGTCCTCGGCGAGGGCGAGGTCGCCGCGGTGACGCCGCTCGGTCCCCAGGTGTCGACGCTCGACGGAGTCGCGGTGCAGTCGAAGATCGTCCACGTCGACTGGGACGTCGCGCAGGCGCAGAAGGGTGGCTTCCCGCACTTCATGCTCAAGGAGATCCACGAGTCGCCCGAGGCGGTGGCCAATGCCATGCGAGGCCGGCTCTCCGACGACGGTGTGGTTGCGTTCCGCGAGTTCGACATCCCCGACGAGCAGTTGAAGGGCGTCACGGATGTCCTGCTGCTCGGCATGGGCACGTCGCTCCACGCGGCGATGATCGGCGAGTACGTCATCGAGGACTGGGTCGGCATCCCGGCTCGGGCCGAAGACGCCTCGGAGTTTCGCTACCGCCGCCCGACGGTCGGCGAGAAGACCCTGGACGTGGTGATCACGCAGTCAGGCGAGACCGCCGACACGTTGGTCGCCCTGCACCAGGCGAAGGAGCGCGGCTCGCTCAGCGTCGCGGTGACCAACGTCATCGCGAGCTCCGCCGCGCGCGACGCCGACGGCGCCATCTACCTGCACTCCGGCCCGGAGATCGGCGTCGCGTCGACGAAGACGCTGCTCGCCCACACGATCAGCCTGTACCTGCTGGCGCTGCGCCTGGCCACGGTCAACGGCCGTGTTTCGCTCGAGCGCAGGCACGAGCTGGTCGAAGCGCTGCGCGCTCTGCCGGACCAGGTCCGCGGCATCCTCGCTCGCGACAAGGAGATCGAGAAGCTGGCGCACAAGTACAGCGGATACCGCAACTTCATGTACGCGGGGCGCGGGCTCGGCTATCCCGTCGCGCTCGAAGGCGCGCTCAAGCTCAAGGAGATCTCGTACATCCACGCCGAGGGGACCTCGGGTGGCCTGCTCAAGCACGGGCCGATCGCGCTGCTCGACGAGCGGTTCCCCGTGGTCGCGATCTGCACCGCGAGCGCGACCAAGGACAAGATGGTCAGCAACGTCCACGAGATCGTGGCGCGCAACGCACCTGTCCTCGCGCTGGTGACGGAAGGGGATCACTCGCTGGACAAGGTGGCGACCGACATCGTCACCATGCCGGCGGTCGAGGACGCAGCCTCCGCAATCCTGAACACCGTAATGCTGCAGCTGTTCGCCTACCACGTGGCCGTAAAGCTGGGCCAAAACGTAGACCAACCCCGCAACCTGGCGAAGTCAGTAACCGTCGAATAGGGCGAGCTTACCTTCCCCGCTCGCCGGGGAGCCCCGCGCAAGCGCGGGGGTGTGACCCGGCCGCGAAGCGGCCCGGGCGGATGGGGGCTTCCGCGAGAGCATGACCCAGAATTGACGCAGTGCAAAGAATCGGCGTAGACGCCGTCTCGGTGGATCGGATCGCCCTTGCGGTGAAGCGCTCCGGCCCCGGCTTCCTCCACAAGGTCTACACCCCCGCGGAGCTGGCCTACTGCGCGGGCAACGACGAGCGCCTGGCCGGGCGGTGGGCGGCCAAGGAGGCGGTGATCAAATGCTTCGACGGCACGGGCATCTGCTTCCCTCGTCGCCGGATCGAGGTCCTCCCCGGCCCCAACGGAGCCCCACGCGCGCGCCTCCTCGGCGACAGCCGCGGCGCGCGGGTCGAGGTCAGCATCACCCACCACAGCCGCCTCGCGGTCGCCACCGCCCACCTGGAGATCCCGGAGACGGCGGCGATGCTGCCTGCACCCGAGGCTGTCGTCCTGCCGCCCCGCCCGCGCGACGCGCACAAAGGCACCTTCGGAACCGCGATCGTCCTCGCCGGCAGCCGTGGCCTGACGGGCGCCGCCTACCTTTCCTCGACCGCCGCAGCGCGCACCGGTGCGGGCCTCGTCCGCTTGCTCGTCGCCGACACGATCTATCCCATCCTCGCGGCCAAGTGCACCGAGGTCATGGCGACCCCCGTGCAGGAGGTCGCTCCGGGAGCCGTCGGCCACGCGGCATACGACTCGATCCTCCGTCAATTGGCCGAGGCGCAGGTGGGCATCATCGGTCCGGGACTGGGCAGAGACAGCTCGACGTGGCGGCTGGTCGTGGACCTGGCGCTCCACGCGCAGTGCCCGCTCGTCATCGACGCCGACGGCCTGAACGCTCTCGCCGACTCGCGGCGCTCGAAGGGCAAGCTGGCGAAGAACCGCGTCCTCACGCCGCACCCGGGCGAGCTGGGACGCCTGACGGACAAGACCGCCGAGGCCATCAACGCCGACCGCACCGGCGCCGCGCGCAAGGCGGCCAAGGAGTGGGGCGCGATCGTCGTGCTCAAAGGCGCCCACACCGTGGTGGCGCACCCCGACGGTCGCACCAGCGAGGACCCGCACGAGGTTCCGGCCCTGGCGACCGGCGGGACCGGAGACGTGCTCTCGGGCATCATCGGGGGCCTCATCTCGCAGGGCTCCGAGCCCTTCACCGCGGCGGTCACCGGGGTCTACGTCCACGCCGCGGCGGGGCACCGGATCGCCCATCGCCTCGGCGATTCGGGCCTGCTGGCGGGCGACCTGTTGCCCGAGATCCCGCTCGTGATGAACGTCTTGCGCCAGGGCGGACTCTGACAGCGCTTCGCTGGGCGGACGTCGACCTGAAGGCGATCAGCGCCAACTGCGACCGCATCCGCGCGCACGTGAAAGGGGCGCGCCTCTTCGCGGTCGTCAAGGCCGACGGCTACGGGCACGGCGCGGTGCCGGCGGCACACGCGGCGCTGGAGGGAGGCGCCACCGGGCTCGCCGTGGCGACCCTGGAGGAGGCGGCTCAGCTGCGCGGCCTGGTCGACGCGGAAAACATCCTGGTCATGGGAGGCCTCCTGCCGGCGCAGGCCCGCGACGCGGCGGCGAGCGGGTGCAGCATCGCGGTGTCGAGCCAGGAGATGGCCGAGGCCCTGGGGGAGTCGGACGGCGAGCCCGTCCCCGTGCACTTGAAAGTCGACACCGGCATGGGACGCTTCGGCGTCGCGCCGGAGGAGGCGCTGGCGCTGGCGCGGCTCATCGACGGGTCGCGCGGGACGCGCCTGGCCGGCACGTGGACACATTTCGCCTCCGCGGAATCGGACGACGAGATGACACGCCGACAGTTCGACCTGTTCCTGGACACGGTGGGCCGCTTCGAGGTCGGACCGGGCATCCGCCACGCGTGCAACTCGGCGGGGGCTCTGAACCACCCGGACTTCGCGCTCGACGCCGTGCGGTGCGGGATCTCGGTCTACGGCTGCGAGTGGCCGGGCACCAAGCCGGCGCTGGCGGTGCGCTCGGTCATCACCCACCTGAAGACCGTCGAGAAGGGCGCGACCGTCGGCTACGGCGCCAAATGGCGCGCCTCAGGCAGGACGCGGGTCGCGACGGTGGCGATCGGCTACGAGGACGGCGTCTTCCGCGCCCGCGCAAACCGCGGACACGTCCTGGTGCGCGGGCGCCGCGCGCCGCTCATCGGAATGGTGAGCATGGACGCGATCACCCTGGACGTGAGCGACGTCGAGGGCGTCCATGTCGGCGACGCCGCGACGCTTATCGGCCGCGACGTGGACCAGGTGATAACGGCAGAAGAGGTGGCCGAATGGTCGGGCACGATCAGCTACGAAGTGCTGACCAGCATCGGCGAACGCGTAGAACGCCGCTACTCGCCCAATACTCCCCCTTCAAAAATTCCCTCTCCCCGCAGGGGAGAGGGACAGGGTGAGGGCTAGAGGAGTCAGCGCCCCATCGGCCCAGCCTATCGATCGCATCGGAACAATTGATTGGCTCTATCGAGGGAATCCGCCTAGCCTGGCCGTTATCAGATCAGGAATGGGCGACGAACAGACGGTTATGTACGGCACCAGGGAGTCGAGCGAGTCGAATGCGATGGTCGACCTCCTCAACGAGCTCGGTGTTGCGTTCGAGTTTCGCGCGGTCGATCGCGACCCCGCCGCCACTCGCGAGTGGGAGCGTCTCGACGGCGATCGCCTTCCGATCCTGCGCTTTGGCAACAACGCGATAATCCGCGGCTTCGACCGGATCAAGATCCAGCAGCTGTTCGGCTGGGTCGGCTGCTAGGGGCCGAAGCCCCCACCCGGCGCTAACGCGCCGACCTCCCCGGCGAGCGGGGAGGTGAAGCTCAGCTCGGAATAGCCGCCCACCCTTGCCACTTCCAATGAGTGCAAGGCTGGTGCTCCTAAACTGGCATTACTGATGGCGGAACCCGCCGCTAAAACCGCCTTCGCAGAGGAGGCGTTGACCCATCTCGACACGCTCTACAGGGGTGCGCTCCGGCTCACCCGCGACCCCGACCAGGCTCAGGACCTCGTCCAGGAGGCCTACCTCCGTGCCCTCCGCTACCAGCACAGCTACCAGCCGGGGACGAACATGAAGGCCTGGCTCTTCGCGATCATGCGCAACCTCTTCTGGGATCGCTTCAAGGGCTCCCACAAGGAGGACGTGAGCCTGGACGACGTCGGCGACTTCGTCCTGTTCGAGAAGCTGCGCGACGAAGGCGCCAAGCCCGAGGCAGACGTCCT
Organism: uncultured Chloroflexota bacterium; assembly: GCA_937921725.1. GTDB lineage: Bacteria > Chloroflexota > Dormibacteria > Dormibacterales > Dormibacteraceae > 40CM-4-65-16. The sequence continues at coordinate 99,169 of CAKZUH010000006.1, read as the reverse complement.
GGACAAGATCGCCGCCACGGAAGTGGTCGCGGCCGTCGACAAGCTGCCGCCGCTCCACCGCGAGGTTGTGCTCCTGGTCGACGTCGAAGGGTTCTCCTACAAGGACGCCGCGGAGACCCTTGGCGTGCCCATCGGCACGGTCATGTCGCGCCTCCACCGCGCCCGTCAGCAGCTTCAAAAATCCCTCTATGACTACGCCGTCGAATCGGGTATCGTCCACTCCGGCGGCATGGAGCAGGTGCCACAGCCATGAGATGCGAAGAGTGTGCAGGCAAGCTCGACCGCTTTGTCGACCGTGAACTGACCAACACCGAGGCTTTAGAGGTGCAGCTGCACCTGGAAGGCTGCCCCGAATGCATGGAGCACTACGAGTTCCAGGAGCACCTGAAGCTCGTCGTCAAGAACTCGTGCGACTGCGACACGGCGCCGAAGGCATTTCGCGAGAAGCTGCGCCAGATCCTGCGCTGAGCCTGGGGGAAGCCCGGCTCTACGTCATAACTCCGGACGCCTCGCCAGAACGCGTCAGGTCCATCGTGACCGCCGCCGTCCGCGGCGGCGCCGACATCGTCCAGCTCCGGCACAAGGCGCTCCCTCGCGGCGAGCTTCTGTCGCTCGCGCGTGAGCTCCGCCACCTGATCACGGGGGCGCTTTTCATCGTCAACGATCACGTCGACATCGCGCTGCTCAGTGAGGCGGACGGCGTGCATCTTGGTCTGGACGACCTCGGCGTCGCCGCCGCCCGCCAGGTGGCGGGCGACCGATTGTTGATCGGCGCCTCCGCCTCGAGCCCCGACGCCGCCCGACAGGCCATCGCCGCTGGCGCGGACTACGTCGGCAGCGGGCCGGCCTTTGCCACGCCCATCAAATCCGAGAAGAAGATCATCGGGCCGAGTGGGATCGCCGAGGTCATCAAAGCCCTCGCTCCGGTCCCGGTCTTTGCCATCGGCGGGATCGACGAGCACAACGTCGGGCAGTTGACCGCGCTCGGCATTCATCGCGCGTGCGTGATCCGCGCCGTGGGCGACGCGGCCGACCCCGAGCAGGCCACTCGGCGCCTGCGTGCCATGCTGGATCAGCGATGAACGTCCAGGGCGTCGGCGAGCTCGGCCTGCTGGCCAAGATCAAGCCGTTCCTCGCCACGGGGTCGGGCGACGACGACGCCGCCGTGATAGCCGACGCGACCGGCTTCGTCGTCGCCAGTTGCGACATGTTCGTCGAGGGCGTCCATTTCGACTTGGGCTGGATGACAGCGGAGGACGCCGGCTGGCGCTCCCTCGCACTGGCGCTCGGCGATCTGGCCGCGAAGGGCGCCGACCCCGCGTGGGCCCTGACCTCGCTCGCCATGCCGAAGCACTGGACCGTCGAGCACCTGGCAGGTCTCTACAAGGGGATGTCGGACCTCGGCAAGCAGGTGAGGGTCGGCATCGTCGGTGGCGACATGAGCTCGACCGCCGGTCCCGCGATCCTTTCCGTCACGGTCGCCGGACGCACCATCAAGCTTCCCCTTGCACGGGCGCAGGCTCAGCCGGGATGGTGGGTCGCGGTGACCGGACCGCTCGGCGCCGCGGCGGTCGCGCTCCGCGAGCGCCGAGCCTTTCGCCTCGTCCCGAAGCTCGAGGAAGGCCGCCGCCTCAACGAGCTCGGCCTGTGCTGCGGCGACGTCTCCGACGGCCTGGTCCGCGAGATGGAGAAATTCGCCGCCATGGCGGGAGTCGGCAGCGTGCTCTGGGCCGAGGACGTGCCGCGGGCGGCAGGGGCTTCGATGGAGGATGCGCTGACTAGCGGCGAGGAAGCCGAGCTCGTCTGCGCCGGCCCGGAGGCGCTGCTCGAGCAGGCGGGCCTGAAGCCGGTCGGCAAGCTGACCGACGACGGCATCGTCGACGTCGTGGACGCCCGCAGCGCGCCGGTCGTCCTGCGCAACGCGGGCTACGACCACTTTGCCTGAGGAGCTCTCCAACTCTCCTGCGGAGACCGAACGCGCCGGCATGCTGCTTGGCGAAAGGCTTCGCGCCGGCGACGTCGTCCTGCTGACCGGCGAGCTTGGCGCCGGGAAGACGACCTTCGTCCGCGGCGTGGCCCAGGGCACCGGTTCGCGGGCGCCGGTGGCCAGCCCGACCTTTCAGCTGATCCGCGTCTATCCAGGCCGCGTCCAGCTCGCACATGTCGACCTGTACCGGGTCGAGAGCTCCACGGAGCTTCGCGACCTCGGCCTCGAGGAGCTCGCCGAACAGGGTGCGGTGGTCGTCGAGTGGGGCGATCGCCTCGAGGTGGACGAGGCGGCGATCATCGACATCGAGCACCTCGGCGGCGACCGCCGCCTGATCAGGACGAAGCGTGATCTTAGTCATTGATACGTCGGCGACGATGAGCGCCTGGGCGGCGCTGGTGGGCGATCACAGCAGCGCCCATTTGTTCACGACATCCCGGAACAACCGCGCGATCACCACCCACCTGGCACGGATGGTCAAGGGCAAGAGGCTGACGGCGGTCGCGGTGGCCACCGGCCCAGGCTCCTTCACCGGTCTGCGGGTCGGAGTCTCGTTCGGCCTGGGTCTCGCGATGGGCCTGCGGATCCCGATCATCCCATTGCCGTCCCTCGGCCTTCAGGCTGCCCGCACCGACGTCCCGGCCATCGCGGTCATGGAGGCAGGGCGGGGCCGCCTCTACTACCAGGCCCCCGGCGGCGAGCCGATGCTCGGAGATCCCGCGGACGTTCCGTCCAGCCACCCGTTGGTCGGGAACGTCGGGCCGAAAACCGAGGCCGCGCTGATTGCCGCGGGGCACCGCTTCATACCGGCGGGGGAGCTGAAAGACTTGAGCGAGGCGGCGAAGGGAATGCTCGAGGGGGCGCGCGAAGTTGCCTATGGTAGTCTCAAAATCGAGTACATGCAGTCGTTCTCGATCCCCACGAAATCAGAGCCTTCGGCGTGATTTCGCGGGGGCCCCTTATGGCGAGGCATTGATGGTTCAAATAAGGCAGCAGCTCGCGCTCGAGCTGATGCGTGAGGCGGACGTGAATACGGTCCAGGAGATCGAGCGCGAGATCTTCGCGACGCCGTGGCCGCGCAACGCCTACTACCGCGAGCTTGCCTCGCGCGCGAGCGCCCACTACGTGGTGCTGCGCCAGGAAGGCGTAGATGAAAGGGCGGAGCGCCCGGCCGGATTTCGGACTGCGGACTTCGACCCGACGATCATCGGCTACGGCGGGATGTGGCGCATGTACGACGAGGCGCATGTGACGACCATCGGCGTCCGGCACGACCTGCAGCACCGCGGCTATGGCCGGATCATCTTCGCCGGCCTCGTCCAGGCCGCCTACGACATGGGCGCGAAGTGGGTGACGCTCGAGGTCCGGACCACCAACGAGAACGCCATCAAGATGTACGAGGGATTCGGGTTCAAGGTCATCGGGCGGCGCAAGGGCTACTACACGGACAACGGCGAGGACGCGATCGTGATGTGGTCGGACTCCATCCACTCGCCGCGCTTCCGCAAGGCCTACGAGTCAAACCTGGAGCGCATAGAAGCCGAAGTCCGCGGCCTCCGCCGCGACCTACTGACGAAGGAATAGCTTCACCTCCCCGCTCGCCGGGGAGGTCGGCGGCGAAGCCGCCGGGTGGGGGCGAACTCATGGCATTAACCCTCGGCATCGAAACTTCCTGCGACGAAACCTCCGTCGCCGTGGTCCGGGACGGCCGCCACATCCTGTCCAACCTCATCCACTCCCAGGTCGACGTGCACAAAGAGTTCGGCGGCGTCGTCCCCGAGCTGGCGGCCCGCGACCACCTGGAGCGCCTTCCGCACCTCCTCGACATGGCAATGGACCAGGCAGGCATCAAACCCTCGGACCTCGACCTCCTGGCGGTCACCCGAGGCCCCGGCCTGGTCGGCTGCCTGCTGGTCGGAGTCGGCGTGGGGGAGGGCCTGGCCGCGGCATGGTCGAAACCCCTGACCGGCGTCAACCACCTGTGGGGCCACATCTACGCGGCGATGCTGAGCCGTCCGGACCTCGAGCCCCCGCTGCTGGGCCTGGTCGTCAGCGGCGCGCACTCCGACCTCGTCCGGATGCCCGAGCACGGGCGCTTCGAGGTGATCGGCCGGACGCGCGACGACGCCGCGGGCGAGGCCTTCGACAAGGCGGCCCGCATGCTCGGCCTGGGCTTTCCCGGAGGCCCGGCGCTCGACAAGCTGGCCCGTAAGGGCGATGCCAAGCGCCGGCGCCTGCCGCGGCCGTCGCTGCCAGGCCTTGAGTACAGCTTCAGCGGCCTGAAAACCGCGCTGCTCTACCGCCTGAGGGACCTGGGCGAGAACCTGACTGACCAGGATCGAGCAGACCTGGCCGCCGCCTTCGAGGAGTCGGTGGTCGAGTCGCTGCTCGAAAAGCTGGACCATGCGCTCGACGCGGAGCCGTACCAGGAGGTTGTCGTGGCGGGCGGGGTCGCCGCCAACACGCTGCTCCGCAAGCGGGCCGCCGAGGTGGTGGAGGGGCGGGCCCGCCTGACGATGCCCCCGCTGGAGCTGTGCACGGACAACGCCGCCATGATCGCCGCCGCCGGCCACTATGGTGGCCGCCACCCCGCGGAGGTCGACCCCTCCCTAAGCTGGTAGGCGTGCGCGTCAATGGCTGGACCGAGGTTTTCAAGGGCGACCGGCTCCATGCCGAGATCCTTTCGGCCGTCCTCGACGCCAACGGCCTGCGGGTGGAGGTCTTCGGCGACAACGCCTACGGCATCGGGATCAACCTGACGGAAGCAAGGGTCATGGTCCCGGACGATGACGCCGCAACCGCCCGTCGCCTGATCGAGGAAGCCGAGAAATAGCTTCACCTCCCCGCTCGCCGGGGAGGTCGGCGGCGAAGCCGCCGGGTGGGGGCACACGTTTAGCAACGAGCTCCGGGAGGTACTACAATTAGCAGTCGACCTGTCTGAGTGCTAAGCGCTCGGGCGTGGGGAGTGCTAAAGCAAACAGCTAGGAGGGCTGCACATGAATCTGAAGCCGCTGGGCGACCGCGTACTAGTCAAGCCAGTTGACAAAGAAGAGAAAACAAGAAGTGGGATCGTCATTCCAGACACCGCCAAGGACAAGCCCCAGAAAGGCATCGTAGAGGCCGTAGGGACGGGGCGAATCCTGGAGAACGGCACCAAGGTGCCGATGGAGCTCAAAGTCGGCGACAGGGTGCTCTACGCGAAGTACGCCGGCAACGAAATCAAGATCGACGATGTCGAGTACCTGATCGTTTCGGAGAAGGACGTCCTGGCCATCGAGGCAAACGGCAAGAAGTAAGAGAAAAAAGAAGAGGGGATCGCATATGGCAAAGACAGTCACATTTGACGTAGAGGCGCGACAGCACCTCAAGAAGGGCATCGACACCGTTGCCCAGGCCGTCCGCATCACGCTGGGCCCGAAGGGCCGCAATGTCGTCCTCGAGAAGAAGTTCGGTGCCCCGACCGTCACCAACGACGGCGTGACGATCGTGCGCGAGATCGAGCTCAAGGACGCGATGGAGAACACCGGAGCGCAATTGCTGCGCGAGGTCGCGACCAAGACCAACGACGTGGCCGGTGACGGCACCACCACGGCGACGCTCCTGGCGCAGACCATGATCAACGAGGGCTTCCGCAACGTCACCGCGGGCGCCAACCCGATGCAGCTGAAGATCGGCATCGAGAAGGCCGTCGCGGCCGTCGTTGAGGAGATAAAGAGGCTCGCACAGCCAGTCGCCGACAAGAGCGAAGACGTCGCGCATGTCGCCGCCATCTCAAGCCAGTCCGAAGAGATCGGCAAGCTTATCGCTGAAGCCAACTTGAAGGTCGGTAAGGACGGCGTGATCACCGTTGAGGACAACCAGGCCATCACCACCGAGCTCGAGTTCGTCGAGGGCATGCAGTTCGACCGCGGCTACGTCGCCGCCTACATGGTCACCAACCCGGACCGCATGGAAGCGGTGCTGGACGAGCCGTACGTGCTCATCACCGACCGCAAGATCTCGGCTATCCAGGACCTGCTCCCAGTGCTGGAGCGCGTGGTCCAGCAGGGCAAGCCTCTGCTGATCGTGGCCGAGGACGTCGAGGGCGAGGCGCTCGCCACCCTCATCGTCAACAAGCTGCGCGGAACCTTCACCGCCGTCGCGGTCAAGGCGCCTGGCTTCGGCGACCGCCGCAAGGCGATGCTCGAGGACATGGCGATCCTGACCGGCGGCACCGTGATCTCAGAGGACGCCGGCTTCAAGCTCGACCAGACCAAGGTCGAGCAGCTCGGCAAGGCGCGCAAGGTGACCGTCAACAAGGACGACACGACGATCGTGGTCGACATCGAGCACGATGAGAAGCGCCGCGGTGCAATCACAGGCCGGATCAAGCAGATCAAGGCCCAGATCGAGGAGACCACCTCCGACTTCGACAAGGAGAAGCTGCAGGAGCGGCTGGCCAAGCTGGCCGGCGGCGTCGCGGTGATCAAGGTGGGAGCGGCGACCGAGGTCGAGCAGAAGGAGAAGAAGCACCGCATCGAAGACGCGCTCAGCGCGACGAGGGCCGCGATCGAAGAGGGCATCGTCGCGGGTGGCGGCACCGTGCTGCTGAATGCGCAGAAGAAGCTCGACGGCGGGCTCGGCCTGAAGGACGACCAGGCGACGGGTGTCGCGATCGTCCGCAAGGCGCTCGAGGAGCCGGTCAAGCAGATCGCGCTCAACGCCGGCAAGGAAGGCTCGCTCATCGTCCAGCAGATCCGCACGAGCAAGGAAGGCATGGGCTACGACGCCCTGAACGACAAGTTCGTGAACATGTTCGAGGCGGGCATCGTCGACCCCGCGAAGGTGACGCGCTCGGCGCTGCAGAACGCCGCGTCGATCGCCGCGATGGTCCTGACCACCGAGGCGATGGTCACCGAGGTACCCGAGGAGAAGCGAAACTCCGGTGGGATGGGCGGCATGTCGCCCGACATGATGTAAGCAAGCGTGGGGGGATCAAGATCCCCCCACGAACCCCCCTCTCGGCGCAACGCTGGGAGGCAGGGTCCACACGTCTGGTGACGGCCGGAGTGAATCCGGCCTACGCACGACGCTAGATACGAGTTCTAAGGGAGCTCCCGCTGTGGCGGGGGCTCCTTTCTTTTCCGGGCGGTTCCTCGACCGGGATGATCCCGCCGATGCCCGCCAGCCGGCGGGCCGCGATCGAGACCGCAAACGGCAGGGCGAGCATGAGCGTTGCGACGATGACCGAAAGCGCGTCGGGCAGTCGCTTCGGGTCGCGCAGGCCGAGGTAGGTGAGAAAGCCGCCGCCCACGGCGGTCACCAGAACGATGAGCACCGCGGCTCCGACCGCCCAGGTCCGGTACTCGCGAAACAGGGGCGGCGCGTTACGGCTTGCCAGCCGCAGCAACCACCAGGCGGTGAGACCGTTGAGGACCAGGCCGCTGACCAGTGCGCACGCGGCGATGCCGATCCGAAACGCGGTCAGGTGGACCATCACGAAAGCGGACGCGTTGACCGCAAGGATGCCGATCGGCGTGATGACTCCGAGCGTCAGCAGGACGGCCTCCCGGAAGCGCCTGGACCTCAACACCACCTTGAACGATAGCCCCGGCGTCGCTATGAAGCGGACCGGCGCTCGATTGGAATGTCCAGGACCCGTGAGATCTCAGCTTCTTGGTCGGTGTTCAACAAGGAGCGGTCGACGCTGAACAGGGTCCGCATTTCAGAGTTGCAGAAAAGCAGCGAACCCGGAGAGCCGCGAGCCCATGGGCTGGTAGCGAGTCGCGTGACCTGGGAGCGCGGGTGGGACCATCGGCCGAATGCGCCGCGATAGCTGATGACATCTGGATCGATCTGCATCCGAAAGCGATGGGTGCTCAGGAGATCAAAGACCGCGCTCACGAGGAAGGCGATGGGGAAGATCCACATTCCGGCGACCACGGCCCGGTTTGCCTCGGGCGCGAGGTGAGTGCTGATCTGGAGCATCGCGCCGGCGAGCACCAAACCGATGGCCGCCGAAGCTACTGAGGGGAATCTAAGCCAGGAACCCGTATAGCGAACGGTCAGCGGCTGAGTGTTAGTGGCCGCACCCGCAAGCTTGCGCGTTGCCGGCGTCGTCGCCTGTGTCGAACGAGTGGCCGCACGAGCACGAGTGCGTTGCGTTGGGGTTGTGCACCGTGAAGCCGGCACCCATCAGGCTGTCGACGTAGTCGATCTCCGCTCCGCGGATATAGGACACGCTGAAGTCGTCCACGACGATCTGCACTCCGTCCTGATCGACCGTGACGTCGTCCGCGCGGCGCTGGTCGTCGAAGGCCATGCCGTACTGCATCCCCGAGCACCCGCCGCCGCTCACGAAGATGCGGAGAGCGAGCTGGGGGTTGTCTTCCTTGGCGAGAAGCTCCTTGAGCCGTGACTGCGCGTCGGGGGTGAGTGAGACGACAGCTTGTTCGATCACGGAAGGGATCTTACCAAACCCTCTCAGCGCCGGCCGAGCTTGAATCCGCCCTTCTTTTCCTTGGCTTCCGTGCCGACCGCCCCGGCGATCATCCCCGCCAATTGCTCGACGCCGCGGGCGATCGCGCTCTTGGGGTCGGTCAGGACCAGGATCTCGCCCTTGACCGCCGCCTCGTCCGGCTTGGTCCCGTCGAAATCAATCTCGACCGCGAGCTCCTGCTTGAGAGTGCGGACGACGTCCTCTTTGCTCACCACCGACTTCGGCACCTTGTTGTTGAGGGCCAGGATGACGCGCCCCGGGACGATGTTGAGCACGTTGGTGAAGATGTTCAGCAGCTCGCCGACGTCCTTCAGAGACGACAGCTCCGGCGTGACCAGGACGAGCACGCGCTGCGAGTGGTCGAGGACGCTGATCACGATGTCGGTGAAGGCCACGCCGAGGTCGAACACGATGTAGCGGAAGGCGTTGACCAGGATGCCCATGGCGCGGTTGACCAGGTCGACCGTGATGAGGTCCGCCTGCTCGGCGCGGAGCACACCGGGGAGCAGCATCATGCCGCCGGGGTGGTGGAGGATCGCCCCGAGGACGGCCTCCTCGAAGTTCTGAGGCGGCACCTGGCTCGCCGCCGCGAGACAGCCCGTCGGGGTGAGGTAGGAGATGAGGGCGGCGTGGTTGTAGGGGAGCGCGAGGTCGACCAGCAGGACTTCGCCGGGGAACCGCTTGGCCAGCGCCGCGGCCAGGTTGACGGCAATCGTCGTCCGGCCGGAGCCGCCCTTGGGCGAGTAGATCGCCACCGTCGAAGCGGCCTGCTCGGGCGCCACCATGCGGGCGCGGGCGATCAGGTTGGGCAAGGTGTCCTTGCGCTGCTCGACCAGCTTGGTCAGCTCGATCAGGGCGTCCGACTCCGCCGGGACGGTCTCGTACAGCGTCTTGCGGTCGAGCGTCAAGAGCTTGCAGTCCTCGAGCGCCCGAACGCTGGCGGTGCGGGTTTCTTCAGAGATCAGGGACATTTCGCCGAAGAAGTCGTCGGGGCCCATGAGCGCGATCGTGATGGTGTGGCCGGGCGACTCTTCCACGTAGACCTCGCAGCGACCGGACTCGACGATGAACATCGTGTCGCCGGGGTCGCCCTGGTGGACGATCACCGAGCCCTTGGCCGCGTTGGCCGGCGCGAGGCGCCGGGAGAGCGCGTGGAGGGTGTTGTCGGGGAGCGTGAAGAAGATCGCCACGCGCTCCAGGATCTGGAACCGCCTCCGAAGCTCCTCGGGCGAGCCCGAAGTGGGCCGGTCGTTATCGCTCACGCCGCAGGGAATTATAGGTTTGGGGTCTGTCTACCCCATCTCCTCCCCACGAAGTGGGGAGGTGGCGCCAGAGGCGCCGGAGGGGGCGAGGGGCGAACTACAGGCCGTTGGTAGACTTAGCCGCTGCCGGTCCCGTGGTGTAGCCTGGCCAAACACGCGGCCCTGTCAAGGCCGAGAGCGCCGGTTCGAATCCGGTCGGGACCGCCATCAAGCTCCAGACGCTTCGGAGAGGTGGCCGAGTCCGGTTGAAGGCGACGGTCTCGAAAACCGTTATGGGTCACTGGCCCATCGAGAGTTCAAATCTCTCCCTCTCCGCCACACTTTCTGAGAGGGGACCCTCCTCGTAGATTGAATTCAGAAAGCCGGTCCTGAGGGCCGGTTTTCGTCGTTTTCGGGCACCTATGTGGCCAGCGACGAGGGAGGGCGAAAGCTGTGGAAAACATCCAAAAACCGTTATGGAAATCGCAAACCGTAAATAGTCCTTTGGCGGGATTTCGGCGCAGTCCAGGCCGGCCGCCGAAGGTCGCGCCCCTGCGGGTCGGTAGTGCTGCCGCGCCGGCTCCGGTCGAGGTGGGGGTCAGAGTGCAGCCCCTGCGCGGCCTGCATCCAGTGCGGGCGCTGCTCCGGGAGTGGCTGCTGGAGCTGAAGGTGATGGGGCGGAGCCATCGGACTGTTGACTGGTATCAGCAGAAGATGGACTGGTACCGACGCTCCGGCGGGGTGGAGAACCTGGAGGAGCTGAACGCCTTCGAGCTGAAGCGCTTCCTCGCGGAGCAGCAGGAGCGCGGCCTCTCCGACAACACCATCCACGGCTTCTTCCAGGTGATCAAGAGCTTCGCCAACTGGTGTGCGCGCGAGGAGTACCCGGTCGACCCGAGCGTCCTTCGGATGCGTCCGCCCAAGGTGGCGCTGAAGGAGATGTCGACGTATACGTCCGAGCAGGTCCAGGCGATCTTCGACTCAGCCAAGGTTGGCTGGCCGCAGCTCGCGGTCAAGATCCTGCTTGGCACCGGGATTCGGGTCGGCGAGCTGTGCAGCCTGCAGCTCGAGGATGTCGAGGACGACGACGACGCGATGATGTTCCTGAAGATCAAGCGGGGGAAGGGGTCGAAGTTCCGCCGCGTCCCGGTCTCGCAGCGCCTGCGCCGGGAGATCATCCGCTACATCAACAAGAGCAGGCCGGAGAGCAACGCACCCAACCTGCTGCTGCTTTCTGCCGGGCGACCAGTGTCAGTTCAGACAGCCTGCGAGCTGCTGCAGCGCCTCCGGCGGCGCCTAGGGTTCCCGCTGCATGCCCATAAGTTCCGGCATACCTTCGCGACCGAGTACCTGCGTCGGGGTGGGGAGATGGAACGCCTGCGCCGCATCCTCGGCCACACGACCTACTCGATGGTCATGCGCTACGTGCACCTGGACAAGGGAGACCTGGGCCGAGACTTCGACCAGCGTTCCCCTTTTTGAGGTTCGACTGGTCGTTCGGTTCAGCAGGGCGGAAGGTTGTCCAGGTTGTCCGGGCGTGACTTGTCCGCCTTGGTAGTCAGGTACGGGCTGTGGATACAAGCGGAGTGCGGGCAGAACCTGAGCGGCTCGATGACTGCACTTGAGCTGTCTGCAGCCAGGGTCCTCCACTCCTGGCCACCGTTGATCGAAGCGACAACCTGGGTGTTCGAGTAGAAGGCGCCGTCAGCGACGCATACGCCGACGATGTGGCTGTGCCGGTTCTCGCCCGAGCCGGCCGACTCCTTTCGCACTCTGGTTACATAAACCGCCAATCTGATCACCCCCAACGAAGTCCAGCTTTCAAAGCGGCGGTGACCCTACCCCCGCGGCGGGGGCTCGAGAGGGCCGTACCGCTCTAGTTCACCTCATGTTACACTGGCCAGCACCAATCTGAGGAGGGTGGGAGAAGCCCGATGCCAGCCAGTTTCGATCTTCCAGTTGTCGTGTCAGGTCAGGGGTTGCGGATTCGCGTAAGCGAGAATCAGCTGCTCTCGCAGGTCGTCCACGAAGCGCTTCAGAAGAGTGGAAACGTTGGGCAGAATCCCTCGGACTGGGAGCTGCGCCTCAACGGCAACCTGCTTTCGTTGACGATTTCGGTCAGCCAGGCAGGGCTCTCCGCACAGACCACGGTGTTTCTGAGTCCCAAGACGGGCTCGGGTGGCTGATCCGGCTCCGGTCCTTGTCGATCCCGAGGTAAGTCGCGCCAAGCTAGCTCGTCAGCTTCAGTATTGGGATGCAGAGCGCGAAGAATGGGATCGGCGTGGGTATTTCATCACTCACCGGGAAGATCTCCGCGTCACGGTCGCCTTCGCCGCACGGGTTGTTATGCAACCTGGCTTACAAGCGATTCCGCTGGTGCTGGTCAATTCTGAAATCGACTTTGCCAACTACGATCTATGGGCGCCATCCGTGACCATGGTTGAGTTCCTTTCCCGGACGCCAACTATTCCGCCGATCCCGATCCAACAGGTCAGCAATGGCCAACCGGTGAACGTGCTCCTCACCGATCATCCAATCTCCAGACTTCCTTTCCTTTGCCTGCGCGGCATTCGCGAATACCACAGCCATCCACAGCATTCGGGCGACGATTGGCTGCTGTATCGCGGCACCGGCCACGGAACCCTCGTAACTATTTGTGATGCGATTTGGAAGTACTCCACAAGGCGGGTCGGAGGTCTTGGTTTCAACGCCATCAGCCACCCGATTCTGGGGGTACAGGTCCAGCCGATCCTGATCTACAACTTTGATGAGCTGGCTTCGGTGCCGATGGGAGCATCAACATCCGGTGCCCAAGGAGCTGCTTGAAGGCTCCGCTCGATTCGGAGCGGAGGGGATTGGCAGGAGTCAGCCGCTTTCGAATCGAATCGCCGCTCATCGACTACACCTTGCGTTGTCTGCGCGAGGCCGGCCAGCGCAAGCTCGAGGCGTTCGTGTTGTGGGGTGGTCAATTCGAGGGCGATCCATCAGCGTTCCGATTCAATTCGGCGATGTTCCCCGAGCAGACTTCGGTTGACACGGAAGATGGTCTGATGGTGACGATCAGTGGCCATGCCCTCCATTTGGCGAATGAGTTCTTCTACAACCGAGCCGAGATCATGGCGGGTCAGGTGCACAGTCATCCGACCGACGCCTTTCACTCCAGCCTGGACGATTTATTGCCCTGCATCACGATCCTGGGCGGCCTTAGCGTCGTGGTGCCTGATTTCGGAGCCAACGGCTGGGAGGACATCACGAACTGGGCTTGGTTTCGACTTCGCGGCTATAGAGCCTGGGAACCCCTGAGTGAGGGAACCAGGGTCGAAGTCTTCTGATGGGACTACCACGTTTCTTTGACCGAGTCGCGGACGCAGCGCTGCCCGTCATGAATGGGGTCCGCCGAGATGACTTCGCCGAAAAGGTAGCAGCCACAGCCGTCACGTTAGAGGCACCCGCTGAGAACGACGATCCGAACCTGCCTCTGGGGTTCCTGTTGGCGGTCAATCTGTGCGCGCGCGTCTATCCCACGATCGGATTGGTTGGGCCGTCGGCGCTGACAGATAACGCGGCAGAGATGATTCGATGGGTGAACCCGAGATGTGACCTTAAGGCGGATATAGAACCCAGCCCGAGGTTGTCCTTCCGAAAACAGCCGGAAAGTCCGGGGGTCTTTGTGACTGCCTCGGGTTGGAACTCGGTCATCGATAACCTGCCGAGAGAGCAGGAGCCGGCCCAGATCCCAGCTGCCCTGGCGGCTGGAGCACTTGGAGCTAGCGAGTTGTTTCGTACAGCGTTCGGTCCCCTTCTAGGTGCCCGAGCTCGTGCAAAGCCCACCGCAGGCGGGTTCAACTTGGTGACCCTCGCGAAATGGTCCTCTAACGTGCAAGGACTGGAGGACGACCTAGAGCTAGGAGACTTCCACCTGGTGGGCGCTGGCGCAGTTGGAGAGGGCGCCGCCGAAGTCTTGCGACGAGTCAGCGTGCGAGGTCACATCACGGTTGTCGACGACGAGCATGTGACCGAAGCGAATCTTCAGCGCTATGTCCTTGCAGGGGATCGGGATGAAGGCAAACTCAAGACCACAGTAATCGACCGAGCTTTGGAAGGGAGGCAGCTCACGGTGAATTCCGTTTCCGCAAAATGGGGAACTCATCCTGCGGCGTACCCAAGTGCAGTCAACACAGTGCTTGTCGCGGTAGACAGCGCAGTCACACGCATTGCGATTCAAGCGGCACTGCCGTCGCGAATCTACAACGCCTTCACGGGTCGCCTCGATTTGGGTTGGTCACGACACGAACACTTCGGAGTGGATCCATGCCTGGCATGTCTCTACTGGCCGGACACTCCTCGATCAAATCGACACGAAGAGATCGCCAGCTCTCTTGGACAAGATCCCCTCCGGGTCCTCGGTTACCTGGCTTCCGGCCAACCTGTAGGGACCCCGCTTAGGCAGGTAGGAGATGTGCCGGGACTTGAAAAGCCGCTGGACTGGCAGATGTGGCTGAACACTTCGCTCCTGGCTGACATTGGAAGCGCAAACGGCTTTCAGGCCGCGGAGCTTGAGCGGTGGGCCGACAAGTCGATCGATTACCTATACCGCGAAGGCGTTTGCGGAGGCGCTCTCATTCTCAGCCAGATCGACGGAAATTCCAGAGTGATGGAGGTTCCGCTGGCCCATCAGTCAGCTCTAGCTGGCATCATGCTTGCAACGGAGTTCTTGATCGCGTCATCGCCGCACTTGATTTCTCAACGTCCTGAACCAACGGAGGCACGATATGACGTACTTGGAGAACCGAACCAAATCATGGCCAGACCTCGCTCACGGAGTCCTCGCTGCATTTGCGAGGATTCCGACTACGTTGAGCGGTACGCTGATCGCTGGGACCACGGCCCACTTCAGTTGCCCCGCTAAGGCCGGACAGAGCCGGCGCCACGCGCAGGCAAACTGATGCCTAACGAACTCCGAGTGGGAGAAAGAATCCGCGCGGAACGCGAGCGCTCCGGTGCCTCACTGGCGAAACTCGCGGACATGACCGGATTATCGAAAAGCTATTTGGTCAGACTTGAAACCGATGCCGGCAGTAATCCGTCTCTTGAGGTGCTTCACCGCATCGCTGAGGCACTCGATACGACGGTCGCCGATCTTCTTGGCCGCGCACCGGTCCGAATCGAACCGAACGAACTTCAAATTCCTTCATCACTGCGGGCTTTTGCCGATGAGGCAGGACTCTCCAGCAGGGATCTGCAGATGCTTGCCAGCATCCGGTGGCGAAAGGGTGAAGAGCCCCAAACGCCTGAGCGCTGGCGTTATGTTCTCAATTCGCTCAGGATGAGTAAGCAGTTGGATGATCGCAAGTAGAGCCGGATCCACGGAACCATTGGTTGGCCGCCTGAAGGCGCGTTTCCGAGCGGAGAACGGCGAGGAGGCCATAGAAAAGTTCGTAAGCGGCATTCTGGCCGAGGCTGGGCAAGAAAGCCTTCCTATTCGTGTGGCTGCCGTCGCGTCATTCCTCGGGATTAGTTGCCGTAGCGGGTCCTTTCCATTTGCCGGTCGGATCTACTCGGAACCCTCGGGCCAACTGGTGATGGACCTCAACTCGGACGATAACAAGGCTCGCCAACGATTCACCTGTGGCCACGAGATAGTTCACACCGCATTCCCTGGATTCACCCGCGAAGCTCGTTATCGGGTCGACGTAAGCGTTGGCCACAACCTCCCGGGCCGCTCCGAGGAAGAGTACCTATGCGACTTCGGAGCTTCTCTGCTTCTAATGCCGGCCGAGCTAATCAAGGACCGCTATCGCCTTGAGAAAGGCTTGAAGACGATTGAGCAACTAGCCAACGATGCGCAGGTAAGCCTAGAGGCCGCTGGCAATCGCCTCGTTGGCGTTTCAGGGCGCCCAGCGGCTTTCCTGGTCTTGGAAGTCGGCCACAAGCCAGCAGATGCTCGCGCCATTCGACAAGGACTCAAAGTCGAACCCAAGCTGCGCGTTCGCTACGGAACTCTGAACGGCATTCGCGGATACGTGCCGCGATTTAAGTCCGTGCCCGAGAACAGCGCGTACCAGCAAGCGCTGCTGAAGCGGTCGATAGTCTCAGCAGCTGGCACCCTTCCCGGCGCCGACCGACCATCTTTCCGAATTGAAGCTGGTTGGTATCCAAGAAGCGAAGGCGACCGAGAAATACCTCGAGTCTTGGCGGTCGCTCTACCCTTGCAGTAAGTTCCACGTGGTCTCGACTGAGACTCCGGAGCGGATTCTGGTGTGGTGTTTCTAGGCGATCAGGAAGCCGGTCCCATCCGATACGACCGGTCCGGTACGTCAAGACAGCGCGTCCGGGCAAGCATCCCCAACCCGCTCCCTATACGCCTTCCAGAGCCGACGGTCGGTGAACAAGTTTTGCCAAATGCGTTGGCCGAGTCGAAGGTCGATCACCTTGGCGCATACCATTTCAATCAGAAGAGCGGGCGTGTCGGCCTGATCGAGATTCTTCGCTCGGCAGAGTGCCTTTCCGAGCTGGTCGTCCATGCACACCAGCGGTCGGCGACCTTCGTCGACGAGCTCGAGAGCTCCATACACCGTGGCAACCTCGCCGAGGTGCTCATCGGGGTGTTCGAGGGCAGTGCGGTAGTTATGCAGAAAGTCCGTCACTTCAAGTGCATGTTCAGATGTGAGGTCGTGCACCCGGTGGTCTTCGTCCTCTTCGAGCCAAGCGATGGTCACTTGGAGCGAGGGCATTGCGGCTACATTGCGCTTTAGCTCGCCGAGGACTTCTCGAGTAACGATCAGTCTTGCTTGCAGGTAGTCAAGAAGCGCCTGGCCGGCACCTACCCCGCAGAACGCCATCGGAGCGGTCGAATCTGACAGAACAACGAGCGCCCCTTGGAATCGCCCGATATTGGGTCTTGCCAAGCTCCGTTAGATCTCGTCGGCTCGATTCACAGCCAGTCGGTGTTGAAATGCTTGCAGCTCGTCCCGTGGCACTTGCAGCTTTGCTTCGACGTCCTCTTCGGAAAGCAGCCCCTGGTCAAGAGCTCGGAGGAGCGCGTACTCGGCTTCCGCCGGCAGCCTCCGTACTCGCCCTTTGGCGTCTACCAGTGACTCTGGCAGCAATCTAGTGTCGGGAAGCCGTACCTGCAGATGCTGTCCTTGTTCAATCGCATGCTCAATCTCTGTCGCTTTCTTCGAACTCAGTCGGTGGGCTGACAGGAGCCGATAACACGCAACGAGGGCACTGACCCAGAAATCGCGCGCAAGCTCCACAACGACATTCAGGTCCGCATCGGGATAGTCGCGATCCCGAAGCCACGCATCCAACGCTTCGAGTGGCAAGAGGAACTCGGCCGCGAAGGAGTTGGCTTCTACCTCCTTCGCTGGTTGTTTGCCTGAGATGTTGATCACCTTGTCGATTGACATACCGTGCTGCAGGACGTGGTGACCGTACTCGTGAGCGAGTGTGAATCTCGCTCGCACCGTAGGCATGGATCCGTTGACAAATATGAATGGGAGTCCTCGTCGCAGTGCATAGGCGCCGGCAATGCCGGTAGGCCCTAGCTGCTGGACGATGACAGGAACTTTCGCGACGTTCTCGATGAGGCCGAGCAAGTCAGGAGTGGGCGCTTTTGAACTGAGGCCAAGCCTTGCCCTTTCCTCCAGCGCCCTTTCCACAGCGGTGCTCACACGAACCGAACTAAGGCCTTCGCAGAGAAGTAGTCCTGGATAGCAGCCTCGAAGGCATCCAAGCACCGCTTGATCTCCTCGTCATCGGCGGCAGCGGCCCGAAGAAGCGCCGGCTCAGGTTCCTCCTCCATCACGATCGTGTCTGGCCTGACCCCGAACATCTCGGCCAAACCGTATAGCTCATCTACCCCTAGGCCACGCTGGCCCTTGAGCAGACGGCTAACCGATGACTCGTGGATACCCAGGTGCTCGGCTAGATCCTTCTGTTCGAAGCCAGCCGCCTTCATTAGGCGGCCAATTTCAGCCCCGAGAGCGACCGGTTCACGATACCTCGCCATATTCATTACCTCCATCACTTGCAGTTCTACCAACTTTGATGGAGTTATAATCCCTTGAACTTGCGATTTATGCAAGTCTTTGGGGATTGATATCGAGAGCTATCAAATCTGATAGCATATTGACGTGGCCAGCGAAGCTCTCTTTGTTCGGATTCCCCATGAGCTCCGGGAAGCTCTAGATACGCATGCCGGTGAGAAGGGCATGAGTCTCGGCACGGCGGTCGCGGACCTTTTGACTCGGGGGCTCGAAGGGGCTGGGGCAGAGCAGTCCATCCGAGCACTGGAACAGTCGCTGGCCGACGCTAAGACGACGCTCGCCGAGCGCGATGAGCAAGTAAAGGGAGCAGCAGCCAGCGTGGCGGCGGCCGATGCCCGGGAGAAGAGCATGCGCGATCTGGCTGAGCAGCTCGAGGCAGCTTCCATTGGGCAATGCAGCGTCGCTGGATGTGGGGCCTCGTTCAACGCGGTTGACCTGGTCGTACGCCGACGCTGTCCGAAGGGGCACGCGCTGACTCCCGTGCTTGAAGGAGCAGTCAAAGCGTCGGGCCTCAATTCGACCGACGCATTGATCGCACTTGCAGCGATTGGTCTGCTGATAGGTCTGGTGGCTGCCAGTCGAAGAATCTGAACAAGGAGGTGGAAGGATGAAGATCGAGCAACTTGAGAATGCCCTCCTGGGCGCTGCCGCTGTTCTCATTGTGGCGGCCGTCGCTCTGGCATGGGTCGCAGTTGCGCAGCATCCGACAGCCCGGAACGTCAAGCGCGCTCTGCTTCTAAGCATCAACGGCTTATAGCGGCGCCTTCAGGCCATCTAGCGGCGTGCAGTTAGGCCAGGGGTATGATGTCGCTATCGTGGCATCGCGCGGCAAAAACGTCAGGCGAAAGGTGGAGAAGATTGCAGGCAAGTTGCCGTCTGCAATTCATGTTGATCATGTGAAGCCGATTGCAGATGGTGGTAGCAACACGCTCAAGAATCTGCAGCTGTTGCCGGAAAAGGCGCATCAGCTGAAGACAGCTGTTGAGAATGCTGCCCGAGCGAAGACTGGGCGGCGAGGCAGGATCGGCAAATCCCGCTGAGCTCGTGACAGTCTCGTCCATACATCATGAAGCTCGCGTGGTAAGTTGATTCCAGGAAGAGCTGCCGGAACCGGACGGCGGCCGCTCGCTGGTTTAGGTTCAGCCTTGGACCAGGCGCAGTTGGCGACCCGCTGGCCGGCGGCGCCGACTGGCGCGCAGCTGGAGAGCGGTGAGTACGATGTCGTTCACTCTCTTCTCGTATTCAGCAACGTTGGCTGCGTCCGCAGCCTTGCAGATTTCCCGGGCCGCAGTTTCCAGCTGATACCAGACATCGCCGCGGCGTTCGAGAAACAGCGGATACCGGGAGTTGATCACAACCGTGCGGACTCCATCCTCGAGCACGGTCATGCTTCGTACCCGCGGGTCCAGCTGCCGAATGGCGATGATCCCGAAGCCCCGCTTCCGAGCCTCCAGCGGCGTGTCGGGCGTCGAAGGCGATGGCACCGGTCCAACCAGTTCCTGGTTAGCCATTTCTGTGCGCGGAGTTTCGAACGGTAGCTCGGGGGCGTCGCGTGGCTTCGAGGAAGGCCGTGCGGGTGCGAATCCGGCGAAGAGGTCTTGGCGATCGCTCAGACGCAGGGCCTGGCTCAGCAGCCGCCGTACCTGCTCTGCAACCTTGATCGCGCTGCTCGGCGGCGGAACCTCCACGTCGCGCGCGAGGCGTCGCACCCAGGAGGCCAGAAGCTTGTGCATGCGGGCTTCGACGGCAACCCACGCCTGCCCGTCGCGGTCAAAGTCGGTCTTGTTCATCATCAGCGCAACGTTCGGCACATCGACCTCGCCCATCAACCGGACCATCGCGGGCAGGGTCGCGGATCCAGGATGTCCAAAGAACTCGCCGTCGGCGATGAGGCGCCCCAGCCTGTAGCAGCGAATCCCAGGAACCCAACCGCCAGTGGGCTGCTGTGGATCCGATAGTCCCACCCAGCCGCGAAGGCGAGCGCCGCCCGTGTTGATCGCGAACGCGCGTCTGTCCGTCAGCAAAAGGGGAGCGGGGCTGATCTCCAACCGGTCAAGGGTTCAGCTGCAGCTCCTGCCGCTCGAGCAACGGACGATACGTCTCGGCCAGGCGTTGGGCGAGCCGACGGACATCGATCCGCTTGTCGATCCCGTCGATACGGATACGCACGTAACCAACCGCGATCGGCGTTCGCTTCGGCGTTTCGAGAAGTTCATAGGTCTTCAGCCGCGATCGATCCCGATAGTCCTCGTCGGTAAACCGCCACGCCACGAGGTCGCCAGGACGGCTTGCCTCAACGGTGAATCGCTTTCCGAGATGCCCGATCGCCGCTTTGCCGCCTTGGCCGTACTGCCCAAGCAGCTGCCGGCCACGTTTCGGCGAACCGCCCCACCTGAGATAGTTGCGTTCGATTTCCCGAATTCCCATGCCCTCGCCACCAGCTGCAGTCACCACCAGCGACTGCGGATGGACCGTGATCTCAACCGTCAGAGGGGACTTTGGAATGCGAGAGTCGACGGCGTTGTCGATCAGCTCCATGACGGCATCACTGGAGCTGCGGTAATTAGCGAAGAGGGAGGCGGTTATCTCGGGCGCTATCCGCTCACGAACAGTGATCTTCGCGGAGCTCACGGCAAAAGAATGTAGCTGTCGCCGGCCAAAATCAATGTCTGGGCACTAGGTGGCCAATCGCCTTCGTCGACCCGGGTCTCATTGGTCTCGGCCCGGTCGTATCGAGGCTCTACGGGCATCCTAGGGCCTCGCTTTCGGCGGTTGTAGCCCAACAACGCCCGGTTTAGGCTCAAGCGCCGACTGTGGAGGGATGTGGCGGGTCTGACGCCACGCCACCAAGGGCCTCTCGGCGCGTCCGAGCTTGGCCTTGAGGTCTTCGGCCGAATATGTAAGGTTTGTCCTTACATGCGGCCTTACGCAAATCGCGTAAACGCACGCTGCGTACTGCATTTTGCGCGACGTGCGACCTAGACGCACCGAGCCTCCTAGTCATCCTTTGGATCGCCCTCTACCTGTCGGGTCGGGCCGACCCTTGGAGCGACTCCTGTCAACAGTTCGCTTGCCTCCTCGAGCACCGGATTGCGTTTCAATGCCTGAGCAAGCTTGAGCAGGGTGCTCGGGCGAACTCGCTTGCCCCGGAGCGCCGCCTGGAGCGTCGGACGCGACAGGCGTGCAGCCAGGCGCAGTTCCTCCAGACTCATTCCACGGGCGGCGCAGGCGGCCAGCACCTGGTCCCCCTTGATGACGACGACAAGGCCTCCACGACCGATCACGGGACGGAGCGGGTCATCATTCATGGGCAATCGGCTCTCCTCAATTCATCGATTCGTTTGTCCAATAGCTCGCGCAATCGAACCGGCCGATAGTCGGTCGCCTCGACGGAAACGTTGACCCAACGCAAGTCCGTCGATGCAACCTTGGAATGGGTATGTCCGTGAACATTGAGTTGGTGCGCTCCAAGCTCTGCGGTGCGTAGCGGTCGATGCGTGAATCGAACCCGCCAGCTTCCGTACCTCAGTTCCGGTGGCTCGATGATCGTGAAGCCGGCAGCGCGAATCAGCCCAACGCGGTGCGGTCGGTCATGGTTGCCCAGCACAAGCCATTTGGGATTCCCAGGTAGCGTGGAGACGAGTTCCCAGACACCTGGAGCGTTCCCACCAACAACGAGGTCGCCTAGGTGCAAGATGGCCTCGTCGGAAGGCACCATCGTCCGCCACCGCCTCGCCATCTCAGCATCCTGCTGATCGGCTGAGAACGGTCGACTCGCATGGACCACGATGTTCGCGTGGCCAAAGTGATGGTCCGCGGTGATCCAAAGGCTCGGGAGGACGGAGGTCAAATCTGCGGTTCTCGATGGCGCCGAAGCGTGTCTCTCGTCAGTCGGGTCGGTCATGTAAGACCAAGAGTGCCACCGCTCCTTGATCACATGCACGACAGCGGATATCGGTTTATAAACCGTTGCTCATTTTGATCTCGGGCTGTAACCGAGCGGTCTGGAGACGCTTTGGCCAGACATAGAATTCGGTTATGCAAAAGCCTGGTTTGAGTCCGATTGGGACTACGGTTGCCGATGCCCGGCGGCGGGCACTCGCCGATGAGGAGTACCGCACGCACCTGGCTCGACTATCAGTGGCCGAGGCGGTCGCCCGAGTGCTGATCCTTTTCCGCATGCAGCTGAACATGACGCAGGAGCAGCTCGCACAGCTGATGAATACATCGGCATCGACCATCTCACGGCTCGAAGGCGGAAGGCATGTTCCCAGCCTCGCCACCTTGGCTCGCGCGATAGAGGCCGGCGGCATGCGCCTCGTGCTTGGATTCGAGCGACCAGAGTCAACTGTTGAGACAGCCGAGAGGATCGTGGTCTCGGTTTAGGTTGTGTTACGGCTCTCCGCCACGTTGTTCCACTCCATGAGCAGTTTGAAGAGGGTGACCAGGCGCTCGGTCATCTGACGAGCCTCCTCTCTTGAGACCGTTCGTCCGTATTTGCGACTGAACAGCGCAACCCATTCGTCGATCAGCACTTCATGCTCGGGATCAGATCCGAATAGCGGTTGAGGGCTCTCGACCCGTGCAGAGGGGGGCCGGACTCTGGCCCCTTGCGATTTCGAAGGCGCCTCACGCGGCAACTGTATCGGCCGGCTCGAGAAGCCATCGCTGGCCTCCACCTAATTGCCGCCTAGGTCTACCTACGTGCGCTGACGACGGCGATGCGGCGCGGCGAAGGTGATCCCGCTGCGCTTGTTTCCAGACCCTCCCTGCCGAGAAGCCAGCGAGGTCTCCAAGGTGGGTTGCCCACGGGCTCGTCAGAAAATTCGCCGCCTCTGCTTGGAGCTCGGGGTTGATCCGCGTGTATTTGTCGTCATAGGGCTCGTCGTGGCCGTACGCCTTACCCACGTAGTCGCAGAAGGCGAGCCTGAAGACCGCTTTCACGAGCTCGAGCGCGGACATGGCCAGATCGTCGCTCACGCTCTACGCGGCTCCCAACAGCTGAGACAGTTGCGTCGAAGGCTTTTCCTCCAGCGCGTGCGCGAGCTTCCACGCGGTCCGAGCCCGCACCGGTTGACCTCGCAAGGCGGCTGCCAATGTCGGGCGCGAAATTCGGGCACGGCGAGCGAGCTCGGACAGGCTCCAACCTCTCTCCGCGCAGGCGAGACGAACCGCGCCAGGCGATAGAACCACAACCAAACCCGCGCGCCCATTTCTGACCGCGGCTGGACTACTCATGCCTCAACACTCCTTTGAAATTCGGGGGTCAAACCCTGACCCCTTGCAAATTCACGCACCTGCACCTCCTCCTGGCCTTCGCAGCCACCATCCCGGCTTTCCGACACACGCTTCGGTTGCCCGTTCCGACCGAGGCAGTCCCGTCATCTCCTTCCAGCCGACTCGGCGGGATCCGCTTGCAGCCCACACCGCGCCGAGCGCGCCCGAAGTCGCGATGAAGGCGGTTGTCGTTGTCCAGAAGCTGCAGCTCTCTCGGTCGCTGTCGACGTGGTCGCGAATCAGGCCGTGGATCTGCCGCTCGCGTTGCTCGGTTGGCACCACGAAGGCGATCTGGTTGGCGCCGGCGCCAGGCCGATCGTTGAAGTAGGCGGCGTAGGCGGCGAGCTTGGCTCGAAGGCGACGCGGCTGTTCGGTGCCGCGATCCCACTCGAGGTGAATCAGCACCTCGCGCGCCGGCGTGAGGAGGCGGCCCCATCCATCCGGGATCGGCGCTCGCTCACCGCCTTCGCCGTAGGCATTCTCCACGCCGTGCTCGCCGACCCAGTGGTACAGGCCGCAGTCCGATATATGACGAGTTGCCGCGGCGAGGTCGATGAAGAACTGGTTCGCCTCGAGCTGGTGGACCAGATGGAAGCGCCGCTCTAGCGCGTGCTCTGCGCGGCGCACGAAAGGGGCCGGCTCCACATCGAGCCATTCCGCGACGGCTGCCGCGCCCCGCCGCGACAGAAGAAAGATCGAGGCGCGGCAGACGCGTCCAGGTCGCATGACCACTTGCCAGGCGCGCACTAGACCGTGGTGGGCGAGCCATCGAAGCCGGTACTGGCAGCTACGTGGACCTGCGAAGAAGAGGGTCTGGATCTGGCTGCGGTCCAGGTAGCGGTACGCATCCAGTGCCATGAGGATGGCCATGTCTCGCGGAGTGGGGGAGTAGTCACCAGGTGACGAGCGGGGTTCATCGCCCAGTCGAAGTTCGAGGGTTCGGAAGGTCCTCTGTGACGAAGTTGAGTGGGGAGACAGTCCCGGGGAGGAAATTGCCGATCTTGAATTGCTGGTGCCATTCGCGCCACGGCGCGAAGGGATCCGCGAAGCCCCTCTGAGTTGGT
The DNA here is from genome assembly GCA_937921725.1 of uncultured Chloroflexota bacterium. Lineage (GTDB taxonomy): Bacteria > Chloroflexota > Dormibacteria > Dormibacterales > Dormibacteraceae > 40CM-4-65-16. The sequence continues at coordinate 75,071 of CAKZUH010000006.1, read as the reverse complement.
GGCGCGAAGGGTTGCGCGCAGCGTTCATGCGATCTCCTTGAAGGGCCCACCGGCTCCAAATCGGTTGAGACGGGCGACGATCTCGGCCTCAACCTCGGCAACGGGCCGGCCGTAGCGCTGCACGCTCTTGAACTTCAGCTCGGCGGCGTGGCCTTCACCCAATCCGGCCGGCATCGGCAGAGTCGTGCCGGTGAAAGGAGGCAGGGTGTGGCCATCGACGTTCAGTCGAACGGCGATCTGGAAACGGGCAAGTGATTGCAGCTGATGGACCGTCATCGGCTCGAAGTCGCGCGCCACCACGCGTGCGTCATCGGGTCCCAGTTGGAAAGCGATCCGCGTCCGCGCATTTGCCGTCAGCGCCTGCCGCGTCGACTCGTGCAGCTGCGCGAGATGCTGATTAGCAAGAGTCAGGTTGAGGCGGTAGGCACGCGCCTGCGCCAGTATCTCGTCGATCGACTGCGGCAGGTACAGGTAGTCGTGGAACTCATCGAGGTAGAGGTTGAAGTCCGGGCGCCAATTCTCGGGGCGCCTTGAACGCGCAGTCGCCGCCTGCCAGATCCGCGACATAACAAAGGCGCCCAGCAAGCGGCTCGTCTCTTCACCTAGCTCGCCCTTGGCGAGGTTGACCAGCAGAATGCCCTGCCGGTCAATCACTTCATGCAGGTCAATGGTCGATCTGCTCTGGCCAAGGACGTTTCTTACAGTCGGCCGGAGGAGGAAGGTCCGCAGCTTGTTGAGGACCGGGCCGACCATCTGAAGTCGCTGGCCGTCAGATTGGGCGTCGTACTCCTGCCAAAAGGGCTTCAGGCCGACCGGGTCACCGAGGTTCTTGGTCAGCCTCGAGCGCACACGTCTGTCGAGAAGAAGGAGAGGGACCTCGGTGAGCGTGGTTTCGGGGTGGCGGAGAAGGGTGAGCAGCGCAGCGCGGAGTACGTCATCGGTTCGCGGTCCCCAGAATCGCTCGAAGCTCTTGCGGAAGATCGCGACCACGCCGTCGGTGACGAGCTCGCGCTGAGCCGGATCATCGCACTCGAGGATGTTCAGTCCGACCGGTCTCTCCCGAATCGACGGATCGATCAGCACGATACGGTCCGCGTGCCGCGGGGGAATGCGCTCCAGCAACTCGCGGACGAGATCCCCCTTGGGATCGATGACGCCAACGCCGATGCTGCCGTCGTCGATGTCCTGCAGCGCCAGGTTCAGAAGCAGCGTGCTCTTGCCGACTCCGGTCGGGCCAAGAATGTGAACGTGCTCGCGCCGGTCTACCTGGCTGATCTTCACCCGCACTTTGGTGATGTCGTCCAGGCGCGACAGCGAGCTACCAACGCCGCTTACCGATCGATGCCGCGGCATGACTCGGACGCCCGCCGCTTCCATCGGGACCTCGGTTAGCGGGAGATGGAAGAGCAGCGCCAGCTCCTCCGGAGACAGCACCATCGACGATCGCCCTGGACCGAGGCGTTTGTCGAGTGCCCTGTCGAAGGCCGGCGGCCACCACACGATTTCTGGACGAAGACGGTTATCGCCTTCGGCGGCATAAAAGGCTGCGACGATGGGCTTCAATCCCGCGGTGGCCGCTTTCGTCGTCGGCGCCCAACAGCAAAGACGAATCTCAACCCGCCAGCAGGCCTCAGCGGATTTGTTTCCAGTCGGGAGGGGCTGATCGTGCCGCCGTGCGGGCGCGGCGCTTACGGTAGATTTGGGGTAGCTGAACCAGAAGTCGTAGAAGAGGTCCATGGGCAGCCGGATGAGTCTCGAGACGAGGCTTTCGTGCGCGTCGAAGCCGCTTAACTGGTCAAGGCGCCTCGCGGCTCGCTTCTCCCATCCGGTGTCGGGCGCCACCGCAATCTGGATCAGGCCGTCGCCCGCCTCGGCGAGCGCCTGAGCGGCCGACGCCAGTGAGTCCGTCCGGGAAGGGCTCAGCGAATAGATGTCCTCGCGCCACAGGCGGAGGCGGACTCGGGCGGCGCTTGCCCCGGCAACGCGAGATGTGACTTCAGTGGGCACGATGTCAGCGTCCGCAAGCGCGCTGCGGAGGGCGCTGATCACCAACGTCTGGAGGTCTTTCGGGAACGTACAGCGGGTCGTCAGCTGGCCCTCCACGGCTTCCAGCTCGAACGTGAGCCAGCGCTGGCCGACGAGTGCCCCCTTCCACCAAGGCAGAGCGATCGCGTACAGCATCCTGAATGCGCCCACCCAGCGCGCCGGCTCGTAGACCCCTTCGGCGGGCGGGATGATCCGGACCGCGACGAGGCGGGTTTGCCGGGACGACCGATGTACGGGCTGTGCACCAACCTTGGCGAGCACCCACAGGAGCGCCATCGCCGGGGCCGCGACCACCACCACATGGGCTGCCACTACGGCTGCGTGAGCCACTACGAACACCAGTCCGTCGAGAGCGCTGGCGATTGCGTCGACGAGTCGCTGAAGCTCCTCCGCTTGCTGCGCGCCAGGCTGCGGAGTGGGGCCGCCCACCTGGAGCCGAGGCACCGCGAGCAGCGCCAATGTCGCCGAGAGTTCCCGAAGTATCCGATTGAAATTGACCACGCCATTACCCCCTAGATGAAATTGGCTTTACCGTCGCAGGCGGGCGCCTTCGCACCGCCTTCTGTACCAGCCGCCCACCTTCCAACCGTCGCCGGGACGCCTTGTGACGTCGATTTGAGGCGCTTGTCGGCAGGTGCTCTGAATTCGCGATGTCGGCTGGCCGCCGGCAAACACCTTCCGATCACCTTCCGTGCGTCGCCAACGCCTTCCGTACGCCTTCCGTCCACCTTCTGTATTCGCGGAGACGCCTCCAGGCGGGGCCAGAAGAGCCCGCCTGAGCGCTCAAGGCGGGAAAGAAGGACGAAAAACGGCATGCCTGGAAGGGCGCGGCCGCTGCGATCGTTGTCGTGAGCTGCAATGACCTGGCTGTTCATCGACTGGACGCTAACAACGAGGCGTCCTCGGACCGTCCTCGGAAGAGCCCTCCGGAGGACGGTTCTGAATTCAGCGTCGACAGCTGAGCGTCCTTTTTTAGAAAGGACGCGTCCTCGGAGCGTCCTCGGCTCGGGCTTCCCAGACACGGGCATTTCAGCAGCCTAGAAACGAGGCGCACGCTGACCGCACGCTGGATGTGCTAGAGAGTGTCTTTGGCGCGCGAATTTGGTTGGGCGGCGATCTCAGCGCGCCCGCTCACTCAGGCTCACCGCACGCTGTCCGCACGCTCATGCTCCGGCGAGGCAGTTTTGGCCTCCGGCAGGCCTTGGCTAGAGAAAGCCCGAGTGGCTAGCCATCCTCACATGCGTCCGTACCGTCGGAAGCTGTAATAGCTCCTGGGGGTAACGATCAGGTGGTCGACCACGTCGATGTTGAGAACGCGACCTGCATCTACCATGGCGCGGGTGAAGTCAGCGTCCTGAGGGCTCGGCTCCGCGTCGCCGGACGGGTGGTTGTGAGCAAGAACGACTGAGCTGGCGCGGGCGGCCACGGCCGGAGCAAACACTTCGCGGGGCTCCACCGACACATGGGCCACGGTCCCGATGGCAATGGTCTCAACCGAGATCAGGCTGAGCCGGACATCCAGCAGCACGACAGCCAGCGTCTCGGTATCAAGGCATCGGAGCTCAGCCAGGTGTCCAAGAGCTTGGGTGGGTCCAGTGATCGGCTCGGGTAGCGAGGCGCGAGGTTGATATCTGCGGGCGACCTCCGCGCACGCGAGGAGTCGGCGTCTGGCTGGTCGCGCGAGTCCGAGGGTGGCCAACTGGCCGTCGTCGGCTTCCAGGAGCTTGGCTAGATCGACTGTCACGGAGCGGCTCGCAGAGGGCCCGATCAAGGCTTCCAGCAATAAGCGGTCGTTGGCGGCAGCAGCCACCGGCGGACGCTACCTGACGCGATTGGCTGGCGCCAACCCAGCCCTTTAAGACGGCGTTCAGCCGGCCAGCCGGCCGGACCCTAAGATTGCGGGCCAGTGGGAGCCGACCTCGACAGAGTCGTAAGGGTGGCTGCGTTCAACTTCCTAAAGGAGCAGACCACCCTGCACGGTGGCTCAGTGCTCCCCCGACGCGTTCTCGAACGAGGCTTTGAATTGGATGGGCGGCGCGTCCCACTACTCGGTCCTCCAGGCATCTTCAAGCCAGCCGTTTGTGAGCTGCCGTTGAGCATCACCACCGTGCCGGAGATCCCGGGCAAGGAGAGGCCCTACGACGACGAACCGACGTATGAGGGCGTCCATTACAGGTACCGAGGAACCGATCCCCGCCATCCGGACAATGCGGGCTTGCGTCGTGCGATGGTCGAGCACGTGCCGTTGGTCTATTTTCACGGACACCGGCCGGGCCTTTACCACGCTGAATGGCCTGTTTACGTTGTCGGTGACGATCCAGCCCGACTCACCTTCACGATCCTCACCGAAGACGTCTCGGACGTCGAGCCTGCCGTCACTGTCGCCGATGCGCCACGACGCGCGTATCTCGCGACCCTGATGACTCAGCGTTTGCATCAGTCACTCTTCAGAGTCCGAGTCTTGGATGCCTACGAAGAGACGTGTGCCGTGTGCCGCCTGCGCCACTGGGAGTTGCTAGACGCAGCTCACATCCTGCCGGACAAGCATCCGCTCGGCGAGCCCGTCGTTCCGAACGGACTCGCTCTGTGCAAGCTCCACCACGCCGCATTCGACGCCGACATCCTGGGCGTTCGACCGGACCTGAAGATCGAGGTCCGGCAGGACGTGCTGCGCGAAGCAGACGGTCCGATGCTCAAAGTCGGGTTGCAGGGGTTCGACGGCCAGCTCATCACCGTGCCTCGTCAGAAGACGCTTCGGCCAAACGTTGAATTTCTGGCCGAGCGCTTCGAGCGGTTTCGCAAGGCCGTCTGAACCGCGTTTATTCAACTGCTAAACGAGGGTCCTAAAGGCTTACGATCGCTCGCGTCGAATGAGTACCGTTGTCGAACCAACTCCGAAGCTAGAGGGTGATGCCGCCGCAGCCGTCTCGTATCGCGGGGGCCATCTTCAGATCATCGCCTCCGCCGGCTCCGGCAAGACCGAAGTGGTCGCTCAGCGGGTGGCCTCGCTTCTACATGAAGAAGTGCCTCCCGACGGGATCGTCGCGTTCACGTTCACCGAACGGGCGGCACGATCGTTGAAAACCCGCATAGAAAAGCGCGTCGCCGCCCAGATGGGGTCTGAGGTGCTGGATCGCCTCAACGGAATGTTTGTAGGAACGATCCATTCCTACTGCTTCCGGGTGCTCCAGCTCTATGTGCCTAAGTACGAGACATTCGATGTGTTAGACGACAATCGCCTCACGGCGTTCCTTAGCCGTCGCGCGAAGGCTCTCGGTGTTGAGCAGCTGGAGGGAAACCATTTCGGCTCGATTGCCGCCTTCATGGCCAGCCTCCAAGTGATCGAAAACGAGCCGCTTCGAACGGAGGACCTCGAAGATCCATTCCGCGAGGTCTATGAGCGGTATTTGACCGACCTCGAGGACCATCGGTTTCTCACCTACGGGCAGATCGTCCTGCGCTGCGTCCGGGAGCTGCAGAACCAGCGGGTGCTCGGGTCGGTGCGTAAGCACTTACTGCACTTGATCGTGGATGAATATCAAGACGTCAACCCGGCACAGGAAGATCTCATCGCACGTCTGGCCACAACACCAGTCCACCTATGCGTGGTCGGCGACGATGATCAATCGATTTACCAATGGCGCGGCGCCGACGTTCAGAACATCGTCGGCTTCGATCAACGCTACACAGACGTGAGATCGTTTCGGATCGAACGGAATCGCCGGTCACGTCCGTCAATCATCTTGGCTGCGAATCTTGTCGGAGAACGGATTGAGGGTCGGCTGCCGAAAACGATGGTCGAGCACAGGCTGGCGAGCGATCAACCAGAAGTGCTGTGCTGGTCCGCCGAAACTGAGGACGAGGAGGCAGCCATCATCGCGCGAGCCGTTAAGTCAGCGCATGACGATCATGGCCACCGATACAAGGACATCGCAATCCTATGTCGAGGCCGGGTGTCCTTTCCGGCCATTCTTGAGGCCCTCAAATTTCAAGCTGTACCTGTCCAGCCAGGAGGTCGGACTCACCTGTTCAACCAGGACGACGCAGACCTTTTCGGTAGAACGATCTGCTGGCTTGTCGATCACAACTGGCGCAAGGGCCAGTACGGATGGAGTGACGAGCAAGTCAGTCTGCCCGATCTGCTCGGACGGTACCGGATGTTGTATGAGCTAACGCCAGACGATGAGAAGGCTCTCTCCGCGAGACTGATCGAATGGAAATCCGGGGTCGCTGATGAAGCGCATCGGGCGAACCTCGTAGGTGAGTACTACCTGATCCTTTCTGCCGTCCGAGTCGAGAATTGGGATCTGTCTGATCACCTAAGGGTCAATCGGCTCGGCACCATCGCACGTTGTACACAGGTGCTGGCGGATTACGAGAGTGTCAGGCGCCGGTCACGCCCCGATCACGCAACCCCCGGCCAGATGGTGGGCGGCATTGACCGTGGCAAGTGGCACTATGCGTGGCTTGCCATCTACATCCAGAACTGGGCCAAGGGCAGTTTCGAAGACTTCGAGGGGGAGGAGGACGTCGAGCTCGATGCCGTCGACGTCACCACGATCCACCAGGCAAAGGGATTGGAATGGCCGCTGGTGTTTGTCCCGTCGTTGACAGCGTCGCGCTTTCCGACCAAGCGTATGGGCCAACCCCGCAAGTGGCATATTCCAGGCCACTTGTTTCATGCCCCCCGGTACGAGGGTTCCCTAAATGACGAGCGCCGCCTCTTTTACGTTGCAATGACCCGTGCCCGCGACCGACTGTCGCTGTCGACGTTCGAACGGATAAAGAATCGGCAGACCCCGTCGCCCTTTCTTGATGAGGTTGGCCTCTTGGTACAGGACGTCATCGGTGACCTCCCCGACCCGCCTGTTCCGGATCGCGCTACCGAGGAACAAGAGCTGTTGGAGGCGACATTCTCGGACCTTGCGACTTACAAGGAATGCGGCCTCGCCTATAGACTGCGGCGACAAATTGGATTCCAGCCGCCCCTCGCTCCAGAACTCGGCTATGGCCGGGCGGTACATCACGTTCTGCGCCGCCTCGCAGACCACGTACGCCACTATCATCGCAAGCCGACTCCAAAGGAACTCGACCGGCTCTTTGACGACGAGTTCTACCTCCCGGCCGCTAACAAGCCGGCATATGCAGAGATGAGGAAGCGTGCTCGGGATCTGGTGGACAGGTATGTGGACGAGTGGGAGAGCGACCTCCACCGAACGTGGGAGGTCGAGCGCCCGTTCGAGCTTCACTTGGGCAATGCGACTGTGTCGGGGCGTGCTGACGTGATTCTTGACGAGGCTGATGGGGGTCCGCCCAGGCTAACCATCGTGGATTACAAGACCGCAGCAGACACGCACGAGTCGCATGACTTCCAGCTGCAGGTCTACACAGACGCGGGCCGTCGGGAGGGCCTGGATGTCGATCGCGCGTTCGTCCACGATCTACGTGAAGGCAAGCGGTTCGCAGTTCCTGTTGACGCCCCGCACGTGCACACCGCCGAGGACCTAGTCCGGGAGTTGGTCAACGGCATGCGCCATCGGTCCTACGTTGCAAAACCGGGCAAGGTCTGCAGCCGTTGCGACGTAAAGGCCATCTGCAAGCACCGGGCTGTTTGATGGCCAGGGACAAAGAATCCAAGCGCATCGTCGACTATCGTCACGACGAGGCGGAGCGACTGAATAATCCACCAGTTGGACTGGCCGTGCACGACACTGCGCGGCCGGCTAAGCGGAAATACACATATGACCCACACCTCCCGCCGACATTGGTTTGGACAGGGAAGGCTGAACGCGATTCATTCGAAGTTGAGGCGCCATCGATCCATGTTCACGAGAGGCTCTCAACAGCAGCGATAATGGCGGCGGTCCGCAAAGATAGCGGCCAGCTCGATTTCTTCGGAGATGAGGAACTCGACCGCACCAAGGCAATCGAGTTCTACCAACACGAGATGGACTGGACGAACCGTCTCGTCCTGGGCGACTCATTGGTCGTAATGACGAGCCTATTGGAGAAGGAGAGGTTATCGGGGAAAGTCCAGATGATCTACATCGATCCTCCGTATGGAATCAATTACAACTCCAACTTCCAAGCACGTATCGGAAATCGGACGCCGAAGGAATCGATGGATGAGGCTGTGACGCGCGAGGCCGAGCAGATCCAGGCCTATCGGGATACATGGCAGCTCGGAGTGCACTCGTATTTAACTTACCTACGCGATCGGTTACTAGTAGCCCGTGAGCTGTTGACGGAGACCGGATCGCTGTTTGTCCAGATTGGCCCTGACCGCATGCACCTTGTTCGCGCGCTGCTTGATGAGGTGTTTGGCCCTGCCAACGGAGGCCCAGTCATCACAGTCACAAAGACATCGGGTTTTGAATCGACCTTGCTTCCAGAAGTCTCCGACTTCCTCATGTGGTACTCGAAGAACAAGAGTTTGACGAAATACTTCCAGCTGTTTGAACCTCGGGAAGACAAGGGTGAGGCTTACAACAATTTGGAGCTGCCGGATGGTCATCGCCGAAAACTAACAATGGCCGAGCGCACGGATCCAAACCTGGCGCCGGCTGGCAGTCGCATATTTCGATATGACCAGATCACGTCGCCCGGTACCAGTCGCGCGTTCCAGTTCGAATTCGAGGGACGATCCTTTCATCCTGGCGCCAACAGACAATGGGCAATTCGTCGCGAAGGTATGGAGGGGCTTGCGAAGGCGAGACGCCTCGGCGTCGTGGGCAACACCCTCTCCTATATTCGGTACGCGGATGACTTCGGCGCCGTGAGACGTACGAACATTTGGACCGACACAGGCGTAGCGGGCTACACAGAGCGGAAAAAGCAATATGTCGTTGAGACAAATCCCAAGATCATCGAGCGGTGCGTCCTAATGACCACCGAACCCGGTGACCTAGTTGTGGATCCAACCTGCGGTTCTGGAACGACTGCCTCCGTGTGCGAGAAGTGGGGACGACGGTGGATCACAATCGACACTAGTCGCGTGGCGGTTGCTCTGGCGCGCGAACGTATCCTCACCGCCAAATACGACTACTTCAGGCTCAAGGATCCGTCTACTGGAGTCGGATCAGGCTTCGAGTATCGGAAGGTTCCTCACGTAACGGCGAGCTCGGTCGGCTATGGAAAGGTGGCAGAGGGCGAGATCATGTACGACCAGCCTCTAATTGACAGCAGCAAGGTGCGGATTTCTGGCCCATTTACAGTAGAGGGCCTATCGCGGTATTCGCTGAACCCGCTGGACCAGCATGGGTCAGCTGACTATGACGAAGCCACGGTGGGCGACCACGTCCGCCAACTGCTCGATGCGCTGAGACTGCATGGTATTCCTCGGCGCGGAGGCAAGCCACTTCAGGTCGCTTCGCTGCAGCCTCTCGCCTCAGTGGGGTGGCTTCACGCTGAGGGTACGTTCGCCGAGGATGGCAGTCAAAAGCAATTCGTCGTGTCGGTCGGCCCCCGTTTCGGACCGATTACTCCGATTCAAGTCGACGAGGCGCTGGCGGAGGCTCATGGTTACGACCTAGTTGTGTTTGCGGGTTTCGAGGCGCATGCCGAAGCTCAGGAGATGCTCGCGAGAGGTCGCCGGGGCAGGTACGAAGTCGCGCTGTTAAAGGCGAACCCGGACCTTCTTGTTGGTGATCTTCTGAAGCACACAACGACCTCACAGACATTCCGGCTCTTCGCCTCGCCTGACGTCCGGGTTGTCCAAGCAAACGGCGGCGAAGTCACGATCGATCTCCAAGGCGTCGACTCGTTCGACGCGCTTTCGGGGCGAGTCTCTTCAGTGAGCAGGGAACAAATCGCGGCCTGGTTCGTGGATCAGAACTACGACGGGCTCGTCTTCCATGTCACACAGGCATTCTTTCCAAAAACCGATGCATGGGATCAGTTGCAGAGGGCGCTCCACGGCATCGTCGATCCAACCCTGATGGAGCAGCTCAACTCCTTCGAGTCGCTGCCGTTCAGACCGGGCGAGTCTAAGAGGGCTGCCGTGCGTGTGATCACTGACGATGGCAACGCTAGTGAGACTGTCCTTCCCCTCGATGGCTGAAGAAGCAGCGGCCGGCCAGGTCACCGACCGCAATCCCATCATCAATGATCCATTTGAGGAACCAAATCAGCACTGGGTGTTTGGAACAGGGGAGCCTCGCACCACCGGTGGGAGGCGCGAAGCTGGCTATTTGCCTCCAGTCTCTAAGGATGGCGAACTCCAGGTAACCGATCAAGTCATTCCGATGGACTTGGTAAACGAGATGCGCACCCGGGTTGGTCGATGGCGCAATGACGGCTATCCCGGTGTCACCTCCATAACTCGCGACCTATTCGATCGGTGGTTCGATCCGGAACGCGAATCCGGGACGAGGCCCTTCTTCGCGCAGCGCGAGGCGGTGGAGACGATGGTCTTTCTCACCGAAGCGCCAGCGGATCGCAAGGTTGGACTTTCGGTCCCGCGCACAGAGATTTATGAGCGTTTGGCCATCAAGCTCGCGACAGGTGCCGGCAAGACCCTGGTAATGGCGATGCTGATCGTGTGGTCGGCACTCAACAAGGTCGCCAATAGGCAGGACCCGCGCTTTGCAGACGCCTTCCTTGTGGTCTGCCCGAATCTGACTGTGAAGAGGCGGCTAACGGAAATCGAAGGGCTTTTGCCGTCGCACCCCCAAAGCGCCTACCAGACGTTCGGGCTCATTCCCGCCAATTACTCGGGAGTCTTCGGTCAGGCCAGAGTGATGGTGGCAAACTGGCACGCTCTCGCTGAGGACCGCGATCCAAACAGGAGCGTAGTAAAGCGAGGACCGGAGAGTGACGCAGCGTTCTGTGCGCGGGTGCTCAAGCCGCTCGGCAGCAAGAAACGAATCATGGTGCTCAACGATGAGGCGCATCACGCGTGGCGACCACCCGGCGCGCTTCACCTCGTGGGCGAGGAAAGGAGGGAGGCGGAAGAGGCGACGGTTTGGATTCAAGGACTTGAGCGAATCGCGCGGGACAGAGAAATCCTCCGAGCGATCGACCTTTCGGCGACGCCGATGTACCCGGGTGTCATCAAGGAAAAGGCCTGGCGCCCGTTCGAGTGGGTAGTGTCCGACTTTTCTCTTGTCGATGCGATCGAGTCTGGACTCGTCAAGGTGCCGCGTATCCCGACCGACGACAATGCGGGTCGCGCGGTTCCCAAGTACCGGAACCTGTGGCGCTACATCAAAGGCGCCATTCCAAAGCGCGGCGGGAAAGGCGAGGAAGCCGCTCGCCCGTTTACGGATTACCTGATGGAAGTCGACGGGCCGCTGAAACAGCTCGCTGGTGAGTGGGAGCAGACGTTGAAACGGTGGCAACGAGCGAAACGAGTCGTGCCGCCGGCAATGATCATCGTGTGTGCCGAGACTGCTATGGCAGAGGTACTGGAGAAGCACATCGGCGAGATGGAAGAAGCAGGTCCCGAACTGGCGAATCGGGGTGGCCGCCAGGTAACGGTACGGATCGACTCCGATTTGCTTGACAAGGCCGAGATTCGCGAGGAATCGGAATCGGCGGGCGACGCAGCCGAACGGATCAGACAGCTGGTTTCCACTGTTGGCAAGCAGGGTGAATCGGGCGAGCAAGTTCGCTGTGTGATTTCGGTCGCCATGCTTTCGGAGGGCTGGGATGCTCGCAATGTCACCCAGATACTCGGGCTGAGAGCCTTCCAGAGCCAGCTCCTCTGCGAGCAGGTGATCGGGCGTGGTCTCCGGAGAACCGATTACACCGACCTTTCATCTCCTGAGTACGTAGATGTGTACGGCGTACCGTTCCAACTGCTGCCCTTCGCGAAGGCAGCGCCGGGAACGGTCATTGCGCCTCCGCGTACGACCGTTGTTCGTACGGTGGCCGAGCGGATAGGCCTTCGCCTCGAGTTTCCGAGGGTCGTACAGATAGTGCCGAACGTCGGGGATAAGCTCGAAATCGATATCGCCGCCATCGAGCCTGTGCGTGTCTCGGCTGAATTTGATCCCACGATGACCTGGGTTGAATTTGAGGTTGCGGGCGCCGGCTCCGGACTCGGCCGCGAGGTGCAAGACAAGTCGGTCGCGTATGGGCGGTTCCGGCTGCAGCGCCTCATTTACCGTCTGGCTGCGTCCGTCATCGAACCGTTCGGTAAGCCATGGCTATTCACTGATGCTGTCCGGATCGTCGAGCAAGTTGTGCGCGAGAAGGTCGTCTACGCGAAAGGCGTCGATCCGCGCGAGCTCTGCAACATGCGATATGTGGTGCTGCTCAAGGAGCGAATCGCGGCTGCGATAAGGCCAGGCGAGGATCGTGCCGGATCGCTGTTGCCGGTTCTGGACGAATACCAGGCCATCGGAAGCACAGACGGGATAGCGTTCCAAACCGGCAAGCCCTGCTGGCCGGTTGAGAAGTCACCCCTGTCTCATGTCGTCTACGACAGCAAACTTGAGCTGGGAATCGCTCAGCAGCTTGAGGCCCATCCAGATGTAGTGAGCTTTGCCAAGAACGACCGCCTTTTCCTCGAAGTTCCATACCGATACATGGGACGCTCCTTGAGGTATCGGCCGGACTTCCTAGTGCAGTTGCGATCCGGTGTGAACCTACTCATCGAGGGTAAGGGAAGGGTGGATGAGAAGGACGACTCAAAATTGACTGCGGCTAACCGATGGGTTGCAGCCGTCAATGAGTGGGGGAAACTCGGCAGATGGACCCGGGCGATGTGTTGGAAGGAGTCCGAGGTGCCTGCGATCGTAGCCGAGGCCATGAGCATGACCGGAGACACCTACGTGCCGCAACATGTCGAGGCAAAGATCGCCGCCGAGCCCGGCGGCAGCTACAACGGCGACTAAGCTTGAACCCATCAACGCCATCTCGATTGGGCGCGCCTCGGTCCAAGTGACCAAGAACCGCACTAGGCCGACGAGCAAATGCCAAAAGTAGACGAGCTCATCAGTGACATTTCCAACGGAACCCTGAAGCTCCCCGAGTTCCAGCGTGGCTACATATGGACGCCGCAGCAAGTGAGGATTTATGTCCAATCCTTGTACCGAGGGCACCCGACTGGGCACTTCCTCGTCTGGCACACGACTGCCCCGGTCAAGACACGCGGGGACAACGCGAGCCACGGAGTCCGGCCAACGACCTCTCTGCTTCTTGATGGCCAACAGCGATTGACATCTCTATTTGCGCTAATCAAAGGCTTACCACCGCCTTTCTACGAGGGAGAGAAGCTCTTTTTCAACATCTACTTCAACATCGCGACCGAAGAGTTCTCTTACTACACAAAGTCGATCATGGACGGTAATCCTGTCTGGTTCAGCGTCCATGACTTCCTCAAGAAAGGGATGAATACCTTCCTTGATCAGCTACCAATGCTTGACCCAGCCCAGCGGGAGCTAGCGCAAAAGGGCCTGGCGAAGCTCAACAACCTTGACAAGATCCACTCATACACCTATCAGGTCGACGATCTGAAGGACGAAAAACTCGTACTCGCGGATGTCGTCGAGATCTTCAATCGCGTCAACCACGCTGGCACGCCATTGAGTCGCGCGGACTTGGCGATGGCGCACATTTGCACGGCCTGGCCAGAAGCTCGTAGGCAGATCACCGCATTCGCCACGAAGATGAAGGGCCTGGGCTTTGCTGTCGAGCCTGACATATTCATCCGCGCGACTTCGGGAGCGGCCGGCGGCTCCGTGAACTTCGACGCGGCCTTCTATTCCCTTTCCTCGGAAGACTTTCAGAAGGCTTGGCCGCTTATCCAGAAGTCCTTTGAATACTTGGTCAACGTCCTCCGCCACGACGCATTCATCGAGTCGTTAGAGGACATCACATCCACGTTGGCCCTCATTCCGATCCTCGTTTATCTGGCAAAGCGAGATCAGCAGTTCGCCTCGACAGAGGAACGCAACAAGTTCCTTAGGTGGCTGTATCTGGCATCGATCTGGGGACGTTACACAGGTGCTACCGACACCCGCTTGAAGCGCGATGTCACGGTCCTGACGGATCCAGACCCCACCCGCAGGCTCGTCGAAGCGATCCTGGAGCAGAGGGGTCGAGTTCAGGTCGATGCGAAGGATATGGTCGGAAAGGGCATGACAACCGGCTTGTATAAGTTCGCGTACGTACTCGCAAGGGCAAGAGGTGCGCGGGACTGGTTCACAGGACTAACTCTTTATTCGAAGGCCGTTGGGAAGTCCAACGGGCTCGAGAGCCATCACATTTTCCCGAAGGGTGTCCTGCGACAAATAGGCATCACCGATAGGGCAACGGTCAACGAGGTCGCTAACCGAGCGTTCCTTACGCAGAAAGCGAATCGCAAGATCTCGATGACTCAGCCGGCGAAATACCTCGGGAACGTGGAGCAGAAGTTCCCTGGAGCGCTACGAGACCAGTCCGTGCCAACAGACGAGAAGCTCTGGGAGAAAGACAACTTCGACCGCTTCCTTACCCATCGGCGGAAGTCCCTGGCCCATGCGATGAACGTCTTCCTCGACAAGCTTGTAGCGAAGGCAGCTCCCGAGGAGCCAGGCGAGGACGGGATATCGGCACTAATTACCCGCGACGAGAGTCATCACCTTGAGTTCAAGTCCACCTTACGTTGGGACCTCGCTCATAACAGGACGAACAAAGACCTCGAGGATGTGGCGGTTAAGGCGGCAGTCGGCTTCCTCAACGCCGATGGCGGGACGCTCGTGATCGGGGTTGGGCCCGACCACTCGGTCATCGGGCTGGAACACGATTACGAATCATCGGCTAGCATCAAGGATCGCGACGGGTTTGAGAGACACCTCAACGCTTTGCTTCGTAAGACCGTCGATGCCGCCGTGCTCAGCAGCTTCATAACGATGACCTTCCATGCTGTTGATGGCGACGACCTCTGCCAGGTGTCGATCGAGCCGTGTGACCATCCGATCATGATCGTGAGGGAAGGGCACGAAGTGTTCTTGGTGCGCCTTGGTAATGCGACCGTGCCGCTCGAGCCGAAGGAGATGTTGGCATACGTCGACAAGCATTGGCCGGGTAGGTAGCGGCTCGCACCGGCCACACGCCAATCCCGATACGTCGCAGTAGTCATCGAATCAACTGTCTGATACCCTGTCAAGTGCCTCGGCGGGAGGAAAAGACCGTGAGGCTAACGGCGCAAACCGTTAAGGGAAATGGCCCAAAGGCCGTTTCTGAATTCAAGATCAAGGGTCGACCAGAGGCTCGGGCTCGAAAACCGTTATGGGTCACTGGCCCATCGAGAGTTCAAATCTCTCCCTCTCCGCTGCCGCTCCGCCATTTGAGGCCCGGTCAGACGAGCCTGCCGCCAAGGGTTTCACGGACGTGCGCTGTCGGGGATGTGGAGCCTGAACTGGGCGCCGATCCCGCCACTCGGCACCAGTTCGAGCGTTCCGCCATGCGCCCGGGCGATCGCGGCGCTGAGCGCGAGGCCGAGCCCAGCACCGCCGTTCTCAGGGGATCTCGCGCTGTCCGACCGGGCAAATCGAGTGAACAAACGCGCGCGATCTTCTGGAGCCACGCCAGGCCCCTGATCGGCCACTTCCAGGTTCCAGCCTCCGTCCGAGGCGAAACCCCGCAGCACCACCGCGGTTCCCTCGGCGGTGTGCCGGAAGGCGTTTTCGATCAAGTTGTCGAGCACCCGGCGCAGCAGCGCGGGATCGGCGTCCATGCGGCCCGAGTTCGGAGCGCTGACAGCAAGCCGGGTCCGGTGCTCCACCGCGATGCCCTCCCAGCGAGCGGCGGTCTCGTGGAGGAAGTCCGCCACGTCGACGGGTTCCTTGGCCGGCAGGAGCGCACCCGCGTCGGCTCTGGCGAGGATGAGCAGCTGGTCAGCCAGCCGACTCAGGTGCTCGACCTCTACCAGCAGTGACGCGAGCGTTTGCTTGTAGTCGTCGCGGCTCCGGCTGCGACTGAGCGCGCCCTCTAGTTGGATGCGCATGAGCGCCAGCGGAGCTCGAAGCTCGTGGGAAGCATCGGCCGTGAACCTGCCCATGCTGATGAAGCCGGCTTCGAGGCGGGCGAGCATAGTGTTGAAAGTGTCCACCAGCTCACCCAGCTCGTCCGGCGGTACCTTGACATCGACCCGACGATGCAGGTCGTGCTCGCTGATGGAACGGGCGAGTCCGGCAATCATGCGGACCGGCCGCAGGGCGCGTCCCGCCAGCCAATAAGAGAGCGCCCCACCGATCACGAGCAGCGCCGCCGAGACGACAAACAAAATCAGGAATGTACGGCGCTGGGCTGCCAGCATCTCGCCCACCGAACGGCTGACCACGATCGCATCCGTCGGCGCTGAACCTGTCGATAGCGGAACGGCATACGCCCGCCTCGGCACATTGCGGGAATCGATGACGTCTGCCCAGACCCTGGCTCCCGATCCGATCGCCTGCGCCGCCAGGCTCAAGAGAACGCTGTTGGCCAGCGGCTGGTTGGGAGTCTGGGCCACGACCGTATTGGCGGAGACCACGGCGGCATCGACTGCGATTCCACTTTCTGTCTCGCCGGGTAGGTCGGCACCGCCGAGCGTGAGCCGCCCATTAGTGTCTTGCAGATTCGAAGCAATCACATGCGCTTGTGCCACCAGGACAGCGTCCGATTCCTGGGACTGGGTCACCGCGACCGAGGCCAGCACGGCGCCGTCGGCGACTAGGAGTGCCACCGCAAAGACTGCGACGGCGAGGAGGACGAGCCGGCCGCGGGTGCCGGTCAGGCGGCGCATCACGCGCCGTCTGCGGCATACCGATAGCCAGAACCCCTGACCGTGATGAACGGATCCCCGGCCCCGGCCTCGATCAGTTTCTTGCGCAGCCGCCCGATGTAGACCTCGATCAGGTTGCGTCCGCCCTCGAAGTCGTAGTCCCAGGCGTGCTCCAGGATCTGGCTGCGGGTCAGCAGCCTGCCGCGATTCAAGAGGAAGTACTCGAGGATGGCGAATTCCTTGGTGGTCAGGTCAACCTCGCGGCGGTTAACCGTCAAGGTGTGGGCGGCAGTGTCGAGCAGCAGCTTGCCAGCCGTCAATTGGGCCTTACGGTTCGGCACGTGTCGCCGCGTGAGTGCACGCAGGCGAGCGACAACCTCGCGCAGCGCGAAGGGTTTGACCAGGTAGTCGTCGGCGCCCGCCTCCAGGCCGCCGACTCGATCGTCGACACCGTCGCGCGCGGTCAGCATCAAGATCGGCGTCTCGACTCTCTGTTCGCGGAGGCGGCGCGTCACCTCCAGGCCGTCGAGCCGCGGCAACATGATGTCGAGCACGATCACGTCGTAGGGCGTCGAGGATGCCGCCGCCAGGCCCTCCTCGCCGTCGTGGGCGACATCGACGGCCATCCCCGACTCGACCAAAGACCGGCGCAGGCTGGCGGCAAGCCGCCGGTCGTCCTCGACAACCAGGACTCGCATGAGGGAATGCTGCGCCGAGCATCTAAAGAATTACTAAACGATGTCGTGCGCCCGATTTAGGTTTGGTTGAGGAACCGGGATCAGGCTCTTGGTCAGCGGTCAGGGACCGTAATCCGATAAAGAGGTGTCTCAGATCATGAATTTGAAACGTAAGTTCGCACTCGTGGCGGTACCCGCGGTACTCGCCTTGGGGGCCGGCGCGCTGGCAGTTCACGCCTCTCCAATGACGCCGAGCCCCACCCCGGCGCCACAAAGCCAGACCGGCGTGGAGCCGGCCGAGACAGCTGGAGCCGGGGAGACAGTCGACGCCCCGGAGGCGCCTGGCGCGGCCGACGTCGGTCATGCCGATGCCGCCGGTGCCAACGTCGACCACCAGTTCGAGGGCAGCGAATAAGCTTCCGCCGTCTCGACGCCATCGAGCGACCCCAAGGCGCGTCGCCTTGGGGGTCGCTGCCCCGCACAACAGCACCTCGCTGTCGCGTGCCCGACCGGACGGAGCTGGTCTAGCAGGGCACGTATATAGACGGGGCCACGTAGATCTGCCTGCTGATCACCCGCCTCCCCGAATTCGATCGAGGAGCAGCGTGTTATCAAAGCCTCTTGATCCCAATCTGGAGGCAGCACCACACCAAGTTCGAAAAGCATCAACCATGCCCCGCCAATCCCGCAATCTGCGTAACGCAACTTGCGGTATCGCTTTAGGAGGGGCGATTACTCGGCGGCTCGCGTGTATGATGGTGTATCAATGCGCACCAATGTGGAGCTTGATGATCGTCTCGTTGACGAGGTGATGCGCAGGTATCGCCTGAGGACGAAACGTGAGGCGGTCGACCTGGCTCTACGTAGGCTGGTTGATGAGCCTCTGGATTTGGCAGAGGCGCTCGCTCTCGAAGGATCGGGCTGGGATGGCGACCTCGCGGAGTTGAGGAAATCGCGCCGCGCGGCGGGCTGATCCTGGTTGATTCCTCGGCGTGGGTCGAGTTCTTGCGCGCCACGGGAAGCCCGGTGAATGACCGTGTGCGCGCTCTCCTCAGCGGTCACGCATCGCTTGCCACGACCGAACCGATCGTGATGGAGGTGCTTGCCGGCGCTAGAGATGACAGCCATCTACGAATGCTGCGGCGGCTGGTGCTCGGATGCCAGATGCTCCCTGTTCGCGGATTGTCGGACTATGAGGAAGCCGCTGCCATGTACCGCACGTGCCGTCGCGCTGGACTGACCATCCGCAGGTTGGTCGACTGCCTCATCGCAGTCGTCGCCATCAACGCCGATGCGTCGTTGCTCCATTCAGACGCCGACTTTGACCTCCTCGCGAAGCGGACGCCTCTGCGTCTCGCTCCGCCAACCTGATGCGGTCAGTCGGCGATCGCGAGCCAGCCAGAGGCAGGCCGGATAAGTCGGCCTTCGGCGAGCAGTCTTTCCACCGTACCGGGCGGAATCGGCCAGCTGAACCAGTTTCCAAGATCCCCCTCCGGGACGAGCACCGCGGCGCGCATCGCGGCCATGACCACGGCGTCGTGGGGGTTGTCCAGCGCGGCCGGCTTGTCGAAGACCTTGTCCCACCGGCGCAGTGGCGCGAAATGCCAGGTCGATTCATCCTCGAACACCAGCCCGTCGCCGACGACCGCACCCACGCGCTGCAGCCGGTCGCGGGTCCGCTTCAGGCGCTTGCGATCCCACGCCAGCTCCACCTCCAGGTCATCCAGCGTCGACTCGCCGTGCTTCGCGAGGTGAGCAAGCAGCGTCGCCTCGTCGCCGGTGGCTTCGGCGATTGACTGCCTGACCAGGGGATCGAACAAGCGCGCGGTCTCAGCCGTCAGATAGAGCGACTTTCCGCGGTGCAGCTTCGTCAAGAGGGTTTCCGGGCGAAGGGTCAACTGGAACGACCATATCCATTTCGTCCGGGGCCAGAGCTCGAAGCCTCTGCCACCGGCTCGCCCCGGGGCCTCGTGACACGCCCCGAAGAGGCTTGGCAGCGCTGAATCGGGCATGCGGGTGAGGAGGCCTCGCTCGGCCAGGAAGGAGGCCGCTTCGTCGATCGAGCTCAGGGCATGATCTGGTGTCAACCGGCATTCCCGATTGCGCCGTCGCTCGAGAGTGGCCAGCCGCGACGGGTCGCTCGTCATCCGCTCCCTACACGCGCAGGGCGTGTGTGTGGCGGCTGGCTGCCCAGATGAGCTCGAAACCGTGTCCGACAACGAACACGATAAGAAACGCGTTCCAAATCGGACCAAACCAGTTGGCCTGCATCACCGCCGCGACAAGGGCGACGATCGCGAGGACGCCCCAGCCAAGACCGGTGATGATGCAGTGCGCTTCACGGCAGCGGGCGAAGTTGGCGAGGCAATAGAAGCTAAAAAGACCGAAGTACAGACTGCTCAAGTACAAGCCGCCCACACCCAACCCGCGGCTGACAAAAAACACACCAATCGCCACCGGGATCGCCCAGCAGCCCCGCAAGACTGGCGCCGTGAAGCTCACGTATTTGTCCATGGTTCGCTCCAGTGCGTTTCGCGGAGGTGCCGACGGAGGCGCGCACGTTCCGCCAACGCAGGTCCATTGCTGGAGCCAGGAGTTAACGGTCCGCTGACTCATTTCTCGAGAGGCCCGCGGTCCCAGCGACCCAGTTCAGCGGCGGCTTCGTAGGTGCTCTGACAAAAGCTCATCAGCATCGCGTCGGGATGGGCCGCCTTGCGCACCGCGGCATATGGCAGCAGGAACTCGCGCATGTTCCGGTCGTAGTACGCCTCGCGAGGCGCCACCTTCCACTCGGCAAAGCCCTTCGGCTCCGGGTACGCATAGGCGTAGAACGAACCCTCCTCGCTACCGCCCGGCCAGTAGCCTCGACTCCCCGGCCGCCCGCGTGCACGAGGAGACCGTCAGGTCAGGCCACTGGGATCCGACGGCCAGGCTGTCCATGGATCGAGAGTACCGTGAGTTGAGAACATGCACGAGACCGCCGAGGACCTGGATTGGCTCCAGGGCTTGCTCAACCGAAGCTACGACACCGCTGGCGGCCACCTGAAAAGCATCACCACGCCCGAGAGACGCATTCCCGCGGCCGAGCTCGGCGCGCTCCTACCGTGCGTCCAGATCCTCGACCTGGCGACGGTCACGGCGGACGCCAAGCCGCGCGTCGCACCCGTCGACGGCCTCTTCTACCGCGCGCATTTCTACTTCTCGTCGTCGAAAACGTCGCGACGCTATCGCCACCTCAGCGCGCGGCCCGATGTCAGTGCGGCGCACACCCGCGGCGAGGAGCTGTCCATCGTGGTGCACGGCAAGGCGAACCTCTTCGCGCTGGACGACCCGGACTACGAAGAGTTCAAGACCTACGCCTACAACGTCTACATACCTCTATATGGGGACGAGTGGAGGAAGTTCGCGCTGAGCAGCGACATCTTCTACGCGCGGATCGACCCCGAGCTCATGTTCACGTTCCGGATGGACCAACCGAGGCTCCCTTGACCTCTGTAACCAGGCGATCAGATGAAGGCGATCGCCTCGTAGATCGGGCCGCGGTCGGACCAATCGCCTGAGAACGTGACGTGCATCGCGTTCTGCTCCCATGGGTCGTTCACCCAGTAGTCCGACGCGCCATCAAGACCGGTCAGCGTGACGAAATGCGTCGTGCCCGCCGGCGTGTTCATGCCCACGACCACCGGATGCCCCGCCGCGACCTCCGCCTGGATCCATGACGGATCAGGCTTGAACACCATGATCGTGGTGTGCCCTGGAATGTTGAGCGCCGAGTTGTACATCGCGCCGGCTGCGTTGAACCAGCCCGTGTGCGCCGCGATCGTCGACGGCGTCACCGAGCCGAAGCCGAAGTGCGAGTAGACCATCGCCAGGTCGGAGATGAGACAGCCGATCTTCCATACCTGGTAGGTCGCCGGCCCGACCTCCTGGGCGGCCCAACGAGCGTCGCGCTGGTTGAAGTAGGTGCCGAACGAATCGTTGATCGTCTCCGCGGGGAGGATCAGCCGCTCGGTGCTCCCGCCGCCGCTGCCCGCGCCCGCCAGTCCGCGCGCGATGTCCCAGCCGGGCCAGGTCTTGGACGGCGCGAGGGCCGGCGCGCTGCCGAACGCGTGCACATCGCCGTGGCGATCCAGCACCCAACCACCGGGCGAGGCGGTCGGCGCTGCCGTCCACGTGACGATCGAGTCGGCCATGTCCTGCCCCGGCCAGGCCGCGGAGGCCTGCACGGCGGGAGCGCCGCCGAACGGGTGGATGCCGCCCGAATAGTCGAGCGTGTACCCCTGCACCAGCACGTCGTTCACGCCGTGAACAAGGACGATGCCCCGGGCGACGTCCTCGGTCCAGTGTGAGGAGACGATCACCGCCCGCGCTCCGCCGAAGGGATGAATCCCGCCGAAGCCGTCGAGCGTGTACCCCCTCACCGCGGACGGCGTGCTGTCCGGCGTCAAGACGAGGCCCCGGGCGATTCCCTGGCTGGGCCAGGTCGTGTTTCCGGTGACCTCAGGCGCGCCGCCGAATGGGTGGATGCCGCCGTCGGCGTCGAGCAGGTATCCCGCGGGATTGCGGCCCGACGACCACGGTGCCATGACCACCTCGCGCGCCCCGATCCAGTGAGGCCAGTACACCCCGCTGTCGGCTTTCGGCGCGGCCCCGAGCTCGTGCAGCCCACCCCACCCGTCCATGACATATCCGCCGCTGCCGTCGGGGAAGAGGGCAAGGCTGAACGCGATGTCGCGCGTGGGCCACGAGGCGGTAGTCGCGAGTGGCGCCGACGTGCCCACGGGGTGCACGCCGCCCCAACCGTCCAGCACGTAAAGATGGGTCTGGTTGTCGACCGGTGGAGCGACCCGGACGTTCCGCGCTCCGAGGACCGCGGAATTCAAACCGAAGCTTCCATGGTTGGAGATGACGAGGGTGGACGCAAACAGGGCGGCTACGGAGGTCGAGGCCACGAGGAACGGCAGGAACATCCGGCGCCGCATGGAGGGAGGATCGTAGCTCATGGCACCAGCTATCCGGCCGGTCGACGCGGCGGCGCGTGAGCAGGAGGTCACCCTCACGACCGTGGGTCGCAAGACAGGCAAGCCGCATCGGGTGACGATCTGGATCTCCACGGACGGGAAGCGCCTCTACATTCGATCGGGCCAGGGCCTGCGCCGGCACTGGCCTCAAAACCTGATGGCGCGAGGCGAGGCGACGCTCCACATTGCGGGCGAGTCGATCAAGGTCAAGCCGCGTCACGTAACCGACCCATCGGAAGCCCGAGCCGCGTCCGAGCTCGTGCGCAAGAAGTACGGATCGGTCGTCAAGCCTTCGAAACCGTCCGAGCCCCTCACGCCAGGAGAGCGGGCAACCTTCGAGCTGATCCCGATCTCCTGATCCGGGCCCCCCGCGTGGCGTGCCCCGCTGTGGTCCGCGGAGGCACGCCGTCGAAGGGGTAGATGTCTCCTAGTGGCTGAGCCTCACGCAGGCCGCGTCGTACTGCGAAACGGCGGCCGAGCTGTTGGAATGCGCCAGCGAGGCGGTGGCGGGGTTCCCGGCATAGACATTGCCGGCCTGGCCGGTCGAATTGAACGGCGACCCCGGCGCGTTGGCGGCGCCGCCAGGCGTGACAGGGTTGCTCACACCGCAGGTGTTGGTAGGTGCGCCCGGCTGGCCGGTCGAAGGAGTGACGAGCGCGCCCGCCGGCACGCTGGTCAGAGCCAGCGCGATCCCGCACGCACAGCTGGTCACGGCGATTCGTATCAGTCTTCGCATCAGTACCTCCAGAGTTGATTCCACTTCCCGAAGGCGGATACGAGCGCTGGTTACACGGATGAGCTGAGTGCTAGGCCAACCCGCACATGAATCGGATCAGCGCCTCGACTCCACGGTGATAGTTGTCGATCGCCAGGTGCTCGTTAGGCGAATGGATCGCCGAGTCGGCCTGGGCGATGCCGCTGATCACGAGCGGTGCGCCGACAGCCTCCTGGAAGTCGACCGCCACGGGGATCGACCCACCGACCCGGATCAGCGCCGTCTCCTTGCCGAACGCCTCCCTGTACGCCGCGCGCAAGGCCTGCGCCGGCGGGTGGTCCGCCCCGGCCAGGACCGGCGGCGCCGCGCTCAGCATCTCGACCTTCACCTCCACGCCCGGCGTGGTCAGCTCGGCGACGCGCTTTTCCAGCGCCGGGAGGATCGACTTCCAGTCCTGGTCCGGAACCAGCCGCATGCTCACCTTGGCGAACGCCCGAGCCGGGATGACCGTCTTCTGCCCCTCGCCGGCGAATCCGCCCAGGAATCCGTTGGCGTCGAGCGTCGGGCGACTGCCGGTTCGCTCCATCGCCAGGCGTCCTTCCTCGCCTTCGATCGCGCGGGTGCCCATCATCCGTTTGACGGTGGCGACATAGTCGGCGTCCTTGGCCTTCCACGCCCTCATCTCTACCTCCGAGGGCTCGCGCACCGCGTCGTAGAAACCGGGGATGGTGACGCGGCCGTGGCGGTCCTTCAGCTCTCCGATGATCCGGGCCAGCGTGTTCACGGGGTTGGGCGCCACCCCGCCGTACGTGCCGGAGTGAAGGTCGACGGCGGGCCCGCTCGCGTGCAGCTCGGTGTAGAGAAGGCCGCGCAGCGCCATCGCCAACGTGGGGTTGCCTTCCTCGTCCATGCCGCTGTCCCAGATGAGGACGGCGTCGCTCTTCAACCTGGCGCCGTTCTCATGCAGGTACTTGGGCAGCGCGCGCCCGCTGATCTCCTCCTCGCCTTCGATCAGGAATCGCAGGTTGATCGGTGGCCCTCCGGCCGCGAACAGGTGCTCGACCGCCTTGACCGCCGTCATGTGGTTGCCCTTGTTGTCGGCGGCCCCGCGCGCGTAGAGGTGGCCGTCGCGGACCGCCGGGTCGAACGGCGGGGAGCTCCACTCGTCGATCGGGTCGATCGGCTGCACGTCGTAGTGGCCGTAGACCGTCAAATGGGCTTTGCCCGGGCGTCCGTTCCAGTCCGCCACGACGACGGGCAGCTTGCCGGGGATGGATTCGATTAGCTCGGAGGTCATGCCCAGCCCCCGAAACCGGTCGCGGAGCCACGCCGCGTTGCGCAGGCAATCCTCCCGCCGCTCGGGGAGAGTGCTTATAGAGGGTATGCGCAGCTCGTCGACGAGCTCGTCCAGATCGGCCTTCCGGCCCGCCCGCGCCCGGCTCAGCGCCGTGTCGAGCACCGCCTGGTTGGCGGGCGTCACTTGCCTCGGGCGCGCTTGATCTGCGCCGCGTGGTCGTGGCCGTGGGCCGCGTAGATCCTCAGCCAGTCGACGGTTCCGTACGGCCCGCTCTCGGTGTGCGTGCCCACGATCTGCCAGTCGGCCTCGCTCATCCGGTCGAGCAGCTGGGAGCAGGTCTCCCGCGCCCACCGCATGGCTTCCAGGGACGGCTGGATCGGCCGGTCGCCGGTCAGGCGCTCGGCGAACGCCTTCTCGTCGTAGCCCTGGATGACGGGGTCGGGCTCCACCAGCAGCTTGCGGATGCGGATGGCGGAATTCATCTCGCTGTCGGCGAGGTGGTGGGCGATCTGCCGCGGCGTCCATCCGCCGTCATTCGATTTGTCGAGCGACCGGTCGAGCTCCTCGTCGGTGATGCCTTCCAGCGCCTCGACGACTGCCCGATGGCCGTCGCGGTACCGCCGGATCAGCCGGGCCCTTTCATCCGCTTGCATTTCACCCCTCCTCTTCCTGGAGCCGCCGGCAGGAATCGAACCCGCAACCTGTTGTTTACAAAACAACTGCTCTGCCAATTGAGCTACGGCGGCACGCCCAGAGAGCGTACCCGAACGGATTTCCAGACCCCAATTTACATTTTTCAGGACGGCAATTTCTTTAAGAACTGGTAATTCCTTAACGGTCGCCAGTAGACTCTCTGAACACTTGCACCGAGTCCGCAAGGGTGTGTCGTAGGGGTGTTTGTTCGAGAGGGGTGTGTATGCAGTATCGACGACTGGGCCTTCCCGTCTCTGTCATCGCCGCGGTGGTCGCGGCATTCGGCGCTTCGCCGGTGAGCGCGAGCACCATCCCGGTGATCGACGACTCGCAGATGCAGGCGCTGACGGCGAGCTTTGGTGGAGCTACTCCCACGTCTACGACGCGGACCGTCCAGCACTGGTTCGGCCAGACGCTGGACCCGCACAACGGGGTCACGTATGGCTACAACATGGTTGGGACTGATCCGAGCTCGAACAGCTCGCCGGCCATCCAGGCCGACATCACGCCGGTGAACGTGAACCTTGATGGAATGACGTTCAGCGGAAGCGGCGTGCTCGCCGCGACCCTTGCGTCACCTCAGTTCGCCAACAACGACTACGGCTCCACCGTCTACGCCACGGTTCCCGGCTGCCGCTTGTCGACATGCATGCCGAAAACCAGCCTGACGAGAGGCGGGGACGGAGTCACTCCCATGGCCTTGTCGCAGGGCGACGCCGGCAACCTGCTTCAGCTCGAAGACGCGACGATGCGGGCGCAATTCAATCGCACGGGCGCGAGCAACTACCACCTGGTCCTGAATCCCAACGTCCTGCCGGCGGTGACGATCGACGTCCCGTCCAGCCAGGGAGTGCTTCTCCAGAGCGGCCGCGGCGTGATATTCGCCGACATCAACATCACCTGGTGGGCGGCAAAGATCCAGAACCTCAACACGAGCGCCGATCCGACCCACCTTCCGATCTGGCTGACCAACAACGTTCTACTCCACGTCGGACCCAATCCCTTCAACTGCTGCGTGATCGGATTTCACGGAGCGTCCGAGGTGAATGGCCGTGGCGCCGGCTCGACCAAGGGCAACGGCAACCAGGTCATCCAGACCTACGCTTGGGCGTCGTGGGTGCAGCCGGGCCTCTATTCACGGCCAAACGGCGGAACCGATTGGGCGCTCCAGGACATTCACGCGGTCAGCCACGAGGTCGCCGAGTGGGCTGACGACCCCTTCACCAACAATACCGTCGAGCCTTGGCTGACGCCGACGGCACCGCAGTACGGCTGCACGAGGCTGCTCGAGACCGGCGACCCGGTGGTCGCGATCGGTTTCGCCATGGGCACCAACTCGTTCCAGCAGGGTCCCAACCCGAACGGCACGCAGAGTGCCGACGGTTTCTACCACCCCGAAGACGAGGCATATCTGTCCTGGTTCATGCGCACGGCTCCGAACAACGTCGCCGAGCCTACGCAATCACCGTCCACCAACATTGGTCGCTACACGCTGATGGGCGACCTGAACCCCTTCGACGGGTTCCGCCAGCCGGCCACCGGCTGCTGACAACGCAGGTGGGGAGAGGGGCGTAAGCCCTTAACGGAGGGGCCCGGGCAACCGGGCCTCTCTTTATTCTTGGCTGGACTTGATCGAGCCCAAGGACGTCGTGGTCGCCATCCTCGGCGCGTCGGCCGCGCTGGCCGGCTTCGTCCTGGTCTTCCTAGGCATCATCATCGCCTCGTACCAGTCCTACCCCGGCGGTGTCCCGGTGGCGGTGGTCCAGCCCTACCGCCGGACCGGCAGCGCGCTGCTCGGAACCTTCGCCCTCAGCCTGATCACCGTCGCGCTGAGTCTTCTGTGGCTGATCAACGGGGGATCGAACGGGCTTTACGGTTGGACGATCGGCCTCTTCGCCGTCCAGCTCGCCGCCGTCTTCGCCTCCGCCGCCTGGGCCACGCGAATGGTGCTCTGGCAGTAATGGCGCTGACCCAGAAGAAGCTGCAGGACCTGGAGGACGCGAGCCTGACCAGCCTGCTCGAGGGCGATGCCACCAAGTGGAAGGCGAAGGCAAAGCACGCCTACGCCGCCACCCACGCATATATAAAGGAACTGAGGCCGGATGACGTCACCGCGCTATTGATCGCCGAGCTCGAGGTGACGCCCGAGTTCCGCAACTACCTGGCGAAGAAGAAGCTGAAACAGAAATACTGGTCGGAGTGGTTCGCCGAGCTGATCATCGACCGCTACTGGTCAGAATTGAAGGGAGGATGACGTTGGCCAAAGATTCATCTCAGCTCGCCAAGCAGTTCATCGACGCCTCGCTCAAAGGCCGCTCCCGGCCGCCGAGCAAGGCCGCCTACGCCCGAGCGGTCAAGCTGGCCCGCCAGGCAATCGAAGAGCTGACGCAAGTAGCGAGCCGAATCCGCCGGTAGGGCTTCCCTTCCCCGCTTGCCGGGGAGCCCCGCGCAAGCGCGGGGGTGTGACCCGGCCGCGCAGCGGCCCGGTCGGATGGGGGCGAGCCCTCGGTTGTTCACGAGGGCGGCGCTGAATAAATCTCCGCCCTCACCCTTTCCGCCGCCTTCACCATCGCCCGCAGCTTGCCGAACGCCTTGTCGCGCGGCAGGTACTTCATCCCGCAGTCGGGCGCGACCAAGAGCCGTTCGGGGTCGACGAACCGCAGCGCATTCCTGATCCGCATCGCCACCGTCTCGACGTCTTCGACCGGGCTCTCGTCGGAGAGATCGATCACCCCGACGATGAGCGTCTTGTCGCGCAGCGACCTGAGCACCGACAGATCGACCTGCTGCTGCGCGGACTCGAGCGAGATCTGCCGCACCGAGGTGTCGGCCAGTTGCTCGAGAAACGGATAGCCGTTCGGCCGGTTGTGCACGATGTGCGCGTAGCCGAAGCAAGTGTGCAGCGCGGTCGTGCCGTCGACACCAGCGAGGGCTCGGTTGATGGCCGCCAGCGCAAATCGCTCCGCCTTCTCGGAGCGCGCCTGCAGATACGGCTCGTCGATCTGCACCACGTCGGCGCCGGCCGCGAACAGGTCGCGCATCTCCTCGTTCACGGCCGCCGCGAGCGCCATCGCGAGCGCGGCCTCGTCGTGGTAGTAGTCGTCCTGCGCCTGCTGCGACATCGTGAACGGTCCAGGCAGCGTGGCCTTGATCAGTCGCGTGGTGCTGGCGCGGAGGAATTGCACGTCGCGCACCTCCACCGGCCGCGTGCGGCGGATCGGCCCGACCACGCGCGGCACCGGGTTCGGATGGCCGGTGCGGTCGAGCGCCGTTCCGGGGTTGTCGGGGTCCATCCCCTCGAGGGCCGTGGCGAACCGATTGGAGTAGCTCTCGCGGCGGATCTCACCGTCGGTGACGATGTCGATCCCAGCCCGCTCCATGTCGCGGATCGCGACGACCGTCGCGTCGTCCTGCGCCTGCTCGACCAAATCGGGTGCGACTCGCCAGATCTCCAGCGCCCGCGTGCGCGGCGGCAGGCGGCTCCCCAGCATCTTCCGATCGACCAGCCAGTCGGGCTGCGGGTAGCTGCCGACGACCGTTGTGGGCAAGAGTTTCGCCACGCCAGCAAGGTTAATCTGTGCCTCGATGGCGATCAGCACCAACCGGCTCGCCGGCGACACATGCGAACGAGATTGGATCTGGGAACGCGAGGTCGAGGCCGCGCCGTGGGAGGAGACCAGGCGCATCTCCGCCGCGGCCTGGGAGCGCCAGTTCCGAAGGCTGCGCGAGGGCTCGTCCTTCTATGCGCGGAAGTGGCGCGAGGCGGGCGCTGGCAACTCGTTCGTCAGCCTCGCCGACCTGAGCCAGCTGCCATTCACGACCAAAGAAGAGCTCAGGCACGCGCTCGACGAGGACCCGCCGTTCGGCAGCAACCTTTGCGTCGCGCCTGAGCAGGTCAAGCGCATCTACCAGACCAGCGGCACGACTGGATCGCCCAGCGTGCTCGCGCTGACGCGTGGCGACATGGAGACCTGGACCGTGATGGGCACGCGCAGCTATTACGCGACCGGCATCCACGAGCACAGCTCGGTGCTGACGACGTTCGGCGCCGGACCCTTTGTGGCCGGCCACACGCACTTCGTGCTGCTGCGCATCGGCGCGCGCTCGATTCCCGTCGCGCCGGGCGATACCGAGCGCGTCGTCTTCGGGCTACGCACGGGTCTCGCCGACACGCTGCTGTCCACCGCCTCATTTGCCCAATTCTTGGCAAATCGCGTGGAACAAGCCCCCTCTCCCCTCAGGGGAGAGGGCCGGCGTGAGGAGCGAGTGGAGAAGCTAACGCATGTCGTCACAGGGGGCGAGCCCGGCGGGGGCATCCCCGCGATTCGCGACCACATCCAGCGCGTGCTGGGCGTGACCGTGACGGAGGTCATGGGCATCGGCGACATCGCGCCCTCGTTGTTCGGCGAGTGTCCGCACCAGCAGGGCATGCACTTCTGCGGCGGCGGGCACGTGTGGGTCGAGCTGATCGATACCGAAACGCGCGAACCGATGGAGATAGAGACGGGTGCGGTGGGCGAGCTGGCCTACACGACGCTGACGCGCGAGGCGATGCCCGTGGTCCGCTTTCTCGGCGGCGACATCGTGCGCATCGAGGGAACGTCATGCGAATGCGAGCGCACCACCTTCCGCCAGCGCGTCCTGGGGCGTCGCGACGACATGTTCATCGTGCGCGGCGTCAACGTCTATCCGGCCGCGATCCTCTCCATCGTCGGTGACTTCCGGCCGCGCGTCACGGGCCGCGCGCGCGTGGTGCGCAAGGGCCCGGAAACCTCGATCGAGCCGCCGATTCCGGTCGAGGTCGAGGTCGTCGAGGGGCACGCGAAGGACCCCGCGCTGGTCACGGAAATCGAGAACGCCATCCACGCCAAGCTGCTGTTCCGCAGCCGCGTGACACTCATCCCGGAAGCAGACTTCGGAGAGGCCGGCTACAAGACGCGACTGTCCGTCCAGAGATGAGCCGGAAGCTCAAATCAAAACTTGGACGGAGCACCGCCGACCAGATCTTCGTCCGCGGCTACGACCTGACCGCCGACCTTCTCGGCAAGGTCTCCCTGGGGGACGTCGCATTCCTGGAGCTGCAGGGCCGCCTGCCCAACCCTCACGAATCGGTCATGTTCAACGCGCTGGCGGTCACGCTGGTCGAGCACGGCCTGACGCCCAGCACGATCGCCGCGCGTCTCACCTACTACGGCGCGCCCGAGGCGCTCCAGTCGGCGGTCGCCGCGGGCCTGCTGGGTATGGGCGACCGCTTCGGCGGTTCGATCGAGCAGGCCGCGCGCACCCTGCAGGAAGCCCCAGGCGGAGGCGACCCGCGCGAAACGGCGCGGAAGATCGTCGCCGAGCACCGCGCCCGAAAAGAGCCCGTTCCCGGTCTCGGTCACCCGATCCACAAGCCGGTCGACCCCCGCACCACCCGCCTCTTCGCCCTGGCCGCGGAGCACGGCTTCTCCGGCCGCCACGTGGCGCTCATGAACCTCATCTCCGAGGAGGCAACGAAGGCCTACGGCCGCGACCTCCCGGTCAATGCGACCGGGGCGATCGCCGCGATCGCGAGCGAGATGGAGCTCTCGTGGCGCATCTGCCGCGGCCTCGCCGTGATGGCCCGCGCCATCGGCCTGGTCGCCCACCTCCAGGAGGAGATGAACGAGCCGATGGCGGCCGAGATATGGGCGCGCACGGAAGCTGAAGCGAGTTCGGACACCGCGTCCGGCCACGACTAACATGGGGGTGCACGGATTAATTAGCGGAGGCGCCTGACAATGGCCGCCAGCATCCCCGGCATCCACCACGTGACGTGCATCACGGGCGACGTGCAGAAGTGCGTCGACTTCTACGTCGGAGTGCTCGGCCTGCGCTTCGTCAAGAAGAGCATCAACCAAGACCTGCCGGACACCTATCACATCTACTTCGCCGACCACGCCGGCACGCCGGGCACCGTGATGACCTTCTTCGGATGGCCGACCTGGCCGAGGCAGCGAGCCGGCAGCGGCCAGGTGACGACCGTCTCATTCCAGGTCCCGGCGCGGGCGCTCGAGTTCTGGAGCAGCCGCCTGAAGAAGCTGGGCGTGGACCATCGCCGAGTGACCAGGTTCGACACCGGGGCGATCCTCCTCCGAGATGCGGACGGGATCGCGCTCGAGCTCGTTGGCGATGCAAGCGACGGCAATTGGAAACCGTGGAAGGAGTCGCCGGTCGACGAGGAGCACGCGATTCGCGGATTCCACTCGGTGACGCTGACCGTCGCGGAGGCGGCCGGCACCGTGAACCTGCTCACCAACACGATGGGTTTTCGCAAGGCGTCGCAAGAAGGCCACCGGACGCGCTTCGAGACCGGCACCGGAGGGCCGCACCCGATCGTTGACGTGATCGAGTCGCCGGAGGGACCGGAGGGTGAGGAGTCCATCGGCACCGTGCACCACGTCGCGTGGCGGACACCGGAGGCCGCAAGCCAGGTCGCGTGGCGCGAGCTGCTCACGAAAGCCGGCCGCAACGTGACGCCGGTGATCGACCGCTGGTACTTCAAGTCGATCTACTTCCGCGAACCAGGCGGCGTCCTGTACGAGATCGCGACCGACGGCCCGGGGTTCACCGTCGACGAATCGCCCGAGAAGCTGGGAACCACCTTGAGCCTGCCGCCCTGGTTCCGGGTGCGGCGGGATCGCCTGGACGAGATCTTGCCGCCAATCGTCGTGCCGACCACGGCGACGACCGGGGCTCATTAGCGTGCGTGGTCAACACCTGACCTCTGGGAGGGGATGCGAATGAGCACAGCAGTCATCAGCCCCGTCAGCCCGTTCGCCGGCGACGCCAAGTCGACGATCTTGAGCGTCATGCGCCGCGACCGGGACAAGTTCACAAAGCTCGTCTCGGACCCCAAGAACTGGAACGTGATGACACGAAGCACCGGCTGGGAGGTACGGGACCTGGTCGGCCACATGATCGACGTCATGGAGGGCTATTTCAAGAACTGGGACCTGGCGAAAAAGGGCGACGCAGCATCGACCGCCGGCATGGAGGTCATGGGGACATCGCTGAACGATCACGCGCTCGACTTCCGCAAGCTGTCGCGGGAGGAGGCGCTGGACCGATTCAAGAAGGACGCGCAGAAGCTCGACGGCATGCTCGACGCATTGACGGCGGACGAGTGGGGGAACTTCATCGTGATGCACCCATATGGCGGTCCTGTTCCCGGGGGGGCATACGCGACGTTTCAGATCATGGACTACGCGGTTCACGGCTACGACATCGAGTACGGCCTGGGCAACAAGCTGGCCACAATCGATGAGGCGTCGGCCGGGCTGATCTTGCCGTTCACGTTTATCTTCTGGAGCGCCACCGTGGACCAAGACCAGGCGCGCGGCGTCGACATGACTTACGGGATTCACATCGCTGGGCCATGGGGCGGGAAGTGGCGCTGCACAGTCAAGGATGGCAAGTTCACTTATGAGCCCGAGAAGGGAGATTTTGAGGGCTGTGACGCGCTCTTCTTCTACCCGACCGTGCAAGAAGAGGTGTTCACGTTTTTCGGACGCTTTCCCGGTGGTGCGGCCCAGGGCGACCCCGCCGCCATTAAGAAAATTCGGCACCTCTTCTTCTCGTTTTAAGCCGAAGCACTCTCTGGGCGGCGGACCTGGCGCCTGCCAGTCCGCCGCCTCTCGTCGTCGAAGAGCTCGACCGCTCACGTGCGCACCTCGTCGCCTCGGCGATGGGCCCGGACGGCGAGCTGGTCGCAAAGCGGCTGGCGCGCGGAAGCCGGTGCTTTGTGGTTTGGATCGGCGACTCCGTCGGAGGCTACGGGTGGCTCTCCGTTACCCCGGAGTGGATGGGTGAGATCCAGTTGCAGATCACACCGCCGGCAGGGGAGGGTTACCTGTGGAACTGCGTCACGGTGCCCGAGCACCGGCGTAAAGGCGTCTTCCGCTCCCTCCTGACCGGAGTCTCGAACGCCGCGTTTGCCGAGGGGTTGAAGCGCCTGTGGATCGGCAGCGTGGCGATCCCGGCCGAAAAAGCAATCGGCCCAGCAGGCTTCCACCCGGCCCTGCACTTCACCTCGATGACCGCGGCCGGCCTGAACCTGCTGAGGGTGAGCCGCGCGGAGCTAGCCGACGACGCATCGGCGGTCCTGTCAATTAGCCCCGGCGTTCATCTGCGCCGCGCCCGCACCATCCGTCACTAGAAAGCAAATCTCCTCCCCACCGTGTGGGGGGAGGTGGGGCGCAGCGCCGGAGGACAAATCTCCTCCCCACTTCGTGGGGAGGTGTCGGCGAAGCCGACGGAGGGGGCGAACCCTTGACTAGTTACCCGGGCTACAGCGCGGCCAGGTAGATTCCCAGCAGGTCCGGCTCCGGGTACTTTCCCGCGAGCTCCTGGGCGGCCCTCCGCAGCTCCGCTTGCCCGACGTCGTACGCGGCGATGTGCTGTGGCAGCCCGAGCGTCGCGATCAGCTCCTCGACGCGGGCGGCGGGGTCCAACCCAGTCGCCTGCGCTAGCAGCAGCATGCGCTCCGGCATCTTCGGCTCGAGGTAGCGCATCACGTCCGGCAGCAGCAGGCACGACGTCACGCCATGCGGGATGCCATGCCGCGCGCCGATCTGCTTGCCCATCGTGTGGCTCAACCCACTCGCCGACGCGCCCGGCAACGTGAACGAGAACCACGCCGCGATCTGATTCTCCGTGCGCACATTCAAGTCGTCAGGGTGCGCCTTGGCGCGGGGCAGGGAGTCGAACAAGCGCCGTATCGCATCCAAAGACATCACGTCAGAAAACGGATGCTCCCCGTCGGCAAGGAATCCCTCGATCGCGTGGTCGAGCGCGCGGATGCCCGTCGAAAGCCACAGCTTCATCGGCGTCGCCAGGGTCAGCTGCGCGTCGTAGGTCACCGCTTCGACCATCAGCCGCGGATCCCGCATCCCGGCTTTGTCACCGCCCTCGTTCGTGTATCCCGCGCCCGCAGCGAGCTCCGCCACGGACAGCGTGGTGGGCACCGCGATGTGGGGGAGGGCGCGCCCATCGTCGCCGGCCAGCCGGACCGAGATGATCTTGGCCGCGTCGATCACGCTGCCGCCGCCAAAGCTGACGATCGCTTCCGCGCCGGCCGCCTTGACCTCCTCGACGCCGGCGTTGATCTGCGACATCGGTGCGTGCTGTGCTATGACGACCGTCGCCGCCGGGGCCAACCCCAGCCGGTCCACCGACTCGAGCAACGATCGCGTCGTGACGACCGCTGAGCGCGATGCCTCCAGCCGCTGCAGCTCCGCACCAAGCTGCGCGACGGATCCCGCGCCCCAATGGATGAGGCGAGGGTTCGAGTACGTGAAGACGCCTCTCACGCTCTGGTCATACTAAGTTGCAGTGGCTGTTGCTCACGGTCAGCGGATGGTCCGGGCCGGTGAGCCGCTGGAAACCGCTCATGCCGCGATGATCCTGGTGCACGGGCGCGGCGCGACCGCCGAGGACATCATGACCATCGCCTTGGAGGTGCAGCAGCCCGGTTGGGCCTACCTCGCGCCGCAAGCGGCGGCCAACGCGTGGTACCCGAACCCCTTCACGGCACCGCTCGAGAGCAACGAGCCACATCTCAGCGCGGCGCTGGACATGCTGACCCGGCTGGTCGAAACAGTCGACACTGCGCTCCCGGCCCACCGCCTCGTCCTGCTCGGCTTCTCGCAAGGCGCGTGCCTGACCATGGAGTTCGCCGCCCGCAACGCCCGTCGCTACGGTGGGGTCGTTGCCCTGAGCGGGGGCCTGATCGGTCCGGACGGAACACCGCGCGACTATCCGGGTTCCTTCGATGGCACGCCTGCGTTCTTGGGCTGCAGCGACGTCGACCCGCACATCAGAAAGGATCGCGTGGTCGAAGCGGCTGACGTTCTGAAGCGAATGGGCGCCGATGTGACGATGCGACTCTACCCGGGCATGGGACACACGGTGAGCGAAGACGAGATCGAGAAGGTGCGGGAGCTGGTCGCCTCGATCTAGCCGGCCCCCTGATTCTCGTAAACGGTCACGATCGCCGACATCTCGAGGTCGCCGGCCGTCTTCGCGGCTCGCTCGTAGAGCTCCGTGGTCGCGTCGGCCAGCGGAGTGAACGCCCCGGCGCGGTGGTAGACCTCCGTCGCAAGCCGCAGGTCCTTCGCCGCGTCGCGCAGCGCGAACGTCACGGGCTCGTGCCTGTGTTCGATGAAGCCGGCGCGCCTGCCTGCCAGCAGCGGCGCGAATCGTGTCAGCACCCAGAACACGTCCTCGCGGTCGACGCCCGCTGCCGCACCGGCCGCCAGCACCTCAGCCGCCAGGGCGCTGATCACCACCAGCCCCGTGTTGGCGATGAGCTTCAGCTTGGCCGCGGTCTCCGCGTCCTTGATTCGCCGCATCTCCCCGATCGCCTCCAGCACCGGCCGCGCCCGCTCGACGGCCTCGTCGTCGCCGGCCGCGAGCAGGAAGCCCTTGCCGGTCTCCATCGCCGTGATGCTGCCCATGACCGGGCACTCGACGAACTTCGCACCCGTCCGCTCGATCGCGGGCTGCACCTCCTTGATGACGTCCGGACCGGCCGTGCTCATCTCGATGAACACCTGCTCCTTCGCCGCGTTGGCCGCGCCGCCGTCGCCGAGGTAGGCGCTCCGCACCGCAGAAGCGTCGGTGAGGATCGAGATCACCACCTCGGCTTGCTTCACGGCCTCGGCCGGACTGGCCGCGACCTTTCCCACGCCAAGCGCCTCCGCGCGTGAGCGCGTGCGATTCCACAACGTCAGGTCATGGCCCAGGTCGTGAAGGTGTCTGGCGATTGCGCCGCCCATCTTTCCCGTGCCGAGGATCGCCACTCGCATCAGTTCAACCTCCATAACCAGCAAGGAAACGCGCGCACCAGGCTTAAATAGCGCAATGAGCCTCGGAGACATCCTCATTTTCATCCTGGTCGGCCTGATCGCCGGCTTCCTGGCCAGCAGGGTCGTCTTCGGCAAGGGCCGGGGCCTGCTCCTGGACATCGTGATCGGGATCCTCGGCGCGCTCCTGGGGGGCTGGCTCGCCGGGCTGGTGCACTTCTCGATCGGCTTTGGCATCTTCGGCCGGATCGTCATCGCCTTCGTCGGGGCCCTGATCCTCCTCCTGATCTGGCGCGCCCTGTTCCACCGGGGCAGGAAATAGCCCGGCTAGGGACGCGGGACACCGCCGGTGCCGGCTCCGGCGGGTCTCAAGTCCAGGCCAAACCCGCCAGTGCGCTGTCCGGGCTAAGGATCAGAAAACCTGGCTTTGCTTCTCTGGCTGACCCGCGTGCTGCCGTCCGTGGCGTCGCATCCACCGCCGGATCATCACGCTCCGCCGGTCGTCCGAGCGACCACCCCCGCCGCCGCCTCCAGGGTTGAAGCGCTTCGTCACACCGTCGAGCTTCGCGCCCCACGTGACGTACTTGTGGAAGCGCTCCTCGGCCTCACGCGCGATGCCGATCCGCTGCCCGCGCGTCTCCTCGCGGAAACGGGCGATGCGTCCCGCGGCCGCGCCTTCCTTCTCCTCGGGCGTTGACCCGGCGTTCAGCGCGGGCAACGTGCCGAGGACGACGACCTGGTCGTCCTCGACTGAGACTTCCACTCCCGTGAACCAGCCGTCCGGGAGCCGTCCGGCAAACCAACCCTTGATCGAACCAAGCTCTTTTTCATCCATGGATTACATGATTACACTGTTATAGATGGCATGTCAATCAGGCTCACGTAAGCTCGCATTCACATGGGAATGATGCCCCCGGGCTCTCACGGGCCCGTGATCTGGTGGGGAGGCTGGGGCCGAGGCCGGAACAAGCCCGACAGCGGACCCGCGAACAGCGGTCTGACCGGCGATCCGACGATCGAGCCGCCTAAGCAGCCCGAGGGCCCAAAGGACCTCCGCGGCCGCTGGGAAAACCTCAAGCAGGCGGTGGCCGGCACGACCGCGGCGCTGCCCCAGGTGCTTCGCCTTGTGTGGGAGGCCAGCCGGCCCATCACCATCGGCCTGTTCGTCACAACCGCCCTCGCCGGAATCATCCCGACCATCTCGGTCGGTATTACGCTGATGCTGACCAACGCCGTCGTGGCGGGGATCAAGATCAACTCCTTCCACCAGCCCGACCACGTCAGGTTCTCCGACCTCGGCGTGACCTGGCTGCCCGGGCCGACCTTGTCATCGGTCGGCATGATCGTGTTCCTGGCTCTGCTGCAGCTCATCGTCTTCGCGCTGAGCGCGCTGCTCAACACCTTGCGCAACATCTTTCAGCAGCTGCTGCAGAACTCAGTCTCGATGCGGATCCAACTGATGGTCATGGAGAAGGCCGCGTCACTCGACCTGCCCTTCTACGAAGACCCGGCGTCCTACGACTTGCTGCGCCGCGCGCAAAACGATTCGATCAACCGCCCGGTGCTGATGATCGCGACTGCGTTCGGCCTCCTCCAGACATTGCTCACGCTGGTCACGATGATCGTGCTGCTGTTCGGGGTCAGCTGGATCCTGGCCGTCGTCGTCCTCTTGTCGCCGATCCCCGCCTTCATCGCCGACACGCGATACGGCTGGCGCGGTTACAACATCGCGCGTTGGGGCTCGCGATTGCTGCGACGCATGAACTACATGGTCAACCTGGTCACGACCGATTCATTTGCCAAAGAGGTGAAGCTCTTCGGCCTCGGCCATTACTTCATCGAGCGCTACCGCCTGATCGCCACCGCCTTCTACGACAGCCAGCGCTCGCAGGTGGTGCGCCGCTACATGACGGGTTTCTTACTGGGCAACATCAGCACGATCGTGACCTCGCTCACCTATCTGTACATTGCTCTGCAGGCGATCGCCGGCCGGCTCTCGCTGGGCTCCCTGACCGCGTACACGCAGGCGGCGGTGCAGGTGCAGAACTCAATCCAGAGCGTGCTCAGCGGTTTCTCCGGCATGTACGAGCACAACCTCTACCTGAACAACCTCGTCGAGCTGATGGCGAAGGAGCCGTCAATGCCAGTCGCGGACGAGCCTGTCCCGGTACCTCACCCGATGCGGGGAGAAATCCGCTTCGAGAACGTGAGCTTCGCCTATCCGGGAGCTGAGAACCAGGCTCTGTCCAATCTTTTGTTCACCGTGAAGGCGGGGGAAACCCTGGCCGTGGTCGGGCGCAACGGCGCCGGCAAGACCACGCTGTTCAAGCTCATCTGCCGGCTTTACGACCCCCTGGAAGGACGGATCCTGATCGACGGCATCGACATCAAGGACTTCGAGCCGGACGAGCTCCGCCGTCAGATCGGCGCAATGTTCCAGGACTACGTGGACTACCAGGCCACGGCGGCGGAGAACATCGGGCTCGGCAACTTGCCGGAGATCGCCAACCGCGACTCAGTGGTGAGCGCGAGCAAGCAGGCTGGGTCAGACGAGCTGATCTCCCACTTGCCCGAGGGCTACGACACCGCGCTGGGCAAGTGGTTCGACGCCGGGGTCAACCTGTCGGGTGGTGAGTGGCAGAAGGTCGCCCTGGCCCGCGCCTTCATGCGAGAGGACGCGCGGATCCTCCTGCTCGACGAGCCGACCTCAGCGCTCGACGCGCAGGCGGAGTACGACCTGTTCGAGAGGCTGCGCTCGCTGACCCACGGCCGGACCGCGGTGTACATCTCGCATCGGTTCTCGACGGTGCGCCGTGCCGACCGGATCGTCTTCCTCGAGCACGGGCGCCTGGTCGAAGAGGGGACGCACGAGGAACTGATCCGCCTGAACGGGCGCTACGCGCGGCTGTTCAGGATGCAGGCCGCCGCGTACACCGGCGAAGACGTCGAGATCCTCCCAGAGGAAGCGGTCTCCCAGTAGCCGGCGGGTGCTAGCCGGGTGGTCGGCCTAGTGCGCTGTGTGGGCGCTGCAGGCGTGGATCCCCTGCGGCGTCAGTTTGAGAACCCGGATCGCGCGGCCCCGCATCCGGTCACAACGCCAGCAGAAGACCACAGCGTCGATTCCCCAGGGCAGGACCCCCTTCAACAGCACCTCTCGCTCACGTTGGTGGAACACAAAGCAAAGAATGAAGTGCATCGCAGCCGCATGACTGTATCGGTAATCCGCCGACAAAACGCGGGAATCCCAGTTAAGAAGTTGTGAAACGCCCCCAAAACGGGAAGAAAACACCGGAAATTTCCCTCTCCCCTCTAGGGGAGAGGGTCAGGGTGAGGGGCATGGCGGGCGAAAGGGGGCGAGCCCTCTAGGAACCCAGCCGATCGATCTTCGCCGCCAGCACGAAGTCGTTCTCAGTCAGGCCGCCCGCGGCGTGTGTCCAGAGCTCGACCCGCAGCGACCCATAGCTGAAGTGGAG
Organism: uncultured Chloroflexota bacterium; assembly: GCA_937921725.1. Taxonomy (GTDB): domain Bacteria; phylum Chloroflexota; class Dormibacteria; order Dormibacterales; family Dormibacteraceae; genus 40CM-4-65-16. The sequence continues at coordinate 35,631 of CAKZUH010000006.1, read as the reverse complement.
GTCTGGATGGTGGCCCTCCTCCTCGGCGATCGGGGCGATCCGGTCGATCAGCTCGACGCCGTGCATGAAGCCCTTGAACTTGAACGTCCTCGTGAGCAGGAGGTGGCCCTCGGCCTGGACGACGCCCCATCCCGAGAGCTGCTGGAGGAGGCGGTCGACCTCCGCCGGCGCAAGCGTGGGAGTGCCGGGTTTGCAGACCACGCAGTGCCGTTCCGCCAGGGGTGTCGACATGTCTTTGTCCATCGTACGGGGGTGGGTAGAATGAGACCTCCCATGGGCGGCTAGCTCAGTGGGAGAGCGCTTGCCTCACACGCAAGAGGTCGTTGGTTCAAACCCAACGCCGCCCACCAGGTAGCGGCCCCGTCGTCTAGTGGCCTAGGACGCAGCCCTCTCAAGGCTGAGATCGCGGGTTCGAATCCCGCCGGGGCTACTCCTACAACATGCCTGGAATGTTGTAGGTAGAACTTAGTCGTGACTCGCGCAAAGCCGACCTACTCGACATCAATGCGGCCGCTCGAAAATCAAGTATCCAACGAGCGCAACTGGCGACGCATGACCTTCCCGGTCGACGTTTTCGGGAGGTCCGAAACGAACCGCACGGAACGGGGCAGCTTGTATGCCGCGAGGTGGGGCCGGCAGTGCTCGACGATCTCCGCTTCATGGGTTGATGCTCCCGGGCGAAGGACGATATACGCGCGCGCCAACTCACCACGCACGTCGTCAGGCACAGGTCCAACCGCCACCATGGCCACAGCTGGATGTGAAGCGATGACGCGCTCGATCTCGGCCGGATAGACATTGAACCCGCCGGTGATGATCAGATCCTTCTTCCGGTCGACGATGAAGTAGTGGCCTTCGTCATCGCGCGTGGCGATGTCACCGGTGTGGAGCCAGCCGTCAGGTTCGATGGTGGCGCGCGTCGCGTCCTCGTTTCCGTAGTAGCCGAGCATCACGAACGGTCCGCGCACCATGAGCTCGCCCGCCTCTCCGTCCGGAACCGGGACATTGGTCCCGTCGAGCGCGTCGATGCGAGCTTCACACCCCGGCAACGCCACACCAATCGAGCCGTGCACGTTGGGAGCGTAGGTGGAGTTGCTAGTGCCGGCGCCACCCAACTCGGTCATGCCCCAGAGCTCCAACAGGGGTTTCCCAGAGCGGCCCTCCCACTCCTGCATTTTGGCGACGGGCATGGTCTGACCACCGACTGCGCATATCCGCAGTGAAGACAGGTCAGTCTGGGTGATGGTGGGATCGGCCAGCATCATCATGTACATGGTCGGTACGCCGTCGAAGACGGTTACTCGATCGCGCTCGATGTTCGCCAGTGCCAGGGCGGGATCGAAACGCTCCATCATCACCAGGGTGGCGCCGGCCATGAAAGTGCCATTCATCACCACGTTGCCATAAACATGTGGGAGCGGAAGCGCATTGAGCATCACATCGCGGGCAGTCCGAGTCTGCATTGCGAATAACGCGGCCGTATTGAGGAAAACCGCGCGGTGCGACTGCATGGCGCCTTTCGGGTGGCCGGTCGTACCCGACGTGTAACCGATCGTCGAGAGATCCGTCGGATCTGCTGGGGCCACATTGGGCGCCCTCTGCGACGAGTTGAGGAGGTCTCCGAACCAGCCGATACCATCGCCCGACCGGTCGAAGCTGATCACCCGGCGGAGGCTGGGGACGTCTCGGGTTAGGCCCAGGATGGTCTTCGCTTTGTCGCCAGAGGTGATGATTGCGGCAGCGCCGCAGTCGTTGAGGACAAAGGCAACTTCCTCGGCGGTAAGCATCACGTTGATCGGGTTGAGCACCGCGCCCACGCGGAAAGCAGCGTGATACGCCACCACCCATTCCCATCGATTCGGGGAATAGAGGGATACGCGGTCGCCCGCCCGTATGCCGATGTCGTGCAGGCCGCCGGCCACTCGATCGCAAAGCTGGTCGAGTTCCTGGTACGTGAGAGTCCTGTCGCCGGTGATGATTGCGGCCTTCGGCCCGAATTGGCTGGCTGCGCGAGGCAGGATGGTGCGTAAATCGGCAGTGATCGGATCGACCGTCGCCGTTGCCCTGATGGTCGCCATGGCATGTCCCTCCAAAGAGGAGCACCGGAACCGGCCCAGTATATGCCGCCCTTGTTCAGCCGACGGGCGCGACTACGGGGCGACCAGCTCTATCCTGCCTCCGGCCGTGCGGGTTTGTACCTGGTCTGGCGTTCACCAGCTCTTCGAGTTGGTCCAGATGGTTCGAATAGCGTTCCGGCTCCAGGCGCCACCACGTAGCCTGGCCGCGTTGCTCTTTGTTGCACCAAATGCGGTTGAAAACTGGTGCGGAAGGGTATGAACCGACAAGTATCGTTCACATCTAATCCTACATCGGGAGGTGTATTGATGATGACAACAACACGTTACTTGTTGCCGGGCTCTTTGATGGCTGGCGCCCGCCCCATCGACCGCCTGTTCGAGCAGTTCTTAGGCTATGAAGCGGCGATACGGGAGGATGGCACGCCGACCTACGCCCTCCCGCTCGATATCCTCGAAACGGAAGACGCCTACGAGCTCCACGCCACCGTCGCGGGGGTCCCGCAGGACGGTGTCGAGGTGACGTTCGAGAGTGGAATGCTCAGCATCGCAGTGAAAGCAGCGCCCGTTGCGCTAACGGGCACGCTCATTCGCCAGGAGCGACCGTGGGGCAACTGGAGCCGCAAGCTCGAGCTACCCAAAGAGATCAACTCCGCGAAGATCACCGCTCAATTCGAGAACGGTGTACTGAGGGTTCGTGTGCCGAAGGCGGCAAAGGTCGAGCCCGTGCGGATAGCGATTGGCGAAGCAGGCAAGGTTAGTCCGCTTCCAAAGGGGCGCGGTTAGCGCCTCTCCGACCGTCAAGCGGGAGCAATCCGAGAACACAAAGGCACCTGACGCGAAGCTGATCCGACATCCGTTGAGGATATGGATTCAGATAGCGGTCACCCAGGTCGTCCTCGGGTTGCATCCGCATTCGCTTCCAGCCGTCTGAAGACCCTTAGTCGACCTCAGTCTTCCTGGGGGAATGGCTCATCTCGGGACGTAGCCCTGTGGAGGGCGGCCTTGGCTGCAGCTAGCGCCCGCTCTAAGAGGTCACGATCTCCCGGCTGAAGGGCATCAAGCCCAACCTGGTCCAGTGCAGCGACCAACTGCGTCAGCGCCGCGCCGAGCTCCCCTTTGTGCTCGCTCATCAGCTTGCCCGAGTCTAGGCCTACGTGGCGAGATGCACGTCAACTCAAAAGCAACCGAGGTTTAGGTAGGAGGTGGCGGCTCGAATCCGCCGAGGGCGGCTACTTCTACAACACCGGTAGCTGATGTAGTAGTATCGATGATATGCCTCGCTCACGGGACGACGAACTCGATGTGGCTGCCGCCGCCGCGGTGGCTGGACGCTCGGCCGAAACGGTGCGGCGATGGGTATGGTCGGGGCGGTTGCGCGCTCACAGGCGCGGGAACAAACTGCTCATCGCACGCTCCGATCTCGATCGACTACTGGGCTCAAGTGGCATCGCGGGCGCCATGTCGCTGGCTGAGTGGGTCGCTGCTGTAGAGAGCTCAGGCCTGAAGAGGGGACCTCGCGGCGCGACGGCGGCTGACCTTGTGCTCGAGGAGCGGCGGCTCCGATCCCCGGGCCGCGCCGCCGATGCCCGTTCTTGATGCGAGCGTCGTTGTTGACTGCGTGGCTCCAGGTATCGACATGTCGTCGCCAGCGATGCGCACGATGCGGCGCTTGTCGTCTGAGCGGGCCGAGCTCATCGCACCCCGCCTGCTCCTGACTGAATGCGCGAATGCGCTCCTAACTGGTGTCAAGAGAGGCAAGTGGAGTGGCGCCGCCGCTGATCTTGCCTACGGGTTCTTGGTCAAGCTTCCGTTCCGGCTTGCGGACGATGCGCACCATTTGGACCGTGCCTGGGAACTGTCCAGACGCTACGACAACCACCCCATCTACGACATGCTCTATGTGGCCGTGGCCGAGGCGGCGCGTACGACGCTGATCACCGCTGACTCGACCTTGCGTTCACGGCTGACTCACTTCGCCTGGATTAGCGGGCCGGACGTTTGACTCCGAGGCCGGTCGCTCCAGCTCGGGCCAGTGGCTCCGGCGCAGCCAACCGGTTCGAATAGCGTCCCGCTTCGGCTACCAACTTATGTCCAGGCGCAAGCATCAGCCCGGTGCCCGGTCGGCAGAGATCTCCACGTTCAGGCCGGCCACCTTAACCCGACCGCTTGCATCGGCGTGCCGATTGGCGGAGTCAGCGACGGCTTGCCAGGCGGCCTTCTTCGCCTCCGGCGAATGCCGCGCCAGCATCTGCTTGATGGGCGCATTGATGGCGAACTGCCAGGTCGCCAGCTCCTCACCGGATTCGAAGTCATTCACGTAAGAACGGACCTCCGCGTGGATCTTGGTGAAGCCCGCCTTGCCAAGAAGTCGCCCAATCAGCGCCGGATCACCCAGCGCGAAGATGCCGGGCGTTCCAGGAGGCGGCGGGCCACTGACTCCGAGCGCTTTCTGGATGGGACCGAACACCCACTCAGCCCAGACGTTCGGTTCTGGGGCACGCGAAGTCACCGCGGCTAGGTGGCCCCCGGGTACCAGCACGCGGTAGATGCCGCGCATGCCCTTCAGAACATCCGGAAGGAACATCAGGCCAAACCGGCAGACAACCGCATCAAAGGATCGATCAGACAGATCGATCGCTTCGGCGTCCATCTCATGGAAATCGATATTCGTTAGCCCCAATTGCGTCGCGCGCTCGCGCGCGATGTCCAGCATCGAGGACGATAGGTCCGTCGCGACGACGTGACCGCGCGGTCCCACCCGGCGCGCCATGCTGAGCGCCGGATCGCCGATCCCACTTGCCAGGTCGAGCACCCGGTCACCCGGCTTGACGTGAGCGAGCTCGATCAGCCGGTCGTTGATGAAGCCCCAATTTCGGTCGGTGATGTAGGCGTGCTCGTGCCAGCCGCGCGCAGCCTCATCCCATCCCGTTCGTTGGCCGGCCTTGAAGGCGACAGGGTCAAACGTGTGTGATGTCTGGGTCATCTCGGGCTCCTTACTCATCGTCAATCCGTTGCTGCGGTGGGGAAGTTGAGACTTGCCTCCATCCCGTAGTCCTTGGCCAGCGTCGCCATCGGCACCGCCCGGCCGGCCAGGCGGCTCACATTTGCGTCGGCGGCCAGCGCCGCGACCACTCGGCCGTTGAAAAGGGGAGGACAGGACATCGCGACCATTGGCCCAAAAGCCTCGGGATGTGCGGTCACGAGCTCTGTTCTGGTCGGCCCTGGCCAGATCGAGACCACCGTCACGTTGCGCGGGCCAAGCTCGATCGCCATGTCCGCGGTCATGCGGTCCAACGCCGCCTTGCCCACGCCGTAAGGGACGTTGGCCAGGTAATGCGCGGCGGCCATCGAGGAGACGTTCACGATCAGGCCTCCTCCCTGAGCGATCAGGATCGGCGCCGCCAATCTGCTCGCCACGTAGTGGGCGCGCAAGCCGATCATGTGGACGTCGTCCCACACCGCGACGGGCAGCTCCCAGAAGGGCGTCCGCGACCAGAACTGAGTCGGCTCAATAGTCGGGTAGACGTTGTTCACGAGAAGGTCAAGGCGGCCGTGCTCATCACGTATTCGGTCAAACAATGTCGCGACCTCGGTGTCACGGAGATGGTCGCATTGGATCGGAATCCCCGAACCGCCAAGGGCGGCGATGGCCTCGACGGTCTCCATCAGGCTGCCCGATAGCGCTGCAGTAGGTTTCAGAGTTCGGCCGGTGACATAGACGGTCGCTCCGGCTTCGCCGAGCCCAAGCGCGATTCCCTTGCCAACCCCCCGACTGGCGCCGGTGACCAGGGCGACTTTTCCCCGCAGCGCGTCCATGGCCATGACGATGCAGCGGCCCGACTGATCAGAACAGGGCGAAACTACCTATTTCGTTGCGCGATCGTGTGGCAAGCGGTTCATTGCATAGGCTGCGGCCTCGGCTCGTGTCGCGAGTCCCAGCTTGGAGAGGACGTTGGCAACGTGATGCTCGACTGTGCGACGGCTGAGGAAGAGCCGCTCGGCGAGCTGCTGGTTGGTCATCCCTGTCCCGAGCAGGCGTAACACATCAGTCTCCCGCCCGGTGAGCTTGCCGAAGCCCTTGGTCCAGGGTTGGCCGCCGGCACCCAGCTCCCGCAGAAATCGCGCAGCGAAATCCACATCGCGAGCGGCAGCCAAACGTTGGAACGTGGCCATGGCCAAGCGCGCTTCCGCAATAGCCGCGTTCGGATTGCGTGTGGCTAGGGATCGCGCCAGGTCGAATCGCGTCCGAGCCTGCTCGAGGGGCATTTCGACGTGAGCGAAGGCAAGCATTGCTTTCTCGAAATGGCGCGTTGCGGGCTCGCCGCCGGCCAGCGCCACCCTCCCCGCTGCCGCCGCCGCCAGAGCGGTAGCACGAAAGTTCCCGCTCTCCTCCGCGATCCGCTCCAGCTGTGCCACGAGGTCCTGTGCCGACGGCAAGTCTTGAGCAGCGATCAGGACGTCCACGCCCAAGGCGATCGTCGGGGCGGCAAATACGTCCGGTTCCACACGGTGCGCGAGGTATCGGTCGACAAGCGTGCGAGCCCAGTCGATCTCGCCGGCGACCAGCTGCAGGCCGATCAGTGTGGGCAGAGCGTCCGGATTGTCCTCGTGGCCCTCGAGCAACTGCGCGGCCTCTTCGATCCGTCCCTGACGAAGGCGGAGATCGGCGAGCCTGACCGCGGCGCTTCCTCGCAACATTCGGTAGCTTTGTTCGAACAGAGCCAGGGCGGTGACCAGTTCGCGCTCCGCCTCCTCCCAGCGCCCGACGAGGGTGAGCACCCGGCTGTAATGCGACCGGCACATCGCGGAAACCCCGGGGTAATAGATGCGCCGCAAGAAGCCATCCGCAGCTTGCATCCACTGTTCAGCGCGCTTGAGGTCGCCTGCTTTCGCGCAGGCAGTGAGCAGGTTGCAATAGATGACGCCTGTGTGGGTCAGCCCGCGGACTTCACCGCCGCCCACCGCCGCCATCGCCTCGTCGAGGCACCTCATTCCGTTATCGATTTCGCCCATGCAGACGAGAACTTCACCGAGGTAGCTCAAAGCCTCGAACTCAAGGTCTCGGTCGGCGAATCGACGACCGATTTCCCGAGCCTCGATGGCGGCCAGCCGTCGCTGTTCGAGGTTAGGAAGCATGCCCGACCGGAGCAGCCCTAGCCAGCCGCGTTCAGCGCACTCCCCCTCCTCACCGATGAGCTGCTCGGCCCGTGCGTACCAGCCACGGGCGACCGCGATGTTCCCATGCACAGCGGAATGGAGGAAGCAGAGCCAGCAAGCGATCATCCCTGCCTTCAGCGGCAAACCCCGGCGCTCGAATTCGGCGAATGCACGCTCTCGCAGCTCGATGGCGGACGTGTAGTCCGCCTGCCAGAAGTGGGCCGAGGCCAGGCCGTCCAGCGCCTCTGCGCTCTCTTCGAGTTTCAGCGCCGCTTCGAAGGAGGCTCGGGCGGCATCCCAGTTGGTTGCGGCCAGAGCCTGCTCACCCTCGGCGATCAGGTCGACGAGCCCTGAGCTCATCGGCGGCATCATCCCACCTAATTGGTCGACCGCTGCAGGAGCACGTCAGAGAAGAACAAAGCACTTGAGCGCCGTCTCAGCACCATCAATCTCGACGTGCTCCCGGCCGGGACTGTGCCGCAGTGACACCCGCGCACTGCTGCTTCACCAGCCGGCGAGGCAGAATATGCGCGTGCTGCAACACGCCGAGCTAACCCTCCTCGACGAGAGCCTGGACCACATCCGGGCGGCGCCCGCGGACGGCGGGAGCGTTCAATTGATCGTGCGGCGCCCCGCCGTGGATGATAGAGAGGTCGTGGCCGAGGCTCACCTCGACGTCCACGACGGTCTCGAAGGCGACACGTGGCTGGTGCGTGGCAGCCCCCGAACGCCCGATGGCGGGCCCAACCCGGAAGCCCAGCTGACCCTCATGAACGCAAGAGCTGCCGCGGCGATGGCAGGGGATCGCGAGCGCTGGCCTCTGGCCGGCGACCAGCTCTACGTCGATCTCGACATCAGTCGCGCCAACTTGCCGCCGGGCAGTCGGGTTCAGATCGGCTCGGCGGTGATCGAGTTCAGCGAACCTCCGCACACCGGTTGCGCCAAGTTCTCGTCGCGCTTTGGCATCGACGCCCTGAAGTTCGTCAACTCAGAGACCGGGCGTGAGCTTCGCCTGCGAGGAGCGAACTGTCGGGTGGTGGTGGCGGGAACGGTACGGACCGGCGACGCGATCAGAAAGCTGCCTCAGTAGACTCCGCGACTATCGGTTCCACGCCCAACATCCGACCAGGTAGGCCCGACGACAATCTCGTCTCCGAGACCGACCCGAATGAGGATGAGGCCGAGCACTCCACAAGCGAGGGCCGTCCAGGTCGCGAGGCGGCGCCGCGGATCTCCAAACAGCGCCGCTCCGATGAACAAAAGCGCGACCGACATCATGGCGATGCCGGTCCAGCCGGCCCAGTCGGCAGCCGCGTGAGCCTGCAGCACCATGGCCTTGAACGTGACGGAGTTGGGGTCGATGCCCTCGCGAAGCGTCCCGACCAGCGCGTACTGGATGGAAAGGAAGCCGATGAACGCGGGTGCCGCCGCGACGACCAGTCCGCCGGCGAGCACCGCGTGCAGCCGCCGCTCCGGGGCCACGGTCCAACAAACCACGAGCGTTCCGGCCATGAAGAGCACCACCCCAACGGTGAGGGCGTCGACCGCGAGGAGAAAGTCGGACTGCCCTGAGGGGCTAGCCAAGTAGACCCACAAGTCCGGCGACGACGGGCCCTCTGCCTGCAGTAACGCGAAAAGCCCGACGACAAACGCAATCGCCGAAACGATCGAGCACGCCGCCCCGACCCGGCGCATGGTCAGTTCCAGTCTCGCCAGGTCTCGCCGAATCGCACGCGAGCTTGCGGCAGGCGGTCCCGAAGCAGCGCCAGGGCCGCTCCGAGGCCGAGAAGGATGATCGACACCACGAAAAAGACCACCCACACCGGCAGCCAACCCTGGGTGAGGCCGACGAAGATCGCGCGCAGCGCACTCAGCCCGATGCCCGCGCTGCCGCCGATCAGCAGCACACGATTCTTGAAGCCGATCCCGGCCAGCAGAGCGACGACACCCTCGACGACCAGGGCCGACGTGTACAGCCACGCGTTCGGCGGCTCGAGCACGGTGAGCACGGCGCTGGTGCCGAGGATCAACACCATGCCCGCGCCGGTGAGGATTCGGGCGATGAGGCGAAGCTGCGGCAGGTGGACTCGTTCGTCATAGGGCAGCCGGACCCCGGAGGCGACGATGAAGGCGCCCGGAAGGATCACGTACCACTCGAGGCTCTGAGCGCCGAGGAAGTGCGCGAACCAGAGCCCGGCCAGGCTCATCAACACCACGCCCAGGTAATCGAACTCGGGTCGCCCGTGACGCCGGCCATCTGCAATCACCAATACCCCGAAGCCGATCAGGCCCGCCGCGGCGGCCAGCGCGCCCCAATCGTGAGGCCTCAAAAGACCGAAGAAGGCGAAGCTCGAGAGCGCGGAGATCGCGGCGCCTCCCAGCCCGGTCAAGCGGTGGGACTGGACCCATTCCGAGGTGCGCGCGAAACGGAGCTCCCAGGGCACCTGCAAGACGTAGAGCAGGGCGGAGGTCCCAAAAACGGCCGCGGGATACCACTCCATCGCGGCCTGGGCGGCGTAGAGCAGCAACCCGAAACCGAACGCCGTCGTCAACCCAGCGACCAGCGCCCCTTCCCAGAAGCTCTCCACGCCGGCGCTCGCGTACAGAAGCACGGAGTAGGCCAGCACCAGCGCGCCCGCGAGCTCGAAGTACCCATAAAACAGGGCGCCGATCGAAACCACGACAGCACCGGCGCCGGCGAACCCGTAGAGGGGCCAGGCCCACGCTCGACCGGCCAGGGAGCGAAGACCCAGCGCGACGAGGCCGAACACGAGGGGCAGCGGCCCGTACACGGCGATCCAGCTCCCATCGGTGAACGAGGGCAGCCGCAGCAGGTTCTGCGCAAGCCAGTACCAATCGATTGCGAAGAGGGCGCAGGCGAACAGCAGCCAGGCCGAGACTTTCGCGTCGCGCGCGACCCACGACACGATGGCTGTGGCGACCAAGAGGCTGGCCGCCTGCGCGAGATGTTCGGCAGGCGTGAGGGTTGCCATGCTGGCGAGCTGGAGCACGAGCAGCACGTACAGCCCCCTTCGGAAGAACCGGTCGCGCGTGAAGTGCGCGGCGGCCGCACCGATTCCCGCGAGCACGGTCAAGGCCGCCGACGTGTACGCGATGTCCAGGCCAAGGGCATTGATCTCAAACACTGCGGACAGCGTCAACGCCGACGCGGTCACGAGAAGCGCGGGCTGTCTCCCGCTGAGCCACGCGTACAGCGCGTAAACGGCCGCGATCGTCGCGAGCACCGCGGCCATCGGGCTGCCGGCCAAGAAATGCGCCGGGTCCAGGGCCACCCATCCAAGGGCGAGGACGGCTGCGCTGTGAACGAACCACTCGGACCAATCGGCGAACAGGGCGCCCACGCGCCCGAGGCGCCGGCCGCGGAACGTCGTCGATGCGAACATGAGGCCTAGCGCGGCGAGGAACGTGCCTCGCCAGCCGCCGAGGTGGAGATCCTGGGCGAGGCCCGCCCATCCGATCACCAGCACTGCCATGGTGAGGATCGGTCCCTCGATCTCTCCGCCGAGCACGGCGTACAGGAAGTAGGAAGCGCTCACGGCGAAGGCGGCGGTGGTAAGCGACCACGGAAGCCAGGCGCCTGCCCTTGCGACTTCGATCGCCGCCAGCAGGAAGACGGTGCCGGCGGCGAGGTGTACGAACGGCATCGCCCAGTAGCGGATCGTGATGCCGACCCGACCCGCCACCGCACCTCGGTAAGCAGCCAGCGTGTACAGCGCCGCCAGGGGCGCGACGGAGGCCGGCCACCATGCGCCCGGCACGAGATCAAACGTCGCCGCGACCCACGCAAGTCCGAAGGCTGCCTTGAAGAGCAGGCCCAACTCAACGCCGCCACCGAGCCAGACGGCGAACAGGTATGACGCCGCGAGCACTCCGAACATCGCCGCCGCGACCCCTGTCTCCCACACTCCCGCCGCCGCCAGCACAAAGAGGAGGACGAGGAGCGCGAGGCCGCCCCCGGCATAGATGAAGAGCACGCCATGCCGGGCGAACTTCCGGCCCGCCTCCCCGAGCAGCTGGCCGCGATACGTGACCGCTGCGTACAGGGCGGGCAGCAAGGCGATCGCGGTGGGGCGCCACTGGCCGAGCCGCAGGTCGTGCGAGGCGCCCGCCCACGCAAGACCGAAAGCGGCGAGCGCTATCACCGCCATCTCGATCGGCCCGCCGATGAAGCACATGAGTCCGTAGGCGATCGCGAGGCCGAGGAAAGTGGCCGTGATCGAACCGGTAAGCCACGCGCTTGCCGCCCCGACCGAGTACCCGGTGAGAATCAGCGCGAGCGCCGCCGCGGCGTGTGCGCGGTAAACGCCGTAGCGCGCGAAAAGACCGCCCAGCGGACCCAGCCGCCGCCCGCGGTAGGTCACCAATCCATACACGGCGACCAGCGCCGTCAGCGATGCGCCGCGCCACTGGCCGAGGTTCAGGTCGGTGGAAATGAGCGACCACGTCACGCCGAAGGCGACCTGCGACAAGAGCGCGGAGTTGAGCGACCGGCCGAGCACGGCGGAAACGAGGTAGGCGGCCGTGATGACCCCAACCGTCAGGGAGCCAGTCCACACGATCCAGTGACCGGCGGCGATCATGTCGCCGAACGCGAAGCCCAGGGCGGCGGCGCCGGCCGCGTGGGTCAGGTACCGCGTGTGGCGACCCAGGAGCTCGCCGATCGGACCGAGCCGGGCACCGCGAGCTTCGATCACTGCGTAGACAACCGCCAGTGGCGCGATGGCTGCCCCGCGCCAGATGCCAAGGTGCAGCGCGTCGGCGCCGCACACCCACGCGGTGCCGAGCAGGACCAGGGCGATGATCCCGGATTCCTCTCGCCGCCGCAGCGTCAGGTCCAGCAGGTAGGCGAGCCCGAACGGCGCTGCCGCCGACACCGCGACCACGGGCATCCATGCGTCGCCGCGCACCATGTCGACGGCGACCAGTCCGGCGGCCACCAGCAGCGCTGCGTGGGTGAAGTACTGCGTGGTGGCAGGAATGAATCGCCAGCGACGTGAAGCGAGGACCGAGAAGACCACGGCCAGCGGCGCGAGGGCAGCGCCCCTCCAGGGACTGATTCCCAGGGCGTCGACAGCAACCACCCACGTCACGGCGAACGCTGCAAGGGCGAAGCTGCCCGAAGGCTCCCGGGCGCCAAGCATCCGATGCACCGCATATCCGGTGGTGAGGCCCGCGAATGTCGCGGCCATCGCCCAGTCGCCCGGCACATAGCCCGGGCTGCCGAGAAACAGGAACACGACCACGGTGGCCGCGGCCGTGTGCACGAAGTAGTCGGCGTAGGCGGAAAACGATCGCCGGCCGGCCACGGCGTAGACGAGAAGCATGGGAGTCATCGCGACCGCTCCCCACTGCGCGAGGACGATGTCGTGCACGCCGGCGGTCCACGCGGCACCCATCGCCGCCAGCGCGCCGACTGCCTCCGGCTCGCCACCGCCGAGCCTGCGGTTCAGCGCGTAGCCGCCGGCCACCGCGGCCAGGGCGATCGCGACCGCCCACGCGATCCACTCCGCCATCTGCGCGAGCTCTGCAAAGAGGGCGACGAGCACCAGCGCCGCGCCCGCGTGCACGAAAACTCGCGCGTCCTGTGCGAACAGCGGACCTTTTCGACCGAGCCAGCCCGGTCTGAGCTGCAGCACGGTGAAGAAGGTGACAAGCGGCGACAAGGTTGCCGCTCGCCAGACACCGAAGCCGCTGTCGTAAGCCGCCGCCGACGCCGCGAGCACCAGGGCCGACTGCGCCAATGCCGAACCGTAACGCCCGCCACCAAGCGCTCGAAACGCCGTGTACGCGACGGTCAGGCCAAGCGCCGTGGACGCGACCACCCACCTCACCCAGCCCGAGTCGGACGTGGCCAGGGAGAAGACGGTAAGCGCGAGCGCCACGCCGGCCGATGCGTGGACGAACGGAAGCGCAAAGCGAGCGAAACGGTCGCCCGCGAGCTTCAGTCGGGGCGACTCGAAGAGGACAAGGGTGTACACGATCGGGAGCACGGAGAACGCGGGTCCTCGCCAAACGCCCAGACCCAGCAGGTTGGCCGTGCCGTACCAGGCAACCGGCAGGGCGAGCATCGCGAGGACGCCGTACGCGTGGACGCGGAGCCGCAGCGTGAGCGCGACGTAGAGCACGCAGCATGCAAAGCCGGATACGGCGAACGCCAGGTCCATGCCGATGCCTTTGGCGTGCAGGTCGAGGAACACGTACGCCGCGACGAACACGAGCGGCGCGAGGAGGGCGAAGATCGCGACGTAGGTCTGGCCGACGATGCGAAGGCGCTGGGAGCGGAGACCGCCGACGCCCGCGGCGGCAAAGATCAGGTCGAGACCCAGCACTCCCCCGAAGCGAACCTCGCCGGCCAGATTGATCGTGTACAGCTCGAAGAGCAGCGTCGCGACGAAGAGCAGAAACGCTCCCATGTACGAAACGACCAGGATGCTGTTCTCGCTGAGGAACTCCTGGAGCGAAGGGCGCGGTGGGCGAGGAGGCTTCGGCGGTCGGGACGGCCGCGCCGGAGCCGCAGGTGCCGCGGCGGGCATCACGGTCGGTGCGATGGGCGCCCGTGCATTGGCCCACTGCTCGTGTGCGAAGTGTCGCTTCAACTCTTCCGCCGCGCGAAGTTGCGCCTGCAGCTCTGCCGCCTGGCGTGCTTCCTCGGTCCGCCGGCGCAATGCCTCCGCTTCCTGGGCGATCTCGGCTGCGGAACGAGACGCGGCCTGTTTCGCCGCCTGGGCTGAGGGGCTCCAGTAGAGGCGCATCGCGGCGTCGACCGCGTTTTGTCGCGCTTGATAGCGCGCGATCAACGAGGCGGGTGCATCCTGACGCTGGAGGTCTTCGACGACCGATTCGATCCACGTGACCTCTGCCTTCAGCAGGCTCACGTTCTCCATCGTTCCGCGCGAGGCGGCGATGAAGCCGGCGGCCGCGGCCGCCGCGGCGGTTGCGCCGGTGCTCAGAAGTTCAAGCGCGGCGTTGGCGGCAACGACCTGGTTGGGCTGGAGCTGCTGGGCGTACGCCCATTCGAACCATCGCCGCCGCGATTCATCCGACACGGTGGACTGCGCCGCCTCGACCTTGACCCACTGCTGGCCATCCCAGGTCATGGGACGGAGCGGGCTGGGGCAGGCGTGTCGAGGTCATGGGTTCCGAGTCTCGAAGTCGGTCGCCGGACAGCTGGCGTCCTGGAAATCAAGGCAGGCGCTTATCTGGTGGCCGCCGTATGCGAGCGGAACCGAGGTCTGGGCGGAACCCGATGGGTCGGTGCGAATGGTCTCCTGCACCGCGTTGTCGACGAGGACGTAGACGTTCGTGTCCGGTGGGAAGCCCGTGAGCGTGATGTTTGCGTTGCCGTCCGCCGTCTGGGCGACGACCATCGCGGGCGGCGTGACGGGCTTGCCCGGCAAGTTCGGGCTCGAGGGCGAGCTCGAGCTGCTCATGAGCCCGGCGGTGATCGTGGCCGTGACGAACGCGGTGACGACCATCAAGCCGCCGACGATCGCCCAGGTTTGCCGCCAGAGCGGTGTGGATGCGCGCGGTGCGGGAGCCGCCTCGGTGACGGTGGACACGATGGGCTGGGTCGCCGTATGGCGCGAAGCCATGTCGGTCTCGACCGACGCGATCGCGGTGTCCAGGTTGTGGCTCGAGTCGAGCACCGCCAATCCCTGACGTGCCGCGCGCAGGCCGTCGGCTGGGCTGATGCCGAATCGCGTCTGCGCCCAGTAAGCCCATTCCGCGATTGCGATCGAAGAGGCATCGAGGGCGACGGGCTCGGTGCTCGCGCTGCGCGCGGCGACCTCGGCTAGAGACCGCGTCGCCCCGCCGGCCTCCGCCTCGTAGCCGGCCTCCGCCGCCGCGTGCGAAGCGTCCAGGTCACGGCCCAACGCGGCCTCGGCCCACGCGAACCAGCCGAGATACCTCTCGTGATCCCTCCCAGCTTCCTTGAAGCTGCCGCCCATGGGCCGTATTGTGGGGCCAGGCTTAGAGACCTGTCAGTCTCAGCCGGGTCTCAATTTCAGTGTCAAACGAACGCTTGTCGGACCAAGCCCGACGGAGTGGTGACCGGCGCGGAGCCTGACGCCCAGGGCGCGCCGGTCGAATCTGGCTAACCGGCCGGAGGGAAGCACCCCGACGCCGGGGGAGTGCCGCGGATGTCGAGCTGGCCATCAGTTGAGATCACATCGGCAATGTCGCTCGTGAATTGCCCGCTGAGCGCCGAGATCGAACCAGAGGCGCTCGCGCCGGTGGACTGGTTTGTGCTGCTGCCATCCTCGTAGTAGCTCTCGCACTCGAGGGTGAAAGCCTGCTTGAAGGTGGTTACGGCGCCGTTGCTGCTCCACGTCACGTCGACGGTTATCGGCAAGACGAGTCCGCCGTTGCCGCCCGGGAAAAACGCATCCTTGCTGCCGCCGACGGGCGTCCCATAGCCGGGACAAGCCTCATCCGCCGTCAGCGTCGTGTGGAGCGCCGCGTTCTGGACTTCGTGGCCGACCGTGAAGTTGCTGTCGGGGACGATGAAGCACCCGTACCCACCGTTGCCATTCGCGTCGAATTCGGTGACGAACACCATCGTGCTGTCGAGGACGACGCGCGGGCCGTTGGGATGGGCCGGCTTGAAAGAGTTGAGACCCTGGTTGACATTGACGCTGAACGAAGGTGCGGGCGGACCGCCCTTCTTGCCCATGCCGAAGAAAGCATTGGCAGCGCTGCTGTGGAACGTGTAGTTGCCAGGGCCCATGCCTCCGGCGGCGGTAGCGGCCGCGGCCAGGGCGAGAGAACCACAAAGAACAATGGAAAAGACGAGGACGAGGCGCCGAAGAATCATTGACGACAAACTCCCTTGCAATCCGAAGAGACCCCCTGCTGAGCGCGAGCTAGCCGAGTGTGTCGATCGCACCACCTCCAGTGTTTTTGAATCTTCAATCGGGCCTAACGGCGCAGCGATTTGTTCGTTACTGCGTTACCGGCCGGCGACTATGTGACCGTCTCGTCCCAGACCTGCGCGTCCGCCCCGTCGGGGTGGTCGTTCACGTAGTCGAACGGCAGCACCAGCTCGCGGAGGGCGAGCTCGTAGTGGAAGCTGCCCGCGGTGGTGGCGACGCCCTGAAACGAGAAGGTCTTGGAGTCGCTTGCGGCCAGGTCGCCGCACGCGAAGGCGGACTCCTCGGTCACGATCGTGCAGCCGCCCAGGTCGGTCATCTTGTGGCGTTCGAACCAGCGGTCCTGCGTCCGGAAGACGAGCCCGAGGTGGGGGATGGCGGGTCCCGTGTTGACGACCTTGACCACGAGCTGGGCGGCGGCGCCGACCTTCGCGGATTGGCTCGCCTGCGCGTCGACCGTCGCGGTGAAGGGGATCGGCGTCGAGCAGAGGCCCGAAACGAGCATCAGGATCACCAAGGAGGAGGTCTTCACGCCTGTAGTCGATCCTTAACTCACCGCTAAACGCCTAACGCGTATTCTGGGCGACTTGCGATTGCCTCGACTCGGCGTAACGCATGCATACCTTTGTTCGTTTCAACCAGCTGTGAGCAGAGGGGTAGTGCTCTTCGTCGCCCTGGCGTTCCTCGCCGGCTGCACGGCCAACGGCCCGCTGGCTCCGCATTCCAGCCCCACCCAGGCGAGGACCTCCACTCCGAGCCCGACGCCGACGCCGACGCCCACACCGACGCCGACCCCGTCGCCCTCGCCCAGCCCGTCGCCCTCGCCCAGCCCGGTTGGCGTGCCTGCCTGGGCAGCCGTGCATGCGGCATGCAGCGGGACGCCTTCCGCGGAGGAGGCCCTGCTCCAGATGCAGGGCGCGACGCTCCCCGTCCTGGCGGACGTCAGCGACGCGAAGAACCCCAAGGCCCTGTGCACCCTCAGCACGAGCAGCTTCCAGCCGCAGCTCGTGACGCAGACGATGATCTCGTGGTACGCGACGCAGGGAGCACCTGCCACGCCCGGCACAAGCGTGATCGCCGTCCTGGACCTGTTCAGCGGGACGTCGACCGTCGCCGCGACCTGGTCCGGCGGCGCCTTCATGGACGGTCTCCACGCGTGGAGCCCTGACCGGGGCTTTCTGGCCTACGTGGTCTCGGACTCGAACGCCGTCAGCCTGCACCTGCTGAGCGGTGGTGGGGACCGGGTGGTCGCGACGCTGGGCGCGGTGCCCGGCCGCGGCCTCGACCCGAACCAGGACGACTCCTACCTGGCGTTCTCGCCGGACGGCGCCTACTTCGCGCTCGTCCAGACCTTCACCGGCTCGGGCGATGAGCTGCAGGTGCGGCGCACGATCGACGGCAGCCTGGCGTTCAGCCTCAGCAAGGGCACCATGGCGACGTGGGGCAGCAGCGCCAGCCGCCTTTACTACCGGATGCCCAACTCGACCGCGATCCAGGTCTGGGACTCCGCGGCCGGCGTGAGCCAGCCGATCTCGCAGCCGCTGGAGTGGATCCGGCCCCGCGCCGACGCCGGCGACGACAACATCGCCTTCACCGTGCGCGACAGCTCTGGGTCGCCGCACGTCTGGCTGTACGGCCACGGCGGGCGATCGGGCGGGCTGCTGCCCAACGTCCGGAGTTCACCGGCCTGGCTGAACACGACGGCGTTCTTCTACGTCGAGGAGGCGGTCTGCTCGAGCAACTGCGGCCTCGGCCCGGCCTGGCAGCCGGACGGCAAGACGTTCACCGTCGACCTGGCCTCGCAGACGGAGACGGCATCGAAGATCCTCAAGGTCTTCGGCGCATGGCCGAGACCAGGGCAGACATGAGCGCTCATGGCCGGGCGGTGCGATCATGAATCCCAACGACATGGACCAGCTCTCGCCCCCCACCGACCAGACGACACTTGCCCCGCCCGAGCCATACGCGCCTTACACGCCGCCACCCGCTCCGGTTGGCTACGCCACCCCCAAACGGGGGTCTTCCGCCTTCAAAAACGCCGAGCGCCGGTGGTGGACCGCGGCGCTGACCGCCACGCTCCTCATCTCGGCGACCGGCATCGCACTCCTCTACATGGACGACACCAACAACCAGTCGCGCGTGAACAGCCTGACGCTGCAGAACGAGTCGCTGACAGGCCGCGCCCAGAACCTCAACGACCAATTGACGGTGACGAAGAACCAATTGGAGGTTTCGCGCGGCCAGGTGACGAAGCTCGAAGCCGAGCTCGCGCACCCGACGCTCGGCATCTGGAACACGCAGGAGACGCTCACCGGGCCAAATGAGTGGCTCTCCTCGACTGTGCCGGACACCTTCACGTATCACCTTGTTCTCAAGTCGAGTGGGCCCATGGATGTGAGCATCCTTTCCGACTCCCAGTTCCAATTAGCGATCGTCTGCATGTACAACCGCTCGGCCAGCCCGGATTGGTGCCTGCACCACAACGGCGCCAAGATCGGAAAGCTCGGCGTGACCAGCGTCAACGAAGACTTCACGCTCGCCGAAGGCTGCGCCGCGTACCTCGCTGTCATCTCGGTACCCTCCGGATCGGTGACGATCACCCCCAACGTCACGGCGACCTACAACCCCGCCGCGACAGCCACCGGCGACTGTAAATAACCGCCTAAGCTCGCAGAGTGACACTCCAATGAAGCTCGGCGTGAGCGTCGGCTATTGGGGGTTGGGTCTCACCGCTGCCGACCAGTTGGACATCGCGCGGACCGCCGAAGCGCTCGGCTACGACTCCATCTGGACGGCCGAGGCGTACGGGTCGGACGCGGCCACCGTCCTGGCCTGGCTGGCCGCCGGCACGCAGCGCATCAAACTCGGCTCGGGCATCTTCCAGATCCCCGCGCGCAGCGCGGCGATGACGGCCATGACCGCCGCCACGATCGACGGTCTGTCCGGCGGGCGCTTCATCCTCGGCCTCGGCACCTCCGGACCGCAGGTGTCCGAGGGTTTCCACGGCGTCCGCTTCGCCAAGCAGCTGCAGCGCACGCGGGAATACGTAGCGGTGCTCCGCCTCGCATTGTCCCGGCAGAAGATCGAGTTCCACGGCGAGACCATCGAGCTTCCGTTACCCGACGGTCCCGGCAAGGCGCTGAAGCTCACGATCCGCCCGGTGCAGGAGAGCATCCCCATCTTCCTCGCCGTGCTCGGCCCCAAGAACGTCGCCCTCGCGGGCGAGATCGCGGACGGCTGGCTTCCTCTCTTCTTCTCGCCCGAGCACATGAAGGAGCTTCGCGCGCCCCTCGAGGAGGGTGCTGCACGGGCCCACCGCTCGCTGGACGGCTTCCGGATCTGCCCCTCGGTCAACGTGATGATCAGCGACGACCTGGAGAGCGCGCGCAACGCGATGCGTCCGATCCTGGCGCTGTATGTCGGCGGCATGGGCTCCAAAGAGCAGAACTTCTACAACCGCCTGATGTCCACCTACGGGTTCGAACGCGCCGCGGAGGAAGTGCAGGACCTCTATCTCGCGGGTCGCAAGACCGAGGCGATGTTCGCGCTGCCCGATGAGTTCATCGACCTCGTCAGCATCGCTGGTCCGCGCGACCGGGCGAAGGAGAAGATCCGCGCCTTCCGAGATGCCGGCGTCGACACCCTGATCGTCTGGCCGATCATGCCCGACAACGAGGAGCGCAAAAAGCAGCTCGCGATGGTGGCGGAGCTGAATGGGGACCTCGACTAGATCGTCGTAGTCCAGTTTGGAAAGTACTTGCCAAAATGGAAAGTGGCGTTTAAGATGCAGGCGTGGCCGAATCGCCTCAGCTGAGCGCCGAACAGGCCCGCGCCGCCCTCCGGGAGGCGGGCACTCGCGCGGCGCAAGTGTACCGAAGCGACCGCCAGCTGAGCTGGATGCTGCTCGTCGTCGCAGCCGCGTACCTGGCTGTGGGCGCCGTGATGAGCTTCTCGCCGCACCACGGGAGGACATACGCCGGCCTGGCTGTGCTCCTGATGCTGGCCGCCGCGATCGGCGCCGGCGTGGTGATCGGTTTACGTATCCGCGCCTACAGTCGCGCGGGCAACATCTGGTACTTCTCGTCGATCATCGCCTTCAACCTCTGGAACGCCGGGGTCACCGGGGCGAGCATCGCGACGGGTTTCTGGGCGTCGGGTCAGCCGAGCTACCACTTCGGGCTCAGTGTGATTGTCGCTATCATCCCGCTCCTGATCGGCGCTCTCGTGATCGGGCGGAGGACTTGACGCACCCGCGGCGCGACCTGGATGACCTGCTCGGTCATCCCGTTAGATTTTCCGTCGTGGCTTTGCTCGCCGCCGCCGATCGGGCCGAGTTCGGGTTCGTCCGCGACCATGTCGAGGTCAGCGATTCGGTCCTGTCGAAGCAGATGAGCGCGCTGGAAGATGCGGGCTACGTCAAGGTGCACAAGGGTTATGTCGAAAGCCGTCCCAGGACATGGCTTTCTTTGACGCGACAGGGCCGCCAGAGGTTCGAACGCCACCTGGCAGCGCTGGGCGAGATAGCCGCCGGCAAAGCCATGCCGGCACGGGCGTCGTGAGCGCCAACCAGCCGCCGCCCCTCCTGCCATTGCGCGCCGTCGGCGCCGAAGGTTCGCTTGAACGCTGTTGCAAAGGCACCGTTGGGTACAAAGGTGCGGAAACCCAGTCGTGAGCAGCAACCAGCCGCCGCCCCTGGTCGACTACAACCTCTTCGAGGCCGACGCGCCGCTGCGCGAATCGCTCGAGCGCGAGGGTGGGTCATGGGCGCACGACCTCGTGCACGATCTCGGACGTCTCGCCGGGACGCAGCAGGCGATCGAATGGGGATTCCAGGCCAACGCCAACCCGCCACAGCTTCGGACCCACGATCGATTCGGCAACCGGATCGATGAGGTCGAGTTCCATCCCGCCTGGCACGAGCTGATGAAGGTCGCGATCGGCCACGGCCTCCACGCGCTGCCCTGGCGCGAGCCGCGCCCGGGAGCCCACGCCGCGCGGGCCGCCGCCTTCCACATCTGGTCGCAGGTCGAGGGCGGCCACGGCTGCCCGGTCTCGATGACTTACGCGGCGATACCCGCGCTGCGCAAGGAGCCGAACCTCGCCCGTCAGTGGGAACCGTTGATCACGACGCTCGACTACGACCCAGGGCTGCGCGAGCCGGCCACGAAGAAGGGCGTGCTGTTCGGCATGGCGATGACCGAGCGGCAGGGCGGCTCCGACGTCCGATCCAACACGACTCGTGCCGTGCCCACCGGCGCCGACGGCGAGCACCTGCTCACCGGGCAGAAGTGGTTCTGCTCCGCGCCGATGTGCGACGCGTTCCTGGTGCTCGCGCAGGCGCCGGGCGGCCTGACGTGCTTCCTGCTGCCACGCGTGCTGCCCGACGGCACGCACAACGCCTTTCACATCGAGCGGCTGAAGGACAAGCTCGGCAATCGCTCGAACGCCTCGTCCGAGATCGTGCTCGACGGTGCGTGGGCGGTGATGGTTGGGGAAGAGGGGAAGGGAGTTCGGACCATCATCGAGATGGTCAACCACACGCGCCTGGATTGCGTGATCGGCTCGGCCTCGCTCATGCGCCAGGCGGTGGCCCAGGCCACTCATCACACCGCGCATCGCAGCGCGTTCGGCAAGCTGTTGAGCGATCAGCCTCTCATGGTCAACGTCCTCGCCGACCTCGCTGTGGAGTCCGAGGCCACGACCATCCTGATGATGCGGCTCGCGGGCGCGTTCGATCGTCCGGACGATCCACGTGAAGCGCAGTTCCGCCGCATCGGCGTCGCGATCGCGAAGTTCTGGTGCTGCAAGCGCGCCATCGCGGTCGTCGCCGAGGCGCTCGAATGCCACGGGGGAAACGGCTACATCGAAGAGTCGATCCTGCCCCGCCTGTATCGCGAGGCACCGCTCAACTCGATCTGGGAAGGCTCGGGAAATGTAAACGCCCTCGATGTGTTGCGCGCCATGCAGCGCGAGCCGGAGTCGCTGAGCGCGTACTTTGGACAGGTGGAGCAAGCCAAAGGTATAGACGCGCGCCTCGATCAGGCGATCGCCGAATTGAAACGCGAGCTGGCGAGTTCAGACGAGCTCGAATCACGAGCGCGGCGTGTGGTCGAACGCATGGCCATCGTGCTGCAATCGTCGCTCTTGTTCAGGCATGGCGACGGAGCCGTGGCCGAGTTGTTCGCAAGCTCGCGATTGATCAACGATTCGGGAACGTTTGGCACGCTGCGAGCTCAACGCGATTTGAAAACGGTGATCGAGCGGCACCGACCGCGTTTGTAGGTACGTATGCAAGAAACACAAGAAACCCACGAGATCACGGAGGTCTGGCGCCGGTCATCGGTTGCCCGAGTTTCCCCGGCTGAGGTCATCCTGGTCACGGACTTCGACGGGACCCTGGCGGAGGTCGTGCCCGATCCCGCGACGGCGGTTGCACGCCCGGATGCACTGGAGGCGCTGCAGGACCTCGTCGCCCTGCTCGCCGACGTCATCGTCCTGAGCAGCCGCACCCAGATGCAGCTCGAGACGCTCGTCCCTATATCCGGCGTGCGGCTCATCGGCGACAGCGGTCGCGCCATTCCACGCCACGCCCAAAAGGAGGCTCTGGATCGATTCAATGCGGACGCGGCGGGGCTGCTCGAGCGGATTCCGGGCGCGTGGATCGAAGTCAAGCCGGCGAGCACCGCGATCCATTTTCGAAAAACCGACGTGAGCGGCGAGGAGCTGCTGGCCTTGCTGATACCGCTGCTGGACGGCGCCCGCCTCGGGGCTGCCCTTGGACGCAAGGTGATCGAGGTGCACGCGCCCAAGGCGGGCAAGGGCACCGCCATGGCGGCGCTGCTGCCCAGCGAGGATCCCGGCGGTGTTGTGTGCTTCGGCGACGACGAGAACGACCGCTCGCTGTTCGAGTACGTGAGCGCGCTCGACATTCCGCACATGTCCGTCGGCGTGTGGTCGCCGGAATCGCCCAAGGACCTCTTCGAGCGATGCGAGCTCATCGTGCAAGGACCCGCCGGCGCGGTCGAGGTCCTGTGCGCGATCGTGGAGTGGGCTAGAAAGGCGTCCTGACCGCTTCCCTCGCGATGAGCCAGCGGTCGATGGGGGCCTCGCGCAGCCGCACCCCGGCGGCTCTCGACACCGCGTTGGCCAGGGCCGCGGTGCCCGGAATGGCCGGCGGCTCGCCGACACCCTTGGCGCCGAGCGGACCGACCGGTGAAGGGACCTCCACCAACCTGACGTCGATGTTCGGTATCTGGTCGGCCGCCGGGATCTCGTAGTCGATGAACGACCCAGTGCGCAATTGTCCGTCGGAGTCGTAGGCCATCTGCTCGCCCAGCGCGCGGCCCAGCGCCTGTGTCGCGCCGCCCTGGACCTGGCCCTCGATCTCGGGTGGATTGATGGCACGCCCGACGTCCTGGATCGCCGCGTAACCGACCAGCCGGTAAGCGCCGGTCTCGCGGTCGACGCGCACGCGCGCGACGTGGACGGTGAACATCGGGGAGGCTTCGAGGACGGCCGAGCGGCCCGTGGCCTGGATCGGCTTGTACCGACCTGCAAACTCGGTGCTCAAACGGACCAGCTCGGTGATCTCGACCGATCGGCCGGGCGCTCCCTTCACCGCCACGCGCCCATCGATGATGTCGAGGTCCTCGGGGGCTGCTTCGAGCTCTTCGGTGGCGATCTCCATGAGCTGTCGCCGCGCTTCGCGAGCAGCCTCGATGACTGCGCCGCCGACGCTGTACGTGACCTGGCTGCCGCTCGAGGTCGTGCTGAACGGAGCGCTCGACGTGTCGGGAAACTCGATCCTGACCTTGTCCGGCGAGACGCCGAACGTTTCAGCAGCGATGAGCGCGAGACCTGTTGAGGTTCCGCTGATGTCGGGCGAGCCGACCATCACAGACAGCGTGCCGTCGGACTCCACGCGACACCCGGCCGCCGATGGGGTGCGCGCGCCGCCCCATGCACCCAGCGCGATCCCCACCGCCTCATCGGTGCCCGCCGGCGTCGTGTAAACCGGATGGCGCCTGGCTTCTTCGAGGACGTCGACCGAAGCGATGCGCGGCCATTTCTCGCCGTCCGCCGTCGGATCGCCCTCGCGAGAAACGTTGCGCAGGCGAAGCTCGATCGGATCGATGTTGAGCTTCATCGCGAGCTCGTCCATGGCCGACTCCAGCGCGAAGTAGGCCTGCGTGGCGCCGGGTGCCCGATATGCATCGACGGGTGTTTTGTTCGTCGACACCTCATAGCCGCGGATGTCGAAGTTCGGGATCCGATAAGTGCCGCCCAGGAAGTTCGAGGAGAGCCCCGCGTGCCAGCCCGCGGTGGCGCCGTTGTCGTAGTGGAATCGCGCGCGAAGCGCGACCAGCGTCCCGTCGCGGCGCGCGCCAAGCTCGAGGTCGAAGTGCGCGGCCGGAGCCGGGTGCCCGACGACGAACTCGTGAGATCGAGCGAGGGCGAGGCGGACAGGCCGCCGCACCCGAAGCGCGAGGAGCGCAAGGAGCGGCTCGAGGAGCGTCACCTTGCCGCCGAAACCGCCGCCCACAGGCATCGACACCACGCGCACCCTGTACGGGGGCAGGCCGGTCAGCTCGGCGACGGTGTCGCGGACCACGAAAGGTCCCTGCGTCGGCGACCAGACGGTGAGGCCGCCGTCCGGCTCGGGGCGGACGACCGAGACGTGCGGTTCGATGAAAGAGTGGTGCGCGCCAGCGATCCTGTAGGTCTCCTTGATGACCACGTCAGCGCTCGCGAGCGCGCCGGCGGCGTCTCCGCGCCTGATGTGCGACACGCCGCTGACGTTGCGGGGCTTCGCCTCGGGCGCCTCGTCCGCGGCCGCCGAGGCGCCGTGGATCGACGCGTCACCACCGTCCGCTTGTTCGTCCATGTCGAGCACGATGCCCGAGCTGTCATTCATCGCGAGCCGCGGGTCGACCACGGGCGCCGAGTCCTCGTAGTCGACCTGCACGAGGCTTGCCGCGTCCGCGGCCGCCGCCTCGCTCAACGCCACGACCGCCACCACGGGCTGGCCGACGAAGAAGACGCGGTCGACCGCCAGCGGCTTGTCAGGGCCGGCCGAGTCGAGGTCGCCAAGGTCAGCCCCGACGACCACGTCGACCACGCCCGCCACGGATCGTGCCGCGCTCGCGTCGACGCTCCGAATCAGCGCGCTCGGAACATGGGACACGACCAGATGCACATGCAGCAGGCCGGCCAGCTCCACGTCCGCCGTGAAGCGGGTAGCGCCGGTGACCTTCTCGCTTCCTTCGAGTCGCCGCCGACCCCTGGCGGGTACGCTCATCACCCGAGAATGCTACGGAGGAGGGGTCACCCGCTGCCCGCCGCGCTCGTCTGCCTCCTGATCGCGGCGTGCACGAACACACCCACCCCTCCCGCGCAGCCCACGACTCTTGCCACGGACCAGACGCTCCGCTTTCCCATCCAGCACGACATCAGCACGCTGGACCCCGCGATGATCGACACCGAGGCGGAAGCCCAGATCGCCCACAACCTTTTCGACAGCCTGCTGAGGTACGACAGCAACCTCGCGATCGTCCCCGACCTCGCGACGGCGCTTCCGGTCATCTCGTCCGACGGCCTGACCTACACCTTCAAGCTGCGGCAGGACGCGACCTTCTCAAACGGCGACAAGGTGACCGCGCAGGACGTCCTCTACTCGTGGAACCGCGCCGCCGCGATGCAGGGGCCGTACGCGATGAACCTGTCGGCGATCGTCGCCTACGACCACGTCGCGCTGAACCAGGCGCAAGGCGCGGCGCTCGAGGCGCTGCTCGAGAAGAAGGACCTCAGCGTCACGATGAGCGGCCTGACCGCGCCAGACGATTACACGGTCGTCGTGAAGTTGACCGGCGCGGCCGGCTGGTTCGAGGCCGCGATCGCGCAGCCCTCGGTGGCGAGCTCGATCGTCGACCAGAAGGTGGTCAGGGGAGATTTCGAGAACTGGTGGAGCAAGCCGGAGACGCTGGTCGGGACCGGGGCCTTCAAGATGGCCGCGCACGCCGTCAACCAGTCGATCGATTTCGCGGCGGTGCCGGCGTGGTGGGGCAAGCCGAAGCCGACGCTGACCGGTGTGCACGTCGAGGTCATGAGCGACCCGACTTCAGCCCTTGCCCAGTACGAAACCGGGACGTACGACCTGTTCGGCTACGCCGCCTATACACCGGCCGCCGCGGACATCGTGCGGATCCAGGCCTCGTCGGAGAAAGGCCAGCTGGTCCTGGAGGTGACGAACAAGTCTTATTTCGTGAGCTTCAACATGGTTTCCGACGCCAAACGCCCGGCCGGCGGTCCGTTCACGCTCGACCAGGGCAAGGCGTCGCACGACCTTCGCCTCGCGTTCGCCCTCGCGATTGACAGAGCGAAGCTGGCCAAGGACCTGTGCGCGGACGTCGCGTGCATCCCCGCCACCGGCGGCGTCATCCCCAAGGGCCTGGCGGGTTACCTGGGCGACAACAACGACCCGCTCGCCGGCTTCGACCCGATCAGGGCGAGGGGCCTGCTCCTGGGGGCCGACCCGAACGGCACCAAGACCAAGAACCTCGTCTACAGGTACGACCCCGAAAACCCCTTCAACGAGCCCACCGCGAAGTTCCTGCAGTCACAGTGGCAGGTCAACCTCGGCGTCTCGGTCACCCTCCAGCCGATTCCTTTCTCGCGATTCATCAACGAGCGGCTGAAGGGCACCTACGTGCTGTCGCGGGACGGCTGGGCAGCCGACTACAACCACCCGCAGGATTGGTTCGACAACCTCTGGGGCCAGGCGGCCGGCTGCCCCGACGTGAGCTGCTCGAGCGGATACGAGACCAAGGCCTACGACCAGCTGCTCGCCAGGGCGGACGCCGAGCCCCTGAGCACGGCGATTCCGGACTACAAGACGCTGAGCCGCCAGCTGATCGACGACGTGGTCTACATCCCGCTCTTCTATACGGTCGACCCGTTCCTGTTCAAGCCGTACGTCCTGGGAGCCGGCTCCAACAACATGTTCGATTACTACTGGAACCAGATCCAGATCAGCGCCCACTGAGCTGTCCGGGTAGACATTCGGGGTGGCGCCAGCCACAATGTGGGATGGAGTAGTAGGAAGACGGCCGTTTTGGCCGCCACCCCTCGCCGGCGCGCTCTCGCCCCGGTCGCCGCGAAGACCACCGGGAAGATGGCGAGGGGGATTGCTTCACAGGGGGGAATCTATGGCTCCATTCTCGTGGCGACTCCTCAAAATCCTTGGCGTGGGTGCCGCGCTCAGCCTCGTCGTGGTCGCGTGCGGACCAGGCAATGGCACCCAAAGCAACAACCTGGCGGCTAATCAGACGCTGAAATTCCCGATCCTGGGGGACTTCGGCACGCTGGACCCAGCACAGCTCAACGCTGAGACCGACTCTGAGATCGCACAGAACGTGTTCAACGGGCTGGTCAAGTTCGACAACAACCTCAACATCGTCCCGGACATCGCGTCGAAGTTGCCCGACGTCTCGAGTGACGGCATGACGTACACGTTCACGCTGCGCCAGGACGTGACCTTCTCCAACGGTGACAAGGTCACCTCGAAGGACGTGCTGTATTCGTGGAACCGCGCAGCAGCGGAGCAGGGCGCCTACGCGGGAAACCTGGCCGCGATCAAAGGCTACGACGTGGTTTCCAACAACAAAGTGACCAGCGGCGCCCCCCTCGAAGCGCTGTTGGAGAAAAATGACCCGTCGGTCACCCTTTCAGGCCTGACCGCGCCCGACCAGTACACGGTCAAGGTGCAGCTGAGCAGCCCGGCAGGCTGGTTCCTCTCGGCGATCGCGCTCGAGGCAACCACCGGCATGGTCGTGGATCAGAACGTGGTCAAGAACGACTTTGACAACTGGTGGACCAAGCCGGCCGAGATGGTCGGTACCGGCGCCTACAAGATGACTGCATACACGCCAAAGCAGTCGGTCGACTTCCAGGCGATCTCCAACTGGTGGGGCTCGCCCAAGCCGACCGTGCAGAAGGTCCACATCGACATCCTCAGCAACGCCGAATCGGCGATCACCGCATACGAGCAGGGCAGCTACGACATCTACGGCTACGGCGGCTACAGCAACGCCCCGATCGACGCGATCCTTCGCATCCAGGGCACGGCCAACGAGAAGAACCAGCTGCTACTGCACCCCAAGGTTCGCACAACCTGGTTGCAGTTCAACCTGGTCCACGACGCGGCCCGGTCGGCCGCCGGCCCGTTCCTCCTATCTGGTGGGACTACCGCCAAGAACCTCCGCCTGGCTTTCGCGCTCGCGATCGACAAGACCAAGCTGGCCACGGTCGTGTGTCACGACATCGTTTGCGCTCCGGCCACCGGAGGCCTGATCACGAAGGGCCTCATCGGCTACGTCGGTGACAACACTGACCCCCTGGCCAAGTTCGACGCGACCCAGGCCAAGCAGCTGCTCACGCAGAACGATCCTGACGGCAGCAAGACCAAGGGCCTGAGCTACGCGTACGACCCGAACAACCCGATCAACACAACAGTGGCGCAGTTCCTGCAGGACCAGTGGCAGACCAACCTGGGCGTGCACGTCGACCTGCAGCCTGTGGATCACTCCGCGTTCATCAAGGGTTACCTCTCCGGCAAGTACGTGATGGCCCGCAACGGCTGGCAGGCCGACTACAACCACCCGCAGGACTGGTACGACAACCTGTGGGGCAAGATCCCGGGCTGTCCAGACGCGAACTGCGGCAGCGGCTACGACAATTCGGCTTACGACACCCTGCTGGCCAAGGCCGACGCCGAACCGCTCCAGCAGGCGATCCCCGACTACCAGGCGCTCGGCAAGATGCTCGAGGACGACGTGACTTACGTCCCGCTCTACTACTCGGTAGGAGCGTTTCTCCTCAAGCCTTACGTGAGGGGCGCAGGCACCAACAACTTCTTCGACTACTACTGGGACCAGATTCAGATCCTGTCCCACTAGGTTTGTGAATTGAAGACAGGGCGCTCGTACTCGTGCGGGCGCCCATCTTCATCTTGGCGGAAAATGGACTGAAATGTTCACTCGCGGAACGCTCATCTACATCGCGCAGCGGATCGTCCTGATCGCTTTCACGGTGGTGGCTGTTTCCTCGATCGTGTTCCTGGGTATTCACCGCCTGCCTGGCGATGCCCTGCTAAGCGAGCGGCTACGCGGCTCCGCCTACCAGATCCTCCTGCACCACTACGGCCTGGATCAACCCCTCTACACGCAGTACTGGAATTTCGTCGTCGGCGTGGTGACGCGGGGCGACCTGGGCGAGTCACTGGTCAACCGCGGCCTGCAGATCACGCCGCTCGTCCTGCGCGAGCTGGGGGTGAGCGCGGAGGTTGGCGGCCTGGCGCTCCTTTTCACGATCGGGCTTGGGATGGTCCTGGGTGTCTTTGCCGCGATGCGGCAGAACACGTGGCTGGACTACCTGCTCACGACGACCTCGGTGGTGGGCTACAGCATGCCCAACTTCGTGATCGCGGCTTTCTTGATCCTGGTCTTCGGCATCTGGCTTGACAACCTAACCGGTGGGACCTTCTATTACCAGCTTGGCGGCTGGCGTGGGGACATAGGACAACTGTGGCTGCCGGCTTTCGCGCTCGGCTTTCCCTACGCAAGCATCGTCGCTCGGCTGACCCGAGCGAGCATGCTGGAGGTCATCCGTCAGGACTACATCCGGACCGCTCGCGCCAAGGGGTTGCGTGAGTCGACGATCATCATCCGGCACGCGCTGCGCAACGCGCTGATCCCCGTCATCACCATCCTCGGACCCCTGGTCATCGGGATCATCACCGGCAGTGTCGTGATCGAGAACTTCTTCGGCATCCCGGGCCTCGGCAAAGAGTTCGCGCAGAGCATCTTGAACCGTGATTACGCAATCGTGATCGGGGTCTTCACGATGTACGCAGCCATGGTCGGCTTGGCCAATCTTCTCGTCGACCTCGCTTACGTGGTGATCGACCCGAGGATTCGCTACTGATGGCGACTGCAGCAGCGGTCGTCGCCGTCCGGCCCATCGAACCCGAGCAGGCAAGCCTGTGGTCTGACGCGTGGCGGCGCCTGAGGCGAAACCGGTTCGCGCTAGTCGCGTCGATCTACCTGTTACTGCTGGTGGCGGTGGCCCTGATCTCCACGGTCTGGACGCCGTACCGGATGTCCGCCGTCGGCATAACCGAGACCTATGCGCCTCCCACCGCGGCGCACCTGTTGGGATCGGACGAGCTGGGCCGCGACATCTTGAGCCGTCTGATGGTTGGGGCCCAGGTCTCGCTGATCGTCGGGGTCGGCACGCAGATTCTCGTGCTCGCTGTCGGGGTGCCCATCGGGCTGCTCGCCGGCTATTACAGGGGCTGGCTCGACCAGATCGTGACCTTCATAATCAATGTCTTTTACGGAATTCCCGACCTGCTGGTGGCGATGATCCTGGTCTTCATCCTCGGGCCGAGCCTCAGGAACATCATCATCGCCATCGTCGCGACGCGATGGATGGACATGGCGCGTCTGGTCCGCGGCCAGGCGATGAGTCTGCGCGAGCGCGAGTTCGTCGAAGCCGGGCGAGCGGCCGGCGCCAGGCCGATCAAGATGCTTTTCGGGCACATCCTGCCCAACGCGTTAGGGCCGATCATCGTCCAGGCAACGCTCGGCATTCCCGCGGCGATTCTGTTCGAGGCGTTCTTGAGCTTCCTCGGCGTCGGCGTGCAGCCGCCCACGCCGTCGTGGGGATCCATGGCAAACGAAGGGGTCATGGCGATCCAGTACGCGCCGCACATGGTCATCGCGCCCTCGATCGCGCTGTCCCTGACCCTGATGGCCTTCAACTTTCTGGGCGACGGGTTACGCGACGCGCTCGACCCGCGGTCGCGGCGGTAGGGCGGTTGGCCGCACCGATCCTCCGGGTGCGCAACCTGCGCACTCAATTCAGCACCGACCAGGGCCCGGTCACGGCGGTCGACAACGTCAGCTTCGACCTCTATCCCGGCGAGAGCCTAGGCATCGTGGGAGAGTCCGGTAGCGGCAAGTCGGTCACGGCACTCTCCATCCTCCGTCTCGTTCCCGATCCCGGCCGGACCGTGGGCGGCAGCGTGCTGTTCCATGAGCAGGACCTCCTGCAGGTCAGCGACGAGGAAATCCGCGAGATTCGCGGACGTGACATCGCGATGATCTTCCAGGACCCACAGAGTTCGCTCAATCCTGTGCTGCGAACCGGGTTCCAGATCGATGAAGCGATGCTGGCCCACAAACAGGCGACTCCCAGGCAGGCCCGTACACGCACGATCGAGCTCTTGAGGAGGGTCCGCATCCCTGCAGCCGAGACACGAGTCAGAGATTTCCCGCATCAGCTGAGCGGCGGGATGCGGCAGCGCGCGATGATCGCGATGGGCCTCGCCAACTCACCTGCGATCCTCATCGCCGACGAGCCGACGACTGCGCTGGACGTGACCGTCCAGGCTCAGATCCTCGAGCTGCTCGGCGACCTGAATCGCGAGCTTGGGACAGCGATCATCATGATCACGCACAACATGGGCGTGGTCGCGGGCCTGTGCTCCCGCGTCATCGTCATGTACGCCGGCCAGATCGTCGAGCAGGGCCCGGTCGATCAGATCTTCGACCAGCCGCAGCACCCTTACACGTGGTCGCTGCTGCGATCGATACCGCGCGTCGACGCCGTACGGCACGAGCGCCTGCGCTCGATCGAAGGCATGGCTCCCGACCTGCTGCATCCGCCGGCAGGCTGTCGCTTCCATCCGCGATGCCCGTTCCGGATCGAGAAGTGCCTCACCGACGAGCCGAGGCTGGAGGAGATCCATCCGGGACAGTTCGCTTCGTGCTGGGTCAGCATGGATCGCGCGCGTGCAGAGATGAACGCCAACAATCTCGACGACATCAGTCCGGGCGCCGCCTCCGGGCTGAAGCCGGGCGAGATCATTCCCTGATGGCCCAGCCCGTCCGCCGGCAAGATCTGCGGCCGATGGGCGCGAGCGCGCCGGCGCTCGTACGTGTCGAGAACGTGGTCAAGCACTTTCCAGTCGGGTTCGGCACGACCGTCAAGGCCGTGGACGGTGTCAGCTTCGAGATCCGGCAGGGCGAGACCCTTGGTCTCGTTGGTGAGTCGGGTTGCGGCAAGTCGACGCTGGGCAGGCTGGTCGCGCAGCTTCTGCCGGTGACTTCGGGGAGGGTCTTTCTCGACGACGTCGAGCTGACCCGCCTCCGCGGCGAGAAGCTGCGGCAGCAGCGCCGGGAGCTGCAGATCATCTTCCAGGATCCGTTCGCGTCACTCGATCCGAGGATGACGGTGGGCGATATCATCGCCGAACCCCTGGTGAACTTCCGCGTCATGCGGGGGAAGAAGCTCAACGCGCGCGTCCAGGAGCTTCTCCGGGTCGTGGGCCTCAACCCCTATTTCAACAACCGTTATCCACATGAGTTCTCCGGAGGCCAGCGCCAGCGCATCGGTATCGCACGCGCGCTTGCACTCAATCCGAGGCTCATCGTTTGCGATGAGGCGATCTCAGCGCTCGACGTTTCGATCCAGGCGCAGATCGTGAACCTGCTGGAGGACCTGCAGCGTGAGTTCAGGCTGACGTATCTCTTCATTGCGCACGACCTGTCGGTCGTGAGGCACATCAGTGATCGGGTCATGGTGATGTATCTCGGCAAGATCGTCGAGATCGCGGACAGTCTGGAGATCTACAACCGCCCCAAGCATCCCTACACCAAGGCGCTGCTGTCGGCCATTCCGGTCCCGGATCCGAGGGTCCAGCGCGGCAAGCGCTTGATCGAGCTTACGGGTGAGATACCCTCGCCGATCAACCCGCCATCCGGCTGCCGGTTTCATACGCGCTGCCCTATCGCGCGCTTACCGACTCCATGCGCCGAGGTCGAGCCGCAGCTCGAGGACAAGGTGAGAGGGCACATGGCTGCGTGCCATTTCTCGCAAGAGGTGTAGTCCTTAGTGCCGGACGATTCGCGCGAATCTCCAGTCGAAGTCGTACAGCGCGTTTCCGCCGACACCCCTCATGTAGGGATGCGCGAGGTACTGCTGCACCCCGTAGAGCAGGCTCGCGTAGATTGAGTCGTTGACCAGCAGGTCCCCCGCGACCTTGTAATCGGCCAGGCTCGAGCCGAGCGGAGACGCGTCCGCCCCCGCGACGACCTGGTCAAAGCTCGGATTCGAGTAGCACGACCCGGACGAGCTCGCTCCGGTCACGAACAGATAGTCGAACCAGTCCTGCGGGTGGTCGTAGTCGGCGGCCCAGCTCTGCCTGAACGCCGCATAGGTGCACGCGCCGTTGCGCTGGTCGAAGAACGTCTTGCGGTCCATCTCGACGCAGGTGACCGTCACGCCGAGGTTCTTCTTCCACTGCGCGACGAGGTTGTCGCAGACGGCCTTGTTGAACGGATTGGTGTCATACGTATAGGTGAGGCCTTTGACCTTCGTACCGTTCGGGTCCCAGGTCTGGTACTCGGTCTTCGCCGCGACCGCGTCGAACTTCACGTTCTTGTCCGAGTCGTCGCCGAGATAGCCCTTCAGCCCTTTGCTGATCAGCCCGCCGGTAGCAGCGACGCACGTCGTCTGCTGGTTGCACAGCGCGTCGACCAGCGCGGCGCGATCGATCGCCGTGCTGAAGGCGTGGCGGCCGGCGAGGCCTGGCTCGATTCCCGCGAACGGTCCTGACCTCAGGTTGAAGCCGACCCAGTACGTGAGGCCGATGGGCACGATGCTGAGCTGCGACTTCAGCTTCGCGTCGGTCGTGTACTTGACGGCGGCAGCGGGGGCGAGCGGCTGCCTGCCATAGCCGAGCAGGCTGAACACGCCTGACTCGTACTGCGCCACCTGCGCGGCGGGGTCAGCCTCCACCTCGACATGCACGTGCGTGATGGCGCCGGTCTTGCCGCCGTACCAGCTCGGCACCGGCTCGAAGTCCATCGACTGACCCGACGCTCGCGCGGTCATGCGGAACGGCCCGCTGCCGATGAGCGTGTCGGGTTTGATGGACCACGCGTCCTCGCCGGCGGATGCGATGACCTTCTGATCGACGACCCAGAAAGGCCACAGCCCGACAAGGTTCGAGAAGTAGCCCACCCGCTTGCTGAGCGTCACGTTCAGAGTGAAGTCGTCGACCTTGACCAGGCCGCTCATCTGCGCCGTCCTGCCCGAGGCGACGTCCTGGTAGCCCGCGATGACGGCGAACAGCCCCGCATAGTCCCCCTGCTTCGCCACCGCACGGTCCCAGCTGTAGATGAAATCCGCCGCGGTGATCGGGTCGCCGTTGGAGAACCGGCCGTCCTGCCGGATGTGGAGGGTATAGGTGAGGCCGTCCGCCGACAACACCGGCTGGCCGGCGGCGAGGTCGGGCACCTCGCGAAGCTGCTGGTCGTAGCGGTAGAGGCCCGAGAAGACGTTGTGCAGAATGTCGACGTCGGCGGCGGTCGAGATCAGCGCGGGGTCGAAGTCGGCGACGTCCTGGGCGATGGGGAAGCTGAGGGTCTGGTCCGAAGCCAGCGGCTCCACGACAGGGGGCGGGGTGCTGTTCGGGGTGCACCCCACAAGCACGACGACGGCGGCGACCCAGCCGGCAAGCCTGCGCACCGGGCGAAGGCTACTAGACGCCTTGTGGCTGTGGGCGCCTGGCGGCGTCAGGTCCCGACGCTCGCCCGGGCTATCACGAAGAGGACGAGCAGCGCCGAAAAGGCGAAGGAGATGAACGACGTGATCCCCTTGGCGATCCAGCCCCACCCGGTCGTCCAGACGAAGACAAGAGAGACCGGTGCGCAGAACCACAGCAGGAAGATATAGATGAATGCGCTGATCGCACCCGTCTGCCAGGACGAGTACGTCTTCGGCCCCTTGTGATACTCGATGAACTCGCCGGCCCGGTGCCAGTCGAGCTCGGGCGGGGGAGGCGGCGCCGGTGGCGCCACGGCCGCG
The DNA here is from genome assembly GCA_937921725.1 of uncultured Chloroflexota bacterium. Classification (GTDB taxonomy): domain Bacteria; phylum Chloroflexota; class Dormibacteria; order Dormibacterales; family Dormibacteraceae; genus 40CM-4-65-16. The sequence continues at coordinate 575 of CAKZUH010000006.1, read as the reverse complement.
ATCTGCTGCGCGATCTTCTCCTGCTGCAGGCGCTCGATCTCGGCGGGGGCGACCCATGTAGGCAAGGCGGCCATCGGGTCAGCCCCCGGCGCGGCGGCCCCGATTGGGATGGGCGACGGCGGCGGGACCGCCGCGGCCGGCGGGCCGAAAGGCTGCACGGGCATCGCCGTGCGCTGGCCCCCAAAAGGCTGCCAGGTCGTGCCGTCGTAGCGCCACTGGCCGTCCTCGGAGATCGAGTCGTTCCAACGCGCCCCGTCCCAGAACCAGTTGCCGTCCTGGGACCACCCCGTCTGCTGGACGCTCATCAAGGCGGCGAAGATACAGCACGAGGAGCCTGATTTAACCCTTCCCTTCCCCGCTTGCCGGGGAAGGTGACCCGGCCGCGAAGCGGCCCGGTCGGATGGGGACGAGCCCTTGGTTCACCTTTAGATTGAGGACAATTCGTTACCAGCCGGCGTAGCTCAGCTTGGTTAGAGCAGCGGTCTTTTAAACCGATGGTCCAGGGTTCGAATCCCTGCGCCGGCACCAAATCCGTGTACGACTGACGGTGTTCACCTACACCGAGGGCCTTGTCA
>CAKZUH010000005.1 GCA_937921725.1 uncultured Chloroflexota bacterium | reverse complement strand
CAACCTTGCATGCTTTCCATGAGGTGTTGCGTTGACCCCTTGAGCCGACGCGTCAGCGGCGCTTTTCGAGCGCCGAAATTCCGCTCCGCTGGCGCCAGCGGTACCTAGTCCGGGACTTCAGTTAGACCCCGATCGGCTCGCGGACCAGGATGATCGTCGTTCTGCCCGGCATGAAATCCCGGTCGAGGATCAGCGTTCGCGTGATCGCCGTGCCGATGCCCATCGTCTCGCGCAGCCGCGCGTCCTCCCACGGAAAGACGTAATCCTTGATCCGGCGAAAGGCGGTCTCCAGGTCGGGCACCACCTTCTGGCTGCCGAGGACCAAGATCAGCTTGCCGGCGCCCGAGGCGATCGGCCCGATCTGGCTGCCGCTGGCCGAGGTGATGACGATCTGCCCCTCTTCGGTCACTGCCTGGGCGCTGTTGACCATGTAGTCCGGCGCGGCGCCGAGCTTGCGCATCTCGTCCCGCTGCGTGTTGCGGTCCATCTTCATCGTCGTCCGGCGCACGAAGTCGTAGCGCCCGCTCTCCATGAACTCCGTGAACAGGCCCGCGTCCTCGAGCGTCTTCGACTTGCCCGAGTGCACGACCGCGCCTTCCGGGATCCGCTTCAGGACCTCGGCCTTTGCCGCGGCGCCGTCCTGGACGATCACAACCTCGAAGTTCCGGGCGCGCAGCTTCTCCGCCAGGGCCTCCAGCACCGCCGCCGGCGCGGCGGTCGCGTAATCAAGTGTCATCTCCATCTCCGATCCTTCTCCCATCAATACTTGCATTAGCAACTGTACTGTGGAACAAGGTTGCCGGGTCAACATATTCCAGATACCGTGAGCGACGTGAAGGTCAAGGCAAAAGCGGCGTCCGAGGACCAGGTGACAACCTGGATCAACCTGAACCAGACTGCGCGGGTCATCCAGGGCCTGCTCGAAGACCGTCTCCGGGCCGAGACCGACCTCTCCTGGGCCGAGTTCGAGCTGCTGATGCGCCTCCAGGTTTCGGCCGGGCACCCGCTGCAGATGAGCGAGATCGCGGCCCAGCTCGTCGGCAGCCCGAGCGGGACGACGCGCATCGCCGACCGCCTCGAGAAGGACGGCTTGATCTCGCGCGAAACGCCGCGCGAGAACCGCCGGATCGTCCGCGTGGTGCTGACAGAGCGCGGGCGGAAGGTGCTGGCGGAGGCGGACGAGACGTTTCGAGCGACGCTGCAGGAGACCTTCGGCGAGCACCTGCGTGACAGCGAGGTGGCCGAGCTGCGGCGCTCGCTGCGCAAGCTGCTCGAGCGCAACGGTGCGTGGCAGGAAGCGCGCTGCGACCCGGCCCTCGCCAAGAACGCCTAAGACGTAGCTCTCGCCTCGAGCATCTTCTTGACGATCGGGCTCGGTTCCTTGGGCTGCCAGGCGCGGTAAGCCTCGCGCAGCGGCACCGGCCATTCGACGTCGAGGTCGACGCGGGTGCCGAATCCCGCCGCCCCGGCCAGCACTCGCAGCGCGAGCTCGAGCACGCGGCGCTGCATCACCGCATCGTTGGGCATGCCGAAGGCGTGCCCGAAGGGAAACTCGACGCCGACGATGCGCGGCGCGCGCCGCTCCTCCGCCAGCGCGGGCATCATCGTCACCACCACGGTCGGAATCCCCGCCGCCTCGATCCACCGTGCCAGCACGGGCACGTTCGTGCAGCAGTCGGGTCAAGTGGGGGCGAGGACGAGCGCGTCCGCACCCTGTTCGCGAAGGTGGGCAACGATCGCCGGCGCCGTCGTGTGGCGCCAATCATTCAAAGCGCGGTCCTGGAATCCCATCACCGCGACGTGCTTCGCCGCAGCGCTTCCGACCACGCCCTCGCCGGCGAGCTGCGCGAGCAATCGCATCGGCAGGGCGATCTCGGAGTCAGCCAGGATGTCCGCGTCATCTATATGTAGGTGGGCGACGCCGAGCTCGCCGGACTTCGCGGCCGCGGGGATCGAGCGCCACGACGGGTCCCCCCACTCGGGACGCGCCCGCTCGCCGTCGAGGTCGAAGGACGGCTGGCTTTCTTTCACGTAGAGGCCGGCCGACGTCAGCAGCGCGATCCGCGATTCCGACAGCCGTTTCTCGAACGGCGCCCACACGGGATCCTCCTCACCGGGCAAGGGACCCCGACCCTCGTACAGCGGGCGAAAGGTGCGCGGCAGAAATCTGTAGCTGTCGACGATCACCGCTCGAAGTCTGACAACGTCCCGTTCAGGACCGGCATCACCGAGCCGCCGACCTCGATCCGCGCCGGGGTGTCGGAGAGCTCGCGGTACTCGAGCTCGATGTGGAGGAAGCTCTGGCGCCCCATCTTCGTGCCCTGCTCGCTCACGATCGACACCTTCGGCGCGCGTCCGACGAGCCCGCACTTGACCGCGAAGGCGCCCAGCGGTCCGCTGGCGCTGCCGGTCGCGGGGTCTTCGTACATATCCCGTGAGAACATGCGGCTGTACAGCCTGTTGTCGCCGGCCAAGGCGAACACGAACACCCCGTGTATGTCGGCGCCGGCCAGCAAGTCCCGCACTCGGGACTTGCCGGAGACCGCCCTGTCCACGGCGCTTGGCTCGCGCAAAGCCACGAACAGGAACGGCGCGCCGGTGCTCACCACCTGGCATGACACATCCGGAACGAACTCCGGCTCGTCGACGCCGATGGCGCCGGCCAGCGCGGCGCGCTCCACGGTCGCCCCGAACGTGACCTTCGGATGCGTCATCCAGAAGGTCAGCCGCCCCTCGTGGTTGACGCCGCGCACCGGTACCGGACCGATCTTCTCCTCGAGAACGAACTCGAGCGAGCCACCGGCCACCATCCCCTCTTCGACCATCACCCAGGCGGTGCCGATCGTCGGGTGGCCCGCGAACGGCATCTCGTAGACCGGCGTGAAGATCCGCACCCTCGCCGCGTGTTGAGGGTCGTCGGGCGGCAGGATGAAGGTCGTCTCGGAGAAGTTCATCTCGCGCGCGATGCGCTGCATCAGCTCGTCGGAGACGCCGCGACCGTCCAGCACGACCGCGAGCTGGTTGCCCGCGAGCGCTTTCTCGGTGAACACGTCGACGATCCGGATCTCGCGCGCCATCAAGGTGAAAGGTATACGGAGCACGTTACGCGGTGCTTACGAGCGCATGACCAGGCAGGTCGTCGTCCCGTGCGCGAGCAGCTTCCCTGAATCGATCGCGACCACCTTGCCTTCGGCGGTTGCGATACGGCCGCCGCGATGGATCACGGTGCCCTCGCAGCGCACGCGGCCTGTATCGATGTTCATGGGCCGGATGAAATTCACCTTCACCTCGAGCGTCGTGTAGAGCTCGCCCACGCCCAGCGTGCTGTGGATCGCACAGCCCATCGCCGAGTCGAGAAGGGTCATCGCGAATCCGCCGTGCACCGAGCCGATGGGGTTGTACAGGAACTCGGCGGGATCGCCTTCGAAGACGGCGCGTCCCTCCGCGACCTCGACGCCGGTGAAGCCCATCGTCATGGCGATCGGCGGTGGCGGCAGCCTTCCCTCGAAGATTTCGGTGAGGATCTCGAGCCCCGTCTTTCCGACCGCCGCGCGCGGGACGGTGTACGGGTCGGCCCAGGTGATCGCCCTCGTGCGCTGACTCGGATCCGCCTTCACCGCCGCAATCTAACATGAGTGCGTTCAGTAGTGCAACTGACTAGAATCATGTTTGGATGAAGCGAACCTCCTTCGCAAGGTTTCCGTGCTCGATCGCCCGGACCGTGGATCTGGTCGGTGACTGGTGGACCCCGCTCGTCCTGCGCGAGGCGTACTACGGCGTGCGCCGGTTCGATGACTTCGAGGCGGGCCTCGGCATCGGCCGCAACATCCTCAACGAGCGGCTGAAGCGTCTGGTCGGCGAAGGCCTGATGGAGCGGCGCAGATATCAGGACCGGCCCGCCCGATACGAATACCGGCTGACCGAGAAGGGCAAGGACTTCTTCCCCGTTCTGGCCGCGATGGTCGCGTGGGGCGATCGCTGGCTTGACCGAGGCAAAGGGGCGCCGGTGCTGCTGCGGCACCGGGCGTGCGGCAAGGTCTCGACCGCGGAGGTCGTGTGCTCAGAGTGCGGCGAGCCGATCCGCGCGCGCGACGTCAGGCCTGAGCTCGGGCCCGGCTTCCCCGCCCGGCTGCTCAACGACCCCGTCGTGCAGGCGCGCTACGCAAAAGCCGAGTAGGCGGCGGCCAGGCTCAGCGCGACGATCGCCAGCCCGCTGAAGATGCTGACGCCGCGCAAGACGGGGGCGGTGAGGCGCGGCCGCAGCCACGATGCGGCGAGGACCAGGACGCACCACCAGGCGGTAGAGCCGATCAGCACGCCGGACGCGACCGCGCCGGGTCGCGCAAGCGAGCCGCCGGTGCCGAGGCCAAGTGTCGCCGCCAGGGCGGCGAAGGAGAGGATGGTCGCCGGGTTGGCAAGGGTCGCGCCGGCCGTCGACAGGTAAGCCCAGGCGAGGCCGCGGCCGGTCGGCGCCGCCGTCTCCTCGCCGGGCCTGGATCGCCGCAGCAAGATCGTCGTGCCGAGCGCGAAGAGCAGCACTCCTCCGATGACGGCGAGCGGGCGCCTGATCTCGACGAAAAGAGTCACCACGGCGGCGACGCCGAACGTCGCCAGGGCGGCGTAGAAACCGTCGACTGTCGCGACCGCGAGACCCGAGAGCAGGCCGTAGGCCCGGCCCTGGACGAGCGTGCGCCTAAGGCCGAGAAAGAAGACAGGCCCGGGTGCCGCGGCGACGGCAAGGCCCAGCACGAAGCCCCGCAGCAGAAGGCTGAACACCGCAATCCCTCATGGCGAGGGCCATTCTATGAGGAACCCGGCGGCCCATGCTATACCGCGAGCCATGCTGATCGGCCGCTACAACTGGATCCTCTTCGCCTTCGCGGTTCCGATCGCCCTGATCCTGCTCCACCAGGCTTTCGGAACCACCTGGAGCAACCGGTGCGATCCCGGCAACGCGAACTTCTACCTGATGAAGAACGACCCCGTGACGAGCTTCTGGGCGAAGGGCCAGCTGTTCACGTGGGAGAACGACGGACCAGACAACGGCTGGCTCTGCGACACGCCAACTCTCTCGGTGAGCCACATGGGTCCGGACGTCAACAAGATGTTCGACGAGACGATGGCCAACATGGCGGCGAACGGATGGGTTGGCGGCGAAATCATCCCGGAGGCTCCGGTACTTCACGACCTACCAAAAGACCGTCGACGGCGCCCAGCTTGACGCCATAGTGCGCAAGGAGACGTTTTGGGTGGAGGTCGACTTGCAGGCGCCAGGCCTCCACCTCGGCGAGTACGGCTTCTCGAGCTAGCTAGGGGTGATGCCCAACGCGACGAGCGCGTTGACCGCGTCACCCGCGGTGGCATAAACGGTTGACCGCGCGCCTGTGTCGCCCAACGCCTTGGTCGGAGGCGACGCGACATTTCCCTCGTAGAAGCGATCGTTGGGCGGCGAGATTCCCATGATGTCGTTGATCAGGACGCGGTGCTCGCATTCGATGCCGCAGATCTGAGCCGCGGCCTCGGCGACCAGCACGTTCCCCAGGCTTGCGCCCTGCTTCACAGCACCGAGGTACGCGCCGATGAAGATCGCCTCGAGCGAGGCGCCCATCGCCAGCATGCTTTCCTTGCTGCCGAAGGTTCCGCCGGGAAACTGGAACGTGTGAAACGGAAAGTCCGGCAATCCCAGGCTGCTCAGCACCCCGAGGTGCGAAGTCTCCTGATTGAACGCCGCCTGAAAGTAGCCCCGGTGCGAGCTGTTGAGCAGGGTGGAGGTCGCCGGGTCGCCAGGCGCCGAGTACAGCGAGCCTGAACCAAGCGCATTGCCGTAGAAGGCGATGCCGATCCGCTCCGCGCCGATCGCGGCGGTGACGAAATCGGTGGCGCTGTCGGCGAACACATTCGTGACCTTACCAAGGCCGGCCGCCCCTGCCGCCGCCGCGCCGCCGGCCAGCATCAGCTTCTGCATGAAGCTGCGCCGCGTCGCGACGGGCTTGAAAAAGTCGACCCGCTTAAGGACCTGGTCGATTGGGCCCGTGTCGAGATCGTGGTCGGACATGATCGCTCCTCCCTCCGCGGCCAAGCAAATGACATGAGCGCTCAGTCCGCGTCTGCCGAGTTGTACGAAGCTCGAGGGCGTTCGGATCAGTTGGTCGTCGGCTCGCGGGCGGTCCTTTACCCGCGTTTAGGCGGGCATTGCGTATTCTCAACATGCCCCCCATGGAAATCGTCCGCAACGTCGCGCGCCACAAGCTGCGCAGCTTCCTCACCATCTTCGGGATCGTCATCGGCGTCCTCGCCCTGACGACCATGGGCGCGCTGGCGGAGAACTTCAACGCCCTGATCGACGGCGGCGTGACCTACTTCGGATCGAGCATCCAGGTCAGCGCACCCGCCGGCCAGGCCTCGCTTCTGCCGATGAGCAAGATCCAGGAGATCAGGCAGGTGGAGGGCGTGGCGGCGGCTTTTCCGGGCTACACGTTCAGCGCCAAGCCAGGTGCCGTCGTCGTGGTCAGCCTCGGGTTTCCTGACGAGATCATCGCGAGCGACCCCGCCGCAAGCGCGTGGAGCGCGCTCAAGGTCACCTACGCCCAGGGCCACGCGATCGAGGCGGACTCGCAGGGCGAGGTCGTCCTCGGCTACAGCATCGACCAGGAGTTCAACAGGCAGATCGGCGACACGATCGACCTGCCGGTCAAGCCCGCGGACGCCAAGCCGGACTTCGTGAACCACACGTTCAAGGTCGTCGGCATCCTGAACAAGACGCGGACGGCACCCGACAACATCGCCTACGTCAACATCGCCGATGGGCAGATGTTGCTCAAGGACTTCCTGCCACTCGCAATCAAGGACACCGTCGACACGTCGATGATCACCGAAGGAATCGTCGTCTACGGGAAGGCCGGCACTTCGATCCAGGAGCTGGACCGGATCGCCGACCGGATCAACCAGCAGGTGCCCGGCGTCAAGGCGACTAGGCCGAGCGACATCGTGACTTCGTTCAAGTCGGGCAGCACCATATTCACGGCGATCACGACCGCCGCGGCGCTCCTGGCGCTGATCATCGGCGGCCTGTCGGTCGTGAACACGATGTTCATGTCGGTCGCGGAGCGCGTGCGCGAGATCGGGCTGAAGAAAGCCGTCGGAGCGACGACGGTCGACGTGATGGGCGAGTTCCTCCTGGAGGCGACGTTCATCGGTCTCGTCGGTGGGCTCATCGGCTTCGGGTTCGGCGCGCTCATCACGATCATCGCCAACGCGACCACGCCGCCCAGCCAATCGACGCTGTTCCTGCTCACACCGAAGCTGACCCTCCTCGCCATTGGTTTCGCGACCGCGCTCGGCGCGGTGGCCGGCGTGCTGCCGGCATGGCGCGCCGCGCGGATGGACCCGGTGATCGCCTTGAGGATGGAGTAAGCGTGGCCGGCGTCCAGCTGCAGAACCTGACCAAGCACTACCGGCGGGGATCGGAGACCATCCGCGCGCTCGACGGTGTGACGCTCGACATCGGACGGGGCGAGTTCGTCGCGGTGGTCGGCCGGTCGGGCAGCGGGAAAACCACGATGCTCGACCTGCTCGGCCTGCTTCTGAAGCCAACCTCCGGCGCGGTGTTCATCGACGACGTCGACACCGCGAAGCTCAGCGATGCCGAGCGTGCGCACACGCGGGCGCGCAAGGTCGGCTTCGTGTTCCAGGAGTACAACCTGCTGTCCGGCCTGAACCTGCTCGAGAACGTGATGCTGCCGCTGCGCTACGTGCAAGATCGGAAGGACGGGCGCGCGCGCGCCCTGGACCTGATCGAGCGCGTCGGCCTCAGCGACCGCCTCAAGCACCGGCCGTCCGAGCTGTCCGGCGGCCAGATGCAGCGGGTCGCCATCGCCCGGTCCATGGTCAACCGCCCGTCGTTGATCCTGCTCGACGAGGCGACGGGCGCCGTCGACACCGAGACGGCGCAGCAATTGGTGGACCTCTTGAAGACGCTGAACCGCGAGGAGCAGGTCACGATCGTGCTTGTCACCCACGACCTGGACATCGCGGGCGAAGCCGGCCGTCAGATCCGGTTGAAGGACGGCAAGGTGGTGAGCGACGAGCGAGTGCCGGAGTTTCGGTCGCGTAGCGACTTATCAAATTGAAGATCGGACTCGGGCTCCCCAACTCGGCCAAGAGCCTGACAAACGGGCGCCCGCTGGTCGAGATCGCGCGGCGCGCCGACGCGCTCGGCTTTTCTTCGCTGGGCACGATCGGACGGGTCGCGTACCCGACGTACGAGGAGCTGATCGTCCTGGCCGCCGCGGCGGCCGCCACCGAGCGGATCGGGCTGACGACCGACATCCTGCTCGCGGCGACGCGTGACCCCGTCCTCCTGGCGAAGCAGGCGGCGACACTCGACCAGGTTTCGGGTGGGCGTTTTGTGCTGGGTATCGGGGTGGGCGGCCGGGAGGACGACTTCGTGGTCAGCGGTCGCGAGTTCCACCGCCGCGGCCGGCAGCTCGACGCCGACCTGGACCTCATGCACCGCGCCTGGCGGGGCGAGCCCGTGCCCGGCTCGGCGGAGCCGATCACGCCGCGGCCGGTGAACGGGCACTCGGTCCCGGTCGTCTTCGGCGGGCAGGCCGAGCCGGTGATCGCCCGGATCGTCAAATACGGGATCGGATACGCGCTTGGCGGGGGGACGCCCGAGAACCTCAAGGCGATGATGGAGCGGGTCAATACCGCCTGGAAGGCGGCTGGTCGGGAGGGCAAGCCCGTCTTCAAGGCCCTCAGCTATTTCGCGCTCGGCGACGAGGTGGCCGCCGAGGCCGAGCAGAACCTGAAGGGGTACTACGGCGACTTCGGCGGGCGCGTCTGGGGCGGCGCGGTGAAGACCGCCGACGAGGCGCGGCAGCGGGTGAAGGCCTTCGAGGCGACCGGCGCCGACGAGCTGATCCTGTTCATGGCGGCGCCGGCGGTCTCGCAGGCTGAGCGCCTGGCGGAGGCGATCTCCTCCCCATGAAATGGGGAGGTGGCGCGCAGCGCCGGAGGGGCCGGCGCCCCGCACGACGCGCAGGTGCGACCGATACCCCTCTCGGTTAATCTCCGTTAGCTAGAAATCATGGGTCGCCGCGTGCTGACCAGCCTGGGCATCTTCGGCGGCCTGATCGCGGCGGCCATCGTGGCCGCGGGGGCGTACACGGCGCTGAAGGCGCCCGTGCCGACTCTCCCCAACAGCAACCTCCAGCCTGAGAACTGCTCGCCTGGGCCATGCACCAGCCTGGGCGGGTACACGCTGTGGATCTCCAACGTTCGCGTGGACAACGACCTGGTGCGAATGACCGTGAAATTCCAGAACTCGAGCAGCTCCACGCACGCCTCGCCGGAGGACCTGCAACTTATCGACCAAAGCAGGAGATCGTCGATCCCGGTCAGCGACGTGACGGGATGCAACACGTGGACGCGCCATGAGTTCACCAAACGCGGCGAGACGTTTGGGCCGATCGACGTCTGCTTCCGGGTGACGAACACCGCGCCGCCATTTCTTCTCCGCTGGTCGCCTGACGAAGGCACGTTCTGCTGCGAGACGACGCTCAAGCTCTATCCGACCTGACGCGAAGGGCGACGTCCGGCCGGTTGGTGATGACCGCTTCAATTCGCCCGTCAGTCAGGTAGCGGGTCAGTTTTCGTTCGTCGTCGACGGTCCAGACCCAGATCGGCCGGGGCGTGGGATCAAACCACCGGACGTACCGCTCGTCCACCGCGATGAAATCCGCAAGACATCGCTCGATGCGCTGGACCGTCGAGCTGCTCAGCCGCTCGCGGAGCGTGAGGCCGGCTCTGACCTGAGGGAAATGCACCTTGACCGTTCGGATCGACGCGTCGTTGGCCGTCGTCACCATGAGCCTGCCCGCTTCACGTGTTTCCAGCGCCTGCCGCATCAGCTCGAGCTCGTAGCCGGGCTCTTTCAGGTCGAGCTGTAGAGCTTTTTCCGAGCAGAGCGCCTCCTCGAGCGTGACGTGGACCGCGCCCGGCTGCAGGTCGTCGTGAGACAGGACGATCGTGCCGTCTTTTGAGCGGCGAATGTCGACCTCCAGGAAATCGGCACCCGAATTCAGCCATCGGGGATAGCCATCGTGTGCGCTGACTAGCACCACACTTACAGCATGCCCACAGTCGTGGTTACTGGAGCGCGCGGCGCCATCGGATCCGCCACGGTGGCCGTGCTGGAGAAACGCGGGGTGCGAGTGATCCCGTTGACAAGGCCGTCGTTCGACCTGTCGTCTCAGCTGTCGGTGCGCGCCGCGGCGCGCGAGCTCAATCGTGCGGGCGGCCACATCGATGCGCTCCTCAACATCGCCGCTGCCTTCGTCCCCAAATATCAGAGGTCCGCCGACGGCCTCGAGCTCATGCTGGCCACCAACCATCTGGGGCCGTTTCTGCTCACCAACCTCCTCCGCGAGCGATTGATCGGCGGCGGGCGGGTCATCAACGTGACGGCGCCATCCGCCACGCGAGTCGACATCGACACGCTGCTCGACCGATACCGGTTCAACGCGATGCACTCCTTTGGCGCGAGCAAGGCGGCCAACCTGCTGTTCACGCTCGAGCTGGCGCGGCGGGCGAAACGGTGGGACATCCGCGCCAACGCGTTTCATCCCGGCCTTGTGCGGTCGGAGCTGATGCGCTCCGCGCCCGCACCGGTCCGGATCCTGACCCGTCTCGTGTCGGGCAACCCCTCGCGCGCGGCCCACGACCTGGCCGACCTCGCCATCTCGCCGGCGTTCGCGGGGACGACGGGGTGGTTCTTCAAGGGCGCGCGCCAGATCGACCCGCCGAAGCCGGCGCAAGACATCGGCGCGCAGAGCACGTTGTGGAAGCGAAGCGCAGAGCTGGTCGAGCTGGAAGGCGGCTTCTGAACGCGGGGGACACTGAATCCTCCACTCCCCCATCGCACGGCGTTCACAAGTCCCTCACAACTCCTCGGAAGGATGGGAGATGCAAAAGCGCAAATCTCGTTCAACACAAAGGAGTGGATCGACATGAGACGCGGTTTCGGTTTCATCGGATTGCTGGTGACGGTGATCCTGTTCGTCATCGTGGGCGCGATCGCCTACAACGTCGGTTGGTCGGATGGCGTGAACACGCACCTGCCGGCCGTGACGCAGGGCGACGGCGCACCGGCCTACTACTACGGCCCGCACTACTGGGGCGGAGGCTTCGGCTTCTTCGGCGTCCTGTGGTTCCTGTTCATCCTGCTCGGCCTGTTCTGGCTGTTCCGCCTCGCCTTCTTCGGACGGCGCATGTGGGGGGGCGGCGGCTGGGGCTATGGCCACAAGGGTGGTTACGGCCCTGGAATTCCGCCCGGGATCGACGAGCGGATGCAGGAGTGGCACAAGCGCGTGCACGGCGAGCAGAGCTCCGGCACGACGCCACCGCCGCCACCGCCTGACACTCGCACCGTCTGACGCCAATGTCTGCACCTAGGATGGTCGCCGTGGCGACCATCCTGGTCGTGGACGACGAGCCGCGAATCGTGCAGCTCGTCCGCGACTACCTCGAGCACGGTGGGTTCACCGTGCTCACTGCTTCCGACGGCCAGGCGGCGCTGCGCACGGCGCGCACGGGTCGCCCGGACCTGGTCGTGCTGGACCTCGGCCTGCCGGGATTGGACGGGCTCGACGTGGCGCGGTCGCTGCGCCGCGAGGGCGAGGTGCCGATCATCATGCTGACCGCGCGGACCGAGGAATCGGACAAGCTGGTCGGGCTGGAGCTGGGCGCGGACGACTACCTGACCAAGCCGTTCAGCCCGAAGGAGCTGGTGGCGCGCGTGCGGGCGGTGCTGCGTCGGGTCGAGGGGATGCAGTCGCCGGCGGACGTGATCCGCGTCGGATCCGACGTCGAGCTGGACGTGCCGCGGATGGAGGCGCGATTCGGCGGGCGCCGCGTGGATCTGACCAAGAGCGAGTTTCAGATCGTCGCGCTGCTCGCCCGCCAACCGGGACGCGTGTTCACGCGGGCACAGCTGCTCGACGCGGTGCGCGGGGTGGCGATCGAGTCGTACGAGCGCGCCATCGACGCGCACATCAAGAACATCCGCAAGAAGATCGGACAGCGCTATATCGAGACCGTCTTCGGCGTCGGCTACCGCTTCGCCGAGTCCGCGGAGAAATGAGGGCCGGAGGCGGGCGGGGGCGCTGGCGAGGCTGGGACCCAGACGCGTGGCCGGCCACGATGCGCCGGCCTGCGTGGTGGCCGGAGGGCGAACCGTTTCCGCCGCACAGGTGGGGTCGCCGCTACGGCGGGCCGCCGTTCATTCGCTGGATCGGCTGCTTCGTCCTGGCTGTTCTGTTCGTCGCGCTTCTGGCCGGGGGCTTGATCGGCGCGATGTTCGGAAGGGAGGGCTATAACCACCCCGACTTTCCGTTCTTCCTGTTCCCGATCCTCGTCGTCGTCCTGATCGCGATAGCCGTCAGTGGCGGGGTGCGCCGAATGACGCGCCCGATGAACAACCTGATCGACGCCGCGCGGCGGATCGAATCGGGCGACTACTCGGCGCAAGTACCGGAGTGGGGCTCGCCGGACATCCGGTCGGTGGCGCGAGCGTTCAACTCCATGTCGGCGCGGCTCAAGGCGATGGACGAGCAGCGGCGCTCATTCCTGGCTGACGTGACGCACGAGCTGCGTACGCCGCTGTCGGTGATCCGGGGCCAGGCGGAGGCGATCGCTGACGGCGTCTATCCCGCCGACGCCGCCCACCTGGCGCCAATCCTGGACGCGACGCAGGCGCTGGATCGCCTGGTCGAGGATTTGCGGACGCTTGTCCAGACGGACGCCGGCAACCTGGTGTTGCATCGCGAGCCGACCGACGTCGGAGCGCTGGTTCACGACACCGTCGAGTCGTTCCGCACGCAAGCGGAGTCCGCGGGCGTGGCGCTTGCGACCGACATCGCGGACAAGGTCCCCACGATCGAGGTCGATCCGGCGCGGATCCGGCAGGTGATTTCTAACCTGCTGTCCAACGCGATCCGCCACACGCCCTCGGGCGGCTCGATCAAGGTCGTGGCGAGCTCCTCCGACGATCACGTGATCATCACGATCAGCGACACGGGCGAAGGAATCCCAGCCGACCTCCTGCCCCACGTTTTCGAGCGATTCGTCAAAGGCCCGAGCTCCACCGGAAGCGGCCTGGGCCTGGCGATCGCCCGAGACATCATCGCCGCCCACCACGGCACGCTTCGGATTCAGAGCGAGGTAGGCAAGGGAACCGCGGCAGTGGTAGAGCTTCGCGTGGGCGACAAATCAGGAGGCTGATCGCGAAGCGTTGGTCGGGCCGCGGTCAGCGGGAGCGTTCGATGCGATCTTCCAGCGCCCACCTGGCCTCGCATCGCTGCACAACGCGCAGCAGGTCCACGAGCTGGCTGCGCAGCGGTCCCCGTTCGCGAGCTGCACGGCGCTCGGCCATCTTCTGGGCGTAGAACTTGTAGTTGTCGCTCATCTCAGCTCCACCGGCCACGTTAGGCACCCGGCGCGAGGTCGGACAGGCGAGAAACACCCGAATCTTGCCGCCTAGGTACCTGAAAACCAGGTACTTAGTAGGAGGTTGGAGGTGGAGCACGGCGCACTGTTCGAGCTGAACCTGGCCGCAAGGCTGATCAACAGAAACCAGCAGTGTGTAGAGTTGTCAGGTGAGTGTGTATAATCGCGACATGGCGACACACGTGAGAAAGAACATCACCCTTCCCCGTTCTCTTGATGACCGGCTTCGCAAGGCCGCGCGCAAGCGCGGCACCACTCAGAGTGGACTCATCGTCCACCTCGTGGAGACAGGTTTGGCCGCAGAGGCCAGCCAGATCGACGGCCTGCGCAGCTTTGTGGGTGTTATCCACGGACCGTCGGACCTTTCCGAAACAGTTGACGAGACGGTGTACGGCGGCTGAGCTCTCTCGCTGACACGGGGCTTTTGATTGCCGCCCTCAATCGCGGCGATCGCCACCATCACTGGGCAGCTAGCGTCATCGAAGCTCAGCGAAAGCTTCGGGCACACATTGTGGTCCCTGAGGTCGTCGCGGGAGAGGCGTTTACCAAGCTCCGCTACGACCACCGTGTCAGTGGGCGTGGCGATGCTCGACCCGCCCTAACAGTCTTCGGCCTGCTCGCCGCAGACTCAGAATTTTTCCAGATCCGAGGTCTGCCTACCGAGTCTCATCGGCGGACGGTTGACCTGCTGGCCAGGTACGTTGACCAGACTTTCTCATGGGTGGACGCGATCGTCCTCCTAAGCGCCGATGATGATCAGCGGGTCGAGAGGCTCTGGACTGTCGACTCGACTCTTGCCGCCTACCGCTTCTCTCACCATGTCGCGGTATCGACTCCGGGCGACTAGAACTGCGCCTGACCAAAAAAAGAGGCGGGTGGAGCGGGAGACGGGGTTTGTCGTCCCTAGTACCAAGCACCCCGTTGAATTCAGTTATCGGCTCGCGTAGGGCTCAAACGGCCGAGAACAATCGCAACGCCACTGGGCTCACTGTTTGTAGTGTTGGCTGCAGTGATGCTCGGGGTGGCGAGCTGGTCGACTCGCCGCGCTTGAACGGATTGCTGGTTTAGTGAACCGACTGGGCTCGTAAATGCGGTCCAAGTTGACGGCGGACACAGGCCCAGGAGGGCGCCTCGGTGCATGTGCTTACCCGAGTGGCTGCGAGAGGCCAGAATTGGGCGGAGGCCATGGGCTATCCCGATCCGCAGCAAGCCATCGTGGCGCAGCTGGCTCAGCCAAGGGGAAAACCCTTATGGCAAAGCGCGCCCTCGCCGGGAGGCTGGCGAAGCGCTATCTCTCGCGGCCTCGGACACGGCGCGGATCCAGGCACGGTTCGTTTCGTCAAACAGCGTGGGATCCCAGGCCACGAACTGCACGCCGTCGCATTCGCCGATCGAGACGGGAGGAACTATCGGTTTCTAGTTGGCGTCGTCCGTAATACGAGTGGCTGGGAGGTCAAGGGTCTAGCCGGTGGGGGCGGAGGCGACCCTCCGCGCGACCAGCCGTGGGTTAACTTCTGCGGCTGGGGCTGGCCTCGCTCGTTTCGCGGCGGTGGCTGGGTCATCGGCAACGGCTCTGCGGCTGCCGCCCGGGTCCGTCTGCACTTCCGACGGGGGCCGACGCTTGAGGATACTGTCGACGACGGGGTCGTTCTGTTGATCGCCGATGCCCGCGTTGATGTGCCGGCGACCGCAGAGATTCTCGACGCGAAGGGCTCTCTGCTGGCCAGTCACTCCGCTTTCTGAAAGAGGTCAGACTCCCGATGCAATTTGCCGGCGTTGCAGAAACGCCCGCCCGGTCCGGAAGTTAACCGCACCCGCCAGCCGCTCAGCGGGCTGGATGGGGTCCGCGGCCCCGAGGGCCAATCAGTCGGTCGAATTCACTTATCGTCTGGCTTGACCCACCTCAGCTGACTTGGAACATGCGGAGTCCTATTCGCCACGAAGGCCCGCGGCAGGGTCGGTGGCGTACGCGTGACTAAGCGGTGCGATCACAGCGATGCCGGTCGTAACAAGGGTCATCAGAACCGCTGTGGCCGCTGAACCGAGAATCACAAAAGGCGATGCCGACAATGCAAGGCCGATGGCTACCGTTGCGACGACAGCGACGGCGCCGGCTATGACGCCGAGACCCATTGCTTGGCCAAGGAGCATCATCAGCACGTCAGTTCGCCGCCACCCCAACGCTCGAAGGGTTGCAAGGTGGGCGCGGCGCTCGAGATAGGTCAAAGTGATGACCTGGGCTGCCGCGATGGCCCCGATCGTAAGCGTCAATCCAGCTACAACGAAGTGGAACGGCCTCACCTCACCGGACAGATACGTCCCGAGCAGCGTTGCGTCGAGCTGACCGCGAAAGCCCGCTGCAATCAGTTCGATGACACCCAGAAGGGCGGCTCCCAGCGCAAGCGCCGCCACACCAGCGGCCACATCCCAGTGCCATGCAATTACCTGACGAAGACCCAGGGCCAGAGGCGATGAAGGCAACGTGCGCTCTCGGACCGGTTCCTGACTTGAGATCACGCTAAGAACTGCACCCCGCATCGCGGTCAGCGCTGGAAGTAGGCCGGCTGCCAATGCGATCAGCACCGCCAGCGGAACGACGCCGGCCAGTGTCCACCAGCTCGGGCCCACGTGCATCGTCGAGATGATGAGCGCCCCGACTCCGAGTGCTGCGGCACCGACCGTCAGCCCGAGGATCAACATCTCGAGCTCGACCAAGAGCGCTATCCGCCACGGTGGCCAGCCGAGCGCTCGAAGTACCGCCAATTCGCTGCGCCGCCGTCGCACCGACACATAGGCCGTCTGAGCCACCAATATGAGCGCCCCCACAAGCACGATGGCGAAAATCGCCAGGTTCTGGAAGCTGACGGCGTCGAAGAACCTGAAGGCGACACCTTTTGATGCCCAGCCTTGTGTGACCGTAAGTGCGGGTCGGCCAAATTTTCCCGCCGGCAGCGCGATCTGAAGCGGACGCGGGGAAGAACCCTTGACGATGTCCACCTGCAGGCCAGTTGCTTGTTGGATTTGCGCGGCCACTCGGCTGAGCCTCTCTTGAGAGGGTTTGCCTAGTTCTTCGGTCCCAGCAACTTTGATACGAATGGCGCTGATGAACTTCGGGCCCGGGGCACCCTCAAACCTCGTCGGATCGGCGAAGTATTGAGCACCCTGCAGCGTCGTCAGGATCAGCGGCGGGCTGTCCAGGAAACCGGCAAGGGAGCGATTGGGGCCAATTGACGTGCCGTCAGCGGTTTTGACGACTGGCTGCGCGAAAGTTGCCATCTGGCCGGCGCCATTGCCGCTGAAGCTTGGCAGGCAGCTCGGGTTGAATCGGCCGACCACGCTCCATTGGTTACCAGGACCTCCTGTTCCCGTCTGGTAACGATCCTGCAGGTTCCGAAACCAAACATCCCCGGCCTCAACCGGCATGTAGAAATCTGGCGCAGCGTTCAGGACGAAGGGATTCGAGTAGGCCGATGGATCCGCTGGCACGATCTGTGGGACCAGGTCCCCCGCGGAATTCTGTGTGTACTGGACGGGTCCCGGCATCCAGATTGGCGATACGTTTGTCCACTTGAAAGTCGATGTCTCGAGCGCATTCTGAAGTGCCTGATTGGGGTCGATGGTCTGGGTTCCGACGGACTGCCAGCCCGTGAGCGCAGCCGGGTCTTGGCCATTGATCACTGGCGTCACGTCTGTGGTTCTCGCGATGGTTGCCGAAATGCTCTCGTCCAAAAAGCTCCGATCGGAGAGCAGGATGGGGACGGCTCCGTCAGCCCCGACCCCCGCGCCAGGCTGCAGGTAATGCCCTGACGTCACACATTTGGCGATGCCGCTAAGCTCCTCCTCCGCCACCGGGTCCACGCCTGCGATGGTCAGCGGGAAGGGAAAGTTGATGGTGGCGCCCGGCCGTCCGGGAGGCAGACCGATTGCTCGTTGCTGATCTCCGACAATTTGATCAGGACAGAGCCCAGACACGGGGCAGATAGCCTTACCGCCGAAGCACAGGACCTTGTAGCACGGGATGACCTGACTGCCGACCGTCAAGGTCTTTTTCCCAAGGTCATAGGTCCCTCCAGGTGCCACGGCAATCGTGATCTGCTGAATCGGGTAGTGGGAGTAGCCACCATCGGCGTTGATTGTTGGGGTAATGCGGAAAACCGCTATAGCTGCATCGCCCATCAACTGAGACAGATCAACCGCGACCGCAGCAGGCGTGGCAAACGCATGAACCTGTGTCACCCCGACTACGGCGATAGGGGCTGCGACGGCCACGCCCGGTACGGCGCGGATGGTGTCTAGTTGTTGGAGGGTGATGCCTGATGGCGATGCGCTGAGGAAATTGGGCCGGACGAGAGCACTCGATTGCTCCAGCGGAAGGGCCGCCCCGACCGGCCGGACCAGAATGTCGTACGGGGATGCCCAAGCCGCAGTGAGATCCCCGGTGAGTACTGCTTCGGTTGTATTGGACGTGCTCGCCAGGAGCATGAACCCGAGCGTTGCCGTGAGCAGGCCCACCGCCGCAAGCGCAGTTGCCGTTCGGCGCGAAACGAGTTCTCGAAACGCTGTGATGATCATCGGCTAATCGAGCTTCTGAGCCTCAACCGGTCTCAGCACAGGAACACTTCGATCGGAGTCGATCCTTCCGCCACTAAGCCGCACGATTCGCTGCGCCATCGCGGCGACGGCCGGGTCATGAGTGGCAATGACCAAGGTGATCTGCATCTCTTCACGGAGTTCAGTGAGCAGTGCGATCAGCCCCTCGGTCGTTCGAGAATCCAGGTTCCCCGTCGGCTCATCGGCCAGTAGGATCTGCGGCTGCCCTAACAGGGCTCGGGCAAGACCGACCCGTTGACGTTCCCCAGCCGAGAGCCGGGAGGGTGGATGGTGGAGTCGCTCACCTAGCCCAAGAGCCACGAGAAGCTTTCGCGCTTCGCTCATCAGCTGGCTACGTTTGCCCCACGGTAGCCGGGCCACGGCAACGTTCTCGACTGCAGATAGGCCGGGCAGAAGATGGGGGTCTTGGAAGACAAGCCCGATGTGCTTGGCTCGGAAGGCGGTCAACCTCCTCTCGCTCAACTCGTTGAGCTTCTGACCAAGCACGATGACCTGACCGCTCGATCCATGGTCAAGGCCCGCCACGAGGTTTAACAGCGTCGTCTTGCCAGACCCGGAGGGGCCGGTGATTGCGACGGCTTCTCCCGGGTAAATGATCAGATCGACGTCGCGTAGGGCACTCACGCGCTCCGCGCCACTCGGATACTCGCGGCCTACGCCCTGGATCTCAATTGCCGGCTCAGGCAAAACGCTCAGACCTCAGGTCGTCGCGCCGACTACGTTTATGCCCGACCGGCTGTGCAAGGATGGCAGCAGCATCGTCCCGAATAGATGAGAGCCATCTGATCTCGGCCTGCCTCCGGGCGATCTCCAAACCCACAGCCTGCTGCTGAAAGCCGACCCTTAGCGACCCTGAGAGTTGCCGCAAGCTCTTGAGCCTTCCCGCCATCTCGTCCGAGATTGCAGCGGCCAGATCTTCGAACAGCTCTGGACGGGCAATACGCGCAATCGCGAGTTTGACCACCATCTCCGGCAACGGCTCAGCGCTCCTCAGCCATTGCTCGGCAAGGGTCCGACCCTTAGGGGTCAGCTCAAGGACTTGTCGGTCGGGGAGCGCCCGCTGCCTGATCCGTCGACCTGACACCAGGCCATCTCTCTCCATTCGGGCCAAAGTCAGATAGAGATGACTTTGCCGAGTCTCCCAGGCTGGACCTAACTCGGACTCGAGCGTCGCGAACAGCTGATACCCATGGGCAGGTCCGGCAGAGAGAAGGCCGGCCAAGGCTTCCTGAAGGGCCATTACTCTGCGAGAGAGTACTCTTCGGGTAGAACCTGGTCAACCGCCGCGGCGAAGGGGACATCCGATTTCGGCCACGGTGAAGCCAGGGGTTATCCCACTACGGTGCCGCAACGACCGCCACCCTGACTTGCGGGAGGGAGGAAACTGAAAGCGGGAGACGGGGGTTGTCGTCCCTGGTACCAAGCACCCCGTTGAATTCAGTTATCGGCTCGCGTAAGGCTCAAGTGGCCGGGAACAATCGCAACGCCACTCGCCTCGGCTGGGTGGTCCCAGACAGTGGCCGGCGCAGAGCCGTTGACTGAGGAAAAGTTTAGTTAGTGGGCCGTAGCTCATATAACGCGAACCGAGTGATCGTAAGGGGTCCAGCGATCAGCCTCCCCTGTAGAGATCGGCAGGCGGCTGGGTTCAGGGACAAACCCCAAAACCACATCCGGACGGAGGGTTGAACGTTGAGCCTGCCTCGCAGGTGGGAAAACCCCAAGTCATCAGGCTCAGCAACGCCACCACGATAGCGACCCTTCCGACATAACTCCTGGCTGGTTTGCGCATCGCCCAAATGAGCATCGGTATTGCGATGAATGGCGCGAGCAAGGATGTAGCCAGCCCAACGCCGAAAGCGTTGTTGTCGCTGGCCAGCAAGGGGATCCCAAGGAGCGGGATCGAGGAGCCGGCCGCGATTGTGAGCCAGACGCCACGCGGTCGATCGTCCAGGGCCAAGCCGACGCCCAACGCCAGCATTGAGCCTGCGAGAAGGACCACGGCCACCACGGAGACACATTGTTCGAGGGAAACCGTCCCCACGGCGCAGTGTTCGCGGTCGTGCTACCGCCGTATTCGGACTGATCCGTAACGGCTGCGAGAGCGGGCCGTTGGATTCGATATGAAACGAGCAGCCGCAACCATGCTGGGGCTCGCCTGCGGATTCCGGAGCAAAGCGATCACCCATTCCGGACGAAAGCGATCACCTATTCCGGGGTTTCCGATCACCCCGCCGGGAGGCCTGCTAGCGACGACGTGAGCTGACGGGCGAGCGGCATCCTTCTGGGCAGTTGCAGCCCACGTTGAAGGAGACGCTGATGCCCAGACCCCGCTCCGCTATGCGCAAGATCCGCGATGTCCTCCGGCTGACCTTGGCTGAGCAGCTCAGCCGCCGTCAGGTCAGCGCCTCGTTAGGGATTCCCTTCACGACCATCTGCGAATACGTCGACCGCAGCCGGCAGGCTGGTCTCAGCTGGCCGCTGCCCGAGGACCTGGACGACGCCGGGTTGGAGGCGCTGCTGTTTAAGAAGCCAGCGCCAGTGATGGTGGAGCGACCGCTGCCGGACTGGAATCACGTCCATCTCGAGCTGCGGCGTCCCGGCGTCACCTTGCAGCTACTCAACCTGGAGTACCTGGAGCAGCACAAAGACGGTTATCAGTACTCGCAGTTCTGCGAACGGTACCGGCGCTGGCAGCGCCACCTCGACGTGGTGATGCGCCAGGAGCACCGCGCCGGAGACAAGATGTTCATTGACTTCGCCGGCCAGACGATTCCCATCGTCGACCAGGCGACCGGAGTCATCACCGAGGCCGAGCTCTTCGTCACCGTGCTGGGTGCCAGCAACTATCTCTACGCGGAAGCGTTCCCGTCCCAAGAGCTGCCCTACTGGATTGCCGGTCACGCCCACGCGCTGAGCTTCTATGGCGGCGCGCCTCGACTCTGGATCTGCGACAACTTGAAGTCGGGCGTCACCAAGGCCCATCGCTACGAGCCTCTGATCAACCGGACCTACGAGGAGATGGCGGGCCATTACGGCTGTGCCGTGTTGCCGGCTCGGCCGCGAAAACCTCGGGACAAGGCGAAAATCGAGGCCGGCGTCCAGATCGCAGAGCGCTGGATCCTGGCCCGGCTGCGCAACCGGATTTTCTTTTCGCTCGCTGAGCTCAACCTGGCCATCCGCGAGCTCGTCGACCACCTCAACCGCAAGCCGTTCAAGAAGCTGCCTGGCTCGCGACTCAGCCTGTTCGAAGAAATTGAGCGAGGTGCGCTGCGAGCGCTGCCGCTCACGCCATACGAGTTCGCCCTCTGGCCGACCGCGCGGGTGAACATCGACTACCACCTCGAGTGCGACCGCCACTTCTACTCGGTTCCCTACCGCCATGCCGGCGAGCTCTGCGACGTCCGCCTCACCGCCAGCACGGTCGAGATCTTCCTGCATGGGCGGCGCATCGCCAGCCACCTGCGCAGCTACAAGCGCGGCGGCTTCACCACCGAGCCCAGCCACATGCCGGAATCGCATCGCCGCCATCTCGAATGGACGCCCAGTCGCATCGTCAGCTGGGCCAGGCAGACCGGCCCGGCCACCGGCGAGTTCGCGGAGGGAATCCTGAAGTCCCGGCCCCATCCCGAGCAGGGCTATCGGTCCTGCCTCGGCATCATGCGGCTGGGCCGGCGCTACGGAAGCGAGCGCCTGGAGGCGGCATGTAAGCGGGCGCTCACGGTGCGCGCTTTCAGCTACCGGAGCGTGGAGTCAATCCTCAAGAACGGCCTCGACCGCCACCCCTTGCCCGACCAGACGCGCGTCCGGCCGCACCGTCCGCACGAGAACCTGCGCGGACCCCACTACTACAAGTAAGGAGAAGATCGATGTTGACCAGCCCCACCTTGGACAAGCTGAGAGCCATGAACCTGATGGGCATGGCTCGCGCCCTGCAGGAGCAGATGGAGCGCCCCGACTACCAGGCGCTCACCTTCGAAGAGCGATTGGGTTTCATGGTCGACCTCGAGGAGCAGGACCGCGAGAACCGCCGGCTCTATCGCTATCTCAAGGCGGCCAAGTTGCGCTCCAACGCGTCGCTCGAAGACCTCGACTTCCATCGCGTGCGCGGGCTGGATCGTTCGGTCGTGCTCGCCCTCGCCGACGCCCGCTGGGTGGATGCTCACCACAATGTGCTGGTCGTTGGACCGACCGGAATCGGCAAAACCTACACCGCCTGTGCGCTGGCGCAGGCCGCCATTCGTCGTGGTCACACCGCGCTCTACCTGCGCGCGCCGCGCATGCTCGACGAGCTGAGCGTGGCTCGCGTCGACGGACGATTGCCCCGACTCCTCAGTGCCTGGGCTCGAGTTGAAGTTCTGGTGATTGACGACCTCGGCCTGCAGCCGCTCAGCAACCAGCAGGCCGCCGATCTGCTCGAAGTCGTCGAGGACCGACACCAACGCCACGCCACCATCGTGACCAGCCAGCTGCCCATCAAGCAATGGCATGAGGCACTTGGCGAGCCAACGATTGCGGATGCCATCCTCGACCGGCTGCTCAGCAACTCCCATCGCTTCGAGCTGTCCGGCGAATCGCTACGGCGGGCTGAGAGTCTCGACCCTGCGACCATGCTCGAACCCCAAAACGGCTCGCAGGCCGCTGACAAGCAAGAAAGCGCCGCCGGTGGCGAAAAACGAAGGGCTACAAAGCCCGTGGCGCCGCGATGAGAAGTCAACGCGACTCACAACACCTTGGCGACCGCGCTGAAGACGCCATCGTCATGCGAAACTACCCGCAGATCAACAACGAGGAGGTGAGCATCAGGGGCTGAAACGAGCCTCGCGTCGGCCGCTCATGCGGCCTCCGACGGCGGGGTGATCGGAAACTCCGGAATAGGTGATCGCTTTCGCCGGAATACGCAGCTCGCCCTCGTCGCCTGCGGCGGCGGCTCCGCGTCCCACCAAGGCCAGAGCCCCATGGCGGCGCGGAGCATCGCCAGCCCCGGCATACAAACACCAGGTGAGTCGCCAAAGACGACTGCTGCCCCATCGCAGGCCGGCTCGATTGGCTGCAGCCTCCCGGTCTTCAACTGGGGATGGGTGACCAACGGACCGACGACCAGCGTGGTCGGTCAAAACGGCTTTTTGGCTGTTGATTCGGGACGATTCACGGCGGATCCAACCGGCGTCTTCTCCGAAGATTCCACCGGTCGATTCGCGTCGCAGCAGACGCCGGTGTTGTACGGCGACAACTTCACCAGTGCAACGTATGACCCCGCTTATAGGCGTTGGCTTCCGGCTCCACCTTCACACGTCCTCGCAGACGGGTCGGCTTACGTGTACGAGCTGGAGTTGCCAGACGGTTCGGCATATGAGATTCATCTCGTCGAGGTCGCCTCCGCCACCGACCGCATGATCTCCCACATGCCATACGACAACGCCTACTCCGTGATCGCGTTCCAGCCCGCGGGTGTTTATGTCGAACCGATCCTGCATCGAAGCGGCCTCCCGACTGGAGTGTGGCTCCTGGATCCCAAGACTCGGTCATTGACGGCCTATCCGAATTCGATGAACTCAACGTGGCAGACGGTTGCTGGAGGAGGGGTTTGGGGTGGGCCAGGAGGCCAAGCGGGCGATAGCCTGACTCGGCTCGACCTCTCAACCGGTCTGGTCACTATTTGGTTTCAGCACGCCGTTCAAGGCGCCGAATTCGAGGGATTCGGTTACGGCGTATCCCTCATAGGCTTCGATCGGTCGTTCATAGGCTTCGATCGGTCGTTCCGTCCAGTCGTCGAGGTGTTTCCCCCGGGTCCGGCGCCCAACGCTCCACAACAGAGTCCAGGCGCTCCGCAAGTGTGGATCGTGAGGGCTCCAGGCGACGCGTCTGAGTTGAGCGGCATCGCGTTGGCGCGCGATCATGCGCTCAGCTTTGGAGTTTCAGACCCCCTCGGACTTTGGCTCGCAGGCGCCGACGGCATCTACGTGTACACCGATTCAGGCTTCCAGCGTATCGCCCCTCTGGCACCGTCCCCCACGCCCAACTACACAATTGAGGGCGCTTGCGTTTGACGCTTCCGCGGCCTCGACAATGCCCCGTCGCGTCCTCGCAGTCGTCGGGTCCTTCTCGCGATGACTTGATAGCGGAATCTTCGCGTTAGCGGCATACGCGTAAATGCGGCGTTTGGTGGCTCGGCCTCATACGTGAGGACCTCGGACGTTGCCATCAGGGTGACCTCCTGTACTCGGGCAACTCCCGCGGTGCCGTTTTCACAGTCATCCTTCCGCCGTTCGGCAGCTGACGCGAACTATCGCCAGCAACCCGGCCAGGCGCCGTCGTAACCATATTTGTTGGGGCAGCGTTCCAGGGCTATGCGCCACCAACGAAGGTTGGGTGTCATAGTCCTCGTGTGGTCTATCGGCTGCAGTTGCTCAGTCGCCAGTCCGAACCCCACCTCGGGCCGGAGCACCTCTAGCCCGGTCGCTGCGACCATTCCCGCCTCGAGCACCACTCCCAGCACAACTTCCAGTCCGACTGCCAGCGTCGTGCCCAGTCCAAGTTCCAGCACCTCGGTTCTCACATTCGAGCTCGACGGCACCTCCAGCAACACATTCACTCTGACCGACGCCACCGGACAGGTCTTGAGGACCCTGCAGCAGACCGGATTTGCTTCCGGAGAGCAGGGCGACGGCGCGGGCCTGCTCCTCTTCGGCAGCCACACATTCGACCAGGCGTTGGCGATGATCGCACGGGATGGAACGGTCGCTCCGATTCCTTCATCGGTGATCGGGGTTATCCCGCCCGGCGCGACCCTCCTCGATAGCCACAGAGTTCTCGCCTCGGTGGGAGACCAGAACCACGCGAAGCTCGACCTGATTGATCTGACCACCGGGCAGGTCTCGACGCTGCTGACAGTCGTGGCCACGCAACAGACGGGCGGCCTCCAGCCGCAATCCCTCGTACAGCTGAGCACTTCAGCGGATCGCTCTGTCGCTCACGTCTTGGTCCGCCACGCGACGGTGAACGGCACGTCTGTGCCTCAATGGGCCGTGGTCGACGTAGATTTGGCACGAAACGTCGTCAGCATCCGGCACGTGCCCGTTGCAAACGGAGTCGATCCGTATGACGCTCTGGAACCAGCCCTCTCGAACGACGGTCGGCTCTTGGCGTATGAAGAGGGCACGACACCTGATGCACAGGGCAATGCCGATTACAGGACGCACATGGTCGATCTGGCGTCCGGACACGACACCGTGATCGACCACATGCCGCTTGCAGTTTCCATCGACAGCCGTGGATTGCGGTTGTCACCGGACGGGAGCGTCCTGGTGGCGTACGGCTACACGTGGCCGTCAACCGGTCAGAGCTTCACGATGACCGCGTTTGCGACTGCGAACGGCCATCTGTTGTCACGCATCGATGCAGGCAACGCGCTCAACAACAGCATCGAACCGGTTGGTTGGATCGGGAACCACACTTTGGCCTACACGACCAATACGAGCGCGACCGGGAACTTCAATGGCAGTACGTCTGTAGCTCATACTTTCGACGCGATCAGCGGCGAGCGCTATGACTTGCCCGCGGGCGTTGGTCTTTTGGTTGCCGTTCTGAACTAGAGGACTGTCGCCTTCGAGGCGAACATGGAACTAGCCTCTTCATACGTGAGCCCGTCGTGCGTTGGCAGGATCGCACAATCCTGCATCTGCCGGGCAGCCGTAACCAGGCTGACAGGTCGACGACCGTTTGGCTGTTGTGAGCCACGAATTCCGTGTACCCATGCGGCACGATTACGCACTGCCCCAACCTCGGCGATTGCGTTCTCGGATTGAGTCAGCGTGGCACGCGATCGCCGGCTCGGATTGCAGCCAGAAGCGCCAGGTTGACCACGGCCAGAACGGGAAGGACAAGGGCAAGCACCACGCGTGTTGGTTCGCGACACCCCCACCGCAGGCGACAACAAGCCCGGCCACCAAAACAAGGAGCGCCTTTGCATTTGCTCCAACAGCCGGTTACACACCCGGTGAGCCTCGACGGTTCCCCTTAAAAGGGGCCCCGAGTCGAGTCCAAGAGCGCGCGCCTGACGCAACCTCGGCTTCCGGCTGATCTCCGAAGGTGGACAAAAGGCGGACGGAAGGTGGAACCGACCGACCAATTTCGGCCACCTCGTTGGAGATCTATTAGACATGAGAAATTTCGTGCCGCAACACTTGGCGGCCGCTGGGCCGCACCCCGGCCGCGATCCAGTCTCCGACGCCCATCGCCCTGTGACGGCTCAACCGCTCGACGAGCTCAGACCTGGTGTCGGCGATCACGAAAGCGCTCACGTCTTATCGCGAAAAAGGCACAGTTGAGAGCGAGGTAGGCGTCGTGCCATGGGCCAGAAGGCTCACTTCGTATTGCGAAGGCGGACGGAAGGCGGAGAGGGCCACTGAACGTGCGGTCAAGGGCCGGGAAGGTGCTCCGAAGGTGAAGAAGGCGGCCGGAAGGCGGACAAACGTCGGACGGAAGGCGGAACCCACCGACCAATTTCGGGCCCCTCGATGTGGATTGTGTGTCATGAAGGTTCGCGCGCCGGGCCCGTCGAGCGCTCGTGGCTCCTGCCAAACCCTGTCCGACAAACGGCGGACGGAAGGTGGAACCCACCGAAAGATTTCGGCCCCCTCATTGGAGATTTATTGGATATGAGGAATTCCGCGCCGATGCCGCGGCCGCAGCTATCAGGTGCGATTGGGGGCAGACTCTGGCCCCCGCCACATGAAGGCACAGTTGGCCTTGAGGAGATGGGCTCGTGACGCTGACCGACCCGGACTGGACAGATGTTGGGGATGACGGCGACGGCGAACTCGTCGCGCCGACCTTCGCTCCTAGGCGTTCGCGTCGGCCTGCGCTTCAGGAAGCGAAGGGCGGTGTCACGCCTATCCGAACTCGACAGCAGCCTCCCAACAAGGCAGGACTGTCTCTCCTCCTAACTCATCCAATCATCCTTCGAGACCTTCCTCCCCACGCCGACGCTCGTCCATCGCAAGCAGAACTCACACGACTACATCGAACGCTTACTCAACGCGACCTTGTCATCCTGCAAAGCCTCTACGACTACCGCTACCTGAACACCCTCCAGGTCAAGGAACTTCTCTTCCCCAGCCTTCGCTCCTGCCAGATGCGCCTCCAGTACCTCAAGGAACTCGGCCTCATCTACTCCTGGAAAGTCATCGAAACGCCTGGCGTCAAACGTCGTCATTCCCTGGTCCTGATCTCGGCGCGGGGTGCCAGGGTACTCGCCGACTGGCACGCCGACGATCAGAGGCCCTACGTCGAGCGCAGCCACGCGGTCCGGGACCACTGCTGGCACGCCGTGCACGACCTGGAAGCCAACCAGTTCTTCGTCGCTCTGGTGATGCAGAGCCGGGAACGGCGGGCAGAAGGCTTGCTCCACTGGTACAGCGAGGAGCACGTGCGTGCCGACCGTGGCGAAATGGCGCGGGAGTTCAAGTGGCCCGTTCCGGCGCCGGACGGGAGCGGCGTTTATCTGATGCCCGGCGGTCGAATCCTGTTCGACCTGGAGTGGGACCGCGCCACCGAGTCACTCGCTCGCCTTCGCCAGAAGGTCAACGCCTACGTCGGCTACTACAAGCACTTCCGCACGGCGAAGCAGCGCCACGTCCTCTTCGTGCTTCCTTCGGATGATCGCGAGGACAACGTCCACTACACAATCTGGCAGCGCCGGCCGGACTCCCACAGCGACTACTGCTGCAGCTTTTGGACTACGACCGCCTATCGCCTGCGTTGGTGGGGTCCATTGGGAGCCATCTGGGGTTCAGTCAACATCCGCGCCGTCGACCCGCCGCCGTACGGGATAACCAATGTCCAGGAGCGAGCTCGACTCAACCAGATGGAGCCGATGGACACAAACGAGGGAGTCATCTCTGACTGCATCGGAAAGCCGGTGTGGTGGGAGCGGCGACCTGGCGGAGCGCAGGAAGGGTGAAGGTCAAGCGCTGTCGGAAACGCTCAGTCATATCGAAGGCGAAAGCCAATTCAGCGGAGCTGGCGCCAGAGATCGTTCAGGTGATCGCGGTGGTTGCGGAGATCATGCTCGACCAGCGTCGGCGTCGGCCACCTGAAGGCGATTCAGTCGGTCGCGGAATGATTGCAAATGATTCAGCCAAAAACGAATCATTTGAGGCCGCTTGATGCCGTTACACACTGATCGATGTACAATTCGACTCATGCTCGTACGCAAGCAGATCATCGTCCCCTCGGAGACGGATAAGCGAATCAGGCGACTCGCCCGCAAGAAGGGGATTTCGCAGAGCGCCCTAATTGTGGAAGCGGTCGAGGCCCTGCCGGACTCGTCGAGCCAGGTCGACCATGTGCTCGCCTTCGCCGGCGCTATCAAAGGGGCGCCACGAAAGCTCTCGGAAGAAGTCGACGAAGTGGTCTACCGCTGACGCGTGCAGGCTGTCATTCTCGACACCGGACCGATCGTTGGACTGCTTTCGGACGACGATGAGCACCACTCAGCGTCGGTGGCGGCAATTGGGGCGAGTGGGCGCAAGGGACGGAAGCTCTGTACCACCTGGGAGGTGATCGGCGAGGCCTACACGCTGTTCCGCATGCGCATCGCGCCGGCCCGGTCGGCCGACATAGCGTTGGTTGTTCTGCGCTGGGCAAAGGAAAGCGGAATCGAGCTCCTGGCAACGGAGGAGAGCGACCATCAGCGGGCGGCGGCAATCCTCGAGCGTTACAGCCAGCTGCGTCTTTCCTATGTCGATGCTTTGCTTCTGGGCCTCGCAGAGCGACATCGGATGGAAGAGCTCATCACCGTTGACATGCGCCATTTCGGCGCCGTGAAGCTTTCTCATCGCATGACGGTGACCCGGGTTTAAGGTGACGACATGAGCCGACACCACGTGAGCCGGCACGAGGAGTGGACGCCTGAGAGCGAGGCTGAGGCCTTGGAGCGGTTACGGGTGTCAGCTGGCGCGGGCCAGCTGAGTCCGATCGTGCTCATCTACACGCGGCAGTCGGTGAGCGACTTCGATGCCGATGGACGGCCACGCGGTCCCTCATTGAACCAGCAGCTCGACGCGGTGACCCGCCGACCAGAGCTGCTGGGTCTCGCCTTCGAGCACTTCGAGGACGCCGATCGCTCCGGGAAGGAGACGTCCAAGCGGCCTGGCTACCTCGCACTCATGGAGCGCGTCCGGACTGCGCCGGCGGCCCAGGTCGGTACTGTTGCCTTCTATGACGCCGACCGACTCCATCGCAACGATCTTGAGTTCTTTCGCTTCATGGCCGAGATGACCGAGCGCCGAATCCTTGTGTTCGACGGGAACGGCCTGATCAGCAACGTCGACCGCCTGTCGTGGAAGATCAAGGCGATCGTCGCGCAGGAGGAGCGAGAGAAAGTCGCCCGGCGCGTCCGCGACAATCTCCGCTACCTGCGGCGCAACGGCAAGTTGCTGGGCACGATCCCGCAGGGCTATTGTCGTGTCGACGGTCAAATCGTTGAAGACCCCTTGGCGGCACCCGCGATCAAAGAAATCTTTGGGCTCTACGCCAGCGGCCGATTTAGCCTCCGCAGCCTCGCCGAGCACCTGAACCGGAACGGCATCAGGCCCTTCCGCGGCGACGACAAGGCCAACCACAACCGTCCGAAGGCGATCATCTTCACGGGCGACGTCCTCCAAGACATCGTCGGAAACCCCTCATACGTGGGGAAGATCCTCGTCGATGGCGAGCTCATCGACGGCCTCCACCCCGCTCTCGTCGATGACCAGACCTGGCAGGCCTGCCAGGAGGTCAAGAGACGCAACGTGCGGCGAACGAGCAAAGCCTGGACCAAGCACACCTATCCGCTCACTCCGATTCTTCTGTGCGCTCGATGCGGCGGCCCGATGCACGGGGAGGCCACGTCGAGCGGGGGAAGGATTCATCGCTACTACGGGTGCCACGCCGCTCGCCGAAATCGTTCCGCAGTGCGTCCGTCCGGTCCCACCTGCAATGCCCGCATGTTCAAGAGCGAGGTCCTGGAGGACGCGGTCCACGATGAGCTATCGCGCTTGGCGCCGACTGACGCGATGCACTCGGCTCTCCGGAATCGCCTGCGTAACGCCGGCCGGACGTCAGCACCTCGCAAGAACCCGGCGATTGCAACCAAGCGCCTCGCTGAGCAGCTTGAGCGGGCTAAGCGGCTGTTCGAATACGGCGAGTACGACTGGGAGACGTTCTGCGCCCGCCGGGACGAAATCCAGCAGCAGCTAAGCCAGCTCGCCGAGGCTGCAGCTAAGCCCGAACCCGTAGACCTGGACTGGTGCGGAGCACAGCTGATCGACCTGGTGGCCGCTTGGGAAGCCGCCGACAGCGGCCAGCGGTCGCGTCTCGTTTCGGGCATCTTTGAGCAGCTCGAGGCAGAGGCTTTGCTGGACAACACAATCCGCGTAGTAGCCATTCCGCGTGAGGCATGGAGGCCTTTTTTCGCGGGTTTGGTACTGGAGCGGGAGACGGGTTTCGAACCCGCTACCTCGACCTTGGCAAGGTCGCGCTCTACCAAGTGAGCTACTCCCGCTCGGCCAGACGCTCGATTTTACCCGGCCCGGGCCGGCCCGCGGTCTAGGCCACCACCCGGGACCGGCAGGGCAGGAACCGCCGACCCCAACGATCTCGCAGCGCGTTCACCCGCATCGCGGACTCATGCAGCTTCGTTCGGTCCAAACGCCCCGACAGCACCGCAGCCCGAATGGCCGTGATCGCCTCTGCTTCGTATGAAGGATCGCCGTTGCCGAGCAGCAGCATGTCGTTGCCGGCAGCCAGGGCGAGAACGGCGGCCTCGGGCAGCGACCACCGCGCCGTGATCCCGCCCATGCTCAGCGAGTCGCTCACGATCACGCCGCTGAAGCCGAACTGCGTACGCAGGCGGCTGACGACCGCCGCGGAGAGCATCGCCGGCATGTGACCTCCACCCAGACCCGGCACGTAGACCGCGGTCGTCATCACCGCATCCGCGCCGGCATCGATTCCCGCTTTGAATGCCGGCACCTGCGTCCGCTGCCACTGCGCCTCCGATTCCGGATCCGTGGGAGTCGCCACGTGCGGATCGCCGGCCGCGCCGCCCAGCCCGGGAAAGTGCTTGACCGTCGCGCCCACACCTCCGTCGTGAAGTCCCTGTACGGCGGCGCCCACAAGCGGCGCGACCACAGCGGGATCGGAGCCAAAAGACCGCCACCCGATGACCGCGTCGCGCGGATTCGTCTGAACATCGGCGACAGGTGCGAGGTTCAGGCCAATCCCTGCGGCGCGGAGACCTGCACCGTTCACGCGCTCCAGTTCGCGGACGCCGGCCGGACCGGACGCCGCCATGGTGTGCGCCCATGGCGGCGCGAAGCTGGCCTTGATGTTCGCGACCTCGCCGCCCTCCTCGTCGAGCATGAGCAGGATCGGGTGGTCCATGCACGTCGACGCAGACAGCGATTGCAGCCGATCGCTCCACTCCTTCGCGCCCGCGGGCGTGCCGCCGAAGTTCGGTGTGAACAGCAGGACTCCACCGACGTGGTCGTCCACGAGGACCGAGCGCACCACCGGCCATTCGACGCTGGCTCGCCACGAGATGACGATCACCGACCCGATGTCCGCGTCCAGGTTCCAGGGTTCGGCGGTCGGAGAAGGAGATGGCTCAGAGGGAACAAAAGACCACGGCGTCGCAACCGCGCCAGTGAGCCGAGAGGTGGAAGGCGGCTGACCGATCAAAACGAAAACAGCGAGGACAAGAACGACCAGGACCAAAGCAAACCGAACCTGTCTGTGCCCCCGCAAATCGGGCGAAGTGTAAGGCCCCTCCGCCGGCTGCGCCGGCACCTCCCCATGAATGGGGAGGAGAGTCTAGCGGCGGAAGCGGTACTTGAGGGCCAGGACTCCGACGCCCACGCCCCACAGGATCGCCATCAACGGCAGGACGAAAGTCGAATTCAGGTGCGGCAGCCCGACCCCCTCGAGAAACCCGTAGCCGAAGGTCAAAAGCCCCGTCGCCGCCATCGAGAACCCGAGCGCCTGCATCTGCGTCCGCTTCTGCACCTCGTCCATCCGCCCCAGCGCCCGAACCGTCAGCCAGATCACCAGTCCCGCCGGGATGACCGGCAGCACCGCCACGTCGTACTTCCAGCGAGCGTCCGGGTTGGCCTGGACCACGGTCACCGACCCCACCAGGACCATGAGATAGGCGAGGATCGCGAATCCGAACTCGATCTGCGTCTTGTACGTGACCCACGACGACATGGGCGTGACCGCGGGCAGGGGCGGTCCGGGAAACGCCCCAGCCGCCGGCGTCTCCGTCCGCATGAACGGCGAGGCCGCGTGGGAGAACAGCGGGTCGACGGGAGCATCAACTGGGGCCGGCGCCGGTTCTTGGTCGCTCACAGGCGAGGAATGGTACCGCCTGAAGCCCAGGATGCTTGACGCTTAACAGCCTCCCGGATATAACTGCTCCCGGCGCGCCGGCCAAGAAAAGTCCAGAGTCGCGGAAATCGGGAGGAAGGTCCTACAAGATGCGCAGATGGATTGCGACCGCAATCCTGGTGGGGGCCGTAGGCGCCTGCGGCCCCCTCTGCGGCAATGGAAAGCTGAACCTCTCCAACGCGCACATCGACTCGAGCTTCACCTGCCCCGCCGGCTCAGACCAGTACAACTACGCGGTCAAAGGCGCCCTCGACGCGGACAACCAGACCAGCAGCACCGTGACGATCAAGTCGATGGCCCTCGACTCGACCGTCATCGCGATCAACGGCAGTTGGGGCGCGAGCGTAGGCAGCAAGGGCAACACGCCCATCGCCGTCTTCTCGCCCAAGACGGTGAGCTCAGGGAGCAAGGCGACGATCCAGTACTCGTCGCCGTGGTACTGCACCGACCCCGCGGGGGGCGCCGGCAGCTACGCCGACTTTGCCATCGTCCTCACTCTCGTCACGACCGCCGGCACGTTGAAGGTCAGCACGAACCATCACCGGTTGAAGATGGGCTAGACGCGCGGCGCGAACCTGTCCAGGTAGTTCACGTCTCCAAGCTTCCTCAGCAGGTCGAGCCCGGCCTGGGTCTCGACTGAATCGCCCCTGATGAGGCCGCGCTCCGCCAAGGCGCGGCCCAGCGAAGGCAGCGCCGAGCGCGGCCCCCAGATCGAGATGGCCGCCGTCATCTCGGCCTCGTCGCGCCCCGCCAGGCCTCGCGCCCGCCGGATCTGAGCCTCGAGCAGCGGCAGCTTCAGCCGGACCGCCTGGTCCAAGCCCTCGTCGAGGACGGCGCGCGGGATCTCCAAGCGCCGGTCGGCGGCAAGCCGGAACCGACTCTCGCTCTCAGCCATGGTCACCGAAGATGGAGAACGAATCTCCTTGTCTGTCGGACTGAAACCAGGGTCGCCCTGGATGTACGAGAGCATCGCGCGCACCGGATGTCCCGAGGGCAGCCGCGCGATGATCGACTCCATCGGCTCCGTCGCCGCACCCATCAACCGCGCATCGCCCCGCGCCTTGCCGATGTCGAAGCCCGCCTGGAATCCGCGCAGCGCGTACGCGGCGGAGTGCGAGCCTGCGTCGTGCCAAGCCTCGATCGCGCGCCAGAAGATCCCGACAGCTTCGTCCCACCGGCCAAGGGCGTTGAGGACGACCGTCCGCCACGCGTACAGGTGCAGCGCGGGGTACGGCGCCTGGCCGGGAAGAAGTCGCGCGACCATCTGCGCCGAGTCCCTGTCGGCGGTGTCCAGGTCGCCCATCACGTACGACATCCACGCGATGGTCGAATGCGCGTCGAGCCGTTCGTAGAGGCCGAGCTTGTCCTCGAATGCGATTCGCTGCTCCGCGGTCTGCCTTGCGCGCGCCCAGTCGCCGGTCGCGATTGAGAACGCGCTTATCGCGTCGAGCGCGACGCTGAGCAGCTCCGGCTCGTCGAGCTCGGTCGCGATCTCAATCGCCCGCTTCGCGCTTCGCTCGGCGTGCGCCAGCTCCTCGGCATTCGGCTCCCTGTGCCCCTGGAGCCAGAATGGGAAGAATGCGTCGGCGGCGAGAAAGCGCCCGATCGAGTACTTGTCGCTCGCTTTGTGCAGCAATCGCTCGCCGCGGGCACGCAGGCCGGCCATCCAATCCTCGGACGGCCGGTCACCGACCGATCCCGACCACCGCGACGCCACCATCAGCATCCCCGACAGCGCACGCACCTGGTCGTCGACCGGAGCGCCGGACGCCTCGTACTGCTCCAGCGCGAGCCGGTATTCCTCGAGGCCGGAGTCGCCCGCGGTCAGGTCGCCGATGCGCTCGTGCAGCCGCGGGAGCATCTTCGGCTCGACGAAATCGAACGAAGCGCGAATGTGGCGAACGGCCTCGGGTGTGGCCGCCGCGGCGCCGGCGACGTCCGCCGCCTTCAGCAGCCACTTCGCCGCCTGCAGCCGAGTCAGGCGCGTCACCTCCGAATCCGGCTCGAGCGCCATGTAAAGGATCGCCGCCTCGCGGTAGTGGAAGGCCAGGATCTCGGCCAGCGCGACCTCGCGCTCACCGGCGATCGATTCACCCCACCGAGCAGCCTGCGCGTGCAGGCGCGCCCGCTCGGAACGCGGCAGAGTGGAGTAGGCGACCTCCTGGATGAGGATGTGCCGGAAGTTGTAGCGGTCGCCGTCCATCCGCCGGATCAGGTCGCGGTCGGCGAGATTCTCGCACACCTCCTCCACATGCTGGTCGAGTCCCGCTTCCAGGGCCTCCACCCCGGCGGCCCGGAACGCGCGGCCGAAGACGCTGGCCAGCTGCAGGACGCGGCGTTCGCGCGCAGGCAGCAGGTCGATGCGCGCGAGCACCGTGGCCTGCACCGTGTCGGGCAGCATTTCCAGCGAGCCGTGCTCGAGGTACGAGCGGACGAGCTCGCCCGCGTAGAAGGGATTGCCCTCCGAGCGCTCGGACACGAGCTTGATGACCTCCGGCTGGTCGGTGTCGAGCAGGTGGCGCACCAGGTCCGCGATGGCCGTCGGCGCCAGCGGCTCGAGCGCGATCGCGAGGTGATTCATCCGCCCGCCGCCCCAGTTCGGCCGCCGGTCCAGCAGCTCCGGACGCGCCAGCACGATCATCAGGACCGGCGCCTCGCCGCGTGGCTGCATGACGAACTCGGCCAGGTCGAGGAGGCTGTCGCTCGACCAGTGCAGGTCCTCGAACACGATGACGAGCGGGTTGCGCCGCGCCGCGGCCTCGAGCGCGGAACGCCACGCGGCGAAGAGAAGGTCCTTGTCGACGCCCTCGGTGCCCGCCTCGCCGATTGTCGCCGCGAGCAGGCGCGCGTCGCGCTCCGCGTCCGCCACGCCAACGTCACGCAGCCACATGCCGATCGCCTCGCGAACTCTCGCGGGCGGCGTGTCCTCATCCGTGCCGGTCAGCGTGAAGACGACCTGGCGCATGGGCCAGTAAGTGAGCTGCTGGCCGTACGGCAGACATTGCGCCGTGGCGACTGTCGCGTTGGGCGCGAGGCTGGGCAGCCAGTCGAGGAACTCCTCGACGAGACGCGTCTTGCCGGTGCCCGCGGGCGCGATCACGCTGACCATGGACGGCCGCTTCTCGGTCACCGCCCGCCGCGCGACGAGCTGGAGCTGCGCGAAGTCGGTCTCGCGGCCGATCAGCGGCACGAGGTTGTGGTGCCAGTGCGTCTTCATGCTTCGCGGGCCGATCACAAGGCGCGCCGCGACCGGCGCCGACTTCCCGCGCGCCTCGACCTCCACCTCGCCGCCGAACTCGAAGTTCACGGCGGCGCGGACGGTGCGGTCGCTGACCAGGATCGCCCACGGCTCCGCCGCCTGCTGCAGGCGCGCCGCGACGTTGGTCGCGTCGCCGGTGATCAGGAAGTCGCCCGCGGACTGGTCGCGGCTCGCCACCACCTCCCCTGTGCTGAGGCCGAAGCGAATCGCGATCCGGCCGCCCAATTGCGCGTCGGCCCGGATGCGGTCGCGCATCGCGATCGCGGCGGCGACCGCTCGGTCTGGATCGTCGCCGTGCGCGGTGGGCAGCCCGAACACCGCCATCACCGCGTCGCCGATGAACTTCTCGACGGTCCCGCCGTGCTGCTCGACGCTCTCGCGCGCGATCGCGTAGTAGCGCGCGAGGATGCGGCGCATCTCCTCCGGGTCGAGCTCCTCGCCGAGCGCTGTCGAGCCCGCCATGTCGGCGAACAGCACCGTGACGATGCGGCGTTCTTCGGTCGATACGGCCACGGGGAAGCTAGCCTACCAACCCCGATTGATAGGCCAGGATCACTGCCTGCACGCGATCGCGCAGCT
This sequence comes from uncultured Chloroflexota bacterium, assembly GCA_937921725.1. GTDB lineage: Bacteria > Chloroflexota > Dormibacteria > Dormibacterales > Dormibacteraceae > 40CM-4-65-16. Next base: position 396,754 of record CAKZUH010000005.1, on the reverse strand, counting down.
CGAGCTTGTCGAGCATGTGGGCGACGTGCGTCTTGATCGTCGTCTCGCTGACGTGCAGGCGCCGCGCGATCTCCGCGTTCGTGTGCCCGCGGGCCACCTCGCGCAGAACCTCCAGCTCGCGCTCGGTCAGGGAGGCGACCTGCTTCGGTTTTCCAGCGGCCGGCTCCGGACGCTTGGCGAACTCCTCGATCAGCTTCCGCGTCACCGAGGGCGCAAGCAGCGCATCGCCTTCCGCGACGACCCGGATGGCTCGGAGCAGGTCTTCCGGCGGGGCGGCCTTGAGAAGAAACGCCGACGCACCGGCCGCCAGCGCGTCGAACACATACTCGTCCAGCTCGAAGGTGGTGAGGATCACCACGCGCGTGGTCCCCGAGATCTGCCGCGTCGCCTCGATCCCGTCGACGCGCGGCATGCGGACATCCATCAGCACCACGTCGGGGTGTTCGCGGCGGACGAGCTCGATCGCTTGCTCACCGTCGGCTGCCTCGCCCGCGACCTGCATGTCGTTTTGGCTGGCGACGATCATGCGAAAACCCGCCCGCACCATCGCCTGGTCGTCGACGATCGCGACGCGGATCAACTCTTGAACGGAAGCCTCGCGTGCACCGTGAATCCGCCCAGCGGCAACGTTCCTGTCCGCATCTTGCCCCCGAACAGTGTCACGCGCTCGCGCATCCCGATCAGGCCGTGGCCCGTCGAGGGGGCGTCACCGGGACCATTGCCGTTGTCGCTGATTGTCAAAGCGATGCCCTCAGCTTGGTAATCGATCACGACCTCCACGCGGCTCGCGCCGGCGTGCTTGAGCACGTTGGTGATCGCCTCCTGGACGATCCTGTAAGCGGAGAGGTCGAGCGCGGCCGGCAGCGGGCGCTTCTCGCCGGTGACCTTCAACCTCGCGTCGAGGCCCGCGTCGCGTGCCGGTTTCAGCAAGGCGTCGACCTCGTCCAGCGTCGGCTGCGGCGCGCGTTCCGGCGCGCCAGGACTCTTGCGCAGCACACCCAAAAGCTTGTTGAGCTCCGCCAGCGTGTCTCGGGCGCCCTGCTCGATCGATCGCAGGGTCTCCTCGGTCGAGTTGCCAGAGACGCGCGCGGCCCCGGCCTGGATCGCCATCACGCTCACGTTGTGCGCTACGACGTCGTGCAGCTCGCGGGCGATGCGCAGCCTCTCCTCCTCGGCCGCCTGCTCGCGCTCCTGCTGGTGGCGCGCCACGAGCTCGCCGAAGAACCGCCGTCGCGAGCGAACGTAGTCCCCGATCACCCAGGCGACGAGAGACAGAGCGCCGGCCGGAATCAGGTTCCTGGAGACGGGAAACTGACCGAGGAGCAGGAATGCGACCGCGAAGACGATCAGCGCGATCGCGATCCCCGCCACCGCCAGCCGCACACGCTGCCGGCCGCACACCGAGACCGCGTAGACGGCGAAGACCAGGGCCGGGCCTGACGGCTCGTTCGAGAAACCCAGCGCCCACCTGCCGATCTCCGCAAGGACGATGACCGCCAGCACCACGATCGGAAAGCGGCGGCGCCACCATAAAGGTGCGGACTCGAGCACGACGAACACGACTTCGATCGGAGAGAAGGAGCCGCGCACGTAGGACCCGACGACGCCGCCCGCGCCGACCACCAGGTTGAAGGCGACCACCAGCGCGTCAGTAAGCCGCGGCCGGCCGGTGATCCATGACCACGGCCGGCCGCGAAAGGTAGGTCGAGCGGAGCTGGCGCCTATGTCACGTCCCTCAACCGCAGCAGGCAGGCGGCGACGACCGCCAGGCCAAGGCCGTAGGCGACGAGGACAAGCACGGCGTGTTCGGCGCTGACCACGGGTGCGATCGTGCGCCCGAACACGGGCGAGGTGAAGCTCTGGGTCAGCGCAGTCGCGTTCTGGTTCACGAGGAGGTTGCTGATCCACTGGTAAGCGCCGTTGTTGATGCTGTCGATGAAGCGCACCGCGATGATCTCCACCGCGAGCACGTAGATCAGCCCGGCGCCGAGGGCCGCGGCCGATTGCCGGATGACCACGCCGAGCGCCAGTCCGATCGTGCCGTTGACGGCGAAGATGAGCCATATGGCACCGATTCCCTTAGCGACGTCGACCGCGGCAGGCCACGTGATCGCCTGCCCCTGGAATGACGCGATCACCACGCTGCTGATCGCGCCGACGATGAACAGGACAGCGGTCATGATGCCCATCCAGCCCACAAAGACGGCCACGCGGCCGGCCCAGACCGTCAGGCGGCCCGGCCCCTGAGTGAGCATCGTCTTCCAGGTGCCCCACGAATATTCGGAACCGGCGTAGATCGCGCCGACCACGATGGCCATGGCGGCCCCGAGCGGAAAGGCCGCGCCCATGACGTTGTTGACGAGCTGGTCGGGATAGAGGGTGAGGATGCTGACCGCCCGCCCCCTGTCCCCCGCGACGGGGTGGAGCGCCTGATACCAGCTGAGGGCATATACGAGCACCGTGATCGCCCCGATCAGGCCGGAGCCGACGAGGAACGCAGGCCGGAAGCGGTTCTTACGCCATTCAGATTTGATGGTTGCGATCATGATCCTTGCTTTTCTCCCGTGAGCTGGAAGAACACCTCTTCCAGCGATCTTTCGAATGGCCGGAGCTCGCTGACGCCGACCCCCGCCCCGACGAGCTGGCGGTTGATCTCGGCGCTGTTCTCCGGCTTGGTCTTCAGGTGGATGGCGCCGTCCTGCCGGCTGATGGCCTCCGGACCGAACATCCTGGTCAGCACGTCCTGGGCCTGCTCGATCGGCTGCGCGCGCACGAGCACGCCTTCCTCGCCGACCAGGTCCTGGACCGTCGACTGCGTCACGAGGTGACCGTTGCTGATCACGCCGACGCGGTCACAAATCTGCTCGATCTCGCCCAGCAGGTGGCTGGAGAGGAGCACGGTGCGGTCGCCCTGGCCGATGTCCTTGATGAGCTTGCGCATCTCGGCCATGCCCTGCGGGTCGAGCCCGTTGGTCGGCTCGTCCAGGATGAGCAGCTCGGGGTCCTTCAACAGAGCGCCGGCGACGCCGAGACGCTGCTTCATGCCGGTCGAATAGGTGCCGAACTTGCGACCGGCACGCGAACGCAGCTCGACGATGTCGAGCACCTCCTCGACGCGCTTCTGGTCGACGCTCGCCAGGTCCGCGACGACCCTAAGGTTCTCCCGCCCCGAGAGGTACGGATAGAAGCCCGGCGACTCGATGAGGGACCCGATCTTCGCCAGGCCGGCGGGACTGCCGGGCTCGTGGCCCGCGACGCTTGCCGTGCCCGAGGTCGGCCGGATCAGGCCGACGAGCATGCGCAGGGTCGTGGTCTTCCCGGCCCCGTTGGGGCCGAGAAAGCCGTAGACCTCGCCACGCCGCACGCTCATGTCAACGGAGTCGACGGCGAGGACTCCGCTGCCATATCGCTTTGTGAGACCGTGGGTCTCGACGATCGTTGTGTTTTCCATGCCCATCAAGCTAGGTTTCGCAAACACCGATGTCGTCAGCCGCAAGACCGATCTTTGTTGTCATCCTTGCGGACGATCTCGCCGTGCAAGCGCATGATGGGACCGGTACGAACGACAACCATGGGGGCGGCGTTGGACGGAACTCCGGTTGGGCTGCCGGCGATGAAGAAGGCCCGCCATTCAAAGGGAGAGGCGAGGAGCCGGTCAGGTATCTAGACGTTCCCGAGCAGCTGTGGAACTACACGCTCCTCTGGTTCTTCTGGCCGTCCCTACTCGTAACTCTGGGCGTTTGGTGGGGGCTCAACAACTGGCTGCACATGCCGGATTGGACCGCATGGGTTTTCCTTGGCGCTGCCGCGGCCATATACGTCGTGATTGGTTTGCGCGGCCCGCAACTTCTTTTGTTCGCGTCCAGATTGCTCGGCCGACAATCAAATCTGAGGTAAGTCAAGCCGCGAACGATTCCGCCGAGGATCAGAGGTATGTCAGGGCACTGCCAGGACGCCACGAGTGGCCGTGATGGGACACAATGGGGGCGTCGTTCGATTCCGGCGTCAGGCAATCGGCGAGGACACCAATGGCATTGGATCGGGACGTCAGGACGTTCAGCGTAGAAATCGACCGACCGGCGCCCGAGGTATAGGGAACGTCGACAATGGCATCATATCGGCTCATTTCCTGGGGATCACCTTCGACTTGGGTCAACTGTCATTGGAGCGCCTCCAGCCGGTCGGCGGTGGGCCTTAATGAGTTTTACGGGCAATCAGGACCGGGCAACTGCCAGGATCTCGAGGGCCTGATCGCCGACGACCGTTGATCGGTGACCACGACCGTCTATGTCTTCGAACATAAAGACGTCTCCCGGCTGCCCTCTCATCACAGTCCCATCAGAGGTCTCCACCTCAGCCGCACCCCGCAGGATAACCTGGAGCTGCCGCCCGGGCGTGGGATGGAAGTCACCCACTGACGTTTTGGGCGCGACCACGAAGACGAAGCCGGCCGCGGCAGTTGGGCGGGAAACGAAGACCGCTGGCGCGGGCGGGGCATAGTCGCTGAGTTGGAGTTCGGCATCGACCTCTTCAGCGTGCGACTCCCCCTGCCCATCTGAGAACACGCGCCAGTACCTCTTCTTCATGGCTAAGACCTCCCCCAGCTTGGCTGTCAACTCGGAGATGGAAGCAAGAGCCTAAGAGTCGCTGTAGAAGGCCAGGTGTGGCTTCGGGTCGGTAACCGCCCAAAGCTCGGCGACCTTCCCTTCGTCGTCCAGATGTATCACATGAACGCCTCGTTCGTTCAGCACACGCTCTCCTCGGCGGCCACGCACGACGAACACAGCCACTACGTGCTCATCGTTGGCAAGGATGTCGTGAATTTCGAGGGTGTACTTATCGGTCGGGTCGACGATCCGCTGAGTAGCACTTCGTAGAGCGTCTTTGCCCACCGGCTGCCGAAAGATAGGGCTGTGGAAGACGAGGTCGTCGCTGAGGTATTCGGAGGCGCTATCGAGGTCCCCGGCGTTCAGGGCGGCATAGAGCGCTCGTGCGCGGGCAATCCTCTCGTGGGGTGACAGCTTTATGGGCGATGTACCCATCGTTGGCTCGCCTCCTCAGTTCATGGCAGGTTGGGCACCCGCGGCCGCACTGCTGGGGTGAACACTGCGCGCAGTCGGTTTGACTGTCAAGCGCCAACGCTAATCGGGCTTGGCGACCGTGCCGAGCACATTGCTCAACGCAGCGAGCATCTCTTGTAGGAGACCTGATCACCCCAGGACGATCGTGGTGTTTTCCATGCGCCTCAAGCTAAGGTTCGCGGACACCGATGCCGTCAGGCGCGAGATCGATCTTTCACCTCATCCGCAAGGAGGACACGGCCATTGGACGAAGCCGGAATCACTCGGTACATCGAGACCACGTTTGAGGGCGTTGACGTCGTCGTCGGCTCTCAGGAGAGCGGGGCGCCGGAGATTGCCTGGGGCGACAGCTTCTTCATCTACGACCCGGATCGCAACCTCCCCGATACGCGGCGGTTTCCGTTCGCCACCATCGTGACCAAGGACTACGGCGAATTCGACAATCAATCCAAGCTCGACCGTCCCGGGGTCTTCCGTTTGAACATCGGCGTGAGCAAGAAGACGTACGCGTCGCTGTTCCACGACGAGAGCCGGCACGACTTCCAGGCGCTCGACCGGCTCATGCCACATCCGGTGTATGGGCACAACCACTTGTTTGCGTGCTCAATCCCAGCGATTCGACGTTTAGGTCGATCACGCCGTTGTTGAAAGAGGCGTACGAGATTGCGGTGAGGCGGGCGCGGAGAGGCTAAGCCGTCACCTCATGCCGAGTTCGCTCTTTTGGCCCATGCTTGCGGATGAGGTGAGCAGAGTGAATGTACGAACCAGCGTCGTCATCGACGGACCGATCGAGAAGGTGTGGGCCTACCTGGACGATCACTCCCACGAGCTGGACTGGCGGGCACCCTCCCTGAAGCGCCTCGAGCAGGTCGGCACGGGCTCAGCCGGCGTCGGGACGCGATACGAAGGCGTGATCGCCCTCGGGCCTGGCGAGTTCCCCTACGTCAACGAGCTGACGCGATACGAGCCGCCAAACCGCGTCTCGTGGAAAGCGGTCAGCTCAGCCGGTTGGGTCATCGGTTCGTCGGGAAGCTACATCCTCGACAAGGAGGGCGAACGCACGCGACTGACCCACGAGATCGAGCTAAAGCCAAACAAATTCGGCGGTCGACTTCTAATGCCGCTAATGGGCGCTATGGGATCGCGCGGGGTGATGCCTATGCTCGTGAAGCTGAAGGCTGAGGTCGAGAAAGGCGGATGAGATGCAGCGCCACCATGGCGATCCAGGTCCAGCCGCCGATGATCGCGATGCGCTGAACGAAGCCCGTCGGCGCGTTGTGCAGCGTGCCAACTTGATCCATGGTTGAGAAGGCGGTGCTCACGATGAAGCAGACGACTATCAACGCTCCGATCGCCGCCGAATAGATCGCCCAGCGCCGCTCGGCCGGGCTGGCGGCAAAATGCCATGCCATCACCAATGCGGCGGCGGGAAGCAGGCTGAAAGCCGCAAGCCCGGCCAGGCCGTGGATCATGCCGTGGGCGGTGTGGACGTTTGGCGCGCCGGCCGGATAGCCCAGCGCGGGATCGGTCACAAACGTGCCCGCGACCAGCAACGCCGTCGCGAACAGCCCCATCAGGACCGGAGCGCCGATCGAACCTCGCGATCCTCTCAACACCTGGCGCAATGCGATGGCGAACACGAGAACGAGCGTGCCGCAGACGAGGAAGTTGACCGTCTGCACCCATCCGCTTGGGCCCGTCGCGAGCTGGCTCACAAAGTTGCGCCACGCGCTGTAGCCAGGCCGCGTGAGCCCTTCGATCAGGAAGACGACGATGAACAGCAGGGGACCGACGACGCCGGCGTAGAGCAGCTTTTTCATGAGGGGCAGACTAGGTTTCCGGGTTGATCGCGTCGTCAGCCACGAGATCGATCTTTCTTCTCGTTCTGAAGGATGAATCCGAGGGCCGCCCCACTACCTTTTGCCTGGCCGGCCGTTAGAGCCGGTAGTCATGCAGACGAAGATCACCTGGGCTTTGCTCGGGGCAGGCGCTGCTCTCCTGGTCGTACTCGGGACGATGACCGGATTCCTCCTCGGGGCCAACCACTTCCCGAACCTTCGCGTCGCTCCGACCCCGAGCCCGGTGGCTCAAATCATCCCGACTCCCTCACCACGGGCGGTCGTCGTCCCGTCGCCCAGCCCCAACCCGTTCGCCTCGCGGTTCCAGGAGCTTCCGATCCCCAAGCCCGGCGGCACGCCGTACGCGATCATCACCGCCCCCGACGGCGCGGTCTGGTTCACCGAGGCAGAGTGCACGAGCGGGATCGGCCGGCTCGACTCAGCCGGCGCCTGGCAGCACTGGTCCATCACGGGCAACTGCCAGTCCCAGCCACTCGCGATCACGCGAGGTTCGGATGGAAATCTGTGGTTCGCCGACGTCTGGAGCTCCTACGGCCGCGTGAGCCCAGCGGGTGATATAACCCGCTTCCCCATGCCAGAGCCCAGCTATCCGACCGGCATCACCACCGGACCCGACGGAAATCTGTGGCTGGCGGTGGCGAGTCCACAGGGCAAGCCCTTCATCGCGAAGGTCGGCCTGGACGGGACCGAGCTGGCGGAATACCAGCTCTCACCAGGTGCCGGCGAGCCGCGGGGCATCGTGACCGGGCCCGACGGCGCGGTCTGGTTCACCGAGAGCGCTGGGATCGGCCGGCTGACGCCCTCTGGAATCCTGAATGAGTACCCGCTCCCGGAAGGCAACGGCAGCGGTGGGCCATATCAGCTCACGGTCGGCCCGGACAAAAACATCTGGTTCGTCGAATACATGCCCGAAGGAGACGGAAGAATCGGGCGGATGACTCCGTCCGGACACCTGACGGAGTTCGCCACACCGGGACTCGGTGGCCTGCAGTGGATCACCGCCGGTCCCGACAAGGCGCTGTGGTTCACCGCCGCCCATTCCGACGCGATCGGCCGGATCTCGCTAACGGGCGTGGTGACGTCCTACCAGCTGCCGAGCTTGCGGGCGCAGCCGGTGGGAATCATGACCGGGCCCGACGAAACATCTGGTTCACAGAAGCCCCCGGCGACACCACCGGCAAGATCGGCATCTTCAGGGTCGCAGCCTGACTTCAGCTCGACAGGCTGGGCATTCCGGCGATGGCGATCATCGACTCGCGATTGCCGAGGCTGCTGTAGTTCGGCAAGTTCAAACCGAACATCATCGACACGCTCCTGATGCGGGAGCGGTCACCTCAGCGGCGGCGCTTGGACGGGATCGCGGAATCAAGCAAGGATGTGACAGCAGACCGGACAGCGATTGCCGCGCCGCGGCGATCAGGGTCCATTCGTGCGGCGACCGCCGCGCCGTCGTAGAGCAGGAACAGCTGCCGGCCAAATTGCTTGGCGTTGGGTATGCCGGCTTCGTGAGCAAGATCTGTGAATAGGGACCACAGCCAGGCGCGATACCCATTGGCGACAGCCTCGCTCGCGTCCCCGGGTCGCGCCTCGGCTGCCGCGCTGATGAACCGGCATCCACGAAATGCCGACCCCGCCAGGAGATCTTCGACTTCGCCGAAGAGGGCAAGGATGCGCTCTCTGGGCGCGTTGTGTGCGGCAAGGACTTTCGCGACGCGGGCCTGCCGTCGACGGAAGTGATTCTCGAGGTAAGCGCGGACCAGCTCGTCCTTGCTTCCAAATGTGCTGTAGAGCGTGGCCTTTGTGACTCCGGCCCGCTCGACGATCCGGTCGACGCCGACGACATGCACGCCCTCCGCATAGAACAGCTCGTCGGCGGCTGCTAGCAAGCGTTCGCTCGCGGACAGCCGCTGCGAAGCCTTGCGTTCGACGGTGTTGGCGCGCTCAGTGGTCTTCACAGCCATGACCAAATTCTACCGACCGGTCTGTCTACCCAACCCAAGGACAAGGATCACACCGCTGTGCGGCCGCCGTCGACCGCGATGGTGGCGCCGGTGACGTAGCTGGCGCTTGTGGAGGCCAGGAAGGAAACCACCGCAGCGATCTCCTCGGCCTGCGCGGCTCGCTTCAGCAGTGTGGTGCTCCCCAGCTTCTCGGTTCGATCCGGCGCAGCTCCGCCGGTGAACACAGGACCGGGGCGACGGTGTTGACCCGAACACCCTTTGGACTGAACTCGGCCGCCCAAGCACGTGCCAGCGCAGCCTGCGCGGCCTTCGTGGCGCCATATGCGGCCCCTCCCGGCAACCCGATCTGGCCGGCCATGCTGCCGAGGTTGATGATGCTGCCGGCGCGGCGCTGAACCATCCTCCTCTTATTTCCAGCGGACCCTGGAATATCTGCTACTATACCGACCGTTCTGTTTATTTCGTAGCTGGATTTCGCGGCGTCGAGCCAGGCCAGTTCGTTACGACGGCCACCGGAAACATAGGGGAGAAGAACCCATGCCCATGATCGACGTCTACGCCGCCGAAGGAACTTTCGGCAACAAGCACCAATTGGCCAAGGACCTCGCAACCGCCGTGATGCGATGGGAAAAGGTCCCTGACCTGGCGATGTTTCGCGACAACACCGCATCGTTCATCCACGATTTGCCGGCTGAAGCCGTGTCCAACGTCGCCGGTGACAGCAACTACGTCCGGGTGCAGGTCCTTACCCCGGTCGGCGTGCTGGATCGCGACAAGCAGCTTGGAGTGGTGCGAGAGCTGACGGACATCGTCGCTGCCGCCGCAGGCGATCCAAAGCTGATCGAGCGCACGTGGGTTCTGATCACAGAGTCGCCCGAGGGCGGCTGGGGCATCAACGGATACGCCAACACCGGTGCGGACATCGTCGCGCAGGCGCGGCGAGAGCTGGCCGGAAAGCAGCCCGGTACCTGAACCATTGGACACCCAGCAGCTTTCGCCTCCCGTGAGCCGCACCGCATCCCGCGGCCGCCTGTCCTTCCCGATCGCCTTCGCGGCAACGAGCGCGATCTTCGTGCTGTTCGCCGCGGCCGCCGGCGCACCGACGCCGCTGTATGTCGTCTACCAGAAGCAGCTCGGCTTCCCCACCGCCACGCTCACCGTCATCTTCGCGGTTTACGTTCTCGGCCTGATTGGATCCCTGCTGATCGTTGGCGCCCTTTCCGACCATGTGGGGCGCCGACCCGTCCTGGCTGGCGCGATCGCGCTTGAAGCCGCGGCCTTGGTGCTGTTCCTGGTGGCCAATGACGTCACGGTTCTTCTCGGGGCGCGTTTGGTCCAGGGCATCGCGACCGGTGCAGCGTTCTCGACGCTCGGAGCCACGCTCGTCGATTTGAACCCACCGCATGCGCCTGGCCGGGCCGGCCTCGTCAACGGAGTGGCGCCGATCAGCGGGTTGGCGGTGGGATCACTTGGGTGCGGCGCCCTCGTCCAGTTCGCACCCGCCCCCACACATTTGGTCTTTGCTCTTCTGCTGGCAGGGATTGGCCTTTCCGGCGCATTGGTTGCCCTCCTGCCCGAGACCGCGACACGACGTCCGGGCGGTCTGGCATCGCTGATACCTCGAGTCGGCATCCCGGCCGAAGTTCGGCGCGACGTTTACGCCTTGCTTCCGATTGTGGTGGCGAGCTGGGCCCTCGGCGGGTTGTACCTCTCGCTGGGCCCATCCGTGGCCGCCGGCCTGTTCCGTCTGAGCAATCACCTGGTCGGAGGCCTCGTCGCAACACTCATGTGCGGCGCAGGGGCCTTGACAGCGTTCGCACTGAGGAGGGTGCCGACCCACCAAGTTCTAGCCATAAGTGCCATGTCGCTATCCGGCGGAACTGGATTAACGCTTGCCGGGGTGGAGGTTCACGCCGTGGGGCTGTCCGCGATCGGGACGGTGATCGCGGGTATCGGTTTCGGCGCGTCGGCTCTCGCCTCGTTCGGCACCCTGGCCCGCATTGCAACTCCAGCCATGCGCAGCGAACTCTTGGCGGCGGTGCTGGTGATCGCCTATCTGGCTTTCAGCCTTCCGGCAGTGGCCGCGGGAGTTGCCGCCACCTCGTTTGGCCTCCACCCCACGACCGTGGCCTACAGCGTGGGGGTAATCGCGCTGGGCCTCATCGCGCTCGCCGCGGAGCGCATGCGTTCTACGGCTGCTGGACCAAGACCCGGACAAAGTTAATGGCTGCGGGCAGCCAGAACCACACGATCAGGACCAGGGCGATGGCGATGATGAATGCGCCGCCGACTCCGACCTTGCGACCGGGCTTCGCGGCCGGAATCCACTGGGTTCCGTTCCACCGCAACCGGCCGTCGGGCGACACGGCCGGCTGCCACTGAGCGCCGTCCCACCAGAACCGCCCATCGGCCGAAAACTGCGGCGGCGTCACATCGGCCTGGGGCCGGCCAGAAGCCACGGCCAGGCGATCACCGCCAGGCCGCCCGCCACGCACGCGACGCCGACCGCGCGCGGCAGCACGTCGCCAAAGCGCACGTTCTTCTCGATGAAGAACACCGCGGCGATCACGGCCATCCAGGCGATGTTCATCAGGCCGATCACTGCCAGCACGACCATGAGCGCCCAGCAGCACCCAAGGCAGTAGAGCCCGTGCGAGGCGCCTGCCCGCACGGCTGAGGGTAGGCCGCGGCCGAAGTCGTGCGAGAGGATGAACCCCAGCGGCGACCGGCACGCGCGCAGGCACGCGTACTTCAAGGGCGTGAACTGGTAGATGCCCGCGACGATGATCGCGGCGCCACCCACGCGGGGCAGCCACGACGGCGGCGTCATCCACACCTGATTCACCGCCTGCGGGACCGCAAGCGGCACGAGGCCCGCCGCGGTCCACACGACGAAGTAACCCAGCACGAAGGCGGCTGTCGGCACGTAGCCTTCAGAGCGCGCGCGCGCGACCGACGCGTAGGCGAGCACCATCGGCGCGACGGACGGAAACATCATCGCGACCATCATCACGAGCCAGGTGACCAGGAACAGGCCCGCGCTCATCATCGCCATGCCGCCCATTCCCATCGCGCTCGCCTGGGAGATCGTCACCAGCCACGCGACCGCGGCGCACCCGAGAAGCGCGGCCACGATGACGGTCGCGACCGGCGTCGGAAGAGGCGCGACGCGCTGCTGCACTACGAGGGTTAGGCGGACCAGCGGTAGGGCGCCGAGAACGCGCTCTTGCCGCTGTTGTGGAACTCCATGCCGAAAGCTTTGATCCGCGATGCGGTCGGCCTCGCGATCGTCAGCGTCGTGTTCGAAGGATGGAAGACGCCGACCAGCTTGGTCGGCTCGGTGAACCCTTCGGGCGTGTAGTCCTCGACGTCGATCGCGATGTCGCTGCCGATCTTCAGGTGGTGCTTGTGGCCGCTTTCGCTGAACTCGATCGGCTGCTGCTCGATGCCGAGCACCTCCCCGATCAGCGGCGCCAGGCTCGCCATCGGCCCGCCCATCTGGCCCGAGAAGACGCCGGCGAGCTTGTCCGCCTGCTCCTTGGAGGCCTTGGCGTCGATGATCAGGCCGACCCGCCAGTTGCCGTCGAGCATCTTCGCGGGCGCGTCGGCGACGACGGCGACACTGTGCCCGCTCACGTCTACTCCATCGATCTGCCCTCGCTGGATGTGGTAGGCCAGGACGACATTGCAGCGTTCCTGCGTCGCGGGCGACGCAAAGCTCGTCACGGAGCAGGGGCATGCGAAGTCGCAGTTGCAGTTCTCGAAGTAGGTACCCTCGACGGTCCAGCTCATGGCACACCCCCAAGTCGTGTTGGAGAGAACGCCGGAAGCGTACTACGATCCCTCGCATGAGTCCGGCGCCCCGCGGCCCGATGAAGATGCCCAAACCCAGCGAGGACGCGAAGGCGGCCTTCGCCAAGTTGGTGCCGGACGAGCCCGCGGTCACCTTGAAGCCCATGTTCGGGCAGCTCTCCGCCTTCGTGAACGGGAACATGTTCTGCGGGATCTTCGGCGACGAGCTGATCGTCCGCCTGCCCGCGGACGAGATCGAGACGATCAAGAAGCAGGGCGGGCGCGATTTCGAGCCCATGGCCGGGCACAAGATGGGCGGTTACGTGATCGTGCCAGGCAACTGGCGCGCCAAACCGCCGACGGCCCTGATCAAGCGGGCCCTCGAGGAGACCCGCAAGATGCCGGCCAAAACCGCCACCAAGAAGACGACCACCGCGGCGCGTAAGCGCTAGGCGGAAGCCCCCATCCGACTCGGCCGGAGAAAGAACTAGCTTCACCTCCCCGCTCGCCGGGGAGGTCGGCGGCGCAGCCGCCGGGTGGGGGCTTCCCTTACCGGCGCTTTCCCTTCTGGATCGGCTTCTCCGGTTGCGGGATGACGACGTCGACCGGCTGATCCACCGGCGTGGCCTCAGCCACGGGCTCCGGCACAACTTCGACGGGCGGCGGCCGGCGTTCCACCGCCTCCTTGCCCATCGACACATGCCCGCTGAACGTCGCGCCGTCCTCCACGGTGAGCCGGCCGACCCGCACGTCGCTCCCGACGAGCGAGGCCGCGGTCCCGACCACCAACCGGTTGTAGGCGGTCACCGCCCCGTTCACCTTGCCGCCATCGCTGATCACGATGTCGCCCGTCGCCTCGAGGGCGCCCTCGACGGTGCCCGAAACGCGCAGGTCGCCCTCGATGTAGAGCTGTCCGACGAGCCTGTCCGCAGGCCCGAGCACTACCGAGTTGCGCTGACCGTTCGAGCCGTTTTCCGCCGGGGTCGGTGTCGGGGTCGGCGGCCTACTGGCCGGACGCCTGGTGCTCAAAATCACCCATTCGGACGTGGCCGTTCAACGTCGCGCCATCGTCGATCTGAAGCCGGCGCACCACGACGTCGCCGCTGAGCCGGGCATTTTTGCCGAGGGTCAGCTTGTCGCGCGCTGTGACCGCGCCCTCGATCGTGCCCTTCAACGAAACGTTGGAGCCCTCGAGCAGAGCCTTGACCTGCGCGCCCGAGGCAACGTCGATGTTGCCGCTTACGCGTACCTCGCCTTCAAGGCGTCCGTCCGCGTGAATCGACCCGTCGTAGATGAGCTTGCCCTCGAAGATGTCGCTTGGGCCCATCGTGAACTGCTTGCGCCCATCGCGCTTGACCTCGCCGTTTTCCGCAGAAGCCGTGCCTTCTGCTACTGCCTCCTGAACGTCCATACGTCACCCCCGACCTGGAATTTAGGGACTCCGGTAACCCGGAATCAGGCGCTAAAGGTTAGCCGAATGCGGCGAAGATTCGAGGACAGGAGTGTTCAGAACTCGGCAGGCAATCTTTCTTTGGTTGGTTTGTCGCCGCTCGAGTGAGTCGCTGCACGAGAATTTCCAAGCGCCTTCTTGAAACCGGACAGTGACCTCTCGACCATCGCGTCGGTGGCCGTCAGCGAGATGCGCAACCAACCGGGCAGCTCGAACATGCGGCCCGGCAGGACGAAAACGTTTTCCTCAGCCAGTCGACGCGTGAACGCCGCATCGTCCGCCACCGGTGAGCGCACCATCACATAGAAGGTTCCCTCCGGCGTCACCGTCTCGTAGCCCATCTCGGTGAGCGCGCCCACCAGTCGGTCGCGCCGCTTCTGCAGCACGCCGACGTCGACGCTCGCATGCTCGAGATCCGCCATCGCGTACTGCATGAGCGCGTTGGGAAACGCGTAGCCGGTCACCGTCTGAGCGACGAACAGCGCGTCGCGCAATTCCTCCCGGTCCGGCATCGAGGGCGGCATCGCGATATAACCGAGGCGCTGGCCCGGTGCGACGAGTGTCTTGCCATACGTGTAGATGAGGAACGATCGGTCGTAGTACTCGACGGGCGAGTGGAACTCGCGGCCGTCAAAGACGATGCGGCTGTATGCCTCGTCGGAGATGAGGTAGATCGTGCGGTGTGCGGCCTCGAGGACCGAGGCCAGGCGCTCCAGCTCGTCCGGCGTGAAGATGCGTCCGCTTGGGTTGTGCGGCGAGTTGACGATGATGGCGCGCGTCTGCGGCGTGATGTGCCATTCGATGGCGTCGACCGGCAGCTCGAACTGCGGCGGTGTGAAATCGACGCGCACCGGCTTGGCGCCGCAGGAAAGGATCATCGGCACGTAGAAGAACCACGGCGGCGACAGGTAAATGACCTCGTCGCCGGGATCGAGCACGGCGCGCAGCGTCGAGGCAAGGCCGCCGAACGCGCCCGTCGTCATCGAGACGTCCTTGGGATCGAAATCGATCCCGACGCGACCTCGCAGCGATTCCACCGCGACCTTGATCGCGTTCGGGTCGCTGAACTTGTAGGCGAACCAGTCCTTGTCCTTGGGCGCGGCCCACTTCGTGAGAGCCTGCTGGATCTCGGGCAGCGGCGTCTCTTGCGGGTTCCCGAACCGGAGGTCGCAGGCTTCCGGCCGCGTGACGCCGCCCTCGTACGTCGCGTCGCCGACGTACTCGAGCACGGGCTCGAGATACTCGATCATGCTGCGAACTGCCCTGGAGTAAGCGCTCACGCGAATTCCCCGAGCAGTCCGCCATCGGTCAGGCCGCCGGCGCGAGACGAGACGGCGATGTACGGCTCGTGGCCGTATCCCTTCTGCATCAGATGTGGATGATCGCGGATCGCGATCCGCCAGTCCTCGAGCTGGCTGCGGTGGCAGTCGATCGCGCGCAGCTTCATGATCACCTCGTCCGCATCGAGCTCGATCACGACGTCAACTTGATCTACTGGTTGCAGCGGGAGCTCACCGTCGCCGGTGAGCCGAAGGGTCTCCCGGTAGAACTCGTCCAACTGCTTGTCGATCGCGACGTGGTAGAGCGCCGGCCGCTCGCCTTCGGTCATCGCCGCGACCGCAGCGTCGGTGCAGGCGCCCATCGCGATGTGGTCGGGATGTCCGTACGCGCCGTCTGGCCCCCAACCGACCACAGCGCGCGGGCGCAGCTTGATGATCTCCTTCCAGACGCGCTGCATGATCTCCTGCTGGTCGGATCGCGCCACTCCGCCGTCAGGGTAGTCCCACAGCTCGACGCCGCTCAAAGCCAGGGCCGCCGCCGCTTCCTCCAGCTCCTTGACGCGCATCTCCGCCAGGTCCTCTTTCTTGGCGCCCGGCGGCTTGCCCTGCCAGCCCGCCTCTCCATACGTCGCGCAGACGAGATGGGTCGCGATGCCCGCACGCGTGTGGCGGAGGATGAGGCCGCCGGTGCCCATCGATTCGTCGTCAGGGTGGGCGAGCACGAGCAGCAGCCCGCCTTTGCTTTCGTCCATTCGAGGGGACTAGGGTAGGCGGTCTTCCATCTCCCACGCGTGGTCCAGCGCGTGCCACGCGGTCCGCCTGGCCGCGTATGCGACGGGCCATTTTTCCTCGCGGTTCGGGTTGCCGAAGCTGTCCACGATCGCCTTGCGAAACGCCTTCACCGCCATCGCATCCTTGCCGTCAGGCTGCTTCAGCCGCGTGCCAATGGCCTTGGCGTACTCCATCTCGGCGCCGAGCACGTGGTCGAACATCGCGTCACGGTCGCGGCCGCCGCCGCGCGGTCCCTTGCGCAGAGACTGCGGTGCCTTCGCGCGCACCTGGTCGAGATACTTCCAGCACGCCTCGACGAGCGCCACCATGCGCTCTGCTTGGAGCCGCGTCATCGACTTGCTTTCGCCCTTGGCCGGAACGCCGGGCGCGCCGAAATCCGTGGTCGCGTTGCCGGTCATGCGCTCGACGACGTCGAATTTGGGCGCGTCCGCGGAGAACGCGACTCTCGCGAGCTTGGCGACCTTCGCGTAGCGTGGCGCGTACGCCGTGAGGTTCGCCAGGGCGCTCGCCTCGTCCTTCCCAGCCCGACACCAACCCGGCCAGTCGGCGGCACTGGCGAAGACCCGCTTGCCGCCGACTTCCAGGTAGACCCGCGTTCGCCCGCCCATCGCAGGAAGCTTATTCACCTCCCCGCTCGCCGGGGAGGTCGGCCCGGTCTGCGTAGCAGACCCGGCCGGGTGGGGGCTCAGGGTCCGGTATTAGCTACCGAATCAGGTCTTTTCCGACGCCTCTCGCGCCGCCGACTCGCCGGCTTCGTGAGTCGAGGTCTCGTTCGACTGGCCGCCTCCCGGACCACCCGGGTGGAAGGTCCCGTTGTTCTCGGCGGTCTCCTGGGCCGCGCTCTCGCCCTTTTCGTGCGTCGCGTCCTCGTTGGACTTCGGAGTTGGGCTGGGCGACGTGGCCGAAACGGCGGCGAGGGCCGGGGTGAGGGTCGAGTGGGCCAGCACCGTGGCGCCGAGGACCGCCCCGAAGATCATCGCGGCGGCGACGACAGATCCGAAAAGAATGACTCGCGTTCTATCCATGGCTCGCATGATCTGGTGCGAACCTCAAAACGAGCTTGGATTCCGATGTGAACTTCTGACGGCGTCCGGCAAGTTCGGCTCGTCCCATGATTGGGATGACGCGCTCCTCGAGGGCCTCTAGCTCCAGGCGAGGCTAGTTGGCCCGCGCGCGAACCCGAACGTCGGCGTTGGCGCGACCGGAAGGATTCGACCGTCGTCCGTCTTGACCAATTGCCACCCGCCTTCATGCACTTTCCAATGGTGCCTGGCGCAGAGAAGGATCATGTTGTCCAGCTCGCTCCCGCCGCCGCGGATCCAGTGGACGAAGTGATGTCCATCACACCGCGAGGCCGGCCTTTCGCAATCCAACCACCGGCAGTGACCGTCGCGAGCGTTGAGCGCCCGGCGCTTCGGACCCTTGATGGTTCGTTCGGCCTGGCCGACGTCTATGACCACCGACTTCTGGTTGAGCAGGACGCGAGTCACGCTGCAGTCGCAGGCCAAGCGCTCGACCGTCTTGGAGGAGATGGGAAGCGAGAACTCCATCTCCGCGGCCGGCGCACCCGCCAGGCCTTTGAGGGTCTCGAGCGAGGTCGTGACCTGGAGCTGGACTTTCTGCTTGCCACCGTTCGACGCCAGCCCGACCAGTGCGTCGGCGTAGCGCTGCTCGATGTCCCGGTAGTCGTGCTCGCCCGACGGTCGAGCCAGCGGCTCGAGTGCCGAGCGCACGACGGCTCCGCCGATCGGGTCGAGCGCGCCGCTGATGAGCAGCGAGCCGTCCTCGGCGGTGCTCAGCCTGAGCCGGCGATTCTCCGCCTCCTCAGCCTGCTTGTCGGCGTAAGCCTGGGCATCGATGGAGTGGCGGTAGTGCAGGCACTGGTAGTGGAACTTGCCTGGAGAGTTCTCCTTCGCAATTGGAAGCAGCCGAGACTCATCGAAGGCGTTGCCCACCGCGTCGGCGGTGCGTGCCATCACCGTACGTGGGCGAAGCCGATCTCGCCTCCATCCATCGCAGCCCTGCTCTCCTTCATATCAGCGAGGTGCTCGCCGACGTTGATCCGATCTGCCGCGGCGGTCGAAGTCATGTGGCAGTTGAAACGCATCCAGTCGATGGCGCTGTTGAAGCCTTCGTAGTCCCAGTACTTGCTCTGCTCGAACAAGGCGGCCATCTCGGAGAACTCGATCTCGAGGCGGTCGATGAACCACCTGAAGGCGACCAGCTTGATCGACTCCTCTGCCCCAGGAATCTCGAGATCGACCCCCGAAACGTCATATTCGACCATGGCTCTATCGTACAGATGTTTGGCCCCAATGTCAATACTTAAAACACAAAAATAAATACACTAGACAGCCCAACTCAGCCACCAGGCGCCTTCCCCACCACCCTCTTCCCAGTCTTCTTCCCGGCGCCCCAAACCCGCCTCCCAGACGCTTCCCGACCACCCTCTTCCCAGTCCCGTCAAACCCCGCGTCTCTGGGTCACCCGAACCTGGCCTCCAGGCCACCTAAGCGCATTCGGCCGCCCGCCGGCGGGCAGAGGGCCGCCGGCAGCCGGTACCCGCGACTACAAGTCCTCGTGTATCAGCCGGCCGAGAGGATAAGGACCGGAAGTTGGTCGATAGTATCTTTGCAAAGGACCTCGTACAGGCCCATTTTCTCGGGAGAGACATGGCGACAGAAACCCGGACCTTGAAAGTCATGGAGCCCGCAACCGAAAAGGTCCTTGCTGAGCTGCACGAAGCCTCAGTGGAAGAAGCCGACACAGCGGTTGCGCGCGCCAAAGCGGCGTTCCCCGCGTGGAAGGCGGTGACGCCGAAGGATCGGGCAAACCTGATGCGCCGCATCGCCGTCGCCATCGACAAGCACCGCGAAGAGCTCGCTCAGCTCGAGGCGCGCAACGTCGGCAAGCCCATCAGCGACGCGCGCGGCGAGGTCGGCATGGTCGTCGACGTCTTCAACTACTACGCGGGCGCGCCCGAGCGCCTGGTAGGCAAGACGATCCCGGTCGCGGGTGGCATAGACATGACGTTCCGCGAGCCACTTGGCGTCGTGGCCCTGATCGTGCCCTGGAACTTCCCGCTCCCCATCGCCTCGTGGAAAGTGGCGCCGGCTCTGGCCGCCGGCAACACGGTTGTCCTGAAGCCCGCGGGCCTGACTCCGCTGACCGCGATCGAGCTCGGGAGAATCGTGCTCGAGGCGGGCCTGCCCGAGGGAGTGCTCAACGTGCTCGTCGGAGCCGGCCGGGTCGTCGGCGAGAGGCTCGTCCAGCACCCGGACGTGGCGAAGGTCGCCTTCACCGGGTCGACCGAGGTCGGGCGCCGCATCGGTGAGCTGGCCTCTCAGTCGATCAAGCGCGTGACCCTCGAACTGGGCGGCAAGTCGGCCAACATCGTGTTCGCGGACGCGGACCTGGAGAAGGCCGCGTCTTCGGCGCCGCTCGCCGTTTTCGGCAACGCGGGCCAGGACTGCTGCGCGCGGTCGCGGATCCTCGTCGAGAGGTCCGCTGTCGACCGCTTCATGAAATTGCTCGAGGTCGCCGTCAAGGCGTTGAAGGTCGGGGATCCGCTCGACGACAAGACCGAGATGGGGCCGCTCATCACGGCGGACCAGCGCGACAAGGTCGCGTCATACGTCGACGACCCAAAGCGCGTCGCGATCCGCGGCCACGCGCCGAGTGGACCCGGCTACTGGTTCCCGCCCACGATCCTCTCCCCCGTCGCCAACACCGAGCGCGCCGCGCGAGAGGAGATCTTCGGCCCGGTGGCGGTGATCATCCCCTTCAAAGACGAGGCGGAGGCGATTGCGATTGCCAATGACACGATCTACGGACTATCGGGCTCGATCTGGACCGAAAACGCGGGCCGGGCCATGCGGGTTGCTCGCGGTCTCGAGACCGGAACGATCTCGATCAATTCCAACAATTCGGTTCGCGTGACAACACCGTTCGGAGGCTTCAAGCAGTCGGGCGTCGGCCGCGAGCTGGGCCCCGACGCGCTCGACTACTACACCGAGCTGAAGAACGTCTTCCTCTCGACTACCTAAGCGCGGTGCGCGCCGTCCAGGTCACGCGATTCGGCGGACCGGACGTGCTGCGCCTGGCGGACGTCGAGAGGCCGTCGCCCATCTCGACCGAGGTCCTCGTTCGTGTCCTCGCCGCCGGCATCAATCCGGTGGACGCCAAGACCCGGCGGGGCGAGGGCGTGTCGAGGTGGGTCGGACAACCGCCGTTCGTTCCGGGCTGGGACTTCACCGGCGAGGTCGTCGAGATGGGCTACGGCGTCACGCGCTTCAAAGTCGGAGACATGGTCTTCGGGATGCCACGATTTCCTCGCGCCGCCGGGGCCTATTCGGAGTACGTCACGGCGCCTTCACACCAGCTTGCATTCATGCCCCGCGGCCTCAGCCCCGTCGAAGCGGCCGCGCTGCCGCTGGCGGCGCTGACGGCCTGGCAGTGCCTGGTCGACGTGGCGGATGTCGATGAAGAGACCACGGTGCTGATCCATGGGGCATCCGGTGGGGTCGGCGACCTGGCCGTGCAGATCGCCAAATTTTTCGCCGCGTGCGTGGTCACGACCGGCCGCCAGGATCGCGCTGCGCTATCGAAGCGCGACGTGGACGTGGCGGTGGACCTGGTCGGCGGCGAGGACACCCGGGCGCTGCTCGACACGCTGCGCGCGGGCGGCCTGCTGCTCGCGGTCGCCGACGGAGCGCCGGACGCGGTGAAGGTTGCGGCCGCACATCGAGGCATCGATGTGGTCGAACCCCTGGTCGAGCCGGATGGCAGTGAGCTGGAGGAGATCGGGCGGCTGGTCAAAACCGGACGCCTGAAGGTCAAAGTCGAGGAGGTCTTCCCGCTCGAACGGGCGGCAGCGGCGCATGAGAGACTCGAACGCGGCGGGGTGCGAGGCAAGCTCGTTCTGGAGGTGAGCCGGCGATGACCGAGTTGCACACGATCGGAACCACCGCGGCGGCCAACGGGGCGACCTCGGCGCCGCTGACTCTTGAAGCTCTCGAGCGAGGCGTGGCCAACCGCACGATCGACACCGTCGTCCTGGCGCTGGTCGACATGGAAGGCCGTCTCGTCGGCAAGCGGCTCACCGCGCGGCATTTCCTCGAATCGACCGTGGCGCACGGAGCCGAGTCGTGCGAATACCTGCTGGCGACCGACGTCGACATGTCGCCCCAGCAGGGATACGGCCTCGCCGGATGGAACCGCGGGTTCGGCGATTTCCAGCTCAAGGCCGACCTGTCGACGCTGCGGTTGCTTCCGTGGCACCCGGGCGCGGCGCTCGTCCTGACGGACGCATATCGCGAAAGCGGCGAGCCGGTCGAGGTGTCGCCGCGGCAGATCCTGCGCCACCAGCTCGAGCGCCTGAACGCGCGCGGGCTCACCGCACAGGTCGGGACCGAGCTCGAGTTCATGATCTTCCGCTCCACCTACCGCGAGGCGTGGGAGGCCGGCTACCGCAACCTGACGAAGGCGACTGCCTACAGCGTCGACTACGCGCTGCTCGACACGACCAACATCGAGCCGCTGATCAAGCGGATCCGCAACTCGATGGAGGGCGCCGGGATGAACGTCGAGAGCTCGAAGGGCGAGTGCAACCTCGGCCAGCACGAGATCAACTTCCGCTACGGACCCGCGATCGGCGTTTGCGACGACCACAGCATCTACAAGTTCGGGTCCAAGGAGATCGCCGCGCAGGAGGCGATGGCGATCACCTTCATGGCGAAGTTCGACCAGCGCGAGGGCAGCTCGTGCCACGTCCACCTTTCGCTCGCGGGATCCGACGGCGGCAACGTATTCGCCACCGACAAGACTCTGTTCGAGCACTTCCTCGCCGACCAGCTGGCCTGCCTTCGCGAGCTCACATTGCTCTTCGCGCCGCAGATCAACTCCTATAAGAGGTATGTGCCGGGCATGTTCGCGCCGACGGCCGTGGCGTGGGGGCATGACAACAGGACGTGCGCGATGCGAGTCATCGGCCACGGCGCGGGAATGCACATCGAGAACCGGCTGCCCGGCGCGGACGTGAACCCGTACCTGGCTGTCGCGGCGATGATCGCCGCCGGGCTCCACGGCGTCGACTCGAAGCTCGACCTGGAGCCGGCGACGAAAGGCAGCGCCTACGAAGGCTCTCACGAGCGTGTGCCGCACACGATGCGCGAGGCGCGAGATCTGTTTGCGGGCAGCAAGGCTGCGCGTGCCGCGCTTGGAGACGAGGTCGTCGACCACTACGTGCACCGTGCGGACATCGAGCTGGCGGCGTTCGACTCGTCGATCACGGACTGGGAGCGCTTCCGGGGCTTCGAGCGGCTGTGAAGGTAGCCGTCGGCCAATTCGCCTCCAGCGCCGACAAGACGTCCAACATCGAGCGCATCTCGGCGCTGACCTCGGAGGCCGTGAAGGCTGGAGCACGCCTGGTGGTGTTCCCGGAAGGCGCGATGCACACCTTTGGCGCGCTGACCGACGACCTGGCGCCGGCGGCAGAGCCGCTGGATGGCAGGTTCGTCGACAACCTCACCCGGCTGACAGACCGTTTGGGCGTGACTGTGGTGGCCGGGATGTTCGAGGCGATCCCCGGCGACCACCGGATCTACAACACGGCGGTCGTCGTCGCCCCACGCGACGGTCTCGTCGCGCGCCATCGCAAGCGGTATCTGTACGACGCCTTCAGCGAAAAGGAGTCCGACCGCATGGTCGCGGGCAGCGAAGACCTGCCGATCGTCGAGATCGACGGGTTCATGACCGCCGTTGCCATCTGCTATGAGCTGCGCTTCCCCGCGTACATCCAGGACGCGGCCGATCGCGGAGCCGAGCTGCTTGCCCTGCCCGCGGCATGGGTCGCGGGGCCGCTGAAAGAGGATCACTGGATGGTCACGGTTCGCTCGCGCGCGATCGAGAACACGATGTACGTGGCCGGCGCAGGCATGTCGGGCGTGGGCTACTGCGCGCGGAGCATGGTCGTCGACCCGCTCGGAGTCGTCCTGAGCGGGCTGGCCGAAGCAGAGGGCGTGACTATCGGCGACATCAGCAAGGAGCGTCTCGCCGCTCGCGCAAAACTGCCTCTAGTCGCGCAGCGCCGCGTAGCATCCACCGTCAAGCCATGACCGTCGTCGGCGTCCCCCTTCGGCCGTTCGCGAGCGCGGAAGCTCCGCTGAAGCTCGCGCTCAACCGCGCGTATTTCGACGCGCTGGAACAGGCCGGTTCGACAGTGCTTCCGATTCCGACCGTCCGCGACGTCGACCTTATCCGATTCCACTACGAGCTGCTCGACGCGCTGCTGCTGCCCGGCGGCGCGGATGTCGAGCCGCGCCGCTACGGCGCGGTCGCACGTGACGACTCCCATCTCACGCTCATGCCGGAGCTCGACGAGGTCGAGCTGACGCTTGTGAAATGGGCGATCGCGGACGGCCTTCCGGTGCTCGCGATCTGTCGCGGCATCCAGGTGCTGAACGTGGCGTGCGGCGGCACGTTGTGGCAGGACCTGGAGGTCGAAAGCGTGGTGCGCGAGTCGCACGACCGCGAGCCGCGCGACCTCCTCGCACACGGCATGGACATCGAGCCGGACAGCGTGCTGGCTCGCACCATCGGCCGCACGCACGTCGAGGTCAACTCGCTGCATCACCAGGCGATCAGGGACCTGGGTCCATCACTGCGCGCCGTCGCTCACTCGACCGACGGCCTGATCGAGGGCGTCGAGCTCCCGGGTCATCGGTTCGTCGTCGGCCTGCAGTGCCACCCGGAGGAGCTGGTGGGCAAAGAACCGTGGGCGATCAACCTGTTCACCGCTCTGGTCGAGGCGGGATCGCGATATCGCGCGCTTAGAGCGCGGGACCGGACGCGCCCTGCACCACCAGATCGAGAACCGGCCGGGCGGCGCGGCTCGACGTAACGGTCACGCGGCCCAATCGCTCGACGTCGAGATCGAGCTTGAGCCAGAGACCCGACTCGCGCAGCGAAGCACGGTAGACGCTTTTCTTCCATCGGCCGACCTCAAATGGACCGCCGAACAGTGGCTTGGAGAACAGCCGGATGTCAACGGTCGTGACGGCGAGATAGAGGATCGTCGGTGGCAGCGGCTCGGTCGCCCGCCTCGCAATGATCGGACCGGCCCATCCGAGAAGATGCGAGAGGACCACCCTGGCGTAACCCTTGGGCCGGACAAGGGCGGCGGCCACGAGCGTCTCGCTGAACAGGACCGATCGCAACTGCCTGGCAACCGCCGCATCGCCGATCGGCTTCGGCCGCGGGATCTGCACGAAGCAAGCATGGAGCGGGTGATGGGAATCGAACCCACGTAACCAGCTTGGAAGGCTGGCGCACTACCATTGTGCTACACCCGCTTTCGTTAAAGCTCGGCGCCCGCAGCTGCTTGTGGGCCAAGCCAGCAAATTAGAGTAGCTGGTAGGTTTGGCTCCTAATCGAGTCCAACTCCGTACCCGGCCCCGTCGTCTAGTGGCCTAGGACGCGGCCCTTTCAAGGCTGAGATCGCGGGTTCGAATCCCGCCGGGGCTACCACCTCCTGGTAGCCGTGGTCCTCAGGGCGGATAAGGGTGCCTTTGAAACTTCCGAGACCTCTGAGCATCTTCATGTGCCTGTCTCCAGCCGGCATCCCATGCTCCGGCTGCTGAGGTTAGTTGATCGCCCGGCGGGCGGGGGTCTTGAGCGCCGATGAGTCGATCGGTCGAAATGACTGTGAATCGCGGTCATACCAGACGGCGCGGGCATTTGCCGCGAAACCGCTGATCGGGAACCACTGAGCCACACCCAGTGCCAGCTCGCGCGGACCGTCGATGTCCAGCAGGCCGGAGCGCTGGGCATCGGCCAAGCGGAGCTGTCCCAGATAAACTCTAGTGATGGCCTCGAGGTCGGTCCGAATTACCAGGTCGTCTCCGAAGCCCGGGTCGCTGTAGCACAGGTCTGGATCGTCGCGACGTAACACCAGCCAGTAGCGCTTTTTCTCGTCGCGAAACTCGAAGCGGACGACCCGTCGCTGAAGCGGCAGCTTGTCGACGTGAAGATGCTTCAGGATGCGCCACATCAAGAAGTCGCTATCGAGGTGTTCTGGCTGAATTTCAAGCCAACGCTGGCCCCAGATCCCAAGGGTCCCTACCAATTCGGCCAACTGGCTTCCAGCCTTGGTCAGGTGGTATGTCGAGCCTCTCCCGGTGGGATTCGGTCGTGTTTCCACCACCCCCACCCGCTCGAGACTCCGCAACCGCTGGCCAAGCATGCTTGGGGAGATCCGATGGAGGCCCTTCAGGATCTCGCTGAAGTGGTGCCGGTCGGCCAATATCTCGCGGAGGATCAGCGGGGTCCAGCGCTCGGCGAATATCTCAGAGGCCCTGGCAACCGGGCAGAATTGCCGGTATCCCGCCATGGCCAGATTGTGGCCTCGATCGGTCCACCAGGCAAGTACAAATTTTGTAGCTGCAACTCCGATCTTAGGACTAGGAATCCCGAGTTCCGACGACCAAGTCATCGCCGAAGCCGGGGTCTGAGTGGCAAAGATCGGGATCTTCTCGCTGTAGGACCAACCAGTACCGGCGGCTGTGGTCCTCGAACTCGAAACGCACAACCCTGCGCTTCGGTGGGAGGCGAGCAGGTTCGAGATGCTTGAAGACCCGCCACATCAGGAAGTCCGGGTCTAGATGCTCGGGGCTGAGCTCAAGCCACTGCTGGCCCCAGATCTCAAGCTCCTTGATGACCCTCGCAAGATGTCTGCCCGACGCTGTGAGGTCTTGGTTGAGCCACGACCACCCGGATTGGGCCGCGTCTCGATCACGCCGGCTCGTTGCAGGCCTCGCAAGCGCTGTCTGAGCACACTCGGGGAAGCTCGATGAAGACCTTCAGGATCTCGCTGAAGTGGTGCCGACCAGCCATGATCTCGCGCAGGATCAACGGCGTCCAGCGTTCGGCAAAGACCTCCGACGCTCGCGCAATCGGGCAGAACTGCCCGGAAACCGACACAGCGAGATTGTGAAGCGCCCACGTGCGCGAGGCAACTACGAATTACGTAGCAGCAACTACCGATTTCGGACTAGGCGACGCCGGCTCGCCCCACTAGTCTTGGGCGAGCGGTTCCAGCCGCTTCATGCAGTCGAGAGACAATCGAGTCAGAAGGAGATAGGAAAGGGTGAGACGCGCTCTGTTCATGGCTTTCGGGTTGGTCCTAGCTTTTACGGCGGTCCTGTTCGCCGGCAGCGTCGTCAGCGCGACGCCGGGCTCCGCCATCACTCGGACGGAGCTGGCCCGCGGCACTGTGAATCCGTTCCACATCGACTCGCCCGACGTCAAGATGTTCGTCAAGAACCAAGGAGACATCGTGACTCAGGAGGTGACCGTCGGCGTGGGCGGCAACACCGGATGGCACATCCATTTCGGGTCCGCCTTCGTGCTCGTGAAGTCGGGAACCTTCGCACTCACCCGCGCCGACGGCTGCGAGACCAACATCTACCACGCCGGGCAGGGATTCGTCGAGGCGCCCAACGACGTCCACATCGGCAGGAATGCCGGCTCCGTGCCGGTCGACATCATCGCGACCTACACCAACGTTCCGATCGGCGGGGCAGTGGCGCGAAGCGTCGACGCGCCAGCCGGCTGCGCGTAGCCGTAGGTTCGCCGGAGGGTCGGCTCCCCGAGTCCTCCGGCGGACGCACCTTGGGTCTCCCCATCTGGTCAGTTGCGGCGCGCTCGACCTGCCGCGGTGCGTCGTAATGGACAGCCCCGGCGCTGCGCGGTCGAACGATTGGCTGTGACACGCGTTCTTGGATCTAAAGGGGCATTTCGCTCACTACGCCATTGCTTAGGACTGGTGTAGTAGTGTCGGAGTCGTGAAGTCCATGGCAGCCGACGAACTCGATGTTGCTGCCGCCGCCGCAGTGGCCGGACGCTCCGCCGAAACGGTGCGGCGGTGGGTATGGTCAGGGCGATTGCGCGCTCACAGGCGAGGCAACAAACTTCTTATTGCGCGTTCCGATCTCGATCGACTACTCGGCTCTAGTGGCATCGCGGCCGCCATGTCGCTGGCTGCCTGGGTCGCAGCTGTCGAAAGCTCAGGCCTGAAGAAGGGACCTCGTGGAGAGACGGCGGCTGACCTTGTCCTCGAGGACCGGCGGCTCCGATCCCTGGGTCGCGGCGCCGATGCCCGTTCTTGACGCGAGCGTCGTCGTGGACTGCGTGGCTCCGGGCATCGACTCGTCATCGTCTGCAATGCGCACGATGCGTCGTGTATCGTCTGAAAGGGCCCGAGCTCATCGCGCCTCACCTGCTTCTGACTGAATGCGCGAATGCGCTCCTGACGGGTGTGAAGAGAGGCAAGGGGAGCGGCGCCGCCGCTGATCTTGCCTACGGGTTCTTGGTCAAGCTTCCGTTCCGGCTCGCGGACGATGCGCGCCATATGGACCGGGCCTGGGAACTGTCCAGACGCTATGACAACCACCCCATCTATGACATGGTCTATGTGGCGGTGGCTGAGGCGGCGGGAACGACGTTGATCACCGCTGACTCGACTCTGCGTTCACGGCTGACCCACTTCGCCTGGATTAGCGGCCCGGACGTTTGAATCCGAGGCCGGTGGTCGCTTCAGTCCGGGCCAGTGGTTCCAAGTCAGCCAACCGGTTCGAATAGCGTCCCGCTTGGGCTACCATCCCGATTCGCGAAGGGCTTAGGCCGAGCTCGGGTTCCGACCGAGGTGATGGACGTGCTACTCAGCTCCCGTGGTTGGCTCGTCATCTGATGCGCGCCGTGCTAGCATCACGCATCATGCGCACCACGATCGATCTCGACCCCACGGTCGTCAAGGAGCTCAAGCGCCGCAGCAAGGGCGCGGGCAAGAGCATGGGGCAGGTCGCATCCGAGTTGCTGGCCACGTCTCTGAGGGAGCAGGCCGGACATCCTCGGAATCCCGGTGGCCTGACGTGGATCGCCAAGGATTTGGGCCGGCCTTTGGTTGACCTCGAAGACAAGGAGGCGGTGAGGGCCCTACTCGACGTGCGCGAATGAGCGCCACCGTCGACGCCAACATCCTCGTCTACGCAAGCAATCAAAGCGATCCTGCCTACCCGCAAGCCATACAGCTGGTTACGCGCCTGGCGGCTGGACCCGACCTTCTGTATTTGTTCTGGCCGGTTGTACTCGGTTACCTGCGAATCGTTACGCACCCCGCGATCCTCCCGAAGCCGCTTAGCGCACGCGACGCGGCCACCAACGCCGAAGCCCTCCTCCAGCGGCCGCACGTGCGTACACCAGGCGAGGCGGACGGATTCTGGGAGCTGTTCCGTCAAACGAGCCGCGACCAGGCGCGCGGAAACGACGTGCCCGACGTGCACCTCATTGCGCTGATGAGGCAGCACGGAGTACGGCGGATCTACAGCCGGGACGTCGGGCTCCGCCGATACGCAGATGTCGATGTGGTCGACCCTTTCGCGCCGCCTGGTGGTGGACGCCGAAGCCGACGCTCCGCGAGCTGATCGAGTTCGTCGAGGCGGTTCGAATAGCGTCCCGCCAGGGCTACTTCGTCCATGGTTCCACCACGGGCGATTCCACACCTTTGGATCCAACGGGGCCGATGCGAGACTCGCGTAACGCACCGTTGGCGACACCGGCGCGGATTCCGGTGGATGGTGGGCGGCGAGGGTCTCGAACCCCCGACCTCCAGCATGTCAAGCTGGCGCTCTTCCAGCTGAGCTAGCCGCCCCGCGGAACGACGAAAGTGAACGACTTATTGTAGGAGCGTGGCTCCATACATCGGCCGGCGCCTGCGCCGCGTCGAAGATGAGCGACTCATCACGGGGCAGGGTCGCTTCGCGGGAGACATCAAGCTCGACGGCCTCGTCCACGTCGCTTTCTGCCGCTCGACCCTGCCTCACGCGCGCCTCAAAGGAATCGACGCGTCCGCGGCCGAGTCGATGCCCGGCGTCCTCGCGGTCTGGTCGGCGGGCGACCTGCCCGAAGTTGCCGGGGGACTCAGCGATTGGGGCCCGGAGATGGAATCGCGCCGGCGCCCGATCCTGAATCGCGACGAGGTCAACTATGTCGGCGAGGCGTTCGCCCTGGTGGTCGCCGACTCCGCCTACGAGGCGCAGGATGCCGCGGAGCAGGTCATCGCCGACCTCGATCCGCTGCCGGCCGTGGGCGACGTCGTCACCGCCACCGCGCCCGGCGCTCCGCCGGTGCACGCGGACATGAAGAGCAACGTCGCGCGCAAGCACTCCACGTCTTTCGGCGACATCAATCACGCGTTTGGTCCGGGCGCCGTCACGGCGTCGATCCGCCTGCACACCTCACGCGTCGCCGGCGCAGCGATGGAACCGCGAGCGGTGACCGCGACCCCCAGCGGAGACGGTCTCCAGGTCTGGACTTCGACCCAGAACGTCTTCGGCGTTCGCGAGGCGATCGCCGCCGCGCTCGACCTCGACGAAGAAAAAGTCCGCGTCGTCGCGGAAGATGTCGGGGGTGGCTTCGGGGCGAAGGGCATGGTCTTCGCCGAAGAGGTGCTCACTGCCCTCGTCGCCTGGCGCCTGCAGCGGCCGGCGCAATGGGTCGCGTCACGCAGCGAGGACGGCGCGACCACCGCGCAAGCCCACGGATCGGTCATCGAGCTGGAGATCGCCTCCGACCGGGATGGAAAGCTGCGGGGGCTCCGCGGCCGGCTGCTGCATGACCTTGGCGCCTATTCGGGGTCGGGAGCCGGCCAGCCCGACCTGATCGTCATGCACATGATGTCCGCGTACGTCCTGCCCGCGATGGACGTCGAGGCGCAGCTCGTCTACACGAACGCGGCCCCGAGCGGATTCATCCGAGGTGGGGGCCGGCCGCTGGGCAACTACGGGATGGAGCGCGTCATCGACCGACTCGCGCGGGCGCTCGAGATGCCGCCCGTCGAGCTCCGGCGCCGAAACTTGATTCGCCCCGAGCAGATCCCATATACGACGGGCTACCCGGCGGGTCGGCGTGGCATCGTTTACGACAGCGGCGACTACCCGCGGCTGCTCGACCTGACCATGGAGAAGCTGGGCGACGTCGCGGCCCACGAGGCCGGTGACGGCCGCTTGATCGGCGTAGGCGTCGCGTGCTGCGTCGAGTCGACAGGCTTCGGGCGCGGCGAGCCCGCCAAGGTGCGCATCAACAAGGACGGAACGGTGCAGCTCTACGTCGGCTCCACGCCGCAAGGCCAGGGCCACCAGACGATGGCCGCCCAGGTCGCGGCCGACCGCTTGGGCTGGCCGTTCGAGCGGATCGCGGTCACCGTGGCCGACACGAGCCACGTTCCGACCGCGGAGCTGACGGCGGGCAGCCGCAGCGCGGTCCAGGTCGGAAACGCGACGGCCAAGGCGGCCACCACAGCGCGCAGGGTGCTCCTCGAGCGCGCGGGCGAGGTGCTCGAAGCCGACCCGATCGACCTGGTGATCGAAGAAGGCGTGATCAGCGTCCGCGGCGCGCCGGCCAAACACGTGCCTGCGACCGACGTGTTGCCCGACGACGGAATCGAGGTGCTGGAGACCTTCGACCCCAAGCGCGGCCTGACTTTTTCGAGCGGCTGTCACGCCGCGGTGGTGGCGGTCGATCCCGAGACGGGCCAGGTCGAGGTGCTCAAGTACGTGATCGCGCATGACACCGGCAAGACGATCAACGAGCTCATCGTCCAGGGCCAGATGCACGGCGGATACGCCCACGGGGTCGGTTACGCGCTGTTCGAAGAGGTGGCGTACGACCCCGACGGCGGCCTACGGACCGCGAGCTTTCTCGATTACACGATCGTCACTGCGGGCGAGGTCGTGGCCGAGCCGGAGCTCGTGCACATCGACACGCCGACCGACGCGAACACGGAGGGCTTCAAGGGCGCGGGCGAGAGCGGGACCATTCCGGTGCCGGCCGCAATCTCCAACGCCGTCGAGGACGCGCTGCGCAAGCGGAAGCCTGACGCCGTGATCGACCACCTGCCAATCCGGCCCGACCGGATCGTCGAGCTGCTCGGCCGCCAACCCTGAGCACCGACCCGCGGGCGACGACTCCGCCGATCAACACCGGGGGAGTCAACTGGCGGCGGAACCTGGCGGCGCTCTGGTTCGCGGAGTTCATGGCGATCTTCGGCTTCAGCTTCGCGTTTCCCTTCCTCTCGATCTTCATCTCGAAGGACCTGGGCGTCCACCCGGGCCACGACCTCGACCTTTGGACCGCGGCGTCGGCGAGCGCGTCCGGTCTCTCGATGGCGATCGCCAGCCCGATCTGGGGCCTGCTCGGCGACCGCTATGGCCGGAAGCCGATGCTCATCCGCTCGATGCTGGGCGGGGCGTTGACCGTGGGGCTGATCTATTTCGCGCGCAACCCGACCGAGCTCTTGATCCTGCGCTTCCTGCAGGGCGCGACCAGCGGTACCGTGGCCGCGGCGACCGCATTGGTCGCGGCTGAAACACCGCGTTCGCGGGTGGCGTGGTCGCTGGGGGTGGTCACCTCCGCCGTGGCTTTGGGCGGCGCGATCGGCCCGGTCATCGGCGGCCTGGCGGCGGAGGTGTTTGGGCTGCGCCTCGTCTTCCTGGGCGGCGGCATCCTGCTCCTGGCCTCGCTTGTACCTGTGGTGCTGATCGTGCAAGAGAGCCCGATGGTCAGGGCTTCCGGTCCGCGCGCGAACGTCGTGGACCTGATCAAACAACGGCCCGGGCTGCCTAAGCAGCTCGCGGTACTGATCGGCTCCCAAGGTTTGATCGGCGTGTGCAACTCGGCGACGTCGCAGCTCGTGGTGCTACGACTCCTCGAAATGGTGACCAACGGCGTCTCGGCGGTCTCCGGACTTGGCTTTGGCCTGGCCGGCCTGTCGAGCAGCGCCGCGGCGATCTTTTACACGAGGGTCACTCGGCGCCTCGGCTACGTCCGAACGGTCGCCGCGGCTGCGGGACTCGTCGCGGTCGCCGTGGCCTTGATCGGGATCGCGCCATGGGTGGCGTTGGTCGTGATCGGGGTTGGCCTGAACGGGCTGTTCAGCGGCGTGATCCTGCCCGCGACCGCGAGCATGATCGGGCTCGAGACGCCGCACGAGGCCCAGAGCACGGTGTTCGGGTTGAACGCGAGCTCGGTCGCCTTCGGCTTTTTCCTCGGGCCCCTCATCGCCGGCACTGTCGCTGCGACGGCAGGGGTGTCGGCCTCGCTCCTCGTCATCGCCACCCTGGCGCTGGTGCTCGCCGGCGTCGTGGCCGCGGGCGCGCGGGAGCCTTCGCGCTGATAGCTCGCAAGCGCATTGCATATGCGGTGCTCGGCCTCGCCATGTCGGACCCTAAACGACCTGGGTTGCCGCGCTCCAAGCCCGCCCGTATTGTGCCGCCCACACACATAAGGAACCCCCGAGGGAGGGTGGGGGTTGTGGATGGGGGCCGAGCGGACTGATGGCGACGCTTTCGCGCGATCCTCTAATGTGGATCGTCGCCCGATGGAAAAACGAACCACGCCGCCGCCCAACGTGATCGACGTGGCGAAGAGATATTCGGTCACCGTGCACACCTCGCGCGGGGACTTCGTCGTCGAGCTCGTCGACCCCAGCGTGGCGCCGCAGACCGTGAACAACTTCGTCTACCTGGCCCAGAACCACTTCTATGACGGCCTGACCTTCCACCGGGTCGTCGCGGGCTTCGTCGTCCAGGGCGGCGACCCCCTCGGCAACGGCACCGGCGGCCCCGCCTACAAGCTGCCCGACGAATCCAACCCCTCCAAATGGCCGCGCGGCACGGTGGGCATGGCCTCCAGCGCGGCCGGCGTGAGCGGCTCCCAGTTCTTCATCACGCTCGGCGACGCGCCGTTCCTCGCGACCAACGGGGTCTACAACCGCTTCGGCCAGGTGAGCTCTGGCATGGATGTCATCGACAAGATCCAGGTCGGCGACACGATGAGCTCGCTCGACGTCAGCGCCGCGTGAGGAGGATCCTGCTAGGGGCCTTCGCGCTGACCGCCTTGGCGGGGGCGGCGTGCGGCTACTCCGACCCCTACGCCGGCAATCCGCCCGTGGCCAACGAGAGCCCCGGACCGGCGGGCACGCCCACGGTGTCCCCCGGCGCTGACGACTGCAACGCCGGAGCTGGCATCGCGTGGGTCACCTACCCCGACGGCCTCCAGCTCAAGGACCTCAAGGTCGGTACCGGCGATACGGCAAAGGCCGGCGAGAACGCGTCGGTTCAATACACGGGTTGGTTCACAGACTGCCGCGTGTTCGACACCAGCCGCCAGGCCGGCCGCACGCCGTTTCAGTTTCAGATCGCCCAAGGTCAGAACATCATCGATGGCTGGATTGAGGGAGTGCCGGGGATGAAGGTCGGCGGCAAGCGCAAGCTCATGATCCCGGGCGCGCTGGCCTACGGCCCAAACGGCCAGACGGACCAGACCACAGGCGCCACCATCATCCCGCCCAACGCGACGCTGATCTTCGAGATCGAGCTGATCAGCCTCGCGCCCGGACCCAGCCCCTCGCCCTCGCCCAAGCCGAGCCCGTCGCCGTCGCCGACTCCGTCGAAGTAACTAACCCGTCTAGGTGACGGTCAGCGTCCCCTTCATGCCCGAGGCTTCATGCCCCGGCTGTGAGCAGTAGAAGGTGTAGGTCCCGGCGGCGATGTCGTTGACGTCGAACTCCTTCTGGTCACCGGCCGAGACGAGCTCGCTTGTCGCGATGGTCTTGCCCGTGCTGTCGCGAATCGCCAGGTCGTGCTGGGTGGTGCCCGAGTTGACCAGCCAGAAGACGACCTTGCCGTGGGACACGCTGACGGTCGATGGGTCGAACTTGAACTCGGTCATCGTGACCATGGTCGAGCCGGCGGGCTGGCCCCCGCCACTGCCGCCACAAGCGACCAACAGCGCAGCCGCGGCCAGGCCGGCCGCCACGCCTCTCATTTGAACGCGGTCACTCCCAGGTAGAGGATCCCGAAAAGGAAGATCCAGACCACGTCGACGAAGTGCCAGTACAGAGTCACCGCCGCGACGCCCACGTGATTGCGCGACGAGAACTGGCCGCGCGACGCCCGATACAGGATCAAGATCAGCAGGATCAGACCGCCCAGCACGTGGGCGCCGTGGAAGCCGGTCATGGTAAAGAAGGCGCTGGCGAACGTGTTGGCGGTGAGGTTCAGTCCGCGGCCGAAGGCGTTGATGAACTCGTACAGCTGGCCGAGCTCGAAACCAACCCCCAGGATGATGGTCGCGATCTGCAGCATGAAGAACCGCAGGCGGTTGTCGTGCGAGATCGCCTCGAGCGCGAAGTGGCACGTGACACCGCTGGAGAGCAGCACCACCGTGTTGATCAAGGGGATCGGGAACCAGCTGACGTAGTAATCCGGGGTGCTGGAAGGCGGAGCCGGCGGCCACGCCGGATGCGAGCCGTAGAGATAGAAGTAGACGGCGAAGAGGCTTCCGAAGAACATCACCTCGGACGCGAGGAAGATGTACATCCCCATCATCCCGGGCTTGATCGCCGGGTACTGCGGGGTGGGCTCGTGCTGCATCGTGGCGACGGCCATCAGTGCTCGACCTCGCCTTGCGCCGACGGGCTCTCAGAAGGAAACATGCGCACGTCTTCCACCAACACCCAACCTACTACTCCGAAGAGAAAGATCAAACCGCCGATGACGGCCAGCACGATCCGCACCGTCGAGTCGAAAGGAATCGCGGCCAGCCCGAGAAAAAATATCCCGAGGCAGATGGTGAACGGGTAGTTGCTGTTTGGAAAAAGGTGGATGCCCAACTGGTGGGCGCGCGCGGCGTAGTCGACGGTGTTGTCGACGGGCGGCTGTGGGAGGTCCATGTCAAACCGTGAAGCCTCGGCGCGCGACGGATCGGCGTTTCGCCATGCCTTGAACGCCGCCGAGGCCATGACGCTCGACGGCCACAGCTTGTAACCGCAGTTCCGGCATTGGTCGACGAAGCGCGCGGTCAGCAACCCACAGCGCGGACACTCGACCGACAGGCTCGGGTTGGTCAGGTCGACGTAGCGAGGCTTTGAGGCTGCGGCCACCGTCGTTTCTGGATTCTATCCGGTCGCCCAAAGCGCCCGCCAGCGCACTTCTATACTTCCACCTCGTGGCTGCTCGCGTCCGCGCGCTCCTCACATTCGCCGGCCTCGCGGCGACCGCGGTCGTATTAAGTTCCTGCGATGTGGGCGGTCTCCACCCCATCTTCCCGAACCCGGTTTCGCCCAACGGGCAGGACATCTACAACACCTACCTCCTGATCTCGATCCCGGCGATCGTCATCTTCCTCGGCGTCGAGATCGCCCTCCTGTGGGTGGTCCTTCGCTACCGGCGCTCGAAGCAGCCCGCCGGCTATGTGCCGCCGCAGGTCCACGGCAACACGACCCTCGAGGTCGTATGGACCGTGATACCTCTCATCATCGTCCTGGCCATCGCGGCCGGCAGCTTTGTTGAGCTGCAGCGAGACTTTCAGCCGATCAGCAACGAGCAGATGACCGTGGTCGTGTCCGGGTATCAGTTCGGCTGGCGCTACGACTACGGCAATGGAGTCATCGTCAACCAGCCGGGCACCCTGGTGGGTGACGTAACGCCCTTTGTCGTGCCGACCCACACCCTGGTCAAGCTCCAGTTCCGCAGCAGCGACGTCATCCACTCGTGGTGGGTGCCGGCGATCTCAGGCAAGACCGACGCGGTCCCCGGCTACGACAACTTCTCGTGGTTGAAGATCGACCAGGTCGGCAAGTGGCGCGGGGAGTGCGCCGAGCTCTGCGGAGCCGGCCACTCGACGATGCAGATCATCGTCCAGGCGATGGATCAGTCCGATTTCAACAACTGGATGGACCAGCAGAAAGCGGCGGCCGCCAAAGCTTCTCCCTCCCCCTCGCCTTAGGATAGGAATCCGATGGCCACCACCGTCCTCCCGCGGCCGAAGGCTTACGACGACTCGTTCTTCAAGCCGATCAGCATTTGGCTGACGACCACCGATCACAAGCTGATCGGGATCATGTACATGGTCACAGGCGTCCTCAGCTTCGTGGTCGGCGGCATCTTCGCGCTGGTGATGCGGCTCCAGCTCTCCCAACCCAACCTCCATATCGTCGACGCCGAGACCTACAACCAGATCGTCTCGGCGCACGGCGTGACGATGATCTTCTTCTTCGTCACGATCTTCCTGACGGGGATCGCCAACTACATGGTGCCGATCATGATCGGCGCGCGCGACATGGCCTTCCCGCGCGTGAACCTGCTCGGGTTCTGGCTCGTCCCGGTCTCGATCATCCTGTACTACAGCGGCTTCTTCACCGGCGGCGCGCTCGACGCGGGATGGACGGGCTACGCGCCGCTCACCGAAAAGCTGTACCAGGGCAAGTCCCTCGGCGTCGACTTCTGGGCGCTGAGCATCATCGTGTGGGCGATCAGCGGGATCATGGCGTCGACCAACTTCCTGACCACGATCCTCGGTCTCCGCGCACCCGGCATGAGGTTCTCCCGGCTGCCGCTCTTCGTCTGGGCGCAGGTCTCGACCTCGATCCTCTTGCTTGTGGTTGGTGCCCCGCTGGCACTGGCGATGATCCTGCTCGAGTTCGACCGCCAGCTCGGGACCCAGTTCTTCACGACGGCCGGCCGGCCGGTGCTGTATCAGCACCTGTTCTGGTTCTTCGGCCACCCCGAGGTCTACATCATGATTCTGCCCGGCTTCGGGATGATCTCCGAGATCATCCCGGTCTTCGCGCGCAAACCGCTCTTCGGCTACATGTCGATGGTCGCGGCCCTGTTCGGCATCGTCTTCCTCTCGATGACCGTGTGGGCGCACCACATGTTCACAGTCGGCATGAACACCTACGTCGAGGGCTTCTTCATGCTGATGACGATGCTGATCGCCGTGCCGACCGGCATCAAGTTCTTCAACTGGATCGCGACCGCGTGGTGGGGCTCCGTCGAATTCACGGTGCCGATGAAGTTCGCCTTCGGGTTCCTCGCCACGTTCCTCATCGGCGGCCTCACCGGCATCTACCTCGCGTCAGTGCCGGTCGACACCCAATTGCACCAGTCGTATTACGTGGTGGCGCACCTCCACTACGTGCTGTTCGGGGGCAGCGTTTTCACGATCATGGCCGGGATCTACTACTGGTTCCCGAAGATCACGGGCAGGCTCCTCGGCCGGACGCTCGGCGAGTGGAACTTCTGGACGCTCTTCGTCGGATTCAACGGAACGTTCCTGATCATGCACACACTCGGCCTCGAGGGCATGCCGCGCCGCATCGCGACCTACGCCAACCCGGCGTGGGCGGCGACCAACCTGATCATCACGGTTTCGTCGTTCCTGATCGCGTTCTCGGTGCTGCTGCTGCTGATCAACCTCGTGCAGAGCTGGCGCAATGGCGAGATCGCGGGCAACGACCCCTGGCAGGGCAACACGCTCGAGTGGGCGACGACCTCGCCGCCTCCTCCCTACAACTTCGAGCGCATCCCACCCGTCCGCAGCTTCATGCCTTTGCGTGACCTGCGCGAGTCAGGCGAGCTGGTCGAAAGCTAACCGGTGTTGGCCCCAGCCTGAGGGAGGCCCCATCCGACCGGGCCGCTTTCGCGGCCGGGTCACACCCCCGCGCTTGCGGGGGGCTCCCCGGCCAGCGGGGAAGGGAAGGGCTAGTGGTGCTCGATGGGTGGGTTGGGCGCCTCGAGCGATTCCTGAGCGGCTCGGTTGCGGGCCTCGCCGCGCAGCACCCACAAGCCGAGGCCGATCACACCGAGGAATGCGACGAGAAAGGCCACGCTCATGGCGAGCCATGCGGGCACCCATTCGCCGGCGAGATAGTGCACGTCCAAATTATCGCCCACCGACAATGTTCGGTCGCCCCGGCCAGCTAGGGTGTTTTAAGGAATGGCTCCTTGTTCAACCTGATCGACATCCTGATCCTGATCGCCGCGGTCGTCGGACTGGCGAACGGATACCGGCGCGGCTTCTGGCTCTCGCTGGCGCAGTACGTCGGCTTGGTCGTGGGAGTGCTGCTCGGCGCCACCGCCGCGCGCTATGTCCTGGACTACCTTCAAATCAACAACCAGAGCGCACGGCCCCTCGGGGCGGTGCTCGTGCTGGTGATCGGCGGCAGCCTGGGCTCGAGCATCGGCTTTGCCGTCGGCGAGCCGATCCGCCGCAACATCCTCCGCACCGGCATTCACACCTCGACCGACTCGGTCGCGGGCGCCGCTCTGTCCGCCTTCGCGGTGCTGATCATGTGCTGGTTCCTTGGCCTGAGCTTCTCGCGCGGCCCCAGTCCTGAGATCGCGCAGCAGATCCAGAGATCCGTCCTGCTCCGGAGCCTTGACTCGATCGCGCCGCGACCGCCGGCGTTCCTGGCCAGCGTGCAGTCGGTGCTGGCCGGTGTGCAGTTTCCGCCGGTGTTCGCGGGACTCGAGCCCAACCTGCCCGGCGCGCAGCCTCTCCCCACCTCCGTCGACACCCCGGGCGTGAACCGCGCCGCGCAAACCGTGGTCAAGGTCTCGAGCCTCGGGTGTGGCGGCATCGTGACCGGCAGCGGGTTCCCAGCCGGCAACGGTTACGTGGTCACCAACGCGCACGTCGTGTCCGGGACCAGCTCGCACACGATCATCACGCCGGCCAACACCACGCTGCGCGCCACGGTCGTCTATTTCGACCCCGAGCGAGATGTCGCGGTGCTGTACGTGCCTGGCTATGAGTCCGCCGGGTTGACGTTCGGCCCGGCCACCGCCGGCACGCAGGGCGCGGTGATCGGCTATCCGGGCGGCGGGTCCGAGAGGGTCGTGCCCGCGGTGGTCGACGGTGCGGTCGCCGCGCATGGCCGCGACATCTACAACCAGAACTTCGTGACGCGCCAGATCTTCGTGATGCAGGCGAGCGTGCACCCGGGCAACTCCGGCGGACCGCTCGTCGACCTGCAGGGCCGCGTCCTTGGAATGGTCTTCGCGACGTCGGCCAGCGACCCGAACCAGGCCTATGCGCTCACCGACGACGAGATCGCCTCGGATATCCGCGACGCGCAGACCAACCCATCGACGAAAGACACGTCCCGCTACGAGTGCGCCGCCTAGGGGCGGAACTTAGCGCCGCTGACGCCAGCGGAGCCGAATTCTCGGACTAGGCAGGCGCCATTGGATACAGCGAGGCGAAACTTTCGTCTTAGCCGGTTTTCTCTGGCTCCGGTTTCGCCTCTTCGATCAGCAGGACCGGGATCCCGTCGACGATCGGATAGAGCACCTTGCAGTTGGCGCAGCGCAGGTGGTCGGGCTCCTTGAGCTCCAGCCGCGTATGGCACTTGGGGCACGCCAGGATTTCGAGAAGTTCGCGAGAGACCACATGCGCATGGTAGTAGGGTTTCGCCAGTGATTCTGAGGCGGCTGTACCTGTACCTCGTCAGCGCGGCGGCGCTGGTCTTGCTGGCAGGGGGGCTGGCCGCTCTCGGCGGCACAATTTTGCTGTTCGTCTTCAACGACCCGTCCGCCGACTCGAGCCGCGGCGCACTCGCCGGTTTTACAGCGACGACGGTCGTCGCGCTCCCTGTCTGGGGCGTGCACTTCTGGTTCGCTCGTCGCTTTGCGTTGCGCGATCCGTACGAGCGCGCGTCAGCGATTCGCCGCCTGTATGTGTACTGGGCCTGCCTCCTGATGTCGCTCGCGACGATGTACGCGCTGGCCTTCGCGCTCAGTCAGCTCCTGCAGCCGTACCTCGACAACCAGCCGACCAGCTGGTTGGGCACATCGCAGCTTGGCTGGGCCGCGATCGTTTTCGCGGCGACCTTCGCCTTCCACTTCAAGATCGCGAGCGACGATCGCAAGGCCGTCGGCGAAGAGGGCGCGTCGGCCACGCTGCGTCGCTGGTACATGTACATCGCGCTAATCGTCGGATTGCTGACGATGCTCGCGGGTACCTCCTACCTTCTGCAGCTCGGCTGGACCCGGCTTGTGACCGGCTCGCTGCCCCAGTACACATACCTGTCATCACCCGCAGGAGCCACCCTTGCCGGGGCGATGCTCTGGAGCTTCCACGCGCGGGCAATCGCCATGAGCCATGTCACCGAAGACCGGCACTCCACCCTTCGCGCGCTCGAGGGGTTCGTCGCGGTGACGATCAGCATCACGACGGCCCTCGTCGGAGCGAGCGAGATCCTCTATTACCTCCTGGCCCGCGCCCTGGGGGTCAGCAACCCCGGGGGCGCCGGCGACAACGTCCTCGAGGCGGCGGCCGGGCCAGGCTCGCTGCTGATCGTCTACGGCGTTGCCTGGTTTCTCATCCAGCGCCGCCTCACGCGTGATGCGAGGGCGCAGGAGGCAGAGCGGCAGGCGGGAGTACGCCGGCTCTACGTCAACCTGGCGGCGCTGGTCTCTCTGGCCGCCTGGGCGATCGGGCTCGGTGGCC
Source organism: uncultured Chloroflexota bacterium (assembly GCA_937921725.1). GTDB lineage: Bacteria > Chloroflexota > Dormibacteria > Dormibacterales > Dormibacteraceae > 40CM-4-65-16. The sequence continues at coordinate 356,191 of CAKZUH010000005.1, read as the reverse complement.
TGTTGTGGACGCTGGCGGAACAGGTCGAGTCGCCGCTAATCGGCGTCAGCGGTCCCGACTGGAAGGACCCGGTAAGCCGCTACGTGACGCTGCTCGTGGTGGGCGCCGCCGTGTGGATCGCGCACTGGCGGCCGGCTCCGTGGGCCGCGGACCGCCAGTCGCTCGCCCGCAAGCTCTACGTGTGGGCGGCCCTGCTGGGCAGCATCCTGGCGGTGCTCGGCGGAGGCGTTGCCATGGTCAACGCGCTGCTGCAGCAATTGTTCAGCGCGCATCCGAAGCTGAGCGACCCGGCGAACCTCGACTTCGGCCGGTACCTGGCGGTGATCGTGGTCGCCGCCGGCGTCGGCGTCTATCACTGGCGCGTGCTGCGCGCGGATTCGGCGGCCCGGCCCCCGAGGCTTGGAGTGACACCGGTCGCCGTGGTCGCAACGCCGATGCCGGTGGTCGCCGCTCCCGCGGGTGACACAAGCGCCACCACGACGGAGCCCGATGTCGCCGGCCCCCATTCGCGCCGCTACACGCTGGTCGTCACCGACGCGACCGAGGACGACGTCCACCAGGCTCTCGCCGATCTGCCGCCGCAGGCAAGCTACAGACTCACACCAACTGAACAGACCGTTGACGGGCGCTGACGCCCTGGCCTATCTCGACCTGGTCGACTGGCGGCGGCGGGTCGGCGACCTCTACCGGCTGCGCGGTCCCGACGCGATGGCCCGTTTCCGCCAGGGCCGCGACGACCTTTTCCGCACTCACCCCCAATCTCCCATCGAGCCGGACGAGCGCACCGACTTCAAGGGGCTGCGCTACTTCGAGCCGGACCCAAGCTATCGCGTCTCGGCAGCATTCGAGCCTGGAGACGGCACCGAGCTCGTGATCGACACCGGCGGCGAGGACGGCGCGGTGCGCTATCGACGCGCGGGTCATCTGGCCTTCAACCTGTCGGGCCAGGCTTGCCGGCTGACCGTGCTCAGCCTGGTTCAGTACGCGGGGGGACTCTTCGTGCCCTTTCGCGATGCGACGTCAGGGCACGAGACGTATGGCGGCGGGCGCTACCTGTTCGACACCGCCAAGGACACCGACGCCCTCGTCCTCGAGATCAAGGCCGGGTCGTCCGATGTCGTGATCGACTTCAACTACGCCTACAACGCGTCATGCGCCTACAGCCCACGCTGGGCATGCCCACTCGCGCCGCCGGAGAACCATCTCCGGGTGCCGGTACGAGCGGGCGAGCTTTCCTACAAGCCCTAAGCGGCGACCCTGCTGCCGTTGACGAGCTTGATCAGCTCGCCGACACGCGCGATCGCCTCGGCGGTGGGATAGATGTTGTTGTTGAACGTGAAGCCGCCGAACCCGGCGTCCATGTACTGACCGAGGAGCTCGGCCGCCTGCTGAACGTTGGCGACCGCCACCATCGCGCGCCGCTCCGGAGGCAGGCTGTCGACGATCTTCCTGGCGTCCTTTTCGTTTTCGACCAGGACCAGGAACATCCCGACGGTGAGCAAAACCTCGGACGGATCCCGCTTCACGTCTTCGCAGTGCTTCTCGAAGACTTGCTTCTTCCGCTTCAGGTCTTCGAGGTTGCCTCCGAACCAGTGGCCGATGTCACCGTGCCGGGCGAGGATGCGCAGCGTCCTCTGCTCGCCTCCGCCGCCGATGAGGATTTTGGGACCCCCGGGCTGGATCGGCCTCGGCACGTTGAGCGCGCGGTCAATGCTGTAGAACTTGCCATCGAACGACGGCCGCTCCTCCGTGAACATCAGCTTGGCGATGGTCACCGCCTCTTCGAGGCGATCCATGCGGCGCCCGATCGGCGGAAACTCGAAGCCGTAGCCCCTGTGCTCGTCCTCGTTCCACGCCGCTCCGATCCCCAGGATCGCGCGACCCTTCGAGATGACGTCCAGCGTGGTCACCTCTTTGACCAGCAGAGCGGGATTGCGATAGGTGACGCCTGTGACGAGGGTGCCGAGCTTGACGCGCGACGTTTGTGTCGCGATTGCGGCAAGCGTCGTGTATGCCTCGAGCATCGGCTCGGTCTCCGGACCGATGCCGCGGATCTGATAGAGGTGGTCCATCACCGTGACGAGGTCGAAACCCGCGGCCTCGGCGGCCTTCGCCTGGTGGATCACGTGGTCGAAGAGACGGTCGTCGGGAACGCCGGGAAACGTGTAGTTGGGCATGTGGAAACCGAACAAAGCAGCCATGACGGTGACAATACCGGCCGGCGGCCTACCATTCCCTTCGGGATGAACTGGAAGACCCTCTCGGCAATCGGTGTCGGACTCGTGATCCTTCTCTACGGGACCGTGCTCGTCTTCGAGGCCTTCGACCGGAACTCGAATTCGGCCAGCGACACGATCCGGCCGTTCGTCATCACCATGGGGCCGGTGTGGGTCCTGGCGATCGCGGCTGCCCGGGTCGTCCTGCAGCGAGGTCGCGACTAAGCTTCCCCTCCCCGCTCGCCATAGATAAAGTTTGTAGCGACGGGCCATGTCGATAGACGAAACGGGGAAGCCCAGCGGCATCCAACTCATGCAGGTCGAGGGATTCCTCGAGATCGCCCGGCGGGGCAGCGTGAGCCGGGCCGCCGAGGCGCTGTTCATCACGCAGCCGACTTTGACCGCCCGCCTCCGGGCGCTGGAGCGCGAGCTGGGCACCCCACTCTTCCTGCGCACGCCGCACGGCATGCGGCTGACCGACGCGGGGCGGGCCTGGGTCCCGTTTGCGGAGCGGGCGCTGCGCGCCCTGGTCGACGGACGCGACGCCCTGCAGCAGGTCATGACCGCGTCGGCCGGGCACCTGATGATCGCGGCGGCGCCGGCGGTCAGCACGTACGTCCTGCCCGAGCTGCTGGAGCGGTTCGTCTCGGCGCACCCGCGCGTCGAGGTCTCGGTCCGAACAGGCCACTCAGAGGACGTGGTCGAGCTGGTCCTGCGCGACGAGGTCCAGATCGGCCTGGGCCGAGCGATCCGCCACCCGGACCTGGAGCTGCGCCCCTTCCACACCGAAGACCTGGTCCTCGTCTGCGCACCGGACCACCCGTTCACCCAGCAGGCCTCGGTGACCATGGCCGACGTGGCCGGGCAGAAGCTGATCACGTTCGACCGCACCTCGAGCTACTTCGAGATCACGCAGGGCGCATTCCTGTCTGCCGGAGTCAGCCTGCGCGGCCTCATGGAGCTCGACTCCATCGAGGCGGCCAAGAAGATGGTCGAGCGCGGCCTCGGCGTCGCGATGCTGCCTGGCACGGCGGTCGCCCGCGAGGTGGCCGCCGGGACGCTTCGCGCGGTCAAGATGCGAGACGCGCCGGAGATGCAGAACACCATCGTCGCCTTTCGGCGGCGGGACGCCGGGGCGCCTGAGGGCATCGTGGCGGCGTTTCTCACGTTGCTGGAGAGCCGCGAAACCAAGTAGAACGCCCGAGCCCCCACCTGCCTACATCGATTTTTCCAATCGACGGCATCAAATGAATCGATTGGACGTATATCGAAGGACTTGATAGTTTCTTAGACATGGATAAGGAAACCCGATCGCAGGAGACAAGCGACGAGCCCTCCACACACGAGTGCGAGTGCCCCGAGCCCTGCAACTGCGACCATGACAACGAGTAGCCGGCTCAGCCGGCTGCGTTAAGACCAAGATCTCGAGATGAAGGAGGCCCACATGGACCTTGTCGCCACGCCTCTCCTGCCGGAGGGCTACAAAGTCCCGGCGTCGCGAAACGAGGAACCGAGCTCCTGTCTGCGCCGGCTGCTCGCCGAGAAGCCGTACGTGTTCGGCCCCGGCGTGTACGACCCGATGGGCGCTCAGCTCGTCATGTACCACGGCTTCGACGCCGTGTACTTCAGCGGGTACTCCTTCGCGATCGGCCACCTCGGCACGACCGACATGGACCTTTACTCATCGGTTGAGATCGCCGACGGCGCGCGGCGCACCGTCAGCGCGCTGCGCAAGTTCCAGCTCACGATGGCGATGGGCGACCCGGACAAGAAGGTCGCGCCCATCCACCTCGAGATACCGCCTGTCGTCGTCGACATGGACGCCGGGTATGGAAACCTGTTCAATGTCCAGCGGACCGTTGAGCTCTACGTCAATGCGGGCGTTGCCGCGGCCCACCTGGAGGACCAGGTCATGCCGAAGCGGTGCGGCCACATCGCCGGCAAGGCCCTCATCTCGGCGGACGAGTTCGCCGGCAAGCTCAGGATGATGCGCAGCGCAGCCGACGACCTGGGCCACAAGGACTTCATCATCATCGCGCGGACCGACGGCGTGTCGGCGACCGAAGCGCCTGAGTCCAAGCGCGGCATCGAGCTCGCGATCGACCGCGGCCTGCGTTACATGGACACCGGGGTCCCCGACCTCCTGTGGTGCGAATTCCCGACCGCCGAGCGAGGGCCCACGGAGATGTTCTGCGCCGAGATTCGCAAGCGCTTTCCGAAGGCACGTTTCGCTTTCAACTATTCGTCGTCCTTCAAGTGGTTCAACGAGAAGGACCCGATCACGTGGGACGAGCTGGGCCTGCTCGGCGTGGGCTTCATCTTCATCACGCTGGCGCTGCAGCACGCGGCCGGGTACGGAATGTCGACCCTGCTCGCCGACCTGAAGCAAAGCAAGGAAGAGGGATACATGGCCCTCCAGCGCAAGGAGTGGGCCGACGGCGCGGACGTCCCGACGAAGTCCCACCACCTCTTCACCGGGGTGCCCTACCACCACCACGTCGGCAGGGAGTACGGCGCGTCGAGGCTGAACGGAAACCTGGACGAGCACCTCGAAACCTCGAAGGTCGTTTAGCTTTCCCTTCCCCGCTTGCCGGGGAGCCCCGCGCAAGCGCGGGGGTGTGACCCGGCCGCGAAAGCGGCCCGGTCGGATGGGGACGAAGCCTCTGGGTGGGCGCCCCACTTAGACTTTTCCCGAGGGCGAGGGGTTGCTGCTGTTTCCGTTCCGCTACCTCTGGTGGCTGCTGTCGAGCATTCGCCGCTCGATCGGCAAGCCGCCCGAGTACATCGTCTTCGTCCTCGAGGAGAGCCTTCCCGCGCTGCCGGATCCGCCGCGGCCCTTGTGGCAGCGCTTCACCTCGAGGCAGCGCCTGAGCATCAAGGAGCTCGCCGAGAGATTCGACGCCATCGCGCGAGACTCGCGCATCAAGGGCGTCGTGCTCCACCTTCGCGCGACGCCGATGCCGATGGCGACGCTGCAGGACCTGCGGGAGCTGGTCGCCAAGCTTCGGGCGGCGCACAAGAAGGTGGTGGCGTGGGCACCGTTCTACACGACGGGCACCTACTACCTCGCCTGCGCATGCGACGAGATCCTGCTCATGCCGACCGGGATGGTGCAGGCTCTCGGCTTCGCTTCCACCGGCGTCTTTCTGGCGGATGGCCTGGCCCGGATCGGACTGGCGGGCGACTTCATCCAGATCTCGCCGTACAAGTCGGCGCCGGATGTGCTGACCAAATCGAAGATGTCGGACGAATACCGGGAGCAGCTTCAGTGGCTGCTCGAGTCGAATTACACCGAACTGGTGACCGCGATCGCGCAGGCCAGGCTTCTCGACGAGCCAGGCGCGAAGCGCCTGATCGACTGCTCGCCCTATGGCGACGACGTAGCGGTGACCGAGCACGCGGTGGATCGAGTGCTGGCCGAAGAGCAATTGCCTCAGCACCTCGCACGCGGCGGCGATGCCCGGGTCACGCTTGGGACCTGGGAGCGCGCGAGCCGCAAGCTGCAGACGCCGGCGCCGACCCTGGGCCGAGGCAAGTACGTCGCCCTGATTCGAATCGAAGGCACGATCGTCGACGGCCGCTCCAGCCGGCTGCCGGTCAAGCCGCCGATCGAGGTGCCGCTTGTCGGTGACGATCGAGCGGGCGACCTGTCCGTGGTGCAGGCGGCGCGGCAGGTCGCGGCGGACAAGCGAGCCGCGGCGGTCGTGCTCTACGTCAACTCGCGCGGAGGGTCATCGACAGCCTCCGAAGCGATGCGCCAGGCGCTCAACGTCGTCGCGGCGCGCAAGCCGGTCGTCGTGGTGATGGGTCCGGCCGCCGGTTCGGGCGGCTACTGGGTGGCCATGCCGGGCGTCTGGATCGTGGCCCGGCCGGGGACGCTCACGGGATCGATCGGAGTCTGGAGCGGAAAGTTCGTGACCGGTGCGATGTGGGCCAAGCTGCTGGTCAACCGGGAGTCGGTCGCCTTCGGTGAGCACGTCCTGATCGAGAGCGATGAGAGGCCCTTTTCCGACGACGAGCGCCGCGTCGTTCGCGGGGACATCGAGAGGATCTATCGCTCGTTCCTGGACGTCGTCGGGAAGGCGCGGAAGATGACGCCCGATGAGCTGCAGCCGATCGCTCAGGGCAAGGTCTGGACCGGACGCCAAGCGCTCGAGCGAAAGTTGGTCGACGAGCTCGGCGGCATGGACGCAGGGTCCAGGAAGGCCCGCCAGCTCGCCGGGCTGAAAGAGGACGCACCGGTGCGCGAGACTCGCGCGCCGAAGCGGATGATCCCGCCGCTAGCCGATGCCGTGCCCGCGGGCGGCTGGTTCGGCTACCTGCTCGAGGGCCTCACGCTACTGAACCGAGCCCCCGCGCTGGCGGTGATGGAATTCCTGCCGAGCGAGCCGACCTAGGCGCGTGCTGCCCGACTCGGACGCTACCGCGCTGATTGCTCTTCTCGGCGTGCCTGAGTGTATTGACCCTGCTCGCCAGCCGCGCTTACGGCGGCCTGAACACGAAGCGAACTGACATCCTCAAGGCTTCCCAGGCCAAGCGTCATGACCTCGCGGCGTCGCTGGCATCCGCTAGGTTGCCCGCCGCGGCATTGGCCGCCTTTGCTGTTGTCCTGGCGATCATCGGCCTTCATCCGCTGGTCCAGCTGGCACAAGAATTGCTGTCGACGCGTGGTCTCTCGACGCCCAAGTGGGTGCTTGCCTTGATCCTGGCGGCCTCCGCGTTGGTGGCGGCGGTCACGTGCGTTCAGGGCTACAGAGTGTTTGCCAGGCTCAGGACCGTTCGAAGGGCCTCCACTAGGCCGACGGGCCTCAGATGCCTAAGCTTCGATCTCGATCTGCGCGCTGACGCCCTTGGACACGCTCAAATCGTCCTCGGTGAACACCAGGTAGGCCCTCTGGTCAGTGGCCTTGGCCAATCGACGAATGGTGGCGAGAGTCGGCACACTCAGTCCGGCCTCCCATCGCGCCACCGTTGGCTGTGTCGTATCCATGCGGTCTGCCAGTTGCTTCTGGCTTAAGTGGGCTCGATGGCGGAGTCCACGAACCACGCGTCCGACTTCGAGTGCCTTCAGTTCCTGCCGGTATTGCGGCGTGTCCTTCGGATCGCCTCTTCTTGCCTGAATCTCCCGCCAACTCTTTGCCGCCATCAGTCTCAACTCCTTTGCTCTCGTGGCGGCGGTAGGCCCGCTCGCTGATCTTATTGTCGATCCAGTCTGCAAGTGCGGGCGCGAAGAACTCCTCGAGCACGGCGCCGTCACATGCCTCGCCATACCAACAATGATATATACCTCCGAAGGTATATGTCAACTCTTCGGGAGTGCGCCACCTCACGAATCCAGTGGCGGGAATCTCCACGGCTGGCGCTCTCGGACGACCTCGTAGACCGCGGCGACGATGCTCTCCCGGCTCGGCTTCGAGAAGTAGTCCCCGTCGGGCCCGTACGCCGGCCGGTTCGGCGACGCGGCCAGCGTCCGCGGCGCCGCGTCGAGGTGCCACCACCCCTGCTGGACCTCGAGGATCTGCTGCAGCATGAAGGCCGACGCCCCTCCCGGCACGTCCTCGTCGACGCAGATCAGCGCGTGCGTCTTCTCCACCGAGCGGACGAGGGTCTGGCCGATGTCGAACGGGCTCAGCGTCTGCACGTCTATGACCTCGCACGACACGCCCAGCTCGTCGAGCGTCTGCGCCGCGTCGAGGGCGATCGCGCAGCACGCACCGTACGTCACCACTGTCGCGTCCGTACCTGAGCGAAGCACCTCTGGCACCCCCAGAGGCACCGTGAACTCTCCGACGTTGTCCGGCACGCGCTCCTTCAGGCGATAACCGTTCAGCACCTCGATGACGATCCCCGGGTTGTCGCCGCGGAACAGCGTGTTGTAAAACCCCGCCGCCTGGGTCATGTTGCGCGGCACCGCGATGTAGATGCCCCGCAGCGCATTCATCAGCACGGACATCGGTGAGCCCGAATGCCAGATCCCGACGAGCCGGTGACCCTTGGTCCGGATCACAAGCGGCGCCTTCTGCCCTCCCACCGTGCGCCAGTGCAGCGTCGCGAGGTCGTCCGACGCGACCTCGAGGGCATAGAGGAAGTAGTCGAGGTACTGGATGTCGCAGATCGGCCGCAGGCCGCGCATCGCCGAGCCGATCGCCTGGCCGAGGATCGTCGCTTCGCGGATGCCCGTGTCGGTCAACCGCAGCTCGCCGTACTTCGCCTGCAGGCCCTCGAAGACGAGGTTGACGTCGCCGAGCTTGCCCACGTCCTCGCCGATGACGAAGATCCGCGGGTCGCGGGCGAAGTTCGCGTCGAAGTTGCGGACCAGGATCTGCCGGCCGTCCACCGTCGGCGAGCCATCTGAATACGCCGCCGGCACGACGGGCACCTCGAGCGGCGACTCGGGCGACCGGCTGTACAGGAACGAGTTGTATCTCTCGTCGTTCTCGCGGCGGTACTCCTGGACGAACGTCGCCAGCTCGAGGCGCGCCGGTGACTCGATTCCACGAAGCTGGTGCAGGGCGCGGGACGCGCTCGACATGACCAGGGCGCGCGTGACCTTCGAGGCCTCCTCGAGCGCGCTGGTGATGCCGGCCACCTCCGGCATGTCGACCCGGCGCAGGATGGCGACCGCGCGGTCGCGCTCAGCGCGGATCGGCGCCTGGAACGCTTCCCACGCAAGGTCTCGCGCTGCCTCGACCGCCTCCTTGTCCGCCGCCTCCCAGCCCTCGATCTGCGACTCGCTGGCGACGCCGAACTCGATGATCCAATCCCGCATGCGCGCCACGCAGTCGTACTCGCTCTCGAAGCGCAGGCGCTCCTTGGTCTTGTAGCGCTCATGGCTGCCGCTCGTCGAGTGGCCCTGCGGCTGTGTCATCTCGGTCACGTGGATAAGCGCAGGCTTGTGCTCGCGCCGCACCTTGTCGACGGCGGTGGCGTACGTGTCGACCAGGGCCGCGTAGTCCCAGCCACGCGCGACGTACATGTCGATGCCGGGCCGGTCGTCGGGCATGAAACCGCGAAGCACGTCCGAGATCGACGCCTTCGTGGTCTCCGCCGTGATCGGGACGGAGATGCCGTAGCCGTCGTCCCAGACCGACATGACCATCGGCACCTGCAGCACGCCGGCGGCGTTGATCGATTCCCAGAACAGACCCTCGCTCGTCGCGGCGTCTCCGATCGTGCCGAACGCCACCTCGTCGCCGTTGACGGAGAAACCGTCCTGCACGCCCTTCAGTCCCGGGTCCTGGCGGTAGAGCTTCGACGCGTAGGCCAGGCCCACGAGGCGCGGCATCCAACCCGCCACGTTCGAGACGTCGGCGCTCGAGTTCGGGCTGTCGACGGAGCGTGTGAAAGCGCCCGCGTCATCGAGCAGACGGGTGGCGAAGTGGTTTCCCATCTGGCGGCCCCCGGACGCCGGGTCCGCCTCTACGTCGGCGTTGCCATAGAGCTGGGCGAAGAACTGCCGGACGTTGGACATCCGGGTCGCCCACATGAACGTCTGGTCCCGGTAGTAGCCGGCCCGCCAGTCGCCGGCCCGGAAAACCTTCGCCATCGCGAGCTGGGCGACTTCCTTGCCGTCGCCGAAGATGCCGAAGGTCGCGTTGCCTCGAAGGACCTCGGCGCGTCCGATGATGCTCGCCCGCCGGCTGCTGTAGGCGAGTCGGTAATCGGCGACGATGGTTTCCGCGGTGAGGGAGAACCTGGAGTTGCGTAGCGCCTTCGCCAGCTGTCCAAAACCTCCCTACGCGTCCATAGTCGCCGCCCGCGCGGCCAGGCCTACGTTAGCAGGTGCCCCGCGTGCTTCCTGAAGGACAGAACGCAGAGCTAGGCTGAGGTGACGCGCTCCTGTTCTTCCTGCCGCCGCAGCAGCCCAGGGCGGCTCGCCTGGAGCGCTTCCTTCATGTGTACGTACGCCTTGGCGAGGTCGCCGCGGCGCTCGAGGATCTCCGCGTACGCGCCGTGGCACTGCAGGAGCCGCTCCCGCATGCCCAGAGCGTCAAAAGCGTTGATGGCGAGCTCGAGCTCGCGGTCGGCGGCTTCGTGCTCGCCGCGCCGGTCGGCGATCCTGCCGAGCCACACGTGCGACTCGGCGATGCTCGCCCCCTCTTCCAACCGCTCGGCAAGCTCCAGGGCCTGGCGGGCGAAGTCGTACGCGTCGTCCACCTTGTCCTCGTTCATCGCCAGCTCGCACATGCTCAGCAGCACGTGGCTGCGGCCGAACTCGATGTCGGCCTCGTCGCAGATGTCGAGCGACCGCTGAAGGTGTTGACGCGCGCCGTCCAGGTCTCCTCTCGCCATCAGGATGAGCGCAAGGTTGTTCTCCGATCGCGCAAGCTCAACCCGGTCCCGCAGGAGCTCGAGCAGAGCCACCGACCGCATCGAGTAGCGCGCGGCCGTCTCCACCTCGCCCATCTCGTGATAGGCCACGCCAAGACCGCTGTACATCCGCCCGATGCGGCGCAGGTCGAACAGCGAACCCGCGGTGTCGATCGCTTCGCGGTATGTGTCGATCGCGTGGTCCCATTCGCGGTTCGCGAGGTGTGCGCTGGCCAGGATGCCGAGCAAGCGGGCTTCCGTCGGCGCCGGAACCGGATTCAAGCCGCGGCAGACGGCCAGGGCCTTTTCCGCGAGGGGGACGGCGTCCTTCGATTGAGTCATGTTCGCGAGGGTGGCCTGGGCGCCGATGCACTCGGCGAGCATCACGCCGTCGTTCACGGCTTCGAAATGAGACCTCGCCTCGGCGAGCGGCGCCGCGGCTTTCTCCGGCTGTGAGGAGGCGAGGTAGGCCTGGCCGAGGAAATAGCGAATCCGGCCCAGGCGAAAGGCGGACGCGCCCTCATCGAGCAGCCACTTGCCGAGCTTAATCGCCTCTTCGCTCCGGCCGCCGGCGACGAGGGCCTCGAGCTCGACGAGCTTTCCCTGCAGGCCGTCACGCGCCTCGCCCTGCTCGGCCAGGAAGAACTCCACCGGCTTGCCGGTCCGCCGCGCGATGTGTTCGAGGGTCGGCAGGGACGGACGCGTGCGGCCGGTCTCGACCAGGTAGATCGCGGGCGCGGTGACGTGCCCCTTGCCCAATTGCGCGAGACTCAGTCCCGCTTCTGCGCGGGCCTGCTTGACCGATCCGGGCCGGAGATTGACCCCTGGAAGACGTCGCCTTTTGGCGGGTGCATCAGCCGCAACAGGTGCGTCAGAGCGACCACTACCCACGAGGGTCACTTTATACGAAAACCTTCAAGGGCGCCCGCACGCGAGACTGAACAATTCATTTCATTTTGGCTTTTCGATCGGATCGTCCAGACGGGCGAAGAATTTGTCCGATCAACTGCCTTGACTTAACGCTGTTAAGTTAGAGTATCCGGTGCAGGTCGCGGTCTGAGTGCTTCCCGCCGCGGCCTGCTCACAGACCCAAGCCCCTCTCCCCACCCCCCTCTCACCCAGGGGGAGAGGGGCCGCTCAGATCAGGCGGTTGGGTACGTCCCGAACAGCTTGATTTCCGCGCTCGCCTCCTCCAGGTCGCTCAACGCCGCCTCGGCGGCCGCGGCGGACGACGTCTCCCCGTTGATCGAGAAGTCAACGTAGAACCGGTACTCGAACGGCCGGCCCATCATCGGCCGGCTGTCCAGCCGCGTCAGGTTGACCGAGCGCCGGGCAAAGCAGTCGAGCGCGTGGGCGAGGCTCCCCGGGCGGTGTGCCGTGACGAACGCGATGGAGCCCTTCCACCCAGAGCTTGCCTCGCGGGGGCGCGAGGGCGATCCCTTCTCGACCACGACAAAGCGCGTCCGGTTCTCCGAGTCGTCCTGGATCGATTCCGCCAGCACGTACAGCCCGTACCGCGCGGCCGCTGCCTTGCTGGCGATGGCCGCGGTGCCAGGCTGCCGCTGCTCGGCGACCGCGCGGGCCGCCCCGGCGGTGTCGTGGTAGGCGACGGAACGGATCTGGCGCGAATGGAGATAGCGGTCGCACTGCGCCAGCGCCTGAGGGTGAGAGAGAGCGCGCTCCACCGGCCCGGGCCAGCCGAGGAGGCAGTGCCGGACCGGCTGGACGTGCTCGCGCACGACGCGCAGGTCGGGCAGCTCCCACAGCAGGTCTGACACCTCCTGCACGACCCCAGCGCTGCTGTTCTCCACCGGCAACACCGCCGCGTCGACCGCGCCGATGGACAGCGCCTCGAAGGTCAGGCGGAAGGTCGGAAAGCCCTTCGCCTCCGAGTCTGGAAAGAGCGCTGAGACCGCCTCGTCCGAGTAGGCGCCGGGCTCTCCCTGGTAGGCGACGTTCACCCGAAGATCATGTGTCGGAGGGCGTCTGCGACGTGGTTGTGGTCGTGCAATTGGTCGGTGACCGGCGGATGGCCGTTGCCCTCGTGCCCGTTGGTCTCCGACATCGCCGCGATCTTGCGCAGATCCTCGTCGGTGACCTCCTTCTTGGTGTCGGCGACCTGGAGGAAGCGCTGCCACGCGCCATCGGCGCTCGCCTCGCTGAGCGTGATGCCCAGCCGGTTCAGGCGGTGGTGAAACGCGTGGCGGCCCGACCGCGCCGTGAGGACGATGCGCGAGTCGTTCAGGCCGACGTCTTCCGGCTTCATGATCTCGTAGTTCAGACGATCCTTCAGCACGCCGTCCTGGTGAATGCCCGACGCGTGGGCGAAGGCGTTCGCGCCGACGACCGCCTTGTTCGGCTGCACGGGAGTGCCGGTCAGCTCAGCGACCAGGCGCGACGAGCGGGTGATCTCAGTCGTGTTGACGCCGCACTCGAGGCCCAGCTTTGACTGCCGGACGTTCAGCAGCATCACGACCTCTTCGAGCGACGTGTTGCCTGCCCGCTCGCCGATGCCGTTGATGGTGCACTCGACGCGCCGCGCGCCGGCGGAGAGCGCCGCCAGGGTGTTCGCCACCGCGAGGCCCAGGTCGTTGTGGCAGTGCACGGAGAAGAGCGCCTTCTCGCTGCCGCGCGCCTGGTTGATGACGCGGGTGACCAGGTCGCCGAACTCCCACGGCAGGCAGTAGCCGGTGGTGTCGGGGATGTTGATCACGTTGGCGCCGGCGGCGATCATCGTCTCCACCGTCTCGACGAGGTAGTCCGGGTCGGCGCGGCCTGCGTCTTCGGGCGAGTACTGGACGTTCTCGCACAGCGAGCGTGCGTACGCGACCATCTCCGCGCCGCGCTTGAGCACTTCCTCGCGCGTCATCCCGAGCTTGCGCTGGATGTGCACGTCCGAGACCGAGAGCACGATGTGGATCTGCGGCTTCTCGGCCTCCTTGATCGCGCCCCACACGGCGTCGATGTCTTCACGGACGGCTCGGGCAAGCGCGGTCACCGTCGTGCCGCGGATCTCGCGGGCGATGCGCCGGCAAGCCTCGAAGTCGCCGGGAGAGGAGATCGGGAACCCGGCCTCGATGACGTCGACGCCGAGCTTCTCGAGCTGTCGAGCGATGCGCAGCTTGGAGTTGGCGTCGAGGTGGAAACCAGGCGACTGCTCGCCGTCGCGCAGCGTCGTGTCGAAGATGAATACGCGATCGGGAGTCGAATCTTTCATTTCTCTACGGGCTCCAACCAGGTCATCATTGCGCGCAGCTCGCGCCCGACCTGTTCAATCTGGTGGTCGGCGTCCTTCTGACGCATCGCGAGGAACGACTTGCGACCGTTCGAGTTCTCATCGAGCCACCGTTCGGCAAACGAGCCGTCCTGGATCTCGGCCAGCACCTTGCGCATCTGCTGGCGCACGTGGTCGTCGATGATTCTCGGACCGGACACGTAGTCGCCAAACTCCGCGGTGTCCGACACCGAGTAGCGCATGAAGCCCAGCCCTCCCCGATACATCAGATCGACGATGAGCTTCAGCTCGTGCAGCACCTCGAAGTACGCAAGCTCGGGCTGGTAGCCCGCCTCGACGAGCGTCTCGAAACCGGTCTTGACGAGCGATGCGACCCCGCCGCACAGCACGGCCTGCTCGCCGAAGAGGTCGGTCTCGGTCTCCTCTTTGAACGTCGTTTCGAGCACGCCGGCGCGCCCCGCTCCGAGCGACCGCGCGTAGGCGAGGGCGCGAGACCAGGCGTGGCCGGTGGCGTCCTGGTGCACCGCGATCAGGGCGGGCACGCCCTGTCCCGCGACGTACGTGCTGCGCACGAGGTGGCCGGGGCCTTTGGGCGCGATCATCGCCACGTCGATGTCCTGGTTGGGCTTGATCTGCGCGAAGTTGATGGAAAACCCGTGGGCGAACATCAGCATGGAGCGCGGCTGAAGATGCTGCTCGATCGACTCGCGGAACAGCTTGCCCTGGCCGGCGTCCGGCGTGAGGATCATGACGACGGTCGCCTCGGAGACCGCCTCGGGCACCGGGACGGCGCGGAGGCCGTCTTCCTCGACACGCTGAATCGACTTGCTTCCGGGATAGAGGCCGACGCGGACGTCTTCGCCGCTGTCGCGCAGGTTGAGCGCGTGGGCCCGGCCCTGGCTGCCATAGCCGATGATCGCAACCGGCTCACCAAGGCTCGGCGGGCAGTCGGCTTCGTAGTGAATCTTCATTCGGTCCTCCTCATCACCACGGGGCCCGAGCGGACCACGTCGACGATGCCGTGCCGCGCGAGCTCGTGGACGAAGTCGCTCACCTCGTCGCCGTCGCCGGAAAACTCGACCGTCGTGCCGTCGGATGCGGTCGACAGGATCCTCGCGCCCTTCTTGAGCAGCGCGTCGAGATCGGAGGCAGCGACCGTGGCCACGACCAGCTCGCGGCTGTGCATGGGGTCGCCGGTCAGGTCCTCGACTTCGAGGACTTCGACCAGACGCTCGAGCTGCTTGCGCACCTGGTCCGCCTCGGCGTGGCCGTGGTCGATCTCCAGCGTGATGCGCGAACGTCCCGGCTGGCGGCTCGGACCGACGGAGAAGCCTCGGACGTGAAAGCCGCGGCGGCGGATGACGCCGGAGACCTTGGTCAGCGTGTTCGGCCCGTCCTCGACGATCACGGACAGCACGCGGATTCGGTCTGTGCCCTTAGGTGTTGCCGCCGGAGCCGCTTGTTGCGGTTTGATCTCAAGCATATTCAGGGGCTTCCCGGAACTCGTTCAGGCCCTTGCCCAGTGGAACGATCGGATACACGTTGGCCTCGGGGTCGATCCGGAAGTCGATGAGGAACGGACCCTTCGTCCGCTCCGCGGCGTCGAACGACGGAGCGATGTCCTCGAACTTCTCGACCCGCAGCGCCGGCAGACCGTAGGCCTCGCAGAGCTTGACGAAGTCCGGCATGTGCGTCAGGTCGACCTGCGACCGCACGCCGCCGTAGAAGTCGTCCTGGAACTGGCGGACCATGCCGAGCGAGAAGTTGTTGAGGAGCACGATCTTGACGTCGAGCTTGTGCTCGACCGCGACCGACAGCTCCTGCGCCGTCATCACGAAGCCGCCCTCGCCCGCCACGCACCAGACCGGAAGGTCGGGGCGGCCGAACTTGGCGCCGATCGCCGCGGGCAGCGCGAAGCCCATCGTGCCCGAGCCGCCCGAGTTGATGAACAGCCCGGGCCGGTCGTAGTTCCACCACAGCGCCGCCCAGATCTGGTTCTGGCCGACGTCGGCGACGACGATCGCCTCGCTGCGCGCCCGGCGGTACATGTCGATCAGCACGTCCTGCGGCTGCAGTTGTCCGTTCGAGTGCTTGTAGCGAAGCGGGTGCTCTTCGCGCCACGCGTCGATCTGGGCGAGCCACTTGCCACGGTCGGCGTTGAGCGCGCCGACGTGCGGCAGCATCGCCTCCAGGGCCAGCCGCGCGTCGGCGACCAGCTCGATGTGAGGGCGCACGTTCTTGCCCATCTCCGAGCCGTCGATGTCGATGTGGATGAACGTCTTGGCGTTGGGCGCGAACTCCGAGAGCTTGGCCGTGACGCGGTCGTCGACCCGCATCCCGACCATCATCAGGACGTCGGCGTTCTGGACCGCCTTCAGGCACCAGCCCGTGCCCATGAAGCCGGTCATGTGCAGCGACAGCGGATGCTTGACGGGAAACGCGCCGATGCCGAGGAGCGTGGTCCCCACCGGCGCAGCCGCGGCCTCCGCGAACTGCCGGAGCTCGTGCTCGGCGTGACTCAGCAAAACGCCGTGGCCGGCAAGGATGACCGGGCGCTCGGCGGCGGCCAGGGCCCGCGCGGCCTGGTGCGCGTGGCCGAGGTCGACGTGGCCGTTCAGCTTGTAGCCGGGGATCTCGAGGAACTCAGGCGTCACACGCTCGGCGTCGGCCTGCTGGACGTCCTTGCAGATGTCGATCAGGACGGGTCCGGGCCGGCCGGTGGTCGCGATGTGGAAGGCCTCGTGGATCACGCGCGGCAATTGGTCGATCTTGGTCACCAGGTAGCTGTGCTTGGTCACGGAGCTCGTAGCGCCGATCACGTCGGACTCCTGGAAGGCGTCGCGCCCGACCTGCGTGCTGTTGACCTGGCCGGTGATGGCGATCATCGGCACCGAGTCCATGTAGGCGGTGCAGAGGCCCGTGACCAGGTTCAGAGCGCCTGGCCCCGAGGTGGCGAATACCACGCCCGGCTTGCCTGACGCGCGGGCGTAGCCATCCGCCATGTGCGCGGCACCCTGCTCGTGGCGGACAAGGATGTGCTTGAGCTTGGGGTGCTCGTGGAGGTGCTGGTAGATCGGCAGGTTGGCGCCGCCGGGGTAGCCGAAGATGTACTCGACACCCTCGCGCTCCAGCGCTTCCAGCACCATGTCGGCTCCGGTCAACCTGAGGTCTCCTCCTTTGAAAAATGAGAAAGCCCCCGCCTTTCGGTCGGGGGCTTTTGCGATCTGTCTTGCGGTTCTGGCTAGTTCGCGCGTGCCCCCGACTGGACGCCAATAAGGCCCAGGAGTCCAAGGAGCAGTACGAGCAGGCGGGACTTTGCCATGAGGTTGTGAATGTTAACGAGCGACAGGCCGCTTCGGGTTGTGGCCAAGACACAAATTTCCGGTCGCCTGGCTCCGTAAAGTTGTCGTTCCCAATGCCCAGGACGCTCGCTCAGAAGCTGTGGGACGCCCATGTGGTGCGTTCGGCGCCTGGCGAGCCCGACCTCCTCTTCGTCGACCTGCACCTGGTCCACGAGGTCACCTCCCCCCAGGCTTTCGAGGGCCTGCGCCTGGCCGGGCGCCACGTCCGGCGGCCGGACCTGACCGTGGCGACGATGGATCACAACGTGCCCACCCGGGGCGGCATCCGGGCCGCCGACGAGCTCTCCCGCAAACAGATGGAGGTGCTGGCAGAGAACTGCCGCAACGAAGGGATCCCCCTGCACCAGATCGGCAGCCGCCATCAGGGCATCGTCCACGTGATCGGCCCCGAGCTCGGCCTGACGCAGCCCGGGATGCTGATCGTCTGCGGCGATTCCCACACCTCGACGCATGGCGCGTTCGGCGCGCTGGCCTTCGGGATCGGGACCTCCGAGGTCGAGCTGGTCCTCGCCACGCAGTGCCTGCCCCAGAAGCGCCAGGGCGACATCGCGGTGACCGTCGAGGGCGAGCTGCCGGTTGGCGTGGTGGCCAAGGACATCGTGCTGGGCCTGATCGGGCGCACCGGCACCTCGGCGGGCCAGGGCCACCTGGTCGAGTACCGAGGGTCGACGATCCGCCGGCTGAGCATGGAAGGCCGGATGACGATCTGCAACATGTCGATCGAGTGGGGCGCCAAGGCGGGCATGGTGGCGCCGGACGAGACCACGTTCAAGTACCTCGAAGGCAAGCCGCACGCGCCGCGCGGTGCGGAGTGGGAGGCGGCGCTGGACTACTGGCGCTCGCTGGTCACCGACGAGGGCGCGACTTTCGACTCGGAGATCTCCGTCGACGCCTCCACGCTCGAGCCGCACGTCACGTGGGGCACCACGCCCGCGCAGGTCGTCCCGGTGACGGGCCGCGTGCCCATGCCCCATTCCGAGACTGACGAGCGCGCGCTCCGCTACATGGACCTGCGGCCCGGCACGGCGCTGGCCGGCATCGCGATCGACCGCGTCTTCATCGGATCGTGCACCAACGCTCGCCTCGAGGATCTCCGCGCAGCCGCCGGCGTGATCCAGGGCCGGCACGTGCACCCCAAGGTCCGCGCGATGGTGGTGCCCGGCTCGACCACGGTCAAGCGCGAGGCGGAGGACGAGGGCCTGGACTTGGTGTTCAAGGCCGCGGGCTTCGAATGGCGCAACGCGGGCTGCTCGATGTGCCTCGGCATGAACCCGGACATCCTCGCCCCGGGCGAGCGCTGCGCCTCCACGTCGAACCGCAACTTCGAGGGCCGTCAGGGCTCCGGCGGGCGGACGCACCTGATGAGCCCCCCCATGGCGGCCGCCGCGGCGATCACCGGCCACCTGGTCGACGTGCGGGAGCTGATGTAGTGGAGCCCGTCAAGACCGTTTCGGGCCGGATGGCGCCGCTCGACCTGGCGGACGTCGACACGGACCAGATCATCCCCAAGCAGTTCTTGAAGCGGATCGAGCGCACGGGGTACGGGCCTTTCCTCTTCTACGACTGGCGCGCGCGGGGCGGCTTCGTGCTGGACAAGCCCGAGCACGCCGGGGCGGCGGTCCTGGTCGCCGGGGCGAACTTCGGCTGCGGATCGTCGCGCGAGCATGCGCCGTGGGCGCTGCGCGACTTCGGCTTCAAAGCGATCATCGCGCCGAGCTTCGCCGACATCTTCCGGGCCAACTGCTACAAGACAGGTCTGCTGGCGGTGACGCTGCCGCAAAGCCAAGTGCGGCACCTCATCGACCTTGCGTCGGAGGACCCGACCGCGCAGCTGACCGTCGACCTGCAAGCGCAGGAGGTGCGAGGCGAAGGCTTCACGTATCGGTTCGAGATCGACCCGTTCGCGCGCCACTGCCTACTCGAAGGCCTGGACGAGATCAGCCTGGTCGAGCGCCACGACTCGGACATCGCGGCGTACGAAAAACACCGCGCGGCGTGGCTGCCAGCAGTCAGGTAGCTTCACCTCCCCGCTCGCCGGGGGCGCCGCGCAAGCGCGGCGGTGTCGGCGGCCGCAGGCCGCCGGGTGGGGGCTCCCCCGCGGATGGGGCTACCTACGGCTTGAGCATCGCTCCTTCGGAGGCCGAGCCGACCAGGAGCGCGTAGCGCGCCAGCACCCCGCGGCGGTAGTGCGGCTCCGGCGCCGACCATCCCTTGAGCCGGGCCGCGATGTCCACGCCCTGCACCTCGAGCCGGCGGCTGTCGACGTCGATCTCGATCACGTCACCGTCCTGGATCGCGGCGAGCGGGCCGCCCACCGCCGCCTCCGGCGCGACGTGGCCAATCATCAGGCCTCGCGTCGCGCCCGAGAAGCGACCGTCGGTGACCATCGCCACCGTCTCGCCCAGGCCTTCGCCCACGATCGCGGCCGTGACCTGCAGCATCTCGCGCATCCCCGGGCCGCCACGCGGGCCCTCGTAGCGGATCACCACCGTGTCGCCGGCTTTGATCCGGCCGCCGGTGACGGCCGCGAACGCGTCCTCCTCGCGGTTGAACACGCGCGCGGGCCCGCGGTGTGAGGTCGGCGTGTGGTGGGTGACCTTCACCACGGCACCCTCCGGCGCCAGGTTGCCGCGGAGGACGACCAGGCCGCCTTCGGCGCGGAGAGGGCTCGACAGCGGCGTGACCACCTCCTGACCCGGCGTCTCCTTCACGTTCTCGCACTCCTCGCCGAGCGAGCGGCCGGTCACGGTGATGGCCTCGCCATCGACGTAGCCGCCCTCGATCAGGCGCTTAGTCAGCAGCGCGATTCCGCCGGCGCGATGCAGCTCGACCGCGGCGAACCGGCCGCCCGGTTTGAGGTCGCACAGCAGCGGCGTGCGCCGGCTGATGCGGTCGATCTCGTCGATCCCAAGGTCCACGCCCACCTCGCGCGCGAGCGCGAGCAGGTGGAGCACCGCGTTGGTCGACCCGCCGCTCGCGGCGACTGCCGCGATGGCGTTGTCGAAGGCGCGCCGGGTCAGGATTTGCGACGGCCGCAGGTCGCGGTCGAGAATGTCCAGCGCGAGCTTGCCCACGCGCTCGGCTGCGCGCTGCTTCTCCGGAGCGACCGCCGGGATGGAGTTGAACCCAATCGGCGAAAGGCCGATCACCTCCATGACCATCGACATCGTGTTGGCCGTGTACTGGCCACCGCACGCACCGGCGCCGGGGCAGGCGACAGCCTCGAGGTCGGCAAGGTCCGCGTCCGTCATCTTGCCCGCGGCGGCCGCACCGATCGCCTCGTAGACCTCGCCCACCGCCACCTGCCTGCCGCGCCACGTGCCGGGCATGATCGAGCCGCCATAGAGAAGGAAGCCTGGACGGTCGATGCGCGCCAACGCCATCGCGGAGGCGGGGATCGTCTTGTCGCAGGCGCACAGCGTCACGAGGGCGTCGAACATGTGGCCTCGGGCGACGAGCTCGATCGAGTCCGCGATGACCTCGCGGCTCACCAGCGAGGTCTTCATCCCCTCGCTGCCCATCGTGATGCCGTCGGAGATCGCGATCGTGTTGAACTCCATCGGGTTGGCGCCCGCGGCGCGGATGCCGGCCTTCAGCGGGATCGCGAGCTCGCGAAGGCCGAAGTTGCATGGCATGGTCTCGGTCCAGCAGTTCGAGACGCCGACAAAAGGCTTCTGGATGTCCTCCGCGCTCAGCCCGATCGCGTGCAGAAACGCGCGCGCGCCGGCCCGATCGCGGCCCTGGTAGAGGGTTCGGCTCGGCAGGTTGCGCTCTGTCATGCCGATATGATCGCGCGGTGGCGACCGCCGCTGCCCAAGCCTCAGAGACGTCGCTGCTCCGCTACTCCCGCTGGATGCTCTACGCGACGGTCGGCGCGATGCCTCTCTACGTCGTCCGGTGGCACTACGGCCCGCTGCCGACGACCCTTCTCGAGACGCTGATCATCGTCACGGTGGCGCTCTATGTCATCGCCCGCTGGCGCGAGGGCATGCGGCGCCCGATCAGGACGTGGTTGGACATACCGATCGTCCTCTTGCTCGTCGCCGGCGCGATATCGGTCGTCGTCGCGAGCGACCATCGAGGCGCGCTCGGTCTCTACCGGGCGTACTTCATCGAACCGATCGCGATCTTCTACGTCGCGGCCGACCTCTTGAGCACCATCGAGCGAGCGGTGCGAGCCGTCGCGGCATTCGCAATCGGCTCGTCGGCGTTCGCGCTGATCAACCTCGTCGTCTTCGCGCGAGCGCTCGCTGCGCATGCCGTCAACGTCGGGTCCGCGCCCAACGCCTTTTACGGCGATGCCAACTACGTCGCCATGTACATGGAACCACCTGTCGCGCTTGCGGTCGGAGTGCTCATCTTCGCCCCGACCGCACGTGCCAGGCTGCTTGGCGGGCTGTGGCTCGCGCCCACCGGAGCGGCACTGCTTGTGATGTTCTCGAAAGGCAGCTGGGTGGCGCTGCTCGCGCTGGTGCTCGTCGTCTTGATCACGGCCCCGGGGTGGTGGCGGTTGGCGATCGCCGGCGCCCTGGTCGTCGCCGCGGTCGTGGCGACGCAGATCCCGCTCGTGATGGCGCGGCTGGCGACCGTACCGCCCTCGATCAACGGCCGGCAGGCGATCTTCGGCGCCGCCGTCGACATGATTCGCGCCCACCCGATCTTCGGGGTCGGCTTAGGCGGGTTCAGCTACGAGTTCCGAGGAGTCAGCCCGGAAATCTATCCGCATGACATCTGGCTCACCTTCTGGGTCGAGGTCGGCCTGCTCGGCATGATCGCGTTCGCAGTAATCCTTTTCGGACTGTTGTTCACCGGCTGGCGCGCATGGCCCTCAACCCGAACTTGGCAACGGACAGTTTTGTGGGGCGTGCTGACGGCGCTCGTCGTCTGGACGATTCACGGCTTTGTCGACTCGCCGTACTGGAAAAACGACATGAGCGTCGAGTTCTGGATGCTGGCCTCGCTCCAGGTCGTGACGCTCCGAGCGCTGCGTCAGGGTTGATGGAGCGGATTCGTTCGGTCACGCCACGTCAGCTCGCGGTCGCGATGGTGGGCATCACCGCGGCAGCCCTCCCCTCGTACAACGTTCGCTTTCGAATCCTCTTCCTGCCGACGACGCTCCTTGAGGTCCTGATCGGGCTAACCGTGGCCGCCTACGCCTGGATGCTCTGGACCGAACGGCGCCGGCCGGCTGCCAGAACGCCTCACGACATCCCGATCGCGCTCCTGTTGCTCGCGGGCATCGGGGGCATCGTCTTTGCTCCGGACCACACGCGGGCGCTCGGCATCTACCGGGCGTACTTCATCGAAACAATCGCGCTCTTCTACATCGCCGTCGACCTGGTCCGCACGCCGAAAGAGCTGCGCCGAATCATCCTCATCGCGGGTGCAGGCAGCTTCGTCTTCGCGGTCGGCCAGATCGTCACCTTCGCGATCGCGCTCGCCCATCACGCGGTCCAAATCGACGCGGGACCGGCCTTTCTCAACACCAGCTCCAACCAGGTCGCGCTCTACCTCGAGCCGCCGCTCGCCTTCGCCATCGGTTTCGCCCTGTTTTCGAAGTCGCCTCGTGAGCGCGTGGCGGCGGCTGGGTTGGTCGTCGTGCTGCTTGCCGCGATGGTGCTGACGCTTTCGCGGGCGGGCTATCTGGCGGTTGCCGTTCTCGCGGTCATCGCGGTGGTCAGCATTCCTGAGCGCCGGGTGCGGTTGTGGTCACTGCTCGGGGTCGCGCTCGCGCTCCTTCTGGTGCTGGAGCTCCCGTTCATCCGGGACCGCCTCGACACGTTCGCCCACTCGGCGGCGCTGAGGCAGTCCATCTACCGCGAAGCGTTGAGCATGCTCTCCCGGCGGCCACTCCAGGGAGCCGGCATCAGCGGCTTTCCGATTCGGGTCGCCCCGTTCAGGCCGACGGGAGAAGAGGTCGAGCTATATCCCCACAACCTCTGGCTCACGACCTGGAGTGAGCTGGGCTTGCTCGGACTGATCTCATTCGCGGTCATCTTCTTCGGACTGATCTGGCGAGGTGTGCGCGCGCTGGGCAGGCTGGACGGCATCTACCGTGCCGTCGCGTGGGGGGCAGTCGGCGCGCTGGTCCTGTACTTGGTCCACGGGATGTTCGACTCGCCCTACTGGAAAAACGACCTCAGCACCGAGTTCTGGATCTTCGCCGCGCTCGAGGTGATCGCGATCCGCGACGGCATCAGCCGACGGGATTCATCGACAGCAGCTCGGTGAGCTCGTCGCCGGCGATGACCCGCGCCCCCTGCGCCGACGCGATCAGCGCCTCGGCCAGCTGAAGCGCGCGCAGGCCTGATTTCCCGTCGACCTCCGGCGGTCGACCGCTCGCCACCGCTTCCACGAACGACTTCAGCTCGAGTCGCAGGGGCTCGGCCTGAGCGACCGGAAAGCGCACCATCTCTCCCTCGCTCACCCCGGTCACATTGCCGTGGGCGTCAAGCTTGAGCTCGACGTCCGCATTCTCGTAATAGGTCAGCTCCTGCGTCAGGTAGTTGGCGACGAAGAGGCCTTTTTCGCCGAGCACGCTGAGCTGGCGGATCTTTGTCGGGGTCAGCCAGTTGGCCTGCAGCACGCCGATGGCGCCGTTCTCGAATTTCAACAGCGCGTTGAGCAGGTCCTCGTGCTCGGTGTGGATGCGCTGCTCGGTCTCGGCGTACACGCGCTGAACCTCTGAGCCGGCGAGCTGATACATCACGTCGAGGTCGTGGGTGGCGAGGTCGATCACCACTCCGACGTCGCGAACCCGAGGCACGAACGGGCCGTTGCGCATCGAGTGCAGCTGGAAGACGCGTCCAAGTTCGCCTTCTTCGAGCCGCCTCTTAAGCTCCCGCACGGCTGGGTTGAAGCGCTCGATATGACCCACCGCCAGCATTCGGCGCGCAGCGGCCGCCGCCGCGATAAGCTCGCGGCCCTCGTGGAGGTTGGCGGCGATCGGCTTCTCGACCAGCACGTGAACCCCGCTTGCGAGCGCGGCGCGCGCCACCTCGAGATGGAACTGTGTGGGCACAGCGACCACCGCTGCGTCCAGCTTTTCGCGCCCGAGCATCTCTTTCCACGACGCATAGGTGGCGACCTGGTGCTTGCGCGCGACCGCCTCCAGGATGAGCGGGTCGCTGTCGCAGACCGAAACCAGCTTCACACCTTCGAGGTCCGCCAGGACGCGGAGGTGATTCCGGCCCATCGACCCCGCGCCGATGAGGCCGACGCGCGTCATGCCGATGCCGCGGCCTGCCGCACCGAGTCGATGATCCGCTTGACGTCCGAGTCGTGGAGTGCCGGGTGCACGGGCAGCGAGAGCACCTGCCTCGCCGCGAGCTCCGAGTTGGGCAGCGATACCGCTCCATAGCCAAGCTCCTCATAGAGCGGCTGGCGGTGAACTGGGATCGGGTAGTGGACCGCGGTGCCGATGCCGAGGTCACGCAGCCGCTTCTGCACGCCGTCGCGATCGTTCTCCACCCGCACGGTGAACTGGTGATAGACGTGGTGGAAGCCCGGTCGCTCGGTTGGCGGCACGAGTCCTGGCAGACCGGTCAAGCCGCGGCTCAGCGCGGCGGCGTTGCGGCGCCGCACCTCGTTGAGCCGGTCGAGCTTCGCGAGCTGCGCCCGGCCGATGGCCGCCGAGATGTCGGTCATGCGGTAGTTGAAGCCGAGGACGTCGTGCTTGTAGCGGTCGCGCGCGCCGTGCTGGCGTAGGACGCGGACCTTGTCGGCGATGCCGCCGTCATCCGTGGTCACCATGCCGCCCTCGGCGGTCGTCATGTTCTTCGTCGGATAGAAGGAAAAGGTCGCGTCGACGCCGAGCGCGCCGGTCTTCTTGCCCCGGATCTGCGCGCCGTGCGCCTGGCACGCGTCCTCGATCACGATCAGGCCGCGGCGATCCGCGATGTGCCGCAGGTCGTCAATTGCGGCTGGATGGCCGTACAGGTCGACCGGCATGATCGCGCGGGTGCGCGGCGTGATTGCGGCCTCGACGAGCGCCGGATCGATGCAGTACGTCTCCAGCTCGATGTCGGCGAACACCGGCCGAGCGCCGACGTAGAGCGCCACGTTGGCGGACGCGACGAAGGTGAACGCGGGCGTGATCACCTCGTCGCCCTCCTTGATTCCATGTGCAAGGAGCAGGAGATGCAGGGCGGCGGTGCCGGAGCTGACCGCGACCGCGTGCCGCACTCCGCACCATCGCGCGAACTCTTCCTCGAAGGCCTCGACGACCGGACCCTGCGCGAGCTGGCCGCTGTCGAGGACCGCGAGCACCGCACTGCGCTCTTCGTCGCCCATCTGCGGCGCGGCGATCGGGATCGTCTTCAGAGTGTCCAACTGAAATTTATCTTATGCGCGCGGCACCGGCCGACAAGGCCTCGACCACGCGCTCGGCCGCGTGGCCGTCACCGAAAAGCGGCGGCCTCGCCGAGGTGGGCCGGAAGTCCCGCATGGCGCGCGCGATTGCGCGGCTGTCGCTGCCCGTGAGCACGTTCCAACCCGCGTCCACCGTTTCCGTCCACTCGGTGGTGTCCCGCACAGTGACGCACGGCCGGCCCGCGAAGAAGGCCTCCTTCTGCACGCCTCCCGAGTCGGTGACGATGATCTCCGCATTTCTCTCGAGGACCAGCATCTCCAGGTAGCCGACCGGCTCGATGATCCTCACATTCTCGGCCACATCCCCTATAACGCTTCGCGTCCGCGGATGAATCGGGAGGATCACAAGCATGCCGGACGCCGCGGCGCCTTCCAGGATCGCGTTCAACCGGTCGGGCTGCTCCGTGTTCTCAGCTCTGTGGACGGTGAGCAGCGCGTAACCGCCTCGCGTCAATCGAAGGTCCTCCAGGATCCGGCACGATCGCTCCGCGAGCGCGATGTGCTGGAGAAATGCGTCGTGCATCACGTCACCGACCATCTGCACGCCTCTAGTCAGCCCCTCGCGAGCTAGGTTGGCGACCGCGGTCGGCGTCGGGCACAGAAGGAGCGTGCTGACGTGATCGGCCACGACCCGGTTCGTCTCTTCAGGCATCCGACGGTCATGACTTCGCAGCCCGGCTTCCACATGCGCGACAGGAATGTGGAGCTTCGCCCCCGCGAGCGCTCCGGCAAGAGTCGAGTTCGTGTCGCCGTAGACGAGGATCCAGTCGGGACGGTATTCGAGCGCCACCGATTCGATGCCGGCCAGCATCGCTCCGGTCTGCGCGCCGTGCGGCCCTGATCCAACCTCGAGGTTGCGGTCCGGCGACGGGATGTCCAATTGGCGAAAGAAGAGGTCCGACATGGCGTCGTCGTAGTGCTGGCCCGTGTGCAGCAGGTACTCCTCGTGCGTCTGGCGAAGCACGCGCGACACCGGCGCCGCCTTGATGAACTGCGGGCGCGCGCCCACGACCGTCAGCACCCTCACTGGAGTGTCCCGCCCCCGATGTTCCTCGCATCTTCGCGAGCTAGACGGCCGGGCGCCTTCGGCGCTGAAGCCTGCGTCAAGGGGCCCGGCGCTTCCTCGTCACGCATCTACGATGCGCTCCTCGTCGCGCCACCCTTTCCTTGGCTCCGGCCGTCGATCTCGCGAATCTGCTTCGGACCACGGGGGCGTGACACTCTCCCGGAGTCTAGCGGCAGCCCTAGCATGTGCCGGAGCATGGCTGCGGAATCGCCGCTGCGCGTCATCTTTTTGACGCACTACTTCCCACCCGAGGTCGGAGCACCGCAGTCGAGGCTCTTCGAGCTCGCGAGCCGGCTGGCGGCCGCGGGCCACAGCGTCACGGTCGTGACCGGGTTTCCGAACTACCCGACCGGCGTCGTGCCGGCCGAGTACCGCGGCCGGCGCTCGATGGAGGAACGGCTCGATGGCGTGCGCGTGCTGCGAACTCCCGTGTACGCGACGCCCAACAAGGGCTTCGTCCGCCGGATCCTCAACCACCTCTCGTTTGCGTTCTCGAGTCTCTTCGCGACACGCCGCGCCGGCCCGGCCGACGTGATCTTCGTCGAGTCCCCTCCGCTCTTCATAGGACTCGCCGCGCTCGCCTACACGCGCCTGAAGCGCGCACCGTTCATCTTCAACGTCAGCGATATCTGGCCGCAGTCGGCCGTCGAGCTCGGAGCGCTTCGCAACCGATTCGCGGTCCGGCTTGCAGAGATGCTCGAGCTGCATCTTTACCGCAGGGCGGCGCGGGTGAGCGTCGTAACGCCGGGAATGCTCGAACGCCTTGCCGCTCGCGGCGTGCCTCGGGCCAAGCTGTTCCTGCTCACGAACGGCGTGGACACGGCGACCTACCAACCTGCCGCCGCTCCGAACGCCGAAATGGCGCAGAAGTTTGGGCTTGCCGGCCGCAAAGTGTTCCTGTACGCGGGCACCCACGGCCTTGCCCAGGGGCTCGACACCATCCTCGAGGCGGCCAAGCTGACCACCGATCCCGACGTTCTGTACGTACTCGCCGGCGACGGCGCCGAAAAAGAGGCTCTGATGAAGAAGGCTTCGGCCGAGGAAATCGGGAACGTCACGTTCATTCCGAATCAACCGAAATCAGCCATGCCCGCGCTGCTCAACCTGGCGTACGCGACGATCATCCCCTTGCGGCGGCTCGACCTATTCAAATCCGCGCTGCCTTCGAAGATGTTCGAGTCGATGGCGGCCTCGCGCCCGGTCGTCGCTGCACTCTGGGGCGAGGCCGCCGATCTCATCCGCGCCGCTAGATGTGGAATCGTTGTCGAGCCCGAAGATCCGCAAGCGATTCGCGACGCGGTCGAAAAGCTGGCCGTCGATCCCAAACTCGCCGCAGCCCTTGGCGCCAACGGGCGCACCTACGTGGCCGAGAACTTCGAGCGAGGAAAGATCGCGACCCGGCTTGCCGATTTGCTCCGAGAGACCGCTGCCCCGGCCCGACCGCCAGGTCTCAGGACGTGAGCGTGCCGACCGTGCTCGTGTACGCGTCCCAGCGCCCGGAGGTGTTGCCGTTGACACCGCTGCTGCTCGCATCTCTCACCCAGACCGAGACGCTATAGCTGCCGGTTGCCGCGCCGGTGGTGTTCCAGGTATAGGTCGCGGTGGAGGAGTAGGCCCGGACGAGCTGCCAGTTCCCTCCGGGAGCCGCGACCCAGAATTGGTAGAGCGGGTTGGGACAGCCAGAAGCGCTTGCAGTCAGGCTGATCATAGTGCCCACCTTGGAGGGCGACGACGGTGAAACGGCAAGGCTGACGGATGCGCACCCCGCGGTCAACGCATAGCTGCCAGAGCTGTAGGCGTCCCAGCGCCCCGTGCTGTTGCCATACGCGCCGGCGCCGCTCGCATCGCGGACCCACACCGAGAGGCTGTAGGTGCCGACCGCGCCGGGGTTCGTCTTCCAGCTGTAGGTTGAGCTCGTCGAGAAGGCCTGGACGATCTGCCAACTGGCGCCGGGCGCCGCGATCCAGAACTGGTAGAGCGGACTCGGGTCGGGACAGCCTGAAGCGCTCGCCGTGACGGTAACGGTGGTTCCTGCCACCGCGGATGAGGCCGGCGAGGTCGATAACGTGACCGCGCCGCATGCCTTCGCCGTAAGCGTGTAGGTGCCTGAGCTGTACGCGTCCCAGCCCCCCGTGTTGTTGCCGAACGCTCCACTGCCGCTGGCGTCCCGCGCCCAGACTGAGATGCTGTAGCTGCCGGTGGCGGGGGCTCCGCTCGTGTTCCAGTTGTAGGTCGCGCCGGCGGAGTAAGCCTGAACGAGCTGCCAGCTCCCGCCTGGTGCCGCCATCCAGAACTGGTAGACCGGGTTTGGACACCCGGATGCGATCGCTGTGAGTACAACAGGGGTCCCCTCCGCAGCCGGCGATGCCGGAGACGCCGAAAGGCTGACCGCCGCGCATTGGTGAGCATTCAGCGTGTATTGCACGGTGCTGTAGACATCCCAGCGACCGGTGCTGTTGCCATAAATACCGTTGCTCAGCGCGTCACGCACCCAGATCGAGATGCTGTAAGTCCCCGCCGGAGCGGATGTATTCCAGGTGAACGTCGAACTGGTCGAGTACGCCTGGACCATCTGCCAGCTCCCGCCGGGCGCGGCCATCCAGAACTGGTATAGCGGGCTGGGGCCGGGGCAGCCGACGGCCAGAGCCGTGATGGTGACCATTGGGCCGAGCGCGATCGGCGAGGCAGGACTCGCGCTGACATCGACAGCGCCGCACGCGTTGAAAGGGCCAACTGTGAAAGACCATGTGTAAGGAACGCCATTCACTGTGAGCGAAACCACGTACTTCACGCCGCTCTGCAGCGGCTGCCGCGGGATCACGATCACCGCTCCGCGAGTGCTCAGGCCGCTGCCGACCGTTGGAGTGTTCGAGTCGATCACGCAGTGGTCCAGCGGCGACCCATTGCCAGTGAACGAATGGACCGACCCGGCGGTCGTGGCCACATTACCCCCGACCTGGATGAAAACGGGCAAACCGGTTGGTGCCGAATAGCCGGAGCACGCTTGGAGAGGATCTGGGTACTCGTTGCCGCCGTAAGAGGTAAGCGGTTCGGTGGTGCCGTTACCTGGGAAGTAGACCGGGTATGTGCCACCACTGAACGAATTGCCTCGCAGCACGTCGACGGCCGCGCCCATGTCCCAACCCGACTTCACCTCGCGGTAGGAGCCGAATCCGGTCGTGGTGAGCCGGGGGTCCATCATCCCCAGGGCGTGAAAGGGCGCTCGCATCCACCAGTCGATCGCATCCTCGTCTGTGGTGCTAGTGCTCGAGCTGACGTAGATGTTGCTGTTGCGCGCTGCGGTGTCGCCGGCGGTCGTGTAGTAGGGAGTGCCTGGCGTCTCGTAGTGCGTCACCAGGTCGTTCTTGACCATGTACACCGCGTGGTCGTAGTCGCCTGTGCTCCATGTGGAGTCCTCGGTAAGAGGAGGCAGGCCCACATTGGTCCGCCACGAGTTGAGCCTGTCCAGCCAACCGCTGCTCGCAACTAGCGCTGTCGAGACGTGAACGGGAGAAGCCGCGGGCACGGCCTGGAGGGCCCCGAGGACAACCGCGCTGAACAGCGAAACGGCAAAACGGCGGTAGAACGGCCTGGACAAGGCTGCCAACTCTAAGCAAAACGTCCTCAGGTTGAGCCATCTTGCGCATCAAGTCGTGGGGCGCCCTTTTGCGCTATGTGCGGCCGATCGGCCTCACGCGGCGCCTTTCACGGCGTGGCGCAGATGCACCACCCACTGCGAGACGAATGGCAGGAGGTCGGAAGCGGCGAGGGCGTAAGCCGCCGCCCACAAGGGCACGGCCATGTCAACGTAGCGATCCCCTTGCGTGTTGATCAAGCTGCACAGCCCGATCAGAAGGGCGAGGAAGATGCTGAGCAGGACCAATCGCACGTCTCGCCTGATGGCTATGGCGATGGCCACGATCGGTACGAAGATGAGATCAAGGATCACGTACACCTTGTTCTCACGTCTGACGGCCGCCGCCAGGGTCGGTAATGTACCGATGTCGATGAAGTTCGACCCCGACGTCAGGTTCTGCCGGAGGTTCGAAAAAAAGATGTGGAAGGACGCTCCTGGGTGGGTGAGCAGGAAAGCCGCCAGCTCCTGGTTGCTCATCGGCTCCACCTCGAGCTGTGCCGCCTTGAGGTCGCTGGGCAATCCGTTGACGGATGCGTACACCTGGCTCGCGTAGTAACCCTTGAACTGGCTGGCGCCGGCTGCCGACAGGCCGAAGAAATGGTTGGTGACCGCCATCAGTCCGACCTGAAAAATCAGTGGAAGACAGCAGAGCGTGGTCGCGAGAACGGCCTTGCCCCTACTTCGGGGCATCCGCCAGATGGCCACTGTGAGCAGCACGGCACCGACGAGCAGGACGACCTCGTTGCCGGGCCTGACCACGGTCATGAGCGTAAGCGGCAGAAGCAGCAGCACGATATCCCGAGGCCTGGCAGGCGGCACGGCTGCGACCGCAAGGCCGACGATCCAGGCCGACTCGAGCAGGGCATTCGTCGATTCGGTGAGCGCCTGGAAGCTGAGCACGATGAGCGAAATGTTGGAGGCGAGGACCATGAAGGCAATCGCCCCCAATACCGCTCGGCCGGTCATGCGTCGGACCGCCTCAGCCGTAAGGTTGACAGTGCCCAACCAGCACAGAAAGTTGAGGACCCAAATTCCCGTCGCACCGCCGAGACGGTCCGCCGCTCCAAGCAGGAGCGGAAAGAGAAACGGCCTGTATTTCGATTCGACTGTGTTCGGCCCCGCTCCGTAGAGCCAGTTGGCCACATCGCGATAGATATTGGAGTCCACGCTCCAGAACAAGGTGGCGCTCATGTGCGTGAAGAAACCCATGCGGATGCCGATGAAGACATAAAACGCGATGGCTGCGACGTTGAGCGACACGATGAGGCCGTACCGACGCATGCGGCGCATGATCATAGATCTGCGGACTGTGCCGAACCCGCCAGCCTGAAATACTGACGCCGTGCAGCTGGTCGAAAGCAAGCCGAGAACGACTTCCGCAGTGAGCGTGCCGGGCCCAGGTCAGTTCGGTGCGATCGTGGCCGCGGTCGTGGCCGCTTCGTGGCTCCCCGTTCTAGCCGGCGCGATGACGCGCACCGCTGTGGGTTGGATTGCGGCAGTCGGGCTGGCGGTGGCCGTCGAATGGCTGACGCGCCGCTTCACCGCGGGTCTCTTGGTATCCGGACTTGTCCTGGCGAGCGCATTCGTCGCGAGCGGGCTCGTGACCGAACCGACCCATTACATGCCGGTCGTTGTCACCGGCGGAGCTGTCGGCCTCAGAACGATGCTCGAGGCATGGAGGAGCCGCAGGATGGTCTCTGTGACGCCACGGGTCGTCCTGGTTGCGGTTGGCCTTTACCTCGCGTGGGCAGCCCTGGCGACGGTGACATCGATCGACCACATTGTCAGCGCTGTCTACATCGTCGGGATGGTTGCGGTTTGTGGCCTCGCAATCTGGAAGATCCCGGCCGCGCTTACTGAGCAGTCCGATCGTGACAACCTGCTGCTGTCAGTCGGAGTGCTCGGAGCGATCGTCGCCCTGACCGTCTACTTGGTCGAGGCCATCAACCCCATTACGGTTTTCGGCCGTGCGCTGGGCGATTACCAGCTTGCCGACCTAACCATCGCGGGACATACGACGGGGCTTCACTTCGGTCGGTCAGCGGGCATCTACCTAGCTCCCCTCGAAGCCGGCATAACGATGGCGCTTGCGGTCGGCATGTTGCTCGGATGGAGCGTGACGCGTGTGGGCTGGCCGCGGGTCCTAGCACGCCTTGGCATCGTGGTCATGGTGCCGGCAATCGTGCTGACGTTGGACCGAACCGCGTGGCTCGCGGCCATCGTCTCGGCGGGCGCGTTCGTGGTATTGGCCCGCCGCGCACGTCTCCACGCCGCGACACCGGCCGCCGTATGCGCCGTGTTCGCCTCGGTCTTCCTGTTCGTTCTCGTCGGGACCGTCGGGGCCAACGCAATCGGCAATTTTTGCGCCCCCAATTGCACACCCAGCACAGGCATCGACGAAACCCCCCTACGGGGAGGTACTGGCCTGACAGGTCGCGAGTATCTGTGGGCGGCGTCGATTCACGCAATCGAGAAGCGGCCGATCCTTGGTTACGGACCGGGCAACAACGTACCTGCG
Organism: uncultured Chloroflexota bacterium; assembly: GCA_937921725.1. Lineage (GTDB taxonomy): Bacteria > Chloroflexota > Dormibacteria > Dormibacterales > Dormibacteraceae > 40CM-4-65-16. The sequence goes on along the minus strand of CAKZUH010000005.1, from coordinate 323,477 downwards.
CTGTATCCCTTCCTGGTGGGCGGCGAACATCACATAGAGACCCTCACCTCGCACAGTACATGGTTCAGAACCGCTGTCGAGATGGGCATCCCCGGTCTTGTCTTCTTGGTCTTCGTTCTCCTGGCGGCTGCGTGGATCTTCACCCGCGACTGGCTGCGCGACGACGGGGTTGGCGACCCGGTCCGTCTCGCCCTGGCGGCGGCACTGTGCGGACTCGTCCCCGCGATGACCTTCGAGAGCTTCTTGCTCGGGGGCGTGACCTTCAGCAGCCTGTTTCTCGCCCTGGCGTTGGGCGTGGTCGCGGTCAGACCGATGTCGGACCGTGCTTATTGACCGTCGAGACGGTGCCGCGTTCCCCGGCTCGACCTCGCGTCGGAAGCCTGGCGCGAATCGAGCCAACAGCCACCGCCGCGAAGCAGAACATCACGAGGATGAGTTGAGCCCGTTCGCGATAGATGGTGCCGAGGTTCGCGAGGATCAATCCATAGCCGAGACCCATGCCCAGTAGGAACGTGATCAGGGGGATCGCGGGCTCGGGGCGTGTGCGAAGGCTGACGAAGATCCCGTAAAGCGCCAGCACGAGCAGGAGGTAATAGGCGATCGTCTCGGGGCGGGTCAGAGCTGCGAGGCTGCCGGCGCCTTCCCAGGGGTACGGGCGGAGCAGGAAATCCCTGAAACCCTGAGGGAGGAAGGCCAGGGTTCCACCCAGCGTGTCCAGTCCAGGGTCGCGAATCGTGGTGGAATGGGCGCCCACCGTGAATTCGCGGCGTACGTAAGCAAGCCCGGTGAGGTGCGCGGCGCCGTAGATACGGGCTACGGCGGCGGGATGCGTCTTGATCGCCGCGACCACGACCAGGACGACAAAGCCGGTCGCTCCCCCGGCCACCTGCCAGAACCGTGGACGGTGCAGCGCCGAGCGCACCGCCTCACTCCTCGACAACAAGGCGACGCCGAGCGCGACGACAAGACCGGCCGCCGCCACCCAGCGAAGGGTGATCAGGACCGCCAGGGTTGCCCCGAGCGCGTATGCGTACCTCGCGCCAGGCTGCTGCTGGATGCGCAAAATCAACGCCGCCGCGACGAGGATGAGAAACCAGACGTCGGCGTCCTTGATGTTGAGGCTGGACCACAGCACGATGCTTGGAAATGCGGCGGTCAAGACGGCGGCGAATCGACTGGCCGCTCCCGCGCCAAGCTGCCGCGCGATCACATAGGCTGGGACCACGCAGAGCGACCCGACGAAGCAATTCCACAGGCGGGGAAGCAGCGCATTGACTGCCCCTGGCATGAGGAGTGTCGCCGCGTTGAAGTATTGCCAGGCATGCCCGTTGAGAAACTCCACCAGGTCTATGTGCTTCGTGGAGACGATGTTGGTCGCCTCTCGCAGGTAGCCGGCTTCGTCAGGAGCCAAGAGACCATAAGGCAGGAAGACGTAAGTCCCGAGCGCCACTGCGAGGCGAGCTGCCACGGCGACGGCGAAGACTCGCTTAAGGAAACGTGCTTCATCCGGGTCCGCGGCGAACGCCGAACCGATGGCATGCCATCCCGCCAGACAGAGTCCGGCGAAGCCCGTGAGATAGACAAGAGTAGCCACCGCCGCCATCAAGCTTCGCTCGGCGACGTCCATCGGACCGTGAACTGGGCCGCCCGGCGCAACCCCGCGCGCACCGCTTGGGTTCTGGCCAGGCGCCCGACGCCGATTCGGTCCAGCACGCCGAGGGCACCGCAAAGGGCCTGGTCGAACCCGCTGGTGCCGAGGGCCGCCCGAGAAGATCTTGCGGCCTGCCCATCGGCGGCGTTCGCCCACGACCACAGCACCGTCGAGCGGCGCGCCGTTGCGACCTGGCGCCGAAGTCGATCGATGTTCTCGCGCCGTCCCGGCCACCTTATGGCGAGGTCGTCGCAGTAAGCGAGGAAGACCTTGGTCCGAAGATCGAGCGACTCGCCGATGGCGAGCTGTTGCGATGCCTGCCCGGGGTGGACTCGAAGCTGAAGGAGCTGCCGGGCGATGAGCCCAACGTCGTGGCGCTCGGCCAGTTCCATCAGCAGCACGAAGTCCGTGAAATGAACGCCGCCGGTGGATTCGAACATTCCCGCCGGCAGGGCCGATCGCCGGAACGTGATGCTCTGCATCGGGAAGAGATTGCTGCCCAGCGCGAACAGCCTGTTGATGTACTTCCACCCGTTCCAAACCGCGGTGGATCGGATCAGGCTGCGTTCGCCCGTGATCCGCCCGTCGGCATCGATGAGGAGGCAGTTCGCCCCCGCGAATGCGGCCGATGGGTTGGCGTCGAGGAAAGCGACCTGCTCCGACAGAAATTCGGCGGAGTAGACGTCGTCGTCGTGAAAGAACGCCACGTAGCGGCCTCTGGCCGCATCCAGGCCGCGCTGAAAATTCGAGAACATCGGCAGCCTGGTCTCAGACCTGAGGACGGACACCCGTTTGTCTCCTGCGGCAAAGCGCCCGATTTCCTGCTGAGCCTCTAACGTTGTCGAGTTGTCGAGGATGAGCGCCTCGTAGTCCGGATACGTCTGCGCCTTGAGGCTCTGGAGCGCCTCCCCCAGGGTTTTGCGCTGGCCGATGGTCGGTACACACACCGTGACTCGCGGCGCGGGCGGCGAGGCACCCTCAGGCGTTGCTGTACTCGTGCTCTGGCTCAAGCTCTGGGGTCTTCTTGGAAGCCCACTCCGCGAACTCGACGATGTTGGAAACTCCGTCGAGCGGTTTCAGAGTCGACCACTGGCCGCGCAGCGGGTCCTTGCGGGTGAGCGCCACCAACCGCGGCGCGTGGCTCCACGCTTCGGCGTCCACCGCAACACCCGCCAGCCGCGTCCAATCTCGCAAATTCATCGCTCCGGCTCGGCGCCGGAGCTCGGGCAGGCCGACCGTACCATGGCGGTACTCGACGAGCCAGTAGGCGAACTGACGGCGCACGTAAGCAGAGCGGTTCACCTCGATGTCGGTCAGCTCGACCTTGTAGGTGGTCTTGAGGAGTTCCAGCCACGAGTACATCGAGTTCAGCAACTCGCTGCCCGGCAGCTTGCCCTCGAAGCTGGAAGCCGAACCGAGATAGGTCATGCCCTGCGCCGAATCTCCGCCGTAGGCGAAGTGGCCGAACGACTTCGACGAAAGCCCGATGACGGCCAGCGCCTCCGGCAGGTAGACGAAGCTGTCGGCCTTGAGGAGCAGCGAGTTAATGGCGAAATGGTCCGGGAACGGCGGCCGAAAGAACGGCGCAGGCACGCGCTTCATGGCCCGCCGTGAAAACAGCGTGAGCTGGATGTTGAGCGGATAGCGCACCACGAAGTTGAACATGTCCGCCAGGAGTTGTCTCCGGTAGTCGCCTGTCAGGTCTCCCTCCCTCAGCTTGCGGTCGAACTGAAAGTGAGGGCGGGAGTAGTAGCTGCCGGCGCTGCGGCTGATCGCGCCGGGGAACACGTACGAGAAACCGTTGTAGACAATGCACTCGGGGTGCTCGTACTGCTCGATGGTCCGGCGTAGCGTTTCGAAATAGCCCGGGAGCAGGCAGTCGTCGTCGCCGATGACAACCGTGTAGTCGCCGGTGCTCGCCTCGAGCGCGGACATCCAGTTTTCGGTGACCGTCTTGAGCGAGGTGTGGCGGACGACCTTGAGGCGCGGATCGTAGGCGAACTCGGCAAGCACTGAAGGCGTTTCATCAGTGTTCGCGTTGTCCGCTACGACGAGCTCTAAGTCGGGGTCCTGCTGATTCAGCACCGACCTGAGGCAGCCGCGAAGCAGGGGACCCCCCTTCCTGGTCGGCAGCAAGACCGAAAAGGTGGTCTTGCGCCGGCGCGAGGGTGTCAGCTGCGGTGCTTTGTGGACGCTGCCTCCGGTCGGCAGAGGCGTGGAGGCGGTGCGTAGGATCTCTGGTGCTGCGCCCCAGGTTTTCACGAAAGCCTTGATGGTCACCGCCGCATCGGCCACCGACAGGTTGATGGCTGAGAACGCGAGGCGGCCCAGCATCTCGACGCTCAGCGTGGTCGCCGTGACGCCTAGCGCCTGCCACCAGGCGAAGTGCTTGTAGGCGTACAAGATGCGACTGCGCAAGACGTAATACAGCCGGGTGTCCGGGATCAGGTCCGAACTCGCCCCGCCCTCGTGGAAGACCGTCGGATCGGGCAAGAAGATGGACCGCCAGCCCTTGCCTCGCGCCCGCAACGACAGGTCGAGCTCTTCGAAGTACATGAAAAATCGCTCATCGAAACCGTGCAGCTCTTCGAACACAGACCGCCGGATGAGCAGAAACGCGCCCATGACCTGGTCGACATACCTGCGGTCGTCATGCTTCCACTCGAGCATCAGATGCGGCGGGACGATGCGCGGCGCCACCCTGTCGATGCCAAGCGAGCGTCCGATCAGGTGGGCCGGCCTGGGGAAGCGGGCGCAGCTGGGCTGCGTGGCCCCGGTCGCGTCGACCAGGCGCAATCCACAGATCGCCACGTCGGAAGCCTCGCGGCTGTTCATGAATCGCAGAGCGGTGGCCAGAGCGGGGGGCGAAAGCCTGGTGTCGGGGTTCAAGAACAGGATGTACTTGCTGTCTCCGAAGATCGCGCCTTGATTGCACGCCGCGGCGAAGCCGCGGTTGGTCTCGTTCAGGATCACCGAGAGCTGAAGCCCAGGTGCCTTTAGACTCTTCGCCGACCCATCAGTCGATGCGTTGTCGATCACGACGACCTTCGTCGCGCCGGCCAGGCTGTCGACGCATTGCTGAAGGCGATGGCCGCTGTTCCAGTTGACGATTACGACGTCGCAGGAATCGTTCGTGCTCATTCGATCTCGATCGGCTGTGACCTAGGGTGTCCGTGCCTCAATGTTCGACAGGTGATTCTAGCTAGGGAAGATGGGGACACCGAGACCTCCGGGTAGCCGGTCCCTTGCCGGGAACGTACTGTGGAACCTCCTCGGCCAGGGCACGCCCCTGCTCGTCGCGGTGCTGGCTATCCCCCCACTGATCCGGGCACTCGGGACCGAACGATTTGGCCTGCTCAGCCTCGCGTGGGTGCTTGTGGGCTATTTCAGCATCTTCGACCTCGGCATCGGCCGCGCGCTCACTCAGCTGATCGCGGGCAGCATAAAGAACGACGGCGATCAGGCAATGGGCCGCCTTGTCTGGACGTCTTTGGCCCTCCTGTCGATGCTCGGCATCGCGATCGCCGCCGTGCTCGCGGCGGGCTCTCCGTGGGCGCTGGGTCACTTCCTCAAAACGCCGGCCGGACTCTACTCGGAAGCCGTGTCGGGCTCGATCTTCGTGGCGATCGCGGTGCCGTTCGGCGTCGCGGCCACGGGGCTGCGCGGCGTCCTGGAGGCGCGCCAGGCCTTCTTCGCGAGCAACTTGATCCGCCTCCCCCTCGGTGCCCTCACCTACCTTGCCCCGCTGGCGGTGGTTCCGCTGACTAATCACATCGATGCGATCTGCGCCTCGCTTCTGGTCACGCGCGTGTTGGCTTGCGGCGCCTACCTATTCGCCTGCTACTGCGTAGCGCCCGACCTGATGCGCGTGCCGGGGTTGACCCGAACTGGCGTCCGCCGCCTGCTGTCGTTCAGCGGCTGGATGGCGGTCACGAATGTAGCGGCTCCGTTCATGACCTACCTCGACCGGTTCCTGATCGGCTCCCTCGTTTCGATCGCGGCCGTAACCTACTACGCGACGCCTTTCGATGTCGTGACGCGTCTCTTCGTCATCCCCGCGGCCGTGACCGGCGTGATGTTTCCAGCTTTCGCGACCCTCTACGCGATCGGTCTGCACGACGCGCGCCAGCTGTTCCTCCGCGGCGTCAAATACCTCGCGTTGGTGATTTTCCCGATCACGCTTGTCTTCGTCACGCTCGCGAGGCCTGGTCTGCAGCTTTGGCTGGGAACCCAGTTCGCCGACCACTCCGCGTCAGTCCTTCAGTGGCTGGCGGTGGGCGTCCTTTTCAACTCGATCGGGCAGGTTGCTTTCGTGCTGGTGCAGGGCGCCGGCCGGCCAAGGTTCACCGGACTGCTCAACCTGATCGAGCTGCCGATCTATGTCATCGTCCTCGTCGCGCTCGTGAGGCTTCGCGGAATCGATGGCGCCGCGATGGCATGGACCATTCGCACAGGCCTCGATGCGCTGGTCCTGCTCGTCGTGTCTTCCCGGCTTCTGAACATCTCCATCGCACGATCGCCCTTCGTCATCCTGGCACCCGTCGCGATTGGGGCCGGGCTGCTGGTATTTGGCGCTCTTCCGATGGCGCTGGTCCTGAAGGTCGCCTTCCTGGCGATCGTTGCGACCGCTCTGGTCCCGATCGTCTGGCTGCGGCTACTCTCCGCGGCCGAGCGGTCGCGACTCGCCGAGGCCTTGCCTCACGCCAAGTCTGGATAGGACGGTGGCGACGAGCCGGTCCCATTGAGTCCTTTCGTGCAGGCTCGCAAGACGCCAGAAACTCACGTATGCGAGCGGAAGAAACAGGATCCAGAGATAGCCGAATTTCTGTAGGTACGGGTTGGTGGCGTTGGCCACCAGGAAGCCCACCGAGCCGACCAGGACCGGCCGGACGCTCGACGACAGCGGGCTGTCGCGAACCAGACGAAGACCCTGCCAGAAGAGCCACGCGACGCCGGCGGCATAGAGCACGAAGCCGATGATCCCCGTCTTGAAAAGTAAGGCATTGTAGGACAGCTCATAGGCCCACGGCTGCGATGGCGAGCGGATGACCGAAGCCACCGCGCCCAAACCGTTTCCGATGAGGGGCGATTGCCGCCATCCCTCGGTCAAAGACTTGAGCTGGTCACCGCGCGCCTTGGGGCCGGCCTCTGAGCTCCCCAACTCGACCCCGGTGACCACCGCGTTCACGTAGCCGCCCGGATTGAATTGATGCGTGAGCGTGGCCGCGGAGAGGACGAGGATTCCCGCGACGCCGACGGCGGCAAGGGTGACCAGTGCCCGTTTTGCGTAGGCGAGACGGTCGGTCCGCTTCATGGCCGCCGTCGCGGCGAGGATGGTGATCGGCGCGGCCACGAGGACCACGACAAGCAGCGCCCGCCGCAGGGCCAGCACCGTGATCGCCAGCGTCAGTACAACGGCGATCAGGACCGCGATCCGCTCGGCCCTCGAACGTATCGACCGGAGGTCCGTGGCGCGCGAAAGCACATAAGGCGTCAGGAACATCAACGAGGCGAGTGAGTTCAGGTTGAACTGGATGTACCCGTCGAATGGCCTGAACCGAGCGTCCTGCTGGAGATCGACGAACGCGGCGCGCGGAAGCCAGTTGACGTTGACCGCGATCCAATCGAGGTCGTAAAGACAGATCGCAATGGCGGCTGCCAGCAGGGTCAGGTTGATCCACTTGAACGCAGCCACGGCGTCGATCCCGGTGATGAGAACCACGTAGACGATCGGCCACAGCACGAAGACCGGCGCCTCGGCGCGCGCTCCGGGATTGTGGCGCTGGATTCCAAGGCCGACATACGCTGCGCCGACAACGACGTACAGCACCGCCAGCGCGGCAACCGTTCCGTCGATCGCGATCTGGCGGTCGCGAATCCACCGGGCAACCACCAGGCAGACGCAAGCCGCGAGCAAAACCCCAACGGTTCGGGTGTATGCGGTCGGAATGAAAGCGATGATGAAGAGCAGGCCGCATCCGGCGGCGAGAGCCGCCCTGTCGAGTAGAGATCGCCTGGGCGCTGCGACGGGTGTGTCGCGGTGCGTGGCGACCGCCGCCGATGCGGGGCTCATCGGCTGCAACCGTATCGCACCGTCACTCCGGCGGCCGGGTCCAGGTAGCGGTCCTCTCGTCGTATTGGCGGATGACCCGCGCGGGGTTTCCCGCCACGACCGCATGGGCCGGTACGTCGGACGTCACCACGGAGTTCGCCCCGATGACGCTGCCCTTGCCGATCCTGAGGCCTCGACTGCCGACGATCACGGCGCCGGTACCGAGCCAGCAGTTGTCCTCTATCTCGACGGAGCCGCCGGAGGTCCAGCCCTGGGCCAGCACCGGTTTCGAGATGTCGGTGTAGACGTGGTTGTGGTCCGTCAACCAGACCCTCGAGCCGAAGAGCACGCTGCGCCCCACCTTGATGCGGTTCGCGGCGCTGATGGTGCAGCTTTCCCCGACCTGAGTACCGGCCCCTATGACGATCGCGGGCCCGAGGTCGTCAGGGCGGGTTCCGGCGCCTTGGACCAGGAGCCAGCACCGCCTGCCGATGCCGACTCCGTCATGGATATCAATGAAGCGGCCGCCCGAAATCTCGGTGCTCGGCGAGATCCGCACGTCATGCCCCACCGAGTTGACGAGGAGGCGACGCGGGGTGACCCTGTTGAGCAGGCGGCGAATCATGTCCGGCTCGACCAGATGGCGCCTCGACCCAACCGCGCGGCGGTGACGGATTCCCCTATCTGCCGACGGAGCGGAACGCCCAGCAGGACGTAGCCGAGGACCGCATAGGCGAGGCAGCCCGCCAGGCCGATCGCGAGAGCGAGGTGGTCGTCAAAGCCGACCACGAGCACGATCCCCTTGGCGCCGGCGAACACGAGAAGTCCCGCGCCCACGAAGGGCAGGAAGTTCCGGCCCAGCCAGCTGAGAGATTCAATGTGCAAGACCTTTCTGTGGACGCTGCGCAGCAGAGTCGGGAGGTAGTAGAGGTTGAGCACGAGCCATGCCGCCGCCGCGCCAGCGCCGCCCCACCTGAGCGTCAGGACGACGAGCAGCGGAAGGTAGCCTGCCACGGCGACCAGGTTGACTCTGATCGGGAGCCAAGTGTTGCCGCTTGCGATCGACGCCGTGTAGCTGAGCGCGGTCGCGGCGTTGAACAGGAAGCCGATAGCAAGGAACGCAAGGATGGGCGCGGCGTGATCGGCCGCCGAACGCGACGTGATCGCGCTGAGTATTTCGTGGCCAAAGAACACAAGGACCCAGATCGGGAGGTTGTATACATACATGAATGCCTGGGTCGCGGTCTGGTAGCGCTCACGCAGGTCGTCCAGCGCCTGCGCCGCGTTGAACTTGACGAACGTCGGGAACATGGCGGACGTGACCAGGTTCTGCACCAGGGAAAGCCCGTAGACGATGTAGTAGGCAAGGGCGTAGTAACCAAGCACCTCGATCGGCAGGAATTTGCTGATCAGGATGCGATCGCTCTGGGTGAGCACCATCGACAGCAGGTTGATGACGCCCATGCCGACGGCGAACTGCCAGACGCCGCGATCGAACATCATCTTGACCGACGGCGGCCCGATCAACCCCGGTACCGCACGCGCCAGGATGGCGAGATACCCCCCCACCTCGATGCCCGCGGCAAACGCGGTCCACGCCATGTAGGCGAGGAGGTCGCGCGTCACGAACAGGACCGCCAGTCCGCCAGCGGCGCTGACCGTCGCCACGACGGCCTTCAGCGCGTTCAGGTGGTCGAAGCGCTGGCGGCCAGCGAGCACACCGCTGAAGAGGGAGACGGGCCACCGTAGGAAGATGGCAACCGCCCCGTAGCGGATCGCAGCTTCGGCTCGGTCCGCCGGAAGAGACCCTAGGTGAAGCCAATGGCTCGCCAGCCACCCGGCTCCGGCGAACAGCGCGGTGCCGAGCACGATGCCGATCGGCCAGTAGAGGACGGAGAGCGACCGGACCAGCTCGCGCGTGCGTAGAAGATCTGCCGAGGTGTCCTTGGCCACCTCGCGCGTGATGGTCGGCGACAACCCGAGGTCGAAGATGCTGAACAGGACCTGCGTTGACGCGAGGAAGGCGAGCAAGCCATATGCCTCGACGCCCAGGATCCGAACCTGTACCGGGATGAGAACCAGCGCCAGGAGTGCGGCCCACGATCCGCCCAGCACGTTGGCCAAGACGTTGCGCCTCAGCATTGGCGCGCGCGCCACCATTCGATCGTCTGCGCGAGACCGGTTCGCAGGTCGTAGCGAGGCGACCACCCGTCTCCCACTAGCCGTGCGTTGTCGCCGACGATGTACGGTGGGTCCCAGGCCCGCGCGGCGACGGCGCCGAACCGGACTCTGTCCGAGCGGCCGAGCATCTCGGCGATCGTCTCGATCACCTGGCGCACGGTGACCTCTTTGCCGGAGCATACGTTCACGGTTCCGTCGACCCGACCCTCGACGAGGGTGCACAGGGCTGACGCCACGTCGCTCACGTGCAGATAGTCGCGCACCTGTTCGCCGGAGGTTGCGGCGAAGTCCTCGTTCGCGAGGAGTCTGCGGATCACCGCAGGGACCAGGCGCTGCTCGTACTCGAACGGGCCGTAGAGATGAAAAATCCGGGCCCACGCCACCTGCATCCCGGATTGCGCCGCCAGCTGGGCGGTGACCATCTGCAGCGAGAGCTTGCACGCGGCGTAGAGCGTCTGCGGCCCCACCGGACTGTCCTCTCCCAGGCGACTTTGGCTCGGCGCGTATTCCGCGCAGGTGCCCGTGATCACAAAGCGTCTGCATCCCGCATCGGACAGTCGCGTTACCAGCGCGAGGCTGGATGTCAGGTGACTGACGTTTTCCGCCGACTGAAGGTAGGTGCGCGGCTCGGCATACCAAGCGAGGTGCGCGCATGTCTCCGGCCGCCACTCGCCGAGCTTCGAGACGGCATCCTCGGGATCGTCGAGGTCTCCTCGAAAGGCGCGGACATCCCCAACCATCGGTTGGAGCTTCTCGATCGAGGCGCCCGGGCGGATCAGGACCCCGACGTCGTGTCCCGACGCGACGAGCTCCTTGACCAGGTGCGAGCCGATGAATCCGGCGCCACCGGTGACCAGGACCCGACTCATCCCTTGAAGTCAGGAAACGCCTGATCTTTGGCGGAGATGCACGTAGGCGTCATGGGCCACGCGATGCCGAACGCGGGATCGTTCCAGCGCACGCCGCGCGCCACGTCGGGAGCGTACTCCGCGCTGATCTGGTACAGCACCTCAGTGTCGTCCTCGACGGTCTGAAAACCGTGCGCGCAGCCCTTCGGGATGTAGAGCGACTTTCTGTTCCCGGCCGTGAGGTTGACGGTTTCGAATCGCCTGAAGGTGGGCGAGTCGCGACGCAGGTCGACCACGACGTCGAAGATCGCGCCGCTCGTGCATCTCACCAGCTTCGTCTCCTCATGTGGCGCGAGCTGAAAGTGCATCCCCCGGACGGTCCCGGCTCGCGCGTTGTACGAGATGCTGACCTGAAGCAGGTCAGGGTCAAGACCACGCGACCCAAATTCGCTTGCTGCCCATGACCTGGCGAAGAAACCGCGCTCGTCGTTGATCGGTTCGAGCTCGACGACGAACGCGCCTTCGACGCTAAGCGGTTGAAAGCGCATCCCGCTCGCCGCGGATCAAACGACCTGGACTTCTGGCACTGGGATGATGAAGCGGCCGCCCGAGCTCCGGTACTCGCTCTGCTGCCGCATCACCTCATCGGCGAGATTCCAGGCCAGCAGCAGCACGTAGGGCGGCATCGATTGCACGAGCCTCTCCGGCGGGACGATCGGCAGGTGACTGCCGGGCGTGAAGAGACCCTGCTTCAAGGGATTGCGGTCGACCACGAACTCCACCGTTTCCCGGCCGATGCCCGCGTACGAAAGCAACGTGCAGCCCTTCGCCGTCGCGCCATAGGCGGCGATCCCACCCTCCGATCGCAGCCGGCGCAGCGTCCCTACTAGCTCCTCGCGGAGATGCCTCACGCGGGCGCCGAAGCCCGTGTAGTAGGCGAGCTTGTCTAGGCCTAGCTCGGCCTCCTCGTCGAGCATGCGCTGCACGCTTGGGCCCGGCGTCGGGGTCTTCGCGGCAGTGATGCGGAGCGAGCCACCGTGGACGGGTACCCTTTCCAGCCCGATGACGGTGAGACCGTGGCGGGCGAACAACGGGACCAGCGACGAAGCCGAGAAGTAGCAGAGGTGCTCGTGGTAGATGGTGTCGAACTCGGTCTTCTCGATCATGTCCCTGACGTACGGCGCCTCGACCACGACGATCCCGTCCAGCTTGACGAGGCGCGCCATGCCCGCGACGACACCGTTGAGGTCCGCGACGTGGGCCATCACATTGTGGGCGTGGATCACGTCGGCCTGCTTGCCCTCGGCGGATAGACGCCCAGCCACCTCCGGCCCAAAAAAATCCGTGATGGTGGGAATGCCCTGCTTCACCGCGAGCTCCGCGATGTTGAGCGCCGGTTCGATGCCCAGCACAGGGATGCCAGCCTGCACGTAGTTCTTCAGCAGGTAACCGTCGTTGCTTGCGATCTCGACGACAAGGCTCTGCTCCGACAGGCGCCTGTCGCGCACGATGTCCGCGGCGAGACGCTGCGCGTGCGCAAGCATGGTGTCCGAATAGGAGGACAGGTAGACATAGTTGCGGAACAGCTCTTCTGGCGAGACGGTCACGGTGATCTGCACCAGGGAGCAGTCACCGCAGAAGACCAGGTCGAGCGGGTAGACGGCCTCAGCCTGGCCGAGGCGATCTGGAGGCACGAGCGCGTTGGCCAGCGGCGTCTTGCCCAGCGACAGCACGGGGCTGAGACGCTTGCTCTGGCAGCTCCGGCACCGGTCTTCGACCACTGAGCCTCGTGTCGCGTTCATCGGCCAGACCTAGCCTCGGCCTGGTGCGGATGCGCTTCCATGAATTCCCTGTACCAGGCGATTGTCTCCTGGAGCCCTTCCTCGAGCGTGTAGCGCGGCGACCAGCCGAGCATCTTTCGTGCCTTGCTCGAGTCCAAGTACTGGGAATGGATCTCGGTTTTGGCGCCTCCCTCGATGATCGGCTCCAGGTCTTTGGCGTGCATCAGGTTCTGGATCACAGCCACGACCTCGAGCACCGTGTGGGGGCGTTCGGGGCTGAAGTTGAACGCCTCACCAAGCACATCAGCATCGTCCAGCTTCTCCGCGAGCAGCATGAAAGCCGAGACGACGTCCTTCACGTAGACGTAGTCGCGCACGAACTTTCCATCGCTCCTGATCACAGGTCTCCGCCGCAGCAGAATCGCGCGGACCGTGTCGGGAATGATCCGGCTCCAGTTGAGGTCGCCTCCGCCGTAGATGTTGCCGCAGCGCGCGATTGCGACCGGTAATCCGTAGGAGATCCTGTACGACTGCGCCAGCAGGTCGGCGCAGACCTTCGAGACCTCATAAGGCCTGCGGCCGTCAAGGCGCATGTCTTCCGTGTAGGGCAGATGAGGCTGCGCCCCGTATGCCTTGTCGCTGGACGCGACGACGATGCGATGCACCAGCGAGGGATGTAGGCGACATGCCTCGAGCGCGTTGTAGGTGCCGCGCACGTTCGATTCGAAAGTCTCGAGCGGCAGCTCGTCGGCGGTGCGGACGATCGGCTGGGCGCCGAGGTGGAAGATCGTCTCCACGTCGTACTCGACGACCGCCCGCTCGAGCGTGCGCAGATCGGTCAGGTCGCCACGAACCAATGTCATCCGACTTGTGTCGCCCGACCGAAGCAGTGCCGACTCGCCGTCCTCGTCCCGCACCAGGCCAACGACACGAGCGCCTTCCTCGATGAGGGTGTGGCTCAGCCACGAGCCAACCAGGCCTGCTGCGCCTGTCACGAAAACCCCACGGCCGGCCCAGAAATCTCGCGTCACGACCAGACCTTCCATGGCGGATGACCGCTGCTCCAAAGGCTCTCGAGCACGCGAACCTCACGCAGCGTGTCCATGGGCTGCCAGAACGAATCGTGCTTGTAGGCGACGAGCTCGCCCTTTGCGGCGAGGTGCTCCAACGGCTCGCTTTCCCATGCCGTGTGATCGCCCGCGATGTAGTCGATCACCTGCGGCTCGAGGACGAAGAAACCGCCGTTGATCCAGCCTTCGCCGATCTGGGGCTTTTCACTGAAACGAAGCACCTTCAGGCCGTCGAACTCCAGGCCACCGAAACGGGACGGCGGCCGCACCGCGGTGATGGTGGCGAGCTTCTTGTGCGCGCTGTGAAACTCGAGGAGTTTCGTCAAGTCGATGTCGGCGACGCCGTCTCCGTAGGTGAGCATAAAGCGTTCGCCATCCAGCCATCTCGCGAGGCGCTTGATGCGCCCGCCGGTGGCGGTGTCCGGTCCGGTGTCGACCAGATGCACGACCCAGTCGGGCCGCGCAGCGTCATGGATGACCAGTTCTCCCGTGCGCAAGTTGATGGTCAGGTCGCTGTTGAGCCGGAGGTAGTCGAGGAAGTACTCCTTGACCACGTCGCCGCGATAACCGAGCGCAACCACGAACTCGGTGAAGCCGAAGTGCGCGTAGATCTGCATGATGTGCCAGATCATCGGATGCCCGCCGATGCTGACCATCGGCTTCGGCTTGACGCTCGTCTCCTCGGACAACCTCGTGCCGAGACCGCCAGCCAGTACGACGACCTTCACTTCACCAGGCACAGGGTACGGTTGGGGGGTCACAGATCTGAACCATTAAACGGCGCCAGCATAATGCGACGGCTCGACTCTCAGCCAGCGGGCCCCAATGGCGACGTGATTTGTGCCGGTTCGGTAGGGCGATCACAACATCTTGTGGTGCGCATCTGAGCCCGACCCCAAAACGGCGGCGACTGAAGTGCACTTGTGTACGCTGTTGCGCCGCGTAAACAGCCCGCCAATGTTGTTGCAACGGAAACTGCACGTCGTTCTCGCACTTGTCTTCGTGACGGGCGTCATCACCGTCGCGAAGGCGAACGTGTCCGCGAGTGCCGGGCCACCAATTCGAGCAGCAAGCTCCGCCAGCACAAGCTCTGGCGTCCACCCCCTGGCCGCGACCACACCGAGTCTCCGGCGTGAAGTTTTCGGATTCGGCCTGGCCAGCAGCCTGAGCGATCCAACCATCGGCTACCCGAGCTGGAACTTCTCGCTGCTCAGCACGGTTGCCTTCTTCGGACTGCACATCAACTGGGACGGCACCGTAGCCGGCGACAACGGTTGGTCAGTGTGGAACTCGAGCGCCCTTGGAGCGCTGCTCTCCGCCGCGCATGCAAAGGGCACCAAGGTGGTCGTGACGATCGTGCTGCAGGATTTCCAGGCCGGCACGCCCAACATGTGCGCGGGGCTCATCAACCGCGCGGTGACTGTGGGTGAGACGGTCGCGCAAGTCAAGGCCAAGGGCGTCGATGGCGTCAACGTCGACTACGAGGGATTGAACGGGACGTGCCAGAACGGGCAGACGAGCCAATCGATGCTCACGGACTTCGCACGCCAACTGCGAGCTTCGCTGCCGTCCGGTTCGTATCTCTCGGTCGACACCTACGCGAGCTCCGCATCCGATTCCCTCGGGTTCTTCGACGTTCCCGGACTGAACGCTTACGTCGATTCGTTCTTCGTCATGGCGTACGACCTCGAGTACTCGAACTACCGGCGCTCGCCCCTCAACTGCGCCAGCTTCTGCCTGAGCCCGACAGCACCTCTCACCGGCTACTTCTACAACGACACGTCCACGGCCTCCCAGTACACCGCAGCCGTTCCCGCGTCCAAGGTGATCCTTGGAGTGCCGTACTACGGCCGAAAGTCATGCGTCGCGCAAGCTGCCCCAAATCAGATCCCGACGAGCAGCGTGGTCGCCGACACGTACTTGGATGCATCCACAGAGGGGACCGACCCAAGCGTTCAGTCCGGCAGCTATGGATCAAACCGCGACGCCAATGACCCTGCCGGTCAGGAACGTTGGGACACCTGGTACAACACGTCGCTTGGGTGCAGGCGTGAGCTCTATTGGGACGACACGGTTTCGCTCGGCGCCAAGTACGACCTGGTCAACAGAGACGGGCTGCGTGGTGTCGGGATCTGGAACCTGAATTACGGCGGCGGTGCACCAGAGCTCTGGTCCACGCTTGCGAGTCATTTCGCCGGGTGCCAGAGTGCCGCCCTCACGGCAGCCCCAGCGTCACAGGCAACGGTAGGCGCACCTGTCACCTTCTCCGGCTCCGCCACGGGCTGCCCCGACCCGAGTCCGCTCTATCAGTTCTGGATGGCATCGCCCGGAGCCGGCTGGCAGGTCGTCCAGGCTTACTCGGCATCGCCGACATTCGCCTGGAACACGACCGGCAAGGCGGCCGGCACATACAGCGTTTCGGTGTGGGTTCGCGACGCCGCCAGCGCCGGTACGTCGGGCAACAACTCCGGCCGGTGGGATGCTTACGCGTCATTTCAGTACACGCTGATCGCGAGTCCCTGCTCGGCGACGAACCTGACAGCGAGCCCCCCGTCATCCGATGGAAAGGGCAACGCGATCACGTTCAGTGCGGCTGCCACGGGATGTCCCAATCCGCTCTACCAGTTCTGGCTCGCGGCGCCGGGCGCCACCTCCTGGCAGGTTGCCCAGGCGTACTCGAACGCAGCCACCTTTACGTGGAACACGGGCTCGAGCGCCGTCGGCAGTTACGGGGTGTCGGTCTGGGCGCGCGATGCCACCAGCGCAGGGGTCTATGGCAACAACACCGGCCACTGGGACGCCTACAGCTCCAGCCGTTATAGCCTGGTCGGTCCGTGTTCGTCCGCGACTCTCACCGCATCACCCGCCACGTCAGCTGCCTCAGGCACCGTAGTCATGCTCATTGCGGACTCGGCGGGTTGCGCCAATCCCGTTTACCAGTTCTGGATCGCGGCGCCCGGTGCGGCTACGTGGCAGGTCGCACAGGCTTACTCGGCCGGCAAGACGTTCAGCTGGGACACCACCGGGAAAGCGACCGGCACGTATGGCGTCTCGGTGTGGGTTCGCGACGCCGGCAGCACCGGAACCTCGGCCAACAACTCCGGCCGGTGGGACGCATACAGCTCGACGCAGTACGGCGTCACACCTTATTCGTGTGCGTCGGTGAGCCTTGCCCCAGTCCCCGCGTCTTCCGCGGCGGTCGGCACCTCTGTCACGTTGACGGCGAGCGCATCGGGTTGCGCCAACCCCGTCTATCAGTTCTGGATGTCCGCGCCGGGATCGAACACGTGGCAGGTCGTCCAGCCGTACTCGAGCGCGGCCGCCTTCACATGGAACACCGCCGGCAAGGCCACCGGCACATATGGAATCTCGGTGTGGGTCCGCGATGCTTCAAGCACGGGGGTCCATGGCAACAACACCGGCCGCTGGGATGCATACACCTCGACCCTGTACCCGGTTACTCCCAACTCCTGTGCGGCGGTCACCCTCGCCGCCTCACCCACCTCGCCGGCGGCGGCGGGGACGTCGGTGACCCTGACCGCGAGCGCGTCGGGATGTCCGAACCCCGTCTACGAGTTCTGGATCGCGACGCCGGGATCTGGTGGTTGGCAGATCGTGCAGCCCTATTCCAGCTCCGCGACCTTCACCTGGACTACCACTAGCAAGCCGGCCGGTGTGTACAGCATCTCCGTCTGGGTCCGCGACGCAAGCAGCGTAGGCGTCAACGGCAACAGCACCGGACGGTGGGACGCATACGCCTCGGGCCAGTACAGCCTCAGATGAGGCCTGAACCTCTCTTTACGAACAGGATTTGATCAGGCCGGGGCCCGCAGGGTAAGCTTTCGCCCTCGTGTTGGAGCGTCCCTGGCTGCGGGCGCTGTGCCTGCTGGCCTTCGTGCTGCAAGTCTTTACCGCTCAGACGGCGCTTGCCGCAGCTCCGACTGCGCGGACTGCCGCGCCAAGGCAGGTCAGCCCTAGCCCGTCGCCGGCTGCGGCGCCGGATCAGAGCCAGCCGTCCGCGCCTCAGCTAACCCCCGGCCACTCTGCAACGCCCGCGGGTCAAGCTCCCACGGCGACATCACCTCAGGCAGCCGCGGCGCAGACCAACTCCGACCTGACGCGCGAGGTGTTCGGGTACGCGACCGCGGGCAGCCTGGGCGATCCGACGGTGGGCTATCCGAGCTGGAACTTCGATCTCCTGTCGACGGTCGCGTTCTTTGCCATACGCGCGACCTACAACGGGGTGCTGGTGGCCGACTCCAACTGGTCCGTTTGGGACTCGAGCACCCTGACCGGCCTGGTCAGCACCGCGCACGCTCATGGCGTGAAAGTCGTCGTCACCGTCGAACCGCTCTATGGCTCGCGAGACCAAGTCGATTTCTGCGACACCCTCTACAACGGCCAAACCACAGTCGACCAGCTCGTCAACCAGGTCATGTTGAAGGGCGTCGACGGGGTCAACATCGATTACGAGGGGCAGATGTTCAACTGCACCAACATCGATCCCACCCTGAACACGACGAGCCAGGCCCTGATGACCCAATTCGCGCAGAAAATGCGCGCGGGGCTCGACAACTACAAGAAGGGGTTGTATCTGTCGATCGCCTCGTACTCGGGCTCGGCATCCGCCAATGACGGGTTCTTCAACATCCCAGCCCTGAGTCAGTACGCCGACTCCTTCTTCGTCATGGCCTACGACATGGATTACGCGAACCAGGGCCAGCCGCCCCTGCAGAGCTGCACTTCGTTCTGCATGGCGCCGGTCTCTCCGCTTGCCAACTACTACTGGAACGACTCGTTGTCGATGTCGCAGTACTCCGCGCTGGCCGGGCCAGGCAAGACGATTCTCGGCCAGCCCTACTACGGACGTGCCGCATGTGTCTCCAGCCCTGCGGCCCACGCCGTAGCGACGGGCTCCGTCGTTGCCGCCACCTATCTCGATGCGGCTGCAGCGCTCAGCTCCCCCGACGTGAAGCCCGGCACCTACACGATCAACCGCGACCCCGACGACCCGAACGGCGCCGACCGTTGGGACTCCTGGTACGACAACTCGCTGGGCTGCTGGCGCGAGATGTACTGGTCCGATGTGACGACCCTGTCCAACCGCTACGACCTCGTGAACCAGGACAACCTTCGCGGCGTCGGTTTCTGGACGCTCAACTATGGCGGCGGCTCAGCCGAGCTGTGGAACGCGCTCGAGAGCCACTTTGTCGCGTGCACGAATGCAACCCTGAGCGGGACCCCGGCGTCGCCGCAGATCGCGGGCACGACGATCACGTTGACCGCGACATCCTCTCGCTGCGTCAAGCCGCAGTACCAGTTCTGGATGGCGAATCCCGGCGCCGGCTGGAGCATCGTCCAGCCGTACTCGGCCAGTCCCACGTTCACCTGGAACACGACAGGCGCCGCGGGCGGAACGTATGCCCTCTCGGTCTGGGTGCGCGACGCCAACAGCGGCGGCGCCTCGTCGAACGGCTCCGGAAGCTGGGACACCTACGCCTCGAGCCAGTTCGTCCTGGACCCAGGGCAGTGCACGGGCGTGACCCTGTCGACGTCCCCGGCCTCGCCCGCGACCGCCGGTACGCCCGTGACGCTTACAGGCACCGCCACCTGGTGCCCGTACCCAAACCCGCTGTACCAGTTCTGGATGGCGGCTCCGGGCGCGAGCTGGCAGATCGTGCAGGCGTACTCGACCAGCGCAACCTTTAGCTGGAACACATCAAAAGCGACCGCCGGCATGTACGCGATCTCGGTCTGGCTGCGCGACGCGAACAGCGCCGGGGCCTTCGGCAACAACAGCGGCCGCTGGGACGTTTACAGCTCTGGCCAGTTCACGTTGAACGCCCAGCAGTGCTCGGCGGCAATGCTGACGACTTCGCCTCCGTCGCCGTCGCGGGCTTCCACGACCGTCACCGCCGCCGGTGGCACGTCCGGCTGCACCAACCCGCTCTACCAGTTCTGGATGGCGTCTCCGGGAGGGACCTGGCAGATCGTCCAGCCCTACTCAGCGAGCCCAACCTTCACCTGGAACACCACCGGTGCTGCGGCGGGCACGTACGGCCTGTCGGTCTGGGTCCGTGACGCGAGCGGCAGCGGTGCCTACGGCAACGGCAGTGGGCGGTGGGACACCTACAGCTCGGGCCAGTACACGCTGACGACTGCGCCTTGCACCGCGGCCACCCTGAGCGCGGCGCCGGCATCCTCGACCACGGTCGGCACCACGGTCACGCTGACGGCGACCGCCACCGGTTGCCCGAACGCGATCTATGAGTTCTGGATCGCCGCCCCGGGCGGGACGTGGAAGATCGTCCAGGCCTACTCCACCAGCGCGACCTACACCTGGAACACCACCGGTGCGGCGGCGGGCACCTACGCGATCTCCGTCTGGGTCCGGGATACGAGCAGCGTCGGCACCTCGGGTAACAGCACGGGACGCTGGGACGCCTACAGCTCCGGCACCTATTCGCTCCGCTGACCCAGGGACTCCTTCCCGCAGCGACCAGAAAGCCCATCTTGCGGCGTTGAGCATTCCGATGAAGGGTCGACTGGCTGCCGCCGCTCTGACGAGCGTCATCGCGCCATTCTGCGTGGCAGCTCCGGCGACGCCGGTGGCAGCGTCATCCGCCAACGGTTCATGGACCGTCTACCACCACGACGACTCGCATACAGGCTTCGACCCCTCACAGCCGGCCGCGATCGCTGCAACCACCGGCTGGACCTCCCCCACCCTTGACGGCACGGTCTACGGCGAGCCGCTGGTCTACAACGGCTTCGTCTATGTCGGCACGCTCGCCGGCACCGTTTACGCGCTCGACCAGGCTACGGGTGTGGTCTCGTGGTCGGAGAACGTCGGCGCTCCCGAATCGGTCCTGTCCGGACAGTGCGGAAACGTCAATCCGCTTGGCATCCTCGGCACGCCTGTGATCGACCCGGTCGCCAGCCGGATCTACGTTTCAGAGATCCTGTTGGCAGACGACCTCTGGCATGCGTTCGCCATCGACCTGAACACCCATGCCGTCGTTCTCGATTACGCAATTCCCAACACCATCGGCACGGGATTCGACTGGACGATTCAGCAGCAGAGAGGCGCGCTCAACCTGTCGCTCGACCGAAGCCATCTTTACGTCCCGTTTGGCGGACGGGCCGGCGACTGCGGTCCGTATCACGGGTGGGTCGTCGGCGTCCCCACGAACGGCGTCGGTGCGCCCGAGGTGTACGAGAGCCCTTCCACGGGAGAGGGCGTGTGGGCGGCCGGCGGCATCGTCGTCGATGATTCGACCGGATCGGTCCTGTTCGCGACAGGCAACGCCATCCCCTGCGCGGGCTCGGTGAACAGCGACTCGGTCATCCACACCAATGCCGCACTTGGGTCACCGACATCCTTCCAGCCTCAGGATTGGCAGGCGAACTGGTGCGGACCGGACCTCGACCTGGGTTCAACGACTCCGACCATCATCAATCCGAACCTCATTTTCATGTCGGGAAAGTACGGCCAGGGATTCCTGCTCGACCCGAACAATCTGACCGGCGTCGACAGCCAGGTCTTCCCTGCTAGATCGCCGTACATGGGCGTGGACGTGTGCGCCGGCAACCATTCCGACGCAACTTTCGGGTCGTTTGCGTATGCGGCGCCTCGTCTTTACCTCGAGTGCGACTATCGCGGGCTCGTCTCGCTCACAGTGAACACCACCGCGCCATCGTTCAGCGTCTGCGACTCCACGTGCGCCGCGGCCGGCACTTGGCGCGCGGCTCCGTCATTGGAATTCGGTCCTCCGATCGTGGCCGGTGGCGCTGTCTGGGTCGTCGACATCAACGGCAGCGGCCTGTACGGTTTTGACGCGTCGACCGGTGCGCAGATCTACCACAGCGCCTCGTTCAGCGTGACGCATTTTTCGACTCCAAGCGAAGCGGGCGGTCAGATCTTCGTTTCCTCGCTTGACGTCGTGCGCTCGTTCAAAGTGGTTCCCGGCTGCACCTCGGTCGCGCTCAGCGCAAATCCACCTTCGCCGGTCGCCGTGGGCACCGTTGTGACCCTTACGGCGACCGCTTCAGGATGCCCCGACGCCACCCCTCTCTACCAGTTCTGGATGGCCGCTCCGGGCGGCAGCTGGCAGATCGTGCAGCCCTATTCGACCACCGCGACCTTCACCTGGAACACCGCAGCCCCCGAAGGCACATACAGCCTCTCGGTCTGGGCGCGCGACTCGAAGAGCGGCGGAGCCTTCGGCGACAGCACCGGACACTGGGACGCGTACAGCTCTGCCCAATACACGCTCAATCCCTTCCAATGCTCGTCTGTCAACCTGACGACGTCACCGCCGGCCACCGCGGCCTCCGGCACCGCCGTCACCCTGACCGGTGCCGCCTCCGGATGTCCGAACCCCGTGTACCAGTTCTGGATCGCGGCTCCAGGCGGAAACTGGCAGATCGTCCAGGCGTACTCGATCAGCGCCACCTACACGTGGCTCACCACAGGCCACGCGCCAGGGACCTACAGCATCTCGGTCTGGACGCGTGACGCGAGCGCCAGCGGGGCGTTTGGCAATGGCACCGGGCGCTGGGACGCATACCAATCGGGCACGTACTCGCTGACATCGACTCCATGTACCGCGGTGGGCCTTGCCGCCTCTCCGCCTAACTCTTCCCCGGCGGGTACCACGGTCGCCCTCACCGGGACCGCCACTGGATGTGCGAGCCCGCTGTACCAGTTCTGGATCGCGTCTCCGGGCGGAAGCTGGCAAATCGTCCAGGCGTACTCGTCAACGGCGACGTACACATGGAACTCGACACCAGGCGCGGCCGGCGTGTACGGCATTTCAGTCTGGGCCCGTGACTCGAGCAGCATCGGCGTCAGCGGCAACCCCACTGGGCGATGGGACGCCTACGCCTCCGGCAGCTACACGCTGACGACCACGCCGTGCTCATCGGTCACATCGACCGCGGCTCCGCCCTCGTCCGCTGCAGTCGGCACCACGGTGACCCTGACAGGCAGCGCGTCCGGATGTCCGAATCCGCTCTACCAGTTCTGGATCGCCGACCCGGGAGGAAACTGGCGCATGGTGCAGGCGTATTCAACCAGCGCGACCTACACCTGGAACACCGCTGGAGCCGCCAGGGGCACCTACAGCATCTCGGTCTGGGTCCGTGACGCGAGCAGCAACGGCGTCAACGGCAACAGCACCGGCCGCTGGGACGCGTACAGCTCAGGCCACTACTCGCTGAGCTGACGCGCGCGCAGGCTTAGCCCCGGCGCGAATCGGCGCCTCCGCAGCATCGATGAACATCTGGTGCCACCGCTCGAGGAGCAGCAGATCCCAAAGAGGGTACTGGTAGCGGTCGCTGCCGGACATCTGGGCGTTCACCATCTCGCGGACAGCGGGCGCCTTGAAATAGCCGCGTGCGAGCGCTCGCTCCGACAGCACCGTGTCCAAGAGCATTTCTTTCAGCCCACCGCGCAGCCAACGACCCAGTGGGACTCCGAAGCCCTTCTTAGGCCGTTCGAGGATCGCATCCGGAATGATCCCCCGGAGCGCGGACTTGAGCAGGTGCTTGCTCTCCCCGCCTCGGAGCTTCAGGTTTGTTGGGACCCTGGCCATGAACTCCATCAGCTTGTGGTCGAGGAACGGCGAGCGGGCCTCGAGGGCATACGCCATGGTCGCCACGTCCATCTTGACCAGCAGGTCGTCTGGCAGGTAGTTGTTCACGTCGGTGTCCAGCATCGAATCCAGGAGCGCCGCGTGCTGTGCCGAGCGAATGTATTCGAGCGGCGGCGAGGCCTGGCCTCGAACGCGATCCATGAACCCGTCGGCGTACAGCCAATGCTTGCGAGACGGATACAGGTGAACGAGGGTCGCGAAGTAAGCGTCGAACTGATCGAGGGCATCGCCCTCGAGCAGCCGGCGGCCCCTCCCGAGATACCGGGACGCGGGACGCGCCGCCGCCTGGATGCCCAGCCTGACCCGCGCCGGCAGGCGGAAGTAGGAGGCGTACCGGCTGAGGCGGTAGCGGTCATAGCCTGCGAAGCTCTCGTCCCCCCCATCGCCATTCAGAACGACGGTGACGTGCGGCCTGGTGATCCGTGCGACGTGGAAGGACGGCACGGCGGACGAGTCGCCGAATGGCTGGTCGTAATGCCACACGATGTCGTCGATCAGCTCTGGCGCCCCGCCGGTGACGACGAGCTCATGGTGATCGGTACCGAACTTCTCGGCGACCAAGCGCGCGTACCTCGACTCGTCGAACCGCGCCTCGTCAAAGCCGATGGAGAACGTCTTCAGAGGCCGCGTCAGGGCCTCGGCCGCAAATGCGACGACGGCGCTCGAGTCGATCCCCCCGGAGAGGAACGCGCCCAGAGGCACCTCGCTCTCGAGGCGCATGCGGACCGCCTCGCGGAGCAGCCGCAGCAGCTCCTCTTTCAGCTCCGGCTCGGAGGCTGTGTGCTTGTCCTCGTAGTCGAGCCGCCAGTACCGCCCGAGCTCGACCGTGCCATCCCGCCAGCGGAGCCAGTGGGCGGGCGGGATTCGCTCGATGCCGCGAAACGCCGTCATCGGCGCGGGTACGTACTGCAGGGTCAGGAACTGATCGATGCCGCATGGATCCGCCTCGCGCCGCACCTCGGGGTGCTGCAGGGTCGCCTTGATCTCGGATCCGAAAACGATGCCGCCCCCCGCCAGCCGCGTGTAGTAAAGGGGCTTTTTGCCAACTCTGTCTCGCGCGAGGAAAAGAGAACGGTCGCGCCGGTTCCAGATCGCGAGCGCGAACATGCCGCGCAAGTCGTCGAGGCAGCGCTCACCCTTCTCCTCCCAGAGATGCAGGACGGTCTCGACATCGGACCTCGTTCGCATCCGATGTCCACGCGCCAGCAACCCGGTCCGCAGCTCATGGTGGTTGTAGATCTCGCCGTTGAGGATGATCGCGGCAGATTCGTCCTCGTTGAATATCGGCTGATGCCCTCCCGCAACGTCGATGATGCTCAGACGCCGAAAGGCAAGGCCGGCTTGTGCGTCCGCCAGCAGGCCCACGTCATCGGGTCCTCGGTGGCTGATGGCGAGTGCCATCTTCTCCAGGACTTGTCGATCGGCGGGAGCGCCGGCTAGGCCGGCGATTCCACACATGCGATCACCTCCGGGCTAAGCGGAATCCCCTCGATGCCCGCGCCGTTCCGCGCTCTGCGATGGCTGCGGTGTCTGCGATGCCTTGACCATGAAGGGGCTGAGCCTGCCCAACACGTTGCGGGTGTCGATGATCATCGGTGCGTACTGGAGGACGAGCGTCCAGTCGATGGCATCGTGGTCGGCCACCACCACAGCGCAGTCCTGGCTCGCCAGGAAGTTGCGCAGCGACGGTTCGGACCGCAGCTCGTGCCCGCTGACGTCGAAAGACGGCACATGCGGATCGTGGTAGCTGACGACGGCGCCCTCCTGCAGAAGGAGCTCGATGATCTTGATCGCGGGAGACTCGCGGACGTCTGAGCTGTTCTTCTTGTACGCCACGCCGAGCAAGCCCACTCGTGAGCCGTTGAGCGCCTTGTGGTTGGCGTTCAGCAGGCGCATGACCTTCATAACGACGTAGTTCGGCATCGCCGCGTTGACGCGACCCGAAAGCTCGATGAACTCGGTGTTCACGCCGAGCTGGCGTGCCTTCCAGGCGAGGTAGAACGGATCCACCGGAACGCAGTGGCCGCCAAGGCCTGGTCCCGGATAGAACGGCGTGAAGCCGTATGGCTTGGTCGAGCACGCGTGGATGACTTCCCAGACGTCGATACCGAATGCGTCGCAGATCACCTGGAACTCGTTGACCAGCGCGATGTTCACGCCGCGAAAGATGTTCTCGAAAAGCTTCGTGATCTCGGCGGTCCGAATATTCGAGACGGGGACGAGCTGCTCGACGATGGTGCTGTAGAGGGCGATCGTCGCATCCATACAGCTCTTGGTCAGGCCGCAGACCACCTTCGGGGTGTTGTGGATGCTCCAGGACTTGTTTCCCGGATCGATGCGTTCTGGCGAATAACCGACGAAGACGTCCACGCCAGGCATGAAGCCTCGCTCGCGAAACGCGGGGACGAGCACCTCCTCGGTGGTCCCAGGATAGGTGGTGCTCTCGAGGACGACCAGGCTTCCCTTCGGCATGACCTGGGCCAGGCTGTGCGCGGCGGCGCGAACGTAGGTTAGGTCCGGGACGCGGAACTCGTCGATCGGCGTCGGCACGGCGATGATTGCGGCGTCCGCCACGCGAGCGGCTTCGTAATTTGTGGTCGCGGTGAGCCGGCCCGCTTCGAGCAGCCGCTGCAGCTGCTCCGCTGGGACGTCCTCGATGTGGGAGCGGCCTGCATTGATGCCCTCGACCTTGGACGCAGCCGAGTCGATGCCGACGACATGGTGGCCGGCCTCCGCCAGGGCGCAGGCCAAAGGCAGTCCGACATAACCCATGCCGACGATGACCACGGTGGCCTTGCGGTCGGTGAGCTTCTCGACGAGTTCCTTAGGTCCCTGTTTGGTCACGATAAACCTCGATTCTCGGTTGATTTGCGATGGCGTACGGATCGACCCTGAACAGGAGCACCCATGCCGCCACGAAGGCGAGGGCGATCGGCACCGCAAGCCACGCCTGTGCCAGAGGATAGAGCAGCGCGAGGGCGGCGCACGCCCACGCGATCGAGGAGCCCCAGATGGTCAGGCCCAGGATCACCATGGGAGGCAAGCCCAGGAGCCGCAAGCGGTGCGAGAAGTGGTCCTGGCCGCCCAATTGGACCGGCCGCCCTGTCCTCAGCCTCGAAGCGATGACGAGCGACGTGTCGAAAAGGGCCACCGCCACAGGGAACGAAAGAATGACGAAAGAGTGCAGGCCATGCGTGCTGTTGGCCGCCCAGATGGAGCCGATCCCAACGCCCAGCCCCAGCATGAGGCTGCCGGTGTCGCCCATGTACATCCTCGCGCGCGGGCGGTTGATGACAAGGAAGCCGACCGCCGCGCCGGCCAGAGGCAGGGTGAGGCCCATCGTCGCCGGAACCAGGGCGGCGGTCATGAGCAGCGAGCACGCCGCCGCGGTGGAGGCGAGGCCGTCCATGTTGTCGAGCAGGTTCAAGGAGTTGGTCAGGCCGACGATCCACAGCAATGAAAACCCCGCATTGAGCTCAAAAGAGTCGCTGATGTGCCATGAGAACCCGAGCCCGATGGCGCTCGACGCGACGGCGATCTCACCGACCAGCTTGGCCCAAACCGGCAGCGCCTTGATGTCATCTACGAAGCCAAGACACGCGACGAGCGTCAGGAGGACGAGCAATGGCCAAAGGTCTGGCTTCAGCACGAGGATCGTCACCCCAGCCCCAAGGAGGATGGCGACACCGCCGAGGTATGGAACAGGCTCCTTGTGCGCCTTGCGCGGACCTGGCACATCCATGATCCGGAAGCCGAGCGCGATGCGGCGCAGCGGCCACAACGTCGCGACAGCGACCACAAACGCCAGCCCGCCGAGAAGCACCGTGGTCATTTGGCCACTGAGTCTCTCGCAAAGTCGATCATCAAGTCCAGCGTTTCAACGAGTGTGGTGTCGCAGCTGAAACCGATCGTGGCCTGCAGCTTGCTGGTGTCGGCAGCACGCCGCGACATCTCTTCGAATCCCTCGCCGTAGACCTCTTCGAAGGGAACCATCGCGATTTTGGATGACGAACCCGTCCGCTCGATCACGAGCTCGGCGAGGTCGTGGATCGTGATCTCCGAGGGTCCGGCTACATTGAAGACCTCTCCCTCGGCCTTCGGGGTCGTCATCAGCAGGTGCAGCGCCTTGACCACGTCGTAAACCGACGTGAAGCAACGTGACTGGGCGCCATCGCCGTAGACCGTGAGGTCCCGACCACTCAGCGCCTGAGTGATGAAGCGCGGCACGACCATCCCGTACTGACCGACCTGGCGCGGCCCGATCGTGTTGAACAGACGCACCACGATGGTCGGCAGACCGAGCTCCTTGTAGTAGACGAAGGCAAGAATCTCATCGACCGCCTTCGACGTCGAATAGCTCCAGCGCAGCTTGCGGGGAGACCCGAGGACCCGGTCGTCCTCCTCCTTAAACGGACCGTTCTGGCTCTTGCCGTAGATCTCGCTCGTCGACGCGATGAGGATCTTGACCCGGTTCTTCTCAGCTGCCTCGAGCACGTTTTCAGTGCCTTTGATGTTCGTGATCATGGATTGGAGCGGGCGGTCGACGATCAACTGCACCCCGACCGCAGCGGCGAGGTGGTAGACGGCATCTACCCTCGCGACCTGCTCTTGGACGAGGTTCATGTCGAGAACCGAGCCCTCGATGAACAGAAAACGAGGGTTGTCCAGGAGGTGGCGGATATTCGGATAGCGCCCGGTCGAGAGGTTGTCGAGAGCGGTCACCTCGTCGCCGTTACGGATCAGATAGTCGACGAGGTGCGAACCGATGAACCCGGCCCCGCCGGTGACAAGAATTCGCATCAGGCTGGCCTCGGATTTAACTCGGGCGCGGCCAAAAGGTTTCTATACAGATCCTCAAGTTCCTTCACCATCCTGTCGGCGCCGTAACGTTCGAGCACCAGGCGCCGGCCGGCGACGCCCATGGATCTGCGCCGGGCTGGATCCGAAATCAGTTCTTGCATTGCCGCCGCCAGGGCGGCTACGTCTCCGCTAGGGACCAACAGGCCGTTCACGCCAGCCGTGATGATATCCGGGACACCCCCGACCTGAGTCCCGATCACCGGCCGCTCGGCGGCGCATGCTTCGATCAAAGAGACGGGGGTCCCCTCGTTCCGGGAGCAGCAGATGACGATGTCGAGGTCGCTGTACACGTCGCCCAGGTCCTTTCGCCAGCCCGTGAAGTGCACTCGGCCGTCAAGCCCCCGTGCGGAGGTCATGTCGTGCAGCTCATCCCACAGCTCGCCGTCTCCAACGATGATGAAATGGGTGCCGGCATCGGTCTCGATCACCCTTGCGGCGGCCTCGAGGAAGAGGTCGTGCGCTTTGATCCGCACAAGGCGGCCCACGATGCCGATGACGACCGCTTCCGCCGGGATTCCCAGCTCGCGCCGGAACGTGCCGCGAGCGTGGCCGGCGAGGTGCTCGAGCTCGAGGCCAAGCCTGATCACAGAGGTCTTGCCGCGGCCGATGCCGAGCCGGTCGAGGTCTCCGGCGATCTCGGGGCTGATGGCCACGAATTGCGTCGTAAGGCGGCTGAGGAAGCGCTCGACGCTGATGAAGAAGAAGGTGCTGATCCGTCCGAAATATCCGTCGAGCACGTGGCCGTGAAAGGTGTGGACCCGGACCGGCACTCGCGCAAGCGCGGCGGCGAGCCGGCCCAAAGTTCCGGCCTTCGCAAGGTGGGTGGCCACGAGCGCGGGGCGCTCGCGACGGAAATACCGATACAGCCACACCATCGCCTTGATGTCGTCGAGAGGTGAGACATTGCGACGCAGGCTTGAGACATGGATCACCCGCGCGCCGCGCTGAATCGCCTCCTCCTCCATCGATCCTTCTCGTTCGTCGGGCACACCGGCCAGAAGTGTTGCGTCGAAATCGGGTCCACTTCGAGTGGTGAGGATCGTGACGTGAAGTGACGGTCCACCGACGTTCATCCTGGTAATGACGCGGACGAGCCTAATCGGACCGGTAGTCTTCAAACACCCTCCGTAGGCCTGCTTGAAACGTCACCTTCGGGCGGTAGCCGATCTCTTCCGCGGCGAGCGAGATGTCCGCAAGTGAATGCTTGATATCCCCCTCACGTGGTGCGTCGAACACCGTCTTCAGCTTGTGGCCGTTGAGCGCGGATATCGAGTCGATCAGCTCCAGCAACGTGTGGCTGGAACCGCAGGCGACATTCACGGCAACGGCCGATGCGCTGCTACGCAACGCGCACAAATTGGCGTCGACGACATTGTCGACGTGGGTGAAGTCGCGGCTTTGCGTGCCGTCGCCATGGACCGTGGCCTTGGTGCCGGCGAGTGCGTGCGTGATGAACAGGGGGATGACGGCGGCGTACGGAGAGTTCGGATCCTGCCGCGCGCCAAACACGTTGAAATAGCGCAGCGAAACCACCCGCATTCCATGAGGAGCGCGAGCGTGCGCAAGCGCGATCATCTCGCCGAGCAGCTTGGAGTAGCCGTATGGAGAGATCGGCCTGGGCTCCAGGTCCTCTGATTTCTTCTCGGCCGCCTGGTCCCCATAGATAGAAGAGGACGACGAGTAGATCAGTGCGGCGACGCCGCTTTTCTCCGCGGCCTCGACGATGTTGGCGGTGCCGTGAGCGTTGACCGCGAGCGATCCGACTGGGTCCTGCCACGAACGGGCCACCGACGGCAGCGCCGCGACGTGGAAGACCGCGTCTATACCGCGCATCGCTTCGGTCACTTCAGATAGCGATCGGATGTCACCCTCCTGTATCTCGACTCCCTGGACGCCCTCGAGGTTGGCGCGGCTCCCCGTCGCGAGGTTGTCGAGGACCCGGACTCGGTATCCCTCCACCAGGAGTCTCCTGACCAGGTGCGACCCGATGAAGCCGGCTCCCCCGGTGACGAGGACGGCCCGCTCGGTCGAATCAGGCATGTGCGCGGACCACGAAGCCTCCGTAAGCCATGTCGTTCAGCAAGGCGCCGACGATCTTCGCGGCAAGGGGCCGGCGCTGGGAGCCGATCAGATTTGCCCGCCGCAGGAGATCGACATGCAACCCGGCTTCCTCAAACAGCGGCTCGATGGACGCACGCGTGAAGAACCTTAGGTGAGTGCGGTCGAGCAGGCCCGAAGGTTGGTACTGCCACCGGCCCCGAAAAACGAGGTCGAACAGCAGCGAAACATATCGTGTATTCGGGATGACTGCCACGACGCATCCATTTTGCGTAAGACGGCCTTTCGTACGGCGCAAAGCCTCCCAAGGATCGACCATGTGCTCGAGAACGTGGTTGAAAGTAACGCAGCCGAAGTCGCCATCAATCTGCGACAGTGCATCAGGATAGCGATCGACCACGACCATGTCACAGAACTCACGAGCTTTTGCCGCTTGCGCGGGGTTGGGTTCGACACCCACGACTTGACGGCCGGGCGCCTGGCGCTTGAGCCAGCCGGCGAAGGCCCCGTCGTTGCAACCGACATCAAGGACGCGGCGGGCATCCGCCGGGATGAGGTCGTGAATTTCCGGCCGCTCGCTCGTGCCGTAGGGGCTTTCCATGGTTCTGACCACCTAGGTTATGTAGTTCGCGCGACGTGTGCCTCGGGCCCGCGCCCGGCCTGTACCATCGGCCGAGACCGTGCGCCCGAAAAAAGCTGCGCAGCCATGGGCTCAGAGCCACGACGCCGTGCATTCAGCTTCCGGCGCGGGTCTGATGGCGCCTCGGCGTAAACGACGGCGCCGGCGCGCCCCCATCGCGCTAGTGGTCGTTGTGTCGATCCTCGCTGGCATGGCCGGTGGCTCGACCCTGGCATATAGGGCGGTCAAGTCCCAGGCAAATTTGCTCGAAGCTCAGCTTGTCGGTCATCTGGAGCTTGGTCAGAAGGAGATGGAAGCCGGCAAGACAAGCCTCAGGCTGGCGAACGCCAACCTTGATGGAAAGCAGATCGACAAGGCCAAAGCGCATTTCACCACAGCGAAGGTGGAATTCTCGACCGCTTCTCAAATCGCCGATAACAGCGATCTCCTGCGTCGGCTGGAGAACTTACCCGTCGTGGGGCCAATGGCCCGCTCCCAGCACGCGGCCCTGGACGGCGTGAGTCAGATGGGTGTCCAGCTCGCACTCGCTGGGCAGGACCTTGCGGATCTGGACGGACAGATCATCAAGCCGCCGGCGAGCGGTCAAGCCGGCCGAACCTTGCTTACCGTGATCAACGATGTGCAAGGCAAGTTG
The DNA here is from genome assembly GCA_937921725.1 of uncultured Chloroflexota bacterium. GTDB lineage: Bacteria > Chloroflexota > Dormibacteria > Dormibacterales > Dormibacteraceae > 40CM-4-65-16. Next base: position 292,046 of record CAKZUH010000005.1, on the reverse strand, counting down.
GGAGCCGTCACAACGGAGCTCAACAGCGCCCTGAAAGCAGCCAACCAGGTGGATGTCAGCGTGCTTCCGGCCGCTCAACGATCGACCTTTCTGCAGGCCCGTGGAAGCATCGTGCAGGTCATCGGAGCCATCGCTCAGTTCCAGAACCTGGTGCCGACACTTACGGAGGCCCTCGGCGGCAATGGTGTGCGCACCTACTTGGTCGAACAGCTCAACCCCGCGGAACTTCGCCCGGGAGGTGGTTTCATCGGCACGTACAGCGTCTTGCGAGCGGACCACGGCGCGCTCAGCCTGGTCGCCAGCGGCGACGCCTCCGACTTAAGCACTCCGCGGCCGGCCCTCGGTCAGCGTGGTTACGTCGCGCCGCCCGGCGCGATCCGGGAGCTGACTGGAAATTACAGCTGGATCTTCACCGACTCCAATTTCTTTCCCGACTTCGCCTCGAACGCGCAGGCCGGAGAAAGCTTCGCGGAGCCACACCTGGGCATCCACATCGACGGAGTGATCGCCATCGACTACAACTCGGTTGCGAGGATGTTGCAGTTGACCGGTCCGATCGCGGTGCCCGGGTACGGCATCACCCTTACATCCGACAACTTCGTTTCGCTAATCATCCAATACGACCTGGCCGCTTACACAGACACGCGCGCCAACGCCATTCACAAGGCGATCCTGGCCGCTGTCGCCGGACCGCTCTTGCAGAAAATTGCCACCCTTCAACCGGGTTACTGGGCGACCCTGCTCCACGCGTTCAACGATCTCGCCGCATCACGAGACCTCCAGACTTACTTCAACAATGCCTCAGTCGAGAAGACCGTCGACCAATACGGTTGGTCCGGCAATGAAAAGGTCATCCCTGCGCGCGACTACATCATGGAGGTGGAAAGCAACCTCGGAGCTACCAAGGCCAACTACTTCATCACGCGCCAGTACACCGTCGAGCTGACGCGCAACGGCGGCACCTTGCATCACCAGGTCACGGTGGACATCACGGACAATATGCCGTACTCCTACCGACCAAACGAGTACTACCACGCCTACATTCGGCTCTACGTCAGCGACAAAGCCACCGCCGCCGGTGACAATCTGGTTGCAACTCGGTATTCAAACCCGGCGCCCCCCGCCGGCACCCGGGTGCTCGACGGTTGGATGCAGATCCACGGCTACGGCCACGACAGAATGGTCGTCTTTCAATGGGACACTCCCTGGCAGGCAACCGGGCGCGGCGAGGAGCAGCTCTACTGGCAGAAGCAGCCTGGCACGAGCAGCGACAAGGTCACCATCATCTGGCACGACGGCAATGGGCATACCTATACGGTGAATGGCGATCTCGCCCAGGATCGCGTCATCACGCTCGGGCCGACGTCCGTGACCATCGTTGTTGGACAGGTCGGTAGCGCGCAGCTGCCGAGCCTCAGCCTGGGTTAACCTGATCGATCTCGCGCGGACCCCTGACCCGGCCCGATCGGTAAGGGTCCGTGCTCACGTCTTTGAGTGGACTCTCGCCATGGCAGGCACGGTTTTGCTCCTCGCACTGACGTTCCGCCCGGTCGTCGAGGGAGACGGGGTGGGCTACTACTCCTTCCTGCACGCGGCATTCGTCAGCCACCGGCTCGACTACACCAGCGAATACGGTGCCGCGATTGCCTCTCATACTCCGCTGTACCTGCCTTCGGTCACCGACCGGACATCCGCAGGCACGCTCACCGATCTTTTCCCTGCGGGGTCGGCAGTGCTCAGCGCGCCCGCGTATCTGATCGCACTTGCTTTTCGGCCAGCAGGCGAGCCTCAGTACGGCTCACCTTTTGTGGACGCTTTCACGCTGGCTTCACTCTTTTACGGTCTGATGGCCCTTGCCATCTCTTACCGTCTGGCGGCTGCCGTCGTGGCCAACCGGCGTCCGGCGCTCGTGGCCGTACTTGGTGCCTTCTTCGCGACTCCGATGGTTTATTACACGCTGTCCGACCCCAGCTACTCACATACCTTCTCGGCCTTTTGTGCGAGCGCATTCCTCTATACGTGGTGGACCGGGCCGCCAAAGCGCTATCGCGGCTGGTTTGCGCTCGGGGTGCTCGGTGGCTTGATGGCGATGACGCGATACCAAGACGGCCTTCTTATGGCGATCGTTCTGGTCGACGCGAGGCGCCTCAACTGGAGAACGCTGGCACTGATACCTGGCGCAATCGTGGGCTTCGCTCCGCAGCTCGTGATCGACCAGCTACAACTGGGCCAATGGCTGCCTCGTCCGTTTCCCGACCAGACCATCAACCCACTCAGCGGCCACTTCCTGGAGGTCCTTTTCTCGACCCGTTACGGGCTCTTTGTGCTGGCGCCGGCAGCCATCCTTGCCGTTGTCGGCGGGTTCTTCATCCGTGATCGGCGGCTTAAGCTCGCGTGCGGTTTGGCCTTTCTTTTGGAGATAGCCGTCATCGGTTCAGCGTCCGACACGGCGGGAAGCGCCATAGGCCCCCGACGCTTTCTATGCCTTCTTCCATTTGCGGTAGTGGCCCTGGTGGCCCTCATCGCGCGGCTTCGCCCGTGGATCGGCTACGTTGCGCTGGCGACCCTGTCTGCCTGGAACCTTGTACTGATGGCTAACCTTGAGTACGTCACGGCGGGCAACGATCCCGGCATCGCCGGATTGACGGTTGGGCAGCTCGCCGCCGTGCAATACGTTCCGCGACTCTTCGCCAAAGGTGCGGTCGTACGCGACCTGGTCCTCTGGCGCCAAGCGCACACGGGGTTTGATCTTGTGGGTGGGTTGACGCTGCTCGCCCTCGAGGCAGCTTGTGTGCTTGGGATGCTCGCGTTGGTGGCTCGCCTGCGTCCCGTTGAGCGTCAGGGGAACTCAGCGTGAATGAGGGTCTCGAGGCAGCATCGGGCCGACCTACTCAAACCTCTTGGCTGGCGGGGCGACGTTCAGCAACCTCTTCCTGGTCGCGTTGAGCCTTAGGTCGGCCGGCGTCTCAGCTCCACTAGGACGTCCCGCGCTCGCCTGACCAGAAGCCCGAAGTCGGAGGGAGTCGGCAGGAGCAGACCGGACACGGTCAACGTCGAGTGGCGGACCACCCAGGTCAGGTCGACCGCCAGTGTCGTCGCATACGCGATCGACGAGGCGATGGCGGCCCCCGGAAACCCGTAGCGCGGAATCAGCAGAAGGTCGAGAGCCACCGTCACGACCACACCGGCTAGCGACGCGAACATGTCGACCTGCTGACGATTCCGTCCCAACAGGTAGCCGGCGAGAACTCGGGCATCGCCCAATGCGACGATCCCTGGCAGCAGCAACCACACGCCCACGATGCTCGGCCGAAATGCCTGGCCAAAAAGAATCTGCACCAGGAGCGGAGCCACAAGGGCAAGGACCGCCGCGGCCAAGATGCTTGACGCCACGACCGCCCGGCTCACACGGCCGGTGGTCTCATCGGATTCGGCCGATTCGGCCGAGCCGCCCGCGGCGACCCTTGGCGTGAGCACGGTGGCGGCCGACGTCGAGATGTACAAGACCGTTTCCGCGAGGCTGACCGCGACTGCGTAAAAGCCGACCTGGGCGACGTTCGCGAAGATGTTGACGAGGAAGGTGTCCAGGCGAATATTCAGATAGTTCGTCAGCCAGCTGACGTAACCCACGATGCCGAACCGCAGCAGTGCTCTCGAGACCTTCGGGTCGAACCGCACATTCAGCCTCCCCCACCCGGCCAGGAAGAAAATTCCCAGTGCCGCGGTCGGAATCCAGCTCAGCGACCACGCGCCTACGGCGATGCTCACGTTGCCGCGAGTCCAGAACAGCGGCACGAGGAACACCAACAGCGCCACGGCGTTCACGACGTAAAGGCCGTTGAACGCCGCGAATTTCTGCAGTCCCTGGCTGAACGAAAGGGAGAAGTAGAAGAACAGCGCGAGCGGAACAGACAGCCCGGCGATCACGACGAGGTTCAGAGGCACGCCAGGCAGCACCGTCTTGCCGAACAGCGCGACCACGCCGATCAATGCGACGGCCGCGACGGCACCCAGGAGCAGCGCCAACGACGTGACCTGGCCGATCAGCTGGTCGATGCGATATGTGCGGCGGGCCAGGTGATAGATGAGCGCGTTGCTCACGCCAAGGTTCGCGGCCAGGACGACCAGCGACGGACCGAGGAGCGCAAGCGCGTACTCACCGCGGCCACCGGGTCCCAGGGTGCGAGCCAGGATGACGCCGGCGACCAGCGACAGGACAAACACGACGAGCCGGCTGCCAAGTGTGAGAGCTCCCGACCGAAGCAGGCCTCGGCTCGGACTGGGATCAGCGCTCACGGACCTGGGCCTTAGCCTAACCGCACCGCCGCGACGGAGCGGCGGCTACCATCGCGGCCAGTGAAGCGGGCGTTTGATGCGACTGTCGCCGCTGTCGGCCTCGTCCTCACCTCGCCGGTGGTGGCGGTCGCCGCGGTGGTGGTCAAGCTCGACTCTCCGGGGCCGGCGATTTACCGCGGCCCGCGGATCGGCCGCGACGGCAAGCCGTTCCACATCTACAAGCTGCGCACGATGCGCGTGGACGCCGCCAGTCAGGGCGCGGCGGTGACCGGCGCGAAAGATCCACGGGTCACCTCGGTGGGTCGGCTCCTGCGCCGCACCAAGCTCGATGAGCTGCCTCAGCTACTCAACGTCCTGCGCGGCGAGATGAGCCTGGTCGGCCCGCGGCCGGAGGCTCCTGACTTCGTCAAGCACTACACCGCGGAGCAGCAGATGGTCCTGTCGGTGCGGCCGGGGATCACCGGTCTCGCATCGATCGCCTACCTCGACGAGGAGGAGATACTTGGCGAGGGTGACCCAGAGCGGCGCTACATCGATTCCGTCATGCCGCAAAAGCTCGCGCTCGAGCTCGAGTACGTGCGGTCAGCGAGCTTCGGCGGCGACTTGAAGATCCTGGCGCGCACGGTCTGGCTGGTGCTGAAGCGTTCGCCCCGCTCCGGGCGCGCGCCGACCTAGGCTCGATTCAGGCGGACTATGTCCGTCACGGCGTCGATCACGTCCGCGACGTCCTGGTCGGAGTGCGCCGGGCTCAGCGGCAGGGACAGCATTCGCTCGAAGGCTGAATGCGCGACCGGGAAGTCCTCCGGCCGCAGCTTGTAGCGGTCTCGGTAGTAGGGATGGACGTGGATCGGAATGAAGTGCACGCTCGCGCCCACGTTCCGCTTGCGCAGCTCTTCGATGAATTGGTCGCGGCCGATCTTCAAGCGCTTGGGCCGCAGGCGCAGGAGATAGATGTGCCACGCGCTGTCCACCTCGGGTCGAGCGACGGGCGTCTCGAGCTCTTCCACCCGGCCCAGCGTCTCGTCGTACTGCGCGACGATCGCCATGCGCCGCGTCTGCATGGAGTGGAGGCGCTTCAGCTGATGGAGGCCGATCGCGGCCTGCAAGTCCGGCATGTTGTACTTGAAACCGGGGAGCACGACCTCGTAACGCCACGAGCCTTCTGACGTGTAGCGCTTGTACGCGTCCCGGCTCATCCCGTGCAAGCTCCAAACGCGAGCCTCGTCCAGCACGTCGGCCGGCCCGGTGAGCATGCCCCCTTCTCCCGTCGTCAGGTTCTTGGTCGCGTAGAAGGAGAAGGCCACCAGGTTGGGATGGTCGAAGCCGGGCTGCGGCGCGCCGATCATGCGGCCCTTGTAGCGCGCGGGCAGCGAATGCGCCGCGTCCTCGATCACCGCAAGGCCGTGGCGATTCGCGATGTCGTAGATCTCGTCCATCTCGGATGGATGGCCGTAGAGGTGCACGGGCAGGATGGCCTTCACCTCGGGGGACTTCTTGACCGCGGCCTCGACCTTCTCCGGGTCGATGTTCAGCGTGTCCTTCTCGACGTCGACCAGGATGGGACGCGCGCGCTGATGCTCGATGACGTGGATCGTCGACGCGAACGTCATCGTGGTGCTGACCACAGCGTCGCCTTCGCCGATGCCGAGCGCGGCCAGCGCGACATGCATCGCCGAGGTCGCGGAATTCACCGCGAGGGCTGCCGGCGCCCCCACGTAGTCGGCAAAGTCCTTTTCGAACTGCACCGTCTTCGGGCCGGTCGTGAGCCAGCCGCTGCGCAGCGTGCGGACGACCTCCTCGATCTCCTCCTCGCCGATGAGAGGAGGCGCGAAAGGCAGGAATTCGGATCGCATCAGGCCGACTTCAGCAGCAGCCCGAGCAAATGTGTGCGCATCGGTGGCAGCAGTGAGAGCGCCGGGTATGCGACCGGTGTCAGGCGTCCAAGTCGCCGCGCCAGCGGCGGTATGAGAGTGACGCGGGCCAGCCGGCCGTGCAGCTCGGGGAAAAGCCTCCGCACGCGCGCGGCGCTCACTCCGCGAACGTTCTTGTTCGACGGGCTGTCGTAGCGGAAGTCGTACCAGAGCAGGCCGCCCCGCGGCGACATCACCCGGAGGATCTCGGAGGCGACTTTCGCCGCCATCTGACCGTCGAGGATCGAGCTGAAGACCGTGTAGGTGGCGACCAGGTCGAAGCTCCCATCCGGAAATGGCAGCCGCTCCGCGTTGCCGGTATGGAACTCGAGCTCCGGAAAGTCTCGTCGCGCCGCCTTGACCCGATCCGGGATCAGGTCGATGCCGACAAGGTGCGAGTCGAGCGCACCCAACTGCCGGAACCACGCGAGCTCCGCGCCGCTGCCAGAGCCCACGTCGAGCACGCGCCGGTTGCCGAGCGGGAACCATCCCTTTTCCTGCAGCAGGCGCCGCGTGAGCCGCCGCCGCTCGGAGAGGATCTGTTGATTGCCTGGGTTGCGTTGATCCCATCGCGCCCTTCGGGCGTCGATGTCCTGGTATGCGCGGGCGATGCGCTCTGTCTCGCTCATCAGAGCTCGGCTCCTGCTGCTGCGGAGAGCTCGTATACCCGGCCGCACGTGGGACATGTGCTCACCCCCGAATTGCTCGGCGGGCCGAGCGTGTGACCGCAGTCACAAGCGAATCCGCGAAGCCGCGCCGGGTTGCCCACCACGATCCCGCGCACCGGCACGTCGCGGGTCACGACCGCGCCAGATCCGACCACCGCCATGCGGCCGATCCTGACGCCCGGAAGGAGCACGGCGCCACCTCCCACGGCGGCCCCGTATTCGACCACGCCCTCACTGACCACCCAGTCGTCGTCGGTCTTGGGCGTGCCGTCGGGGTTGATGGCCCGGGGATGCTTGTCGTTGAGCAGCATCGCGCCGGGGCCGAGGAACACGCCGTCCTCGAGACTGAAGCCGTGGAAGACGAAGACGCCGTTCTGAAGCTTGCAGTAATCGCCGATGTGCACGCCGATGTCGACGTAAACGCCCTTACCCAGGATGCATCCTTCGCCGATGACGGCATCTTCGCGGACCTGCGCCTGGTGCCAGACCTTCGCGCCGCGGCCGATGCTTGCACGCGGCGAGACGTCTGCGGTTGGATGGACAAACGCCGAGTCGCTCATCGCAGAGCTCCCTATGGTTATTCTGCCTGCGTTTGTTGACGTGGCTTGCGCAGCCCGTCGGGCAGCTCGTCCTCCTCGACCCGTGGCGCGGGCGCCTGCACAGCGTTCTTCAGCGCACGGACCAGCTCATCCGACTTGCCTTCCCGGGCGAGGTGCTCCAGCCGCTCGACCACCCAGGCCAGATCTTCCTCCTTGCCAAGCCCTGGCGACACCACCTCGCGGATGGAGGGATGCGACGTCGGCCGCATGCCCTCGTCGGGCCCCAGCAGCTCTTCGGTGAGGCGCTCGCCCGGGCGGAGGCCGGTGAATACCGTCTTGATGTCGATGTCAGGCCTGAGGCCGCGCGAGCGAATGAGGTCGTGGGCGAGGTCGAGAATCTTTATCGGCTCACCCATGTCGAGCATGTAGAGGTGGGCCGGCCTGGCGATCACCAGGGTGCTCAAGACCAGCGAAGCCGCCTCCCTGGTCGTCATCATGAATCGCGTCATGTCCGGGTGAGTGATCGTCACGGGTCCGCCCATCTCGATCTGTCGCTCGAACAGGGGGATGACGCTGCCTCTGCTCCCGACAACGTTGCCGAATCGCACCGCCCAGCAGCTCATCGCTCCGCGATGAGCGAGCGTGATCTGCTCGCACAAACGCTTTGTGCAGCCCATGACGGAATGTTTCGACGCCGCCTTGTCAGTCGAGATCAGGATGAATTTCTGCACGCCGGAGGCTTCCGCGCATCGAAGCGTGTTCCACGTGCCCACGACGTTTGTAAGCACTGCCTGAACCGGATGCGACTCGAGCATCGGGACGTGCTTGTACGCACCGACATGGAAGACGATGTCGGGCCTCTCATCGGCGAACACGTTGACGAGGAGCGAGCGATCGACGATGGAAACGAGCGCCTCGCGCAGATCGATGCTGGACGCGACGCGGAGCTCTTCGGACAGGTCGAAGAGGCCGCTCTCGTTGTTGTCGAGGAGCACCAATCGTCGCGGTCCCATGCCCACGAGGAGCCGGCAAATTTCCGATCCGATGGACCCGGCCGCGCCGGTGACCAGCACAACGCGATTCCCTACCTCTGCGGCCGCGAGCGCCAGGTCGATCTCCCGCTGGTCACGTCCGACGAGATCATCAGCCGATAGCTGCCTCAGCCGCGAACCGCTTGGACGTGGGAACCATTCATCGGCCGCCGGCACCACGAACACCGGGACCCGGGCCGCGAGGCATTGCGAATAGAGCTGCCGTTCGCGTTCCTTGTCCGACGACGCGGTATGCACGAACGCGACCCCCTGTGCGTCGGTTACCTTCATCCATTGACGCAGGTTGTCGGCGCGGCCAAGGACTGGAATTCCCGTCAGGGTCCGGCCCACGTCGGCGGGCCCGATCGTCACCACGGCGATCGGCACCCAGTCTGGATTAGGGTGCTGGAGAAGTGCCTTGACGGTCGCATAACCGCCGGCGTCCGGAATCACGACGAGCAGCCGGTTGCCTGTGGGGCGTGCCGACTTCAGCAGGCGCGGTACCAGGCGGACGAGCCCGATCGCGATCACGATCGCCGGAGCCGCGAGCACTGGAGCCAGAACTCGGAACGGCCTGTACCCGTCGGGAAAAAGCAGGTTGACGATGGTGACGAGGAGCGACGCCTCCACGACCGCCAAACCGACCGCGAACGCATCGCTCAGGCCGGCCACTGACCAAACTCGCCGGTAGAGGTGGAAGCGCGCTTCTCCGGCGCCCATTGCGGCCGCCACGATGACGATCGAGATGAGTGGATACCAGGGAGGGGCGTATGACGCGGATGGATGCCCATAGCCGGTCGCTTCGACAGCCTTGACCAGCAGCCAGAAAAGCAGCACCTCGAGCACGAAGGTGGGGCCATATCTCACGGCGCCCCTTGCCAAGCGGGAAGTGCGGTGGCTAATCAGATTTGGCATCTGGGGATCAGTGTCAGGGTAGCGGAACGTACATCAAATGAACGAAATGACGCGTCAAAGCACGCGCATCGCAGCCGGTATGCTGCTGGCCATGGTCGCGCGTCGAACGACCGATAACGCCAACGTCGCGGATGTCGCCGTCGTCGGTCTCGGCAAGATCGGCCTCCCGCTCGCGGCTCATTTTGCGGCTAAGGGGCTGGCTGTGATCGGCTGCGATATCAACCCGGACGTTGTCGCAGCCGTAAATGCGGGACGCTCACACATTCGCGAAGAGGCAGGCCTTGAAGAAGCCGTTGCGCAGGCGGTCGCGGCGGGCCGGCTCCGCGCAACCACCGACACCAAGGGTGCAGTGGCCGGAGCGGCGACCATCATTCTCATCGTGCCGCTGCTGGCGGATCGCGAACACAACATCGATTACCGGCTGCTCGACGCAGCGACGAAAGCCTCCGGCTCCGGGCTGAATCTCAATTGCCTCGTCATCTGTGAGACCACCGTCCCTGTGGGGACCACGCGCAACCACATCACCCCCTTGCTCGAGGAGACGTCTGGGCTTCGCGCCGGACGGGACTTTCACGTTGCTTTCAGCCCCGAGCGCCTTTATGCCGGCCGCATATTCGAGGACCTGCGGCGCTACCCAAAGATCGTCGGCGGCATAGACCAGGCGAGCACGGAGAAGGCGACGGACTTCTATCGGCGCGCGCTCGATGCTGAAATCTGGCCCGTCGAAAACGCGGAAACCGCCGAGTTTGCCAAGCTCGCTGAGACGACTTACCGGGACGTCAACATCGCGCTGGCGAACGAGCTCGCCATATACGGCGCGGCCCGTCAGGTCAATGTGACGGAAGCCTTTAGGGCGGCCAACTCACAGCCTTATTCCCATCTGCACGGAGCGAGCATCGGAGTCGGCGGCCACTGTATACCGGTGTATCCGCATTTCCTGCTCGCCGACGCCACGAAGGAAGAGCTGAAGCTCCCGCGCATCAGCAGGGCCGTCAACGACGGCATGGCGGCACGCTCGATCGACGAGCTGGAGGCCGTGCTGGGAGGCCTCGAGGGCCGGCGCGTCCTGGTCCTGGGAGTGTCTTACCGGGAGGACGTCAAAGAGGTCGCCTTCACGACCGCGATACCGCTAGTGGAGCTTTTGAAGCGCAAGGACGCGCATGTTCTCGTCCACGATCCGCTGTTCACGCCGGCAGAACTTGCCGCGCTGGAGGCTGAAATCGCCGACCTCGAATCCGGCCAGCCTATTGACGTGGACGCCGTCATCGTGCAGGCCTTTCACCGCAATTACCGCGACCTCGATTGGTCGCGCTTTCGCGGCCTGAAGGTTGTGTTCGACGGACGCGGTATGGTCGATCCCGAAATGATCCGCCGTGTTGGAGCGAGGTATCTCGCCGTCGGAATCGCAGGGGTCTCGCCCACCCGCGACTGAATAGCCACGCATGCTCATCTCGGTGGTCGTCCCGACGCGCAACCGGCCCCGGGATGTGGAGAAGCTGCTCCCTACGATCGCCCGCCAGACCCGCCTTCCCGATCAGCTCATCGTGGTCGACCAGAGCCCGGATGAAGAAACGCAACTGGTCGCGCGTGAAGCCATGGATCCGAAAATCGCCGAGCGCTGCGTCTACGTGCATGACAGCGAGATCAAGGGCGTCTCGGCGGCGAGGAATGTGGGCATCAGCCTCGCGACAGGTGACGTCGTGGTTTTCCTGGACGACGACGTGCTCTTGTCGCCCGACTGTCTGGAGCAGCTCGAGATGGCGTTCAAAGCTAATCCCGATTACGCCGGCATAGGCGGCGTTGAGCTTCAGATGGAAAAGAGCGCGCGATCTTACATCCTCTACTACGACATCTTTTTCGTCGGGCCGTTCCGCGATCGCAAGTACCGCATCAGCCGGAACTGGCGGCATCTGAGCGGATTGCAGCGGGTGACCGCCCTCAAGACATGCCTCGCCGGGTTTCGCCGTGGCTTCCTGATGCGCAATCGCTTCGACGAACGTTGGCGCTCGGCGCTGCTCGAGGACGTCGAGCTGTGCTGGCGCGTGCGCGGCGAGGAGAAGTTCGGCATCTGGCCGCGGGCCTCGGCGTGGCACTCGATCTCTGAGGTACGCACTGTCGGAGGCAGCGGTTACCGCGCGACAGGCGCGGCGTGGATCTTTTTCATGCGCTCGGTGATCAAGCGAGAGTGGCCTCTGCTGCCCCTGTACACCTGGCTGTGGGTGGGTCTGTGGGTGAACGCCGCGCGGCGAAGTCTCGCCGGCCGATCCATCGCCCCCGCTGTGGGGCTGCTCCAGGGCGGCATGTCGGTTTTCAAGCCCTCGCTCGCCCTGCCCTTCATCGACGCCGCCGCCGAGCCGTTTCCTGAGCAGTCCTCCTACGTGCGGTCGAAGTAGGCGTCCTCCAGCAACTTCAGATGGTGCGCGTAGCTGTGATTCCGGACGGCCCACTCACGTCCTTCACGGGATAGCCGCGAAAGCTCGAGCAGCTCCCGTGCCAACCGCTTGACGGCGGCGACGATGTCCTCGGTGGTGGCGGCACGCAACACGGGCGGCGGATCCTCCGGGTAAAGGTCCCAGTTGACCCCGGTGATGAGCGGCCGGCCCGCGCCCAGCGCCTCAATCTCCATCAGGCTCAGGATGCCCTGGCGCATCTGTCCGATGACGACGTCGAACTGCTGGAGAAACGCGCCGATCTGGTCATGCGAGACGCGCGGCACGAACTTCACGGAGCTGCCGTAGCGCTTCGAGTAGCTTCCGGCGAGCTGACCCCAATCGAGCGCTGTCAGCTCCACCCATCCTTGCAGCGCCTCGACGGCGGGAAAGATGATGTCCACACCTTTCACCGGGTCAAGACGCGTGAAGATCAGAACCTTCGCGACCTGGGTCGGCGGGGCGAAGCCGGCCGCGATGCCTCGCATGTCGACCGGGTTCGGCAGGTAGAGCAGCTTGTCCGCGTATCCCTGCAGATAGGTCTTCAGGTTCGGGGTTACGTAGAAGACCTTCTTCGCGCTCCGGAGCACGGACCGCGTGATCCATCGATACACCGGGTTGTTGAGGTTCAGGTGCAGGTCGGAACCGTGCGCCTGCGCGAAGAACTCCCTCCCGGACAGGACGCCGACGATCCCATGCGAGAGCCAGTGGATGTGGACGATGTCGTACTTGCGGGCGCGCAGGCGGTTGATCGCCGGCAGATAAGCGGCCAACCGGAACGGCATGGCGATCCCTTTGGCAGGCCAGCGCCACGTCGCCCCCAGGTGTGGAAGGGCGATCTCGTCGACCTCGTGGCCGGCGCTGCGGAGCAGCTCGGCCTGGACCTTGGCCACTCCGGCGACATCGTGGACCAGCGCGATCCGAGCCACCTAGCGCAAGCCTTCCTGGAGTTCGGTCAAAGCTCGCCGTAAGTTACCCAAACCGGTCTCTTGGACGTGTGCAAGCGTTTTTCATGAGCGATCATGACGCGATTTCCGGGCGACGCAGGCAGCAGCGTAGCCCCGCTGGGTCGACTGGCCGAGCTCGTCACGGCCTACGGGCCCGCGGCGTTCATCCTCACGCTTCCGCTCGAGTTCACCAGCGTTTACCTGCGGCAGCAGCTGAGCCGCTTCGTCCTGGCTGTGGTCATGGTCGCGTTCCTCTATTCCGTCATCACGCGGCGGCGCGCGGCCTCGGTGCCGCGCTCGATCAGCTTGGTGCTGCTCGCCCTCTACGTTGCCGCGTCGCTCGCGAGCTGGGCGGTCACCCGGGCGCCTGGATCATCCAACTCGCTGCTCGACCTCGCGCTTTACCCGGTGGTGGCCCTGGTCCTGGCCAACATGGTCGCCTCCGAATCCGACCATCGCCGCGCCTGGAACGCGTTCATGGTCTCCGCGCTCGCGATCGCCCTGCTCGGCTTGTTCCTGTTCCTGACGCATCTTGCGATCTGGACGCCGAACCGACTGGTGGCCGCGCGGCTGAACATCACCTTCGGCGACCCGAACATCACGGCTCGCTTCCTCACGTTGGGTGCGTGCGTCGCGATCCTGATGTTCGGCGCGCAAGAGGCCCGCGACTGGTTGTGCGTTGCGACCGCGGTCGGGTGCGCGGTCGTCCTGCCGTTGACCCTTTCGCGCTCAGGGTTGGCACTGTTCGTGTTAACCGCTGTGCTGGCTGTCGTCGTCGCATTCCAGCGCCGGCGGGCGGCCTCGCTTGCCGCGATTGCCTTGATCGCGTTCGTCATCGCGACCGCGGCCAACCCGATCACCCGTCAGCGCGCCGAGGACGCGGCGGCCACGCTCGTCAGCGCGGTCACAGGCAAGCCGGCGAGCTTCGGGCCGTCGCAGTCGTCGGTCGTGCACAACCAGTACGCCGCGGAGGACAACCGCGTCTACCTCATCCGGGCCGGGCTGCAGATGTTCAAGGACCATCCCGTCACCGGCGTGGGGTTCGGCGGATACCAGCGGGCTCTGTTGACCACCTATCGCGGGCTCCTGCCGAGCAACCTCACCACGGCGAACCTGGACACGCTCTCCCACGCATCGCTGGTCACGGTGATGGCCGAGCAGGGCGTGCTCGGCACGCTGCTGTTTCTCGCCTTCCTGCTCGCGCTCGGCGTCGAAGCCTGGCGGGCTCGCAGCGCCATCGGGGAGTGGGCGGTGTGGGCGACGATCCCCGCCGCGCTGATCGCCCCCATCTTCATCTACAGCCAGATCGAGGGCCGGTTCATCCAGGAGCCGTACTTCTGGCCCTCACTCGGCCTCCTCTATTCGGCGTTCATGCGACGGCGAGAGGTGGCTTCGTCGGAGACCGAACCGGCGGTCAAGCGTCGCCGTCGGGTCGAGCTGGCCTAAGCGACCTGTCTACGGCCGGCTCGCTGTTCCTCGCCTCTACCGGCCAGCGCGTAGGCCGACTCCAGCAGCTGCAGGTGGCGCTCGTAGCCGTTGTTGCGACGCACCCACGCGCGGCCCTCGCGCGACAGGTTCTCCAGCCGCCGGCCGTCGTCCTTCAACCGGGTGACCTGGTCGACCAGTTCGTCCGGGTCGTATGAGGAGACGACGGGAGGCTTGTCGCCGGGGTACATGTCGCGGTCGATGCCGCTGATCAGCGGCCTGCCGGCGGCCATCGCCTCGAGCTCGGATAGGCCCAGCGCTCCCTGCTCCATCTGGCCCACCACCAGGTCGAACTGCTCCAGGAACTCGCCGACGCGGTCGTGCGCGACGGGGTCGACGAACCGCACGTATTCGCGGTAGCGCGCGGTGTATTCCGCGGTCAGGGGTCCCCACCTGAGCGCCGTGATCTCGATGCCCATCGCGGCCAGGCGCTCGACCGCGGGGAAAACGCGCTCCACGCCCTTGACGGGGTCGAGGCGCATGAAGATCGCGATGCTCCGGACGCTTTGCGGGGCGCGCGCCGCACCGGCAAGCGATCGCACGTTGATCGGGTTCGGCAGGTAGAAGAGCCTGTCCGCAAACCGGTGGACGTACGACTCCAGGTTGGGCGTGACATAGAAGATCGTGCGCGCGCGCTCGAGGACGAGCCGGCACAGCGTGTGCATGCCGGGGGTGTTGACGTGCATGTGCAGGTCTGAGCCGTGCGCCTGGACCAGGAACGGCCGGCGCGCCAGGAGGCCCACGATCCCCCTCGGGACCCAGTGGATGTGGATCACGTCATATCCGCCGCGGCGCAGGCGAAGAACGGCGGGCACGTAGAGCGCCAGCCGGATCGGGAACGTCAGGGCTTTCGCGACCCAGCCCCAGCTCGCCCCGAAATCGGGCAGCCGGATGTGGTCGACCTCGTGGCCGGCGCTCCGCAGGATCTCGGCCTGGGCGCGAGCCACCCCGGCGACGTCATGAACCAGCGCAATCCGCGCCATGAACCTAAAACGCGCGAGAGCTAACTGAGCGCCGACTCCAGGTCGTCGATCAGATCGGCAGCGTCCTCGACGCCGATCGAGAGCCGGATCAGCCCATCCCCCACCCCCGCACGCTTCCGCTCGGCGGCCGGTATCGAGGCATGCGTCATCCGGGCGGGGTGCTCGGCCAGCGATTCGACCGCGCCGAGCGACTCGGCAAGGGCGAAGATCTTCAGCCGCTCCAGGGCGCGGAAGGCGGCCGCCTCGTCAGCGAGCTCAAAGCTCACCATGCCGCCGAACATGCGCATCTGGCGCGCGGCCACCGAGCGGTTGGGGTGCGACTCGAGGCCCGGGTAATAGACATGTTTCACGGCTTTGCTCTCCGCGAGCCAGGTCGCGATCTCGCCTGCGTTCTCGCTCTGCCGCTCCACGCGTAGCGCGAGCGTCTTGACTCCGCGGAGCAGCAGCCAGCAGTCGAAGGGCGACGGCACGGCGCCGACGGCGTTCTGGTGGAAGCGCAGCTGCTTCTCGAGCTCGTCGTCGCTGGTCATCAGGGCGCCCCCGACCACGTCGCTGTGCCCGCCGATGTATTTCGTCGAGCTGTGCACCACTACGTCCGCGCCCAGGTGCAGCGGCTGCTGCAGGTATGGGGTCGCAAAGGTGTTGTCGACGCACACCATCGCGCCCCGGCTGTGGGCGACCTCGCTGACCGCGTCGATGTCGACGATGCGCAAAAGCGGGTTGGTGGGGGATTCGAGCCAGACCATCCGGGTCTTCGGAGTCATCGACCTCTCGACCGCGTCGATGTCCGACGCGTCGACCGCGCTGAACGTCAGGCCAAAACGTTTCAGCACCTTGTCGAAAAGGCGGAAGGTGCCGCCGTACACGTCCTCCATGTAGACGACGTGGTCGCCGGGGTTGAGCAGCAGCAAGAGCGCCGTCTCCGCGCCGAGCCCGGACGAGAAGGCGAGGCAGTGCTTCGCGTCCTCGAGCGCGGCGAGGCATTCCTCGAGCGCATTCCGTGTGGGATTGCCTGTGCGCGAGTACTCGAAGCCCTGGTGCTTGCCGACACCCTGCTGGGCGAAGGTCGTCGCCATGTGAATCGGCTGAACCACCGCGCCGGTGGCAGGGTCAGGCCCCTGCCCAACATGCAAAGCGCGAGTCGAGAACCCCCAGCCCCGGGAGTGGTCAGACACTAGCCGCGGCCGCGGTGCGCGACGAACTCGAGCAGGTCGGCGCGCGTGATCACGGCGACCGGCTTCCCCGCGTCGATCACGAGCACGGCCTGCTCCCCGCGCAGCAACGGCTCGAAAGCATCGTCGAGCGAGGAATCGACCGCGACCTGGCTCAGAGGCGCGTCCATCGCGGCCGAAACCGCCGTCGTCACGACGGCCGGGTCGCGGTAGACGCGGTCGAGCAGCGTGCGCTCCTGCAGTGTGCCGATCACGCCGTGGCCGTTCGACTCCTCGACCACGGGAAGCTGCGAGATGCCGTATCTCTGCATGAGGTCGATCGCCTCACCGACCGACTTGCCGGCCTCAACGGTGACCAGCTGAGGCACGCCGCGCGGGTGCGAGTCGAGGACCTCGCGGATGCGCACCGCACCGAGCCGCGCCAGGTAGCCGTTCTGCCGCATCCACTCGTCGTTGAAGAACTTGCTGAGGTAGTTGCGCCCGGTGTCGGGAAACAGCACGACGATGACCTCGTCGGGTTCGCGCGTGAGAGCGACCTCGAGTGCCGCGTGCAGCGCGAGCCCTGACGAGCCGCCGACCAGGATGCCCTCCTCGCGGGCCAGCCGGCGCGCGGCCATGAACGACTGCTTGTCGGTGACCTGGACGATCTGGTCGACGATCTTGATGTCCATCGTGCCGGGCATGAAGTCCTCGCCCACGCCCTCGACCTTGTATGGAGCGATCGGACCGGAATAGAGCGAGCCCTCCGGGTCGGCCCCGACGATGTGCACCGAGGGCTTTCGCTCCTTGAGGTATTTCGCGACACCGCTGATCGTGCCGCCGGTCCCCATGCCGGCCACGAACACGTCGATCCGCCCGTCGGTCTGCTCCCAGATCTCGGGGCCGGTGGTCGCGTAGTGCGCCTCGGGGTTGCGCTGGTTGAAGTACTGGTTGGGCTGAAACGCGCCGGGAATCTCGTGCGCGAGCCGGTCGGCGACCGAGTAGTAGGACTGCGGGGAGGAGCGCTCGACGTTGGTCGGGCAGACCACGACGTCCGCTCCGTAAGCCTTGAGGAGACTGATCTTCTCCGCCGACATCTTGTCCGGCATGACGAAGACCATCTTGTAGCCCTTGATCGCGGCCACCATGGCGAGGCCATGGCCGGTGTTGCCCGAGGTCGGCTCGATGATCGTGCCGCCGGGGCGCAGCTGACCCGTGCGCTCGGCCTCCTCGACCATCGTCAGTCCGATCCGGTCCTTTACGCTGCCGCCGGGGTTCAATTGCTCGAGCTTGGCCAGGATCGTCGGTTTGAGCCCGGCCGTGACCTTATGGAGGCGCACCAAAGGGGTGTTCCCGACGAGGTCGAGAATGCTCTCGTAAACCTTCACCGCACCCCTAACGGCGATTCTATTCCTCGGTCGGCGCGGTGCTCGGCGCCGAACCACCGGAAGAACACGGCAAGCGCGGCGACCGCGAGCGTCAGCTTGCCGACGATCATCAGCACCGCCCCGGCGACCGTCTGGTCGATCAGCGCGGTGAACCCGGTGAACAGGCGCGGGGCGTGCGCGTAGTACTCGTAGAAGGGGACGCGCGAGAAGATCAGGGCGAGGGCGACGCCGTCCTGCGGCAGCGTCGCGAGCAGTAAGTAGACGAGCTTCGCGCCGGCCGACATCCGCCATCGGGACTGGGCAGAGGTCGCCTCGAGGATCGGCCAGTACAGCGCCAGGCCCCCGGCGATGAACGTCAGGTGCTCCAGCACGTGCAGCCCCTCGTTGTAGAGCGTCGCGTCGTACAGCGGCGGCAGGTGCCACGCGACCATGACGCTGCCCGCGAGGACCTGCGCCGCGATCGGCTCGGTCAGCGTCCGAACACCAGGCACGCGTGCCAGCCGCGCGGCCATCGACGGTGACAGGCCGAGCAGCATAAGCGGCGGCGCGACGAATCCCAGCAGCACGTGCTGCAGCATGTGGACGCTGTCGAGGTAGTGGTCGCTGATCGTGTCGATCGGCGTCTCGAGCGCCACCCACAGCACGAGCAAGCCCATGCCGAAGTAGAGCGAGTGGATGCGGCGCGCGTCCGGCGCGCCGCGCGCCAGCCACGCATGGCCGAAGTACAGGAGCAACAGACCGGCGTAGACCGTCCAGTCGAACGGCCAGGTGATCATCGCGCGGCCCGCTCACTCCGCGTCGAGACGGCGACCAGGAAGATCAACAAGACGAGGACGTGCGCGACCGTGCACCACAGGCAGATCGCGCCGAGCTTGACGATCTCGATGAACACCAGATACAGGACCACGGCCATGCCGATCGCCGACCACGCCACCTGCGTCCATCCGAAGCGCCGCGTCCACAGCAAAGCGGTGAGGGCAAACCACAGGATGCCGGCGGCCGAGGTCGGGACGGTTGTCGCGGCGACGACCGCGTAAGGGCTGGTCAGGACCAGCTCGCAGTTGACAAGTCCGCCGATCGGGCACGCGGCAGGCGAGCCCGCGTAGTGCAGCACCGTCAGGTAGATCGAGACCAGAAGGCCCGCCACAGCGGCGACGATCACCGCGAGCTGAACCCGCGGCATCAGCCCAAATTTTCACCTCCCCGCCTGCCGGGGAGGTCGGCGGCGAAGCCGCCGGGTGGGGACGGGGCGTTGGCAATTTTCCCTTCGATCGCCTGCACCGCCGAGCCCGAGCAGACGGCCGCCGGCTGGTCCCCCGTCGTCTTGCAGATCGCCGCGGTCAGCAGGTTGGCCGAGCCGACGATCGCCTTCGCCTGAGTCGTGTCCGGGTTCTGCACGTCGGTCGCGACCGACTGCCACGTGCGACCGCCCAGCAGGTCGGGCGAGTACATCGAGCCGGCGAAGGCGTATCGATTCGCGAAGTCGACGAATGGGATGCTGTTGCTCGTGTCGTAGCGGGTGACCAGCTGAGCCTCGGCGGCGGTCGGCGACTGGAGCGGCGACTGGTTGCGGTCCTTGGTCTCGACGGCGCGGAAATCGATGTACTGGCTCGTGTAAGTCGCGCCGCGGAAGGTGAACGTGGGAGTGTTCGGATAGACGTCAGTCGAAGACGACTGCGACGCCTGCAATCCGGAGAACGTGCCGAATCGCCCCAAGGCGATGATGAGCGGCCACCGTTCGGCGGCGCAGTATGGGCAGTACTCCGCACCGATGTAGAGGACCTCGGGCTTGCCGGTGGAGCCGGTGAGCAGAGAGCCGCTCACCGGCTTGATCAGGTTGTTGGCCGTGCCCTGCCCGATGGTGTCGAGCTCCGACTGAGGAAGGCTCGTGATCTCGGCGACGACCTGCAGCGTGGCGTCAGTGCTTGGCGTGGGAAGCGGCAAAGGAGTCGTGTACCAGCGCACGACGAGAAAAGCCGCGATCAGGATCGCGACCGCGCCGACGACGGCGGCGGGCGCGACCCACGTAGGCGTGCGGGCGACCGGCTTGCGCATCGGCCTCGCGCGCTTGGTGCTCATCCCGTTTCCCGCGTGATGGGCTGAGCCAGGATCCACAGGCTCGTCATCGTGTACATGACCATCAGCAACAGCATGGGGTACTGGCTCAGCAGCGCGCGCTGAGCCGTGCGGAACCTCTCCCCCGCCCTCAGATGCGACAAGTAGACCGCGATGACGTGGCCGAGCACGATCAGCACGATCTGCGCATACCAGACGGTCGACGCCTGGGCCAGCGCGAAGCTCGGCTTGAAGCTCGCGACGGCCGGCCACAGGTGCCATCCCCTCTGCAGCGGATCGTTGAGCAACGGGATCAAAGCCTGTGACTGCACCATCACGTAGCTGTAGTTGTGGGCCGCGTTGTAGACGAGGGCGATCGGGACCAGCGTCAGGGCGAAGGCGGCGATGGTCGCCGTGACGTCGACCTTGCGCTGCCCCAGATAGATGACGGCTTCCATGAAGGCGATGAAGACGAGCAGGAAGGCGATCGTCAGCAACACAAGACCCAAGGTGCGGACGAAGAAAAATCCCAACGCCCCCATCGGAAGCCACAGGGGTTCCAGCGCGACCGCGAAGTCCTGCCACGACGGGGTGGCGGAGATGCCGTCGAAGGCGAGCGTGCTCAGCATCAGGATGACGAACAGGATGCGGTCCCAGCCGGAAGGTCCCGGCTTCAGCAAGCCGACGCCCCACGGCCGCACCAAGACGGCGGAGATCCGGCCGGCCTCGTCGCGCTCAGCCTCGACGGGACCGAAGCGCCCCACGACTCCGAAGAGGACGGTGAACCCCTCGCAGTGCTCGAGCCACTCGTCGCGGCCGAAAACAAACATGCCGGCGAGCGTGATGACGGAATAAGTCAGGGACGCGATGGCGACCATCACCGGCCGGCTCGCCATTCCGCTCGTCAGCTCGAGGCACGCGAAGGCGAAGTAGGTGGCGACGGCGGGCCAGACGCCGACCGCGGGCAAGGTCCGCAGCGGTTTCATGCGTACCACCCTCGCCACGGCGTCGAAGATCGCCGCCCATGGATTCAGTAGGTACCAGAGGTTGCCGGCGAGCCCCGACAAGATGAACGTGATCGCCCAGAAGTAGATCCATACGATGTATTCGGCCGGGTTGTAGAAGTCTTTGGTCGATCCGAAGAGACCTGTGATCACCACCGCGAGCAGAGCGAGGACTCCGATTGCGCCCCCGACGATGCGCGGCCACGGCGACCGCGCAACAGGCACCAGCCACGGGACCGCTCGGCGCGGATAGGCGATGGCCTTAGTTCCGACCTGGTCTCCCGCGAACAGCACGACCAGCACGAAAGAAACGACCACCACAGCGCCGGCGGCGTAGAGGTACAGCGCCAGCCCGATCGGCAGGTCGTAGCGCTGTCCGAAACCGTGAAGCAGGATCTCGGCGGTCGCCCTCATGGACTGACCGTCAGCGTGCCGAGAAGCGTGCTGGTGCTCTCCCATTCGATCTCGCACCCGCACGTCTTGTCGGCCTTGAACGTGTGACTCACGGTCTGGCCAGCCTTCGTGTCGAAGGCGATGTCGTAGACGTGCAGGTGGACCTCGCCGTCGGTGTCACTGGCGATGTTGATGGTCACGGTATCGTTGACGTGGGCGGTGAGATTGTCAGGCGACATGCTCGACGCCTTGGTCACGGTGACGTTCCAGGTCACGTTCTGACCCTTGTGGCTGTTCGAGTAGATGAGCACGCCTCCGACGGCGAAGAACACGACAAGGACCACGGCAACGATGAGCAAACGAGTCCGGTTCACGGATCTCCTCCTTTTGAATGCGATCAGTTAGGACGGGACTGAGCGCTTAGAGGGGAGGTCCTCTCCGACTGAAGTCGAAAGCCAGATGCTCGACGGCCACCGCCACGTGGATTGCGAGCGGCATCGGACGCGGGGCAACCAGGACGATGAACGGTTGAACGACAGGGGTGAGGAGGGCCAAGACCCGCACCAGCGCCGGCCGGACGCGGGCCAGGAGCCAGCGGAGGGCCACAGTGGCGACCGCTGCGACAGGCAACTGGCCCACGGTGCCCCACAGCACGACGACCGCGACCGAGCTGGCGGGCGCACCGCCGACCGCGGCCTCGACCGTCTCCTGCCCCGCAAAGACCGCCAGCTGCACCGTGTACAGCGCGGCCAGAAGCCGAAGGTAGGAAGGCGCGGAGTCTTTGTCCAGGCGACCGGCCATGAGGCGGGCAAAACCGACCAGCAGTAGCCCCATGACCAGGGCGATGGCGAGAAAACCAAGGCCGGTCTTGGCCAGGGCCGGGAAGTGTTCGTGGGCTCCGGAGCTCTGAACTTGCGAGGCGGCACCGCCGAACCGGAGCGAGTACGCCAGGAGGTGGCCCGCCTGGGAAGCCAGGGCACCGGCTCCCACGACGACGAGGGCGGCCCGCCGTCCGTTCACGGTTCTCGATAATAGGCGGTGCCGGATAGGAATCCGTTCAGAGTGCGGAGGAGAGCCAGATGAAGAAAGAGGTTGTGACCCTAGCGGGCCTGTTGATCCTGAGCGCGTGCGGGGGCAACCCGGCACCGTCGACGCCCAGCACGCTGGGCAAGGTGGACAGCATCGCCAACAAGGTCCCGGCCGACATGAAGACGTTGGGCACGCTTCAGATCGCGAGCGATGCGACCTATGAGCCAAACGAGTTCGTCGACCCGAGCTCGGGTGCCATCACCGGCTGGGACGTCGACTTCGGCCTCAACGTCTGCAAGGTCATGGGCGTGCAGTGCCAGTTCCAGAACGTGAGCTTCGACACGATCATCGCCCAGCTCAAGGCCACGAGCCCGCGGTATCAGTTCAGCATCTCGAGCTGGAGCCCGACCCAGGACAGAGAGAACGGCGGCATCGACTTCATCAGCTACTACAGGGCCGGCGAGTCTTTCATCGTCAAGACGTCGGGGGGACCGAGCATCAACTCCACCGCCGATCTCTGCGGCAAGAACGTCGCTGTCGAAAAGGGCACGACCGAGGAAAGCGACGCGTGGAACTACATGGGCCAGGACGTAGGCGGCGCCCCGCTTTCCGGGCAGACCAACCGCTGCAAGACCGCCGGCAAGGGGGACATCAAGATCCTGAGCTTCGAGAAGCAGACCGAGGCCAATTCGGCGCTGCTCTCCGGGCAGGCCGACGTCGGATTCCTCGACCAGCCTGTAGCCGCATACCAGGTCAAGAAGTCGAACGGCCAGTTCAAGGTGACCGGCCAGCCCTGCAGCGTCTCCCCATACGGCATCGCGATCGTCAAGGGCAGCACGCTCGAGCCCGCCATGACAGACGCCGTCAAGTACCTGATCGACAACGGCTTCTACAAGACGACGCTCGACAAGTGGGGCGTCGCCGACGGAGCCATCAAGAGCTCCGACGTGAAGCTCAACGACAACAACGCCGTCGGGGCGACCTGCGTCCCGTCCTGAGGTAAGAAGCAGCAAGCTGAAGTGACCGAGATCGCCTCCGGGCCGTCGAGCTCTCGAGCCGGCGGGCGGCCCGAGGCGATCAAGGCCGTCCCGGTCCGGCACTACTGGCGATGGGTTTCGGGCGTAATCGTCTTGCTGATCGCGTTTGCCGCCGTCGACACCGTGGCGACGGCGCCGCAGATGCACTGGCAATACGTCTGGCAGTACTTGTTCGGGGCGCTCATCCTCGACGGGATCACCCTCACGCTCGAGCTCACGGTCGCCGCGATGGTGATAGGGATCGTGCTCGGCGTCGTTCTGGCGGTTATGCGCCTATCGCCGAACCCCGTGACCTCCACGATCAGCTGGTTCTACATATGGTTCTTCCGCGGCACGCCGGTGCTGGTCCAGATCTTTTTCTGGTTCAATCTTGCGATCATCCTGCCGTACCTCGGCGTCGGCATTCCGTTCACTCACATCGGGGTCAGCGCCAGCACCAACAAATTGATCACGCCGGTGATGGCGGCCATCCTCGGCCTTGGACTCAACGAAGCCGCGTACATGGCTGAGATCGTGCGGGCGGGGATCATCTCGGTCGAACATGGCCAGACCGAGGCCGCGCAAGCCCTCGGCATGACCCGCCTGCAGGTGACGCGCCGCATCGTGCTGCCGCAAGCAATGCGCGTCATCCTCCCGCCGACCGGCAACGAGACCATCTCGATGCTCAAGACCACGTCTCTCGCGTTCGTCGCGTCCGTGCCGGAGCTTTTCACGCGCGCCGACCAGATCGCGAGCTCAACCTTCGAGGTGGTCGAGCTCCTGTTCGTGGCCAGCATCTGGTACCTCTTCCTCACCTCGATCCTGACTGCCGGCCAGTACTACCTCGAGCGTTACTTCGCGCGCGGCGCGCAGCGTGAGCTCCCGCCCACCCCGCTGCAGCGGTTTCGCCGGCTCTTGTTCACGTGGCATGCGGCTCCGCCTCTTCCGCCTGACGTGATGCCTTCGCTTGGCGAGCACCGCTGATGGCCGGCGGGGCGATGGTCAAAGCAGAGGAGGTGCACAAGAGCTTCGGCCGGCTCGAGGTGCTGCGCGGCATCAACCTCGAAGTCCAGCCGAAAGAGGTCATGTGCGTGATCGGTCCGTCGGGCTCCGGCAAGAGCACATTCCTCCGATGCATCAACCACCTGGAGAAGATCGACGCGGGAAGGCTGTACGTGGACGGCGAGCTGGTCGGCTATCAGCAGCGCGGCAACAAGCTGTACGAGCTGCCGGACCGCGAGGTGTGCCGCAAGCGATCGGAGATCGGCATGGTCTTCCAGCGCTTCAACCTTTTCCCGCACATGACCGCGCTGCAGAACGTCGCCGAGGCGCCGCTCCACGTGAAGGGGGAGAGTCGCGCCGCCGCCGAGGCACGCGCCCGCAAGCTGCTCGAGCGCGTCGGGCTCGCGGACAAGGTCGACGTCTACCCCAACCAGCTCTCAGGCGGACAGCAGCAGCGCGTGGCGATCGCGCGAGCGCTTGCCATGCAGCCGAAGCTCATGCTGTTCGACGAGCCGACGTCCGCGCTCGACCCCGAGCTCGTCGGCGAGGTGCTCGACGCCATGCGCGGACTTGCCGAAGACGGCATGACGATGATCGTGGTGACGCATGAGATGGGTTTCGCTCGCGAGGTCGGCGACACGCTCGTTTTCATGGACGGCGGGGTGATCGTCGAGTCCGGCACGCCGCGCGAGGTGCTGGCGAATCCGCGGCACGAAAGGACGAAGCTCTTCCTGTCTAAAGTGCTCTAGCCCCCGATCCCATTTTGGTCGATAGTCCGGACTAACAGCACATTTGCCTGCGTCAGAGCGGGCGTTAGTCCGGACTATCAGCTACTGCCGACGCAGCATCGCGCGAGCCTGACGAACCTGCGCCGCGACTGCATTCGGAGCCCGAAGGTCAGCAGCCGTGAACCTGAGGAGGTGATAGCTCGCGTTGACCAGCGCGTTCTGCCGCCGAAGGTCGGAGACGAGTCGATCCCGGTGATTGTCGCCGTCGTATTCGATGACCAACCTGCGATCCGGGTAGTAGAGATCCGCCCGACCGACGAACTGTCCGTTTGCGTCATGGAGCTCCGCCTGAACGCGCGGTTGCGGAAGCCGAGCCTTGATGATCGCGATCCGAAGGCGCGTCTCCATCGGGGACTCGGATCGTGGGTCCGCGAGCCGCGCGGCGCGCCTGAGCCGTTGGATGCCCTTGTCACCTGAATGGTTCCGCACATATTCGGCAAGGTCGGCTGACTCGACCAGGCCGGCGCGAAGAGCCATGTCGAGGGCAACGACTGACTCTGTGATGTCGCGGTCGCTTCCGATGTCGCGGACGGTACGCATCGCCACGGTGACCGGAAAGCCGCGACATGCAGTCACGTCACTCTCCGGAAGTGATGCCCGCCTAAGCCGGATTCCAGCGCGAGCTCGAACGGGAGCGTTGCGCTCGACGGTGACTTCCACAGGATCGCAAGGAGCCATGTCGAGGCCCAAGATCCATGCTGCTGTGCGGCCCGAAAAGGCGTAATCGGGCGGCATGCGCTGCGCGACAGCTCGCAACACCAAATTTGCGTCTTTCGCGAGCCCAGTCCACGCATATTGGCCGCGGCTGAGTCGTGTCCACGAGTGGGTCTGCAGGCGCTTCCACGTAAGCCCATATCGACGCGCATCAGCGACCGAGAAGGGACCGCGTCTCAACTCCAGCGGAATTCTTGGCCGCATGTCCGGGGGAGCATCGCCCCTGAGGGTCGAGACAAACAGCCCAGCCTGTTAACGGACGGCTAGTGGCCGTTAGTCCGGACTATGTACGGTGTGGCCCGAGGGGTTTGCGGCGATAGTCCGGACTATCGCCCATGGGGGCGATCACGTCGAGCGGGCGGCTCGCCAGTCCTTCCAGTCGGTGCGCAGCCGGCGCGCCATCCGCGTCGCCGCATCGCGCAGCCACCCCTGCTTGCGCCGCGCGAGGTCGGCGACGATCGCCCGCCCGGCGCCGCGCGTCCCGAGGTGGATGTTGGCCGCCTCCCAGCCCATCGCCTTCAGCAGGCGCGCCTCGTCGCGGCGCTTGGGCAGCTCGTCGAGCAGGATGCGGCTGCAGTCCGGCGACAGCCGCCGCACGAGCCACCCCTCGTGGACGTCGACCATCGGGTCCGGACACCGCACCGCCTGCGCGACCAATTCCAGGTAGTGGATGCGATCCGTCGCATGCGGGGCGTGGGCCCAGTCCCAGGCGGATGGGGCGAGCGCTTTAGCCTCGTGGGCGACCATCCCGCCGTTCCAGCCTGCAAGGGCGACCAGGCGTTCCAGCCCCAGGCTGCCGAGCCCGGCCCGGCGCCTCACGAATCGCACGCTGTTGGCTCCGTCCGGCAGGCGATGCAGGAGGGCCTGCTGGGTCCTGGAGGGGAGCGGCCCGCGGGCCGTGGGCAATGCGGCGATTCGCGACCAGAAGACAACGGGGTCGCGCAGCCTGCCGCTGGCGAGCTTGCGCAGCCAGCGGTCGTTCTCGGCGAGCACCAGCGGCCTGCCACCCGCCTTGAGGCTGGACGAGTAGCCACCCAGGATCGCGGCGCAAGCCTCCTTCAGGTTGATGCTCAGGTGGCCTTCAGCCGCGGCGAGCCCGGCGCTCGTCGCGAGGCGCACGAGGTCGAGCGTGTACGGCAGGTTCGTCGCCTCGTCGAAATCGTTGACGCCCCAGACGAGGCGACCTTCCGCGTCCCGCCAGGTGCCGTAGTTCTCGACGTGGAGGTCGCCGACCGCAAGCACCTTGGGCGCGTCGGTGAGCTCGGGCAGCTCCTCCGGCCACAGCTCGGCCCAGCGATAAAAGGTCGCGCGTAGAAAGCCGAAGGTGTCGGCGGCCATCTGCTGGTGCTTGAACTCGAGGTCGTCGCGCCGCAATCGCCGGCGCTCGCCGAGCCAGCGCTCAAAGCTTTTCGTCGCGACCGTTATGTCAGTGGCCACCCGCGCATTTGTAATTGTCAGGCGCGCGCGAAGTATTCACGGGGGAGGCAGGCCTCCCTCGCGGAACCCCCTCCGAGTTACACGATGCATGGCGGCATTCGGTGGGCACGGTGAGTGACGGCCGGAGTGAATCCGGCCTACAGCCGCCATCCGCCTAAATTAGGGATCGCGCTGGTCGATCGTTAACGAAGCGACTCGCCGGGCGCGGCCCCTTCCCACGCGGTCGTCTCCCAGTTGTCCTTGTGGCCGTCGACCCTGAACCACGGCGGGAGCTCCATCAACAGCTCGCGGCTGAGCGCGAACGCGTACGGCTCGTACCCCTTGCGGAGCTTGGTGAGCCGGTCCTGAAAAGTGACGAAGTCGACCGCTACGTCTGCTTTCGCCAGCTCTTCGTGGATCAAGTGAACCTCGCTGTCTGTCAGGCGTTGGGGAGCGTCAAACCGAGGCGCGGCCTGAAGCACCTGGCTCAAGTCGCCCAGCGCGTGGCGGCCGATGGCGTAGAGGCGGCGCGCCGCCCAGGTCCGGCCCTCGGCCCTGGCGGCCTGCCACACGGCTGACAGGTCCATCATCGCTGTGAGGGCGGCCAGCCACGACTGGTTCTCGTGCTGGGAGCGGAAGTAACTCAGCACCTGGTACGAGAGATGACTCTCGAGCAGCTCGGCGGTCCACTCCTCCCACTGGTTCAGGAGGGGCCGGAGCTCCTCGATTGCACCGGCCTGCACCGCGCGCCGGAACAGCTCGCCCGCGCTGGGCGGCGATCCCGCCCACTCGTCGAGCATCGAGATCGCCGTTTCCCGGCGCGAAAAGCTCTGGTACAGGATCGGCAGGTAGGAGATGACCACGGCCAGGAAGCCGAAGCCCGTCCCCGCCTCGACCACCGTGACGAGCCGGGCGAGGTCGGTTCTCGGCACGAAGTCACCTATGCCGAGGGTGGTGAAGGTGGTGCCGCTGACGTAAACGTGCTCGAGGGCGGAGAGCCGCCCGTCGAAGTTGGCGGCCCACAGCAGGAACGCGAACCCGACGATCAAGAGGATTCCCCAGAGGACGAGCAGGACGAGGAGGGAGAGCGGCCCGTAGACACTGAGAAGCGTCTCCCGCCGATCGCTGCCTGGCGGCATCCGCCTGGCGACGGCCCGCCACGGCTTCCAGCTCAGCCGGTAAAAGACCTTCGAGAACCGGACGCCCGACACGCGGCGTGGCAGGATGATCGTCTCGAAAGCGTCCCGCAGCACCCCGGCCACGAGCAGGATGCCCACCAAGGCGGCTATGATCTGCATCTGGCGTTCAAACCGTCCTGTTCGCCATGTAATTCGCCAACTTGACACATTGTTGGCCCTGGCAACAGAATGCCACCCAGCTCACAGGGCTACTGAGTAAGACCTGGCTGTCGGCGCACTCTCGCCCCGGGGGAGGAACGGGAAGAAGGCAGCGGGAATTGACTAATGAGGTATGCGCATGAAGTTAGCCCGGTTTTTGCCCGCTCTTGCGGTTGCAGGCCTGATCGTATCGGCCTGCGGCGGCAACAACAACAACGCCGCCGTGTCCCCCGCGGTGGTTCCGTCGGACCTGAGCATCAGCTCGTTCGACGCGAGCTTCAGCTACATGCCGAAGCTCAACGACCTCGTCAAGGCCGGCTCGGGGAAGGTGGGAGTGCTCCTCCCGGACACGACTTCTTCGGGGCGGTACCAGACATTCGACCTGCCCGCCCTGACCAAGGCGCTCAACGGCGCTGGGTACAGCACGTCGCAGTACACCATCGACAACGCCGGCGGCGTGGAGGCGCAGGAACTCTCCCAGGCCCAGGCATTGATCACGGCCGGCGCTACGGTGCTGATCATGGACCCGATCAGCAGCAGCGTGGGTTCCTCGATCCAGGCCTACGCGCAGTCTCACGGCGTCAAGGTCATCAGCTATGACCGCGCCACGTTCACCGGCACCAACACCTACTACGTGAGCTTCGACAACGTCCAGGTGGGCGAGCTTATCGGCAAAGGCTTCGTCAAGTGCGTCTCCGACTGGGGCGTCTCTAATGCGAAGGTCTTCGAGCTGGACGGCGGTCAGAACTCGGACCCGAACGCCGTATCGTTCGCGCAGGGATACAACGACGCGATCTGGGGCGACAAGGTTCAGACCGAGACGACAGGCAAGACCAAGGGCAACCTGACGCTCGTCGGCGAGCAGGTCGCCACGGACTGGAAGAACGACGTGGGCGCCACGATCTTCCAGCAGAACTTCACTCAACACCCGGAGATCAACGCCACGGTCGAGGCAAATGACGGCCTCGCCGGCGCGGTCGTCAACGTGCTCAAGAGCAAGAACATCCCGGCCAAGAGGATCCCAACCACCGGGCAGGATGCGACGCCCGACGGGCTGGTCAACGTCCTCCAGGGCTACCAGTGCGGCTCGGTTTACAAGGCGATCTACCTCGAGGCGCAGGACGCGGTCGCCCTCGCCACCGTTCTTCGCGCCGGCGCGACACCGCCCAGCGCGCTCCTCAACGGCACCACGACGCCTCCCTCAGGCGTCACCGGCAACTCGCAGCCGGCTTCACTCCTCGTCCCAGTGTGGGTCGACACCTCGAACATGAACGCAACGGTGATCAAGGACAACTTCGTCGACAAGACAGCTCTCTGCAGCAAGGCAGGCGCTGCTGCCTGCGCCGCTGCCGGCATCTCGTAACCGTCAACTGACCGACGCCGCCGCATCGCGCGGCGGCGTCACCTTCTTAACTCACCGATAATGCGAGGTGAAATGACGGCGGCTGTCGCACCTACCCCAGCCACCAGCGAGCCGCTCCTCAAGATCCGAGAGCTCGACAAGCATTTCGGTCCGGTGCAGGCCCTGTACCACGTAAACCTCGACCTTCCGTTGGGCCAGGTGACCGCATTGTGCGGGGACAACGGCGCCGGCAAGACGGTGCTGACCAAGTGCGTCGCCGGCATCTATCAGCCGGACCACGGCCAGGTCTACTGGGAGGGGCACCCAGTGCACATACGCAACGCGAGAGACGCATCCCGCCTCGGCATCGAGACGGTCTACCAAGACCTCGCCCTGGCCGACAACCTCGACATCGTGCAAAACATGTTCCTGGGCCGCGAACGGGTCCGCTACGGACTGCTCGACGAGGACAGCATGGAGCGCGCCGCCGCTGAGACGCTGGCCAGCCTTCGGGTGACCACGGTGAGGTCGATTCGCCAACCCGTGGCGTCACTGTCCGGAGGCCAGCGCCAGTCCGTGGCGGTCGCGAAAGCCGTGATGTGGAACTCCAAGCTGGTGATCATGGACGAGCCCACGGCGGCCCTTGGGGTCGTGCAGACCAAGCAGGTGCTCGACCTCATCAAGCGCCTCCGCGACCGCGGCCTGGCCGTGATGGTCATCTCGCATAACCTGACCGACATTTTCCAGGTGGCCGACCAGATCGCGGTTCTGTACCTGGGCCGCCTGGTCGTTCAGGACAAGGCCTCCGCATTTGACCGGCAGAGCGTCGTCGACTACATGACCACAGGAGGTTCGAGCCGCATCGTTGGCGCGCGCACAGAAACCAACTGACGTTTCGGGCGTTCCGCCCGAAGAAGCGCCAGACCTGACCGCGGCGCCACAAGCGGCGCAAGCGGAGGTTCCGCCCGAGCTTGTCGCTCAGTCGCTGGGCCAGTACGCCCGGGCGTGGGTTTCACGTATACGCGCGGGCGAAAGCGGCGTCCTCCCTGTGATCGTGGCCATGGCCGTGATCATGCTGGTGTTCACCGCCAAGAGTCCGGTATTTCTATCGCCGGTCAACCTGGTCAACCTCTTCCAGCAGAGCGCGGTCTTCATGGTCCTCGCGATGGCCGAGGGATTCGCCCTCGTCCTCGGCGAGATCGACCTGTCGGTCGGATTCGTCGGCGCATGCGGGGCCGCCATCACCGTTCAGCTTGTCCAACCGCTCACCACCAACTGGCCATGGTGGGCTGCCATTGCTGCGGGCCTTCTTTTCTGCGCGGTGTTCGGCGCGATCCAGGGCACGCTGATCACCCGCCTGCGCCTGCCGTCGTTCATCGTGACCCTCGCCGGTTATCTGATCGCCAACGGTCTATTCCTCTACATCCTTCTGCTCGGACCCTTCTCCGGCTATCCAAACCTGGCCGGTTTCAGCAACAACCTCCACGTCATCTACTTCCTGATGTGGGGCAGCATCGACCCGAATCTTTCGTGGGTACTCGCCGCTATCGCGGTGCTGCTTCTGGGCGGCTGGATGTGGATCAGCGACCATCGCCGGCGGACAAGCGGACTGGTTGCCCCTCCTGCGAGCCTGACCTTGATCAAGGTTGGGCTGATCGCGGTCGTGGCGATCGTGGTGGTGGCAATCTGCAACACGAACCGAGCCAGCCTTGGGACGCTCGAAGGCGTGCCGTGGGTCATCCCCATCGTCCTCGGGGTCCTCGTTGTATGGACCATCCTTTTGCAGCGGACGAAGTACGGTCGCTACGTCTACGCGATCGGCGGCAATCCCGAGGCCGCGCGGCGCGCCGGCATCAACCTCCCGCTCATCCGGACGGTCGCCTTCGCTCTGTGCTCGTTCACCGCCGGCATCGGAATCCTCCTGTACGCCTCCCTGTTGGGTGGTATGTCGAACAACCTCCAGGGCGGCCAGTACGTCCTGTACGCCGTCGCTGCGGCGGTCATCGGCGGCACCAGCCTCTTCGGGGGCCGGGGCAAGCCCCTCCACGGGGTGCTGGGAGGTCTGGTCATCGGCGGCATCTACAACGGCATGTTCCTGCTCGGCCTCACCGTCGAGTGGGAGTACATCGTGACCGGCCTCGTGCTCCTGGGGGCGGTCACCATCGACTCCCTGTCCCGGCGCGGGGCGGCCTCAGGGAGCGTCACCCGGGTCTAAGTATGAGAGGGAACCCGGATGGTTCCCTCTCATCGCCCGTGCGGCTGATGCCGCAGGGGCTGCTCTCCTTCCGGTATACGGTTCGGACTTCACTGATTTGTCTTCCATGGGCGGCGTCTGGAGACAATTTGGAACGTGGGTCGCGGCCGAAGTGAATTCGGCCGCCAACGCGGCGTCGGTCTGCGAGTCAGCCAGGGAGGGCCAGGATTGGGAATCTCCCGACCTGGGTAAACGTTCTCTCGTACAGATGGCAACACCAAAATCCGAACTGCTCCCCGTCCTTCCCATGGACGACGTCGTCGTCCTCCCCCACATGTCCGTCACCCTCGCCGTCGAAGGCGACGACCAGAAGGCAGCGATCGAGGCCGCCCGCCAGGGCAACCGCCTGATCCTGCTGGTTCCCCGCATCGACGGCAAGTTCGGCGCCATGGGCACCGTCGGCCGCCTCGGCGACTCGGCGGAGCTGCCTACAGGCGCTGAAGCCTTCATGATCCGGGGCGAGTACCGCGCCCGCCTGGGCAGCGGTCAGGCCGACATCGGCGGCGCCCTTTGGGTCAAGGCCGACCCGGTCATCGACCCTGAACCCCCGACCGAAGCCTCCACTGAGCTGGCGCGCGAGTACCGAGCGCTGCTCGAGAACCTGGTCGAATCGCGCGGCGTTCCGCAGGTCGTCCAGTTCCTCCGTGCCGCGAGGACGCCCGGTCACCTGGCCGACCTCGCCGGCTACTCGCCGGACCTGTCGACCGAGCAGAAGCTGCAGATTCTCGAAACCGTCGACCTGGAGGAGCGCCTGACCATCCTCATCAAGTGGACCAAGGGCATCCTGGCCGACGCTTCGCTGAAGGAGAAGATCCGCAGCGACGTCGCCGAGGGCATGGAGAAGACCCAGCGTGAGTTCCTGCTCCGCCAGCAGATGGAGGCGATCAAGAAGCAATTGAACGAGGGCCAGACCGACGTGGTCTCGACCTACCGCGAGAGGGTCGCGCAAGCCGGCATGCCGGAGACGGTCCTGACCGAGGTCAACCGCGAGCTCGACCGCCTGGAGCGGACTAGCGAGCAGAACCCCGAGTACGGCTGGATCCGCACCTACCTCGACTGGATGCTCGACATCCCCTGGAACGTGCGCTCCGAAGACAACTACGACCTCGTGAAGGCGCGCCAGATCCTCGACGAGGACCACACCGGGCTGTCCGACGTCAAGGACCGGATCATCGAGTTCCTTGCCGTGCGCAAGCTGCGCAAGGAGCGCGGGCTCGAGGTGCTCGGCGGCCGCGGCACCGGCGCGATCATCACGCTCGTCGGACCTCCAGGCGTCGGCAAGACGTCGCTGGGCGAGTCCGTCGCGCGGGCGCTTGGCCGCAAGTTCACCCGGATTTCCCTCGGCGGCATTCGCGACGAGGCTGACATCCGCGGCCACCGCCGCACCTATGTCGGCGCGCTTCCCGGCCGCATCGTCCGCGCATTGAAAGATGCCGGGACGAAAAATCCTGTGATCATGCTGGACGAGATCGACAAGGTTGGCAGCGACTGGCGGGGCGACCCGTCGTCGGCGCTGCTCGAGGTCCTCGACCCGGCGCAGAACCACACGTTCCGCGACCACTACCTCGAGGTCGACCTCGACCTGTCCGACGTGCTCTTCATCCCGACCGCAAACGTGTCGGAGACGATTCCGGCGCCGCTGCTGGACCGCATGGAGCTGATCCGCCTCGACGGTTACACCGAAGAGGAGAAGGTCGCGATCGCGCGCGGCCACCTGCTCCCGCGCCAGATCAAGCAAGCGGGCCTCAGGCCGGAAGAGGTGACGATCGACGACACCGCGATCATGAAGGTGATCACCGACCACACCCGCGAGGCGGGCGTGCGCAACCTGGAACGCGAGCTAGGCAAGATCACTCGCAAGGTCGCGACGAAGGTCGCCACCGGCGATTTCAAGCCGCCCGTGGCGGTCACGCCGGACCGGGTGCGCGAGTTCCTCGGCAAGGCGAGGTTCGACAACGAGGTCGCGGCCCGCACCGCGGTGCCCGGCGTCGCGACCGGACTTGCCGTCACCGGCACCGGCGGAGACGTGCTCTTCGTCGAGGCCACGGCCACCGAGGCCAACGGCCAGGGTGGCGGCGGCCTGATGCTGACCGGTCAGCTCGGCGACGTGATGAAGGAGTCGGCGCAGATCGCTCTCTCCTACGTGCGGTCGCACGCGGAAGAGCTGCACATCGCCCACGACGACATCAACAAGTCGTTTCACATCCACGTGCCCGAAGGCGCGGTGCCCAAGGACGGCCCGTCGGCCGGCGTGACGATGACGACCGCGATCGTGAGCCTTCTCACCGGACGGCCCGTGCGCAACACCGTCGGCATGACCGGAGAGGTCACGCTGCAGGGCCTGGTGCTGCCGATCGGCGGCGTCAAGCAGAAAGTGCTGGCCGCCCACCGGATGGGCTTGAAGGAAGTCATTCTGCCGCAGCGCAACGAGAAGGACCTCGACGACGTCCCTCAGACCGTGCGCGAGGCGATGACGTTCCACCTGGCGAGCCGTGTCGAGGATGTGCTGAAGCACGCCCTCGAGCCCGCGTCCACCGCCAAGTCGAAGACCGAAGCGGCCTAAATTCACGGGTGAGGCAGGCCTCCCCCGTGGAACCCCACCAAGTCACACGATGCATGGCAGCGTTCGGTGGGTCACGCTGGGTGACGGCCGGAGTGAATCCGGCCTACTCCCGCCATCCGTCTAAAGACCGGGCTCTGCGGAGTCGCTCCATGTACAGAAGCGCGAACATGAGCCAGATCATCGCGGGGTACGACCAGGACCAGACGACCCAGAACTCGACCGTCCCCAGTCCGTATGAATGCGTGAGCGGAAGATACAGGGCGAGCGGCCGCACGAACTGCACCGCGGACAGCAGCCAGGCGAGCCGATAACCAATCGAGCTCTGCCGCCACAGCAGCACGATCGTCGCGATGACGAGAACCAGGTAGGCGGCGAAGAGGACTTCGGCGGCAGGCGTCGGGAGTAGCGGCAGCCAGCTATAACGGCCTTCCAGAACACGAGTGATCCGAAGCACCTCGACTCCCAGCTCCGTGCACAAGACAAAAACCAGCAGCACGATCGGATACGGCCGGCCGAACCAGACGCGCATCGGTTTCAGTGCGGCTCGGGGATGTGACCATTCGTATGCGGCCGCGGCGACGAGCCTGGCGAGCCTCGGATCCGAGACGCCCGCCGCCGACTGAGCAGTGTCGCGATCCGCGAAGGCGACTCGCATCTGCCGTGGCTGTCGGGGGTCGTCCGCAATTACTATCGCCAGTCGATCAATTGCCTTTTGCCAAACAAACCAGCGCACCATTCGAGACGCGAGCCATGCATAGCGGCGTGTTATCCGCAATCGCGACCACGTTCCGCCAGCCGTGGTGCCTAGCAGAATGACCTCTCCCGGCGCCGGAAGTCGCGAGTCGCCCTGCCGCTCGAGCACCGACTGGACCATGGTTTTGAAATCTGTAGAAGTCGCCATTCGGGCCGACAGGATGCCACACGGAAAACGCCGTGACCGCCGTTTAGGTCGAGAACCTGGAATAGAGGCACGAGCCGACGACTTGCTGATTAGGTGACTCGAAGCTCGCACGAGGTCCTCGGAAGCGCGACCACCATCGCGGTGGTCGGTGCGTCGCGTGATCCCAACAAGGCCGGCGGATCGGTGCCCGAGGGCCTGCAGCGCCGCGGATTCCGCATCATCCCCATCAACCCGTTCGCCCAGGTGCTGTTCGGCGAGCGCGTCTACCGCACGCTGCTCGAGGTGCCCGAGAAGATCGACCTCGTCGATGTTTTCCGGCCGGCGGCCGACGCGCCCGAGATCGCTCGCCAGGCCGTCGCCGTTGGGGCGAAGGCGCTGTGGCTGCAGGAGGACATCCGCTCGGAGGAGGCTCGCCACATCGCTGAGTCCGCCGGGCTGGAATACGTAGAGGACGAGTGCACCGCGGTCGTGGCCTCGCTCTATCGGCTTCGAAAGCCGGCCGCCTAACGATTACTCTCCACGTGTGGCGCTACGCCGCTTGCGCGTCCGCCGGGACCGCACCATCGAGTCGGAGCTCAAGTTTCGCGTCGCCGGCGCGCGTGACCACGCCAAGCTCCGCAGCCTCCTCCGCAAGCGCGGCGCGAAGCTGAACGGGCGCTACAAGGAAGACAACTACCGCTTCACCGGCCCGGGCAAGTCGACCCGCAACACCACGCTCCGGCTGCGCGTCCTGAACGGCGGACCGCGCGGCGTTTTGACGGCGAAGGGTCCGGCGAAGTTCGATGGAGGCGTCAAGATCCGCGAGGAGACGGAGATCGACGTCACCGATGTGCATGCGACCCTCGACATGCTTCAACAGCTCGGATTCCGGGTCGGTTGGACCTATCCGAAGCAGCGCACGATGTGGATGCTCGACGGCGTGGCCATCACGCTGGACGTGCTCGACTTCGGCTGGTTCGTCGAACTCGAAGGGCCTGCCGAGGTTCTGCCCGAGATGTCGCGCAGCCTAGGCCTCGACCCGATCAACGCATTGAAGGACAGCTATTCGGTGATGGCGCGCAAGCACCAGAAGGCGAAAAAGCCGACGAAGTCGCCGGCCACGCCGGTGGTCATCCCGCCTGCCGCGGCGGCGCAGGGGTGAGAGGAAGCTCGTAGCTTTCCGCCGCGAAGTCGCCGAGTCCGCCTTCTGGGCGCCAGTCCAGCGGCCCCAGGTGCGTGAAGCCGAGCTTCTCCGCGACGCGCCGGCTGGCGAGATTCTCGCGACCTGCCCACAGGGTGAGGCGCGTGACATGCAGCTCTTCGCGCGCCCACTCGATGAGGGCGCGGCAGGCCTCGGTGGTCAGGCCGCGACCCGCGTGGTCGCTGCGAATCCAGTAGTGCAGCTCGGCCGCGTCCGGACCCTCCTTGTTCAGTCCGGCCACACCGAGGACCTCTGCGCTTTGGCGATCGACGATCGCGAAATGGAAGACGCGGTCATCGCGCCACGCATGCTCGTCGCGCTGGGTCAGCGCAAGCGTTCCCTCGAGCGCCGGCTCACGCGCCCAAGGCATCCAGGGGAGAAGCTCCGGCCTCGAGGCGACGACCGCGGCGTGGAGGCCATCCGCATGCGACGTGGCGACCGGCTCGAGGCGCAGCCGCTCTGTCTCGAGGACTACTCGGCGCGCGGCGGCGGCGCCTTCTGACCGTCTTTTGCGGGCCCGACCCAGACCGTCTGAATGTTGGTGAACTCCTTGATCCC
Organism: uncultured Chloroflexota bacterium; assembly: GCA_937921725.1. Taxonomy (GTDB): domain Bacteria; phylum Chloroflexota; class Dormibacteria; order Dormibacterales; family Dormibacteraceae; genus 40CM-4-65-16. The sequence goes on along the minus strand of CAKZUH010000005.1, from coordinate 254,752 downwards.
GTAGTCGGACAGCTCACGCCCATATCCGGAGCGCTTGACGCCGCCGAACGGCAGGCGGGCATCCGAGGCGACCATTCCGTTGACGAAGACGAGGCCGGCTTCGATGCGCTCCGCCATCGCCTTGGCGCGCTCGACATTCTTGGTCCAGACATTCGAGCCCAGGCCGAAGTCAGTGTCGTTCGCAACGCGCAGGGCGTCCTCAGCGTCCTTGACGCGGATCACCGCGGCGACGGGTCCGAACGTCTCCTCGTGATAGGCGGGCATCCCGGGCCTGACGTTGGCCAGGACGGTGGGCTCGAAGTAGTAGCCGCCCCCCTGGATCCTCTTCCCGCCGGTCAGCGGACGCGCGCCCAGGCGCACCGACTCCGTGACCTGCCGCTCGAGCTCCTCGACCAGGTCGCCCCGCGCCAGCGGTCCCACCTGATTGGCCCGATCCATCGGGTTGCCGACCTTGAGGGCGGCCACGGCGCTGGTGAATCGGCGCTCGAACTCGTCCGCCACCGGCTCCTCGACGATGAAGCGCTTGGCGGAGATGCAGCTCTGGCCGTTGTTCTGGTTGCGCGAGCGGCACGCGACGGACGCGGCCGCTTCGAGGTCGGCGTCCGCGAGCACGATGAACGGGTCGGAGCCGCCAAGCTCGAGCACTGTTTTCTTCAAGGCCCGCCCCGCCGCCTCGGCGACGGTCGCCCCGGCCTTCTCCGAGCCGGTCAGCGTGACGCCGGCGACGCGATGGTCGGCGATCAGCCTCTCGACCGCCGCGGAGCCGATCAGGAGCGTTTGGAAGACGCCCTCCGGCACGCCGGCCTCGCGGAACACCTCTTCGATCGCCAGCGCCGACTGAGGCACGTTCGACGAGTGCTTGAGCACCATGACGTTGCCCGCCGTGAGCGCCGGCAATGCGGCGCGAAATGCCTGCCAGAAGGGGAAGTTCCACGGCATGACGGCGAGGATCAGGCCGAGCGGCTGGAACCTGACGTAGCTCTCGCTGGCCGTGCTGTCGACCGGCTCCTCGGCGAGCAGGCGTTCAGCGTTTTCGGCAAACCAGGTCGCCGTCCATGCGCACTTCTCGATCTCCGCCTCGGCCTCGATGATGGGCTTGCCCATCTCGGAGGTGAGCAGCGCGGCGTAGCGTGATTTGTCGGTTCGCAGAACACCTGCGACGGAGCGCATGAGCGCGGCTCGCATGCCGATTCCCGAGTCGCGCCAGGGGTGGCGGGCCGTCCAGGCCCGGTCCAGGGCTGCTTCGATGGCCGCCTGGTCCGCCTCGGGAAACGATGCCAGCTCCCGGCCCGTGGCCGGATCGATGGATTTCAGCACCCCTTCGAATCATGCCACGATTGCTGTTGTGGCCCGAGCTCCGGTGAAGCGGCGTCCCGAGCGGCCTGCCGTCGCAACCGCACCCGCCGGTCAACCGGCCGCGCCGGACCTACAGGACGGGCGGAAACGCGTCGTCATCGAGGCCGTCACGCCGGAGATCGACGGCGGCCGCTTCCCCGCCAAACGGGTGACGGGCGAGACCGTGAGCGTGGAGGCCGACATCTTCGCCGACGGCCACGACACGCTGGCGGCTGTGCTGCGCTACAGGCACCAGTCGGCCGGGGACTGGATCGAGGTGCCCATGTCGCCGCTGCCCAACGACCGGTGGCGTGGCGAGTTCCCCGTCACCGAGCTGGGTCGCTACTTCTTCACGCTGGAGGGCTGGATCGACCACTTCGAGACCTGGAGGCGTCAATTGGCCAAGCGCGTCGAGGCGGGCCAGGACGTGACGGTCGAGCTCGAGGCTGGAGAGCGGATGGTCGAGGCGGCGGCGGCGCGGGCCAATGGAATCGCCACCGACGCAGCGAAGCTGCGCGAGTTAGCCCGGTCGCTCCGAAAGGCGTCGCCCCCATCCGACCGGGCCGCCTTGCGGCCGGGTCACACCCCCGCGCTTGCGCGGGGCTCCCCGGCAAGCGGGGAAGGCAACGAGCTCACCGCGCTCATGCGCCGCTACGCCGACCGCGGTCTCTCGACCGCCTACCCCCGCGAGCTCGAGGTGGTCGTCGAGCCGCTCAAGGCTCGCTTCAGCTCCTGGTACGAGCTGTTCCCGCGCTCGACCGGCGTCGGCGGCGCCGGGCGCGCGCAGGGCGCACCTCAAGAAAAGAGCGGGACCTTCAAGGACGTCGAGCGCTTGCTGCCCGAGGTGGCGCAAATGGGTTTCGACGTCCTCTACCTGCCGCCCATCCACCCGATCGGAAAGACGCACCGCAAGGGCGCCAACAACAAGCCCGCCACTGCCACCGAGCCCGGGAGCCCATGGGCCATCGGGTCGGAGGAGGGCGGTCACAAGTCCGTCCACCCCGAGCTCGGCACGCTCGACGATTTCCGCCACCTCGTGCGAGCGGCGGCCGAGCAAGGTATCGACGTAGCCCTCGACATCGCGTTCCAATGCTCGCCCGACCACCCGTACGCGCGCGAGCACCCCGAGTGGTTCAAGCATCGACCGGATGGTTCGATCCGGTACGCCGAGAACCCGCCCAAGAAATACGAGGACATCTATCCGTTCGATTTCGAGACAGAGCAGTGGCGCGAGCTGTGGCAGGAGCTCCTCTCGATCTTCCTGTTCTGGATCGAGCAGGGCGTGCACATCTTCCGCGTCGACAACCCACACACCAAGCCCTTCGGCTTTTGGGAGTGGCTCGCCGGCGAGGTGAAGCGCCTGCACCCGGATGTGATCCTGCTGTCCGAGGCGTTCACTCGGCCCAAGGTGATGTACCGCCTCGCCAAGCTCGGCTACAGCCAGTCGTACACCTACTTCGCGTGGCGCAACACCGCATGGGAGCTGTATCAGTACTTCACCGAGCTCGCGCAGCCGCCGATCCGCGAGTTCTTTCGGCCGAACCTGTGGCCGAACACGCCGGACATCCTCACCGAGTTCCTGCAGACCGGCGGAAAGCCCGCGTTTCAAGCGCGCCTCGTCCTCGCCGCGACGCTGGGGGCCAGCTACGGAATCTACGGCCCGGCGTTCGAGCTGATGGAGAGCCGCCCGCGCGAGCAGGGCTCGGAGGAGTACCTCGACTCGGAGAAGTACCAGCTCCGGGCCTGGGATCGCAAGGCACCCGACAGCCTGCGCGAGCTGATCACCATCGTCAACCGGATCCGGCATGAAAACCCAGCCCTGCAGACGGACCGCGGGCTGCGTTTCCATCCGACGGAGAACGACCAATTGCTCGCCTACTCCAAGAGCTCGCCCGACAACAGCAACATCGTCCTGGCGGTCGTGAACTGCGACCCGCACCACGTGCAGCGCGGCATGGTCAACCTCCCCCTCGAAGAGCTCGGCATCGAGCGCGAGCGTCCTTACCAGGCTCATGAGCTGATCACGGGTGCGCGATACATCTGGAACGGCCCGCGCAACTACGTGGAGATCAACCCGTACGCAATGCCCGCGCAGCTCTTCCGCTTCCGCCGCCGCGTCCGCAGCGAACACGACTTCGAGTACTTCGTGTGATCCAGACCACCACCTCATCGACCAAGGGGCGCAAGCCGGACGCTGGCTTCCAGCTCGATGACGACCCCCTCTGGTACAAGGACGCGCTCATCTACGAGCTGCACGTGCGCGCGTTCCTGGACACGGACGGCGATGGGAGCGGCGACTTCCGCGGCCTGGTCGAAAAGCTGCCCTACCTGCAGGACCTTGGGGTCAACGCGGTGTGGCTTCTTCCCTTCTATCCCTCACCGCTGCGCGACGACGGCTACGACATCGCCGACTACATCAGCGTGAACCCGATGTTCGGCACGCTCGGCGACGCCACCCAGTTCGTCAAAGAGGCGCACCGGCGCGGAATCCGCGTCATCACCGAGCTCGTCGCCAACCACACCTCCGACCAGCACCCGTGGTTCCAGCGCGCGAGGCGGGCGAAGCCAGGCACCAACCAGCGCGACTTCTACGTCTGGAGCGACACCAACCAGAAGTACCAGGACGCGCGAATCATCTTCAAAGACACGGAGACGTCGAACTGGACCTGGGACCACGTCGCGAACGCCTACTACTGGCACCGCTTCTTCTCGCACCAGCCCGACCTCAACTACGACAACCCGCGGGTCAAAGAGGCGATCCTCAAGGTCCTCGACTTCTGGATGGACATCGGTATCGACGGCGTACGCCTCGACGCCGTGCCTTACCTCTACGAGCGCGACGGGACGAACTGCGAGAACCTGCCCGAGACGCACCAGTTCCTGCGCGAGCTGCGGCAGTACGTCGACGGTGCCTACCGCAACCGGATGCTGCTCGCTGAGGCCAACCAGTGGCCGGAGGACGCGGTGGCCTACTTCGGGGCCGGCGACGAGTGCAACATGGCGTACCACTTCCCGCTCATGCCGCGGCTCTTCATGGCGATCCGCATGGAGGACCGCTTTCCCATCGTGGACATCCTCGCCCAGACGCCCGCCATCCCCGACACGGCGCAGTGGGCGTTGTTCCTGCGCAACCACGACGAGCTGACGCTCGAGATGGTGACCGACGAGGAGCGCGACTACATGTACCGCGCCTACACCCAGGACCGGCTGGCCCGGCTCAACCTGGGCATCCGCCGCCGCCTGGCGCCGCTTCTGGGCAACGACCGCCGCCGGATCGAGCTGATGAACGGGTTGCTCTTCTCCCTGCCCGGCACACCAGTCCTCTATTACGGCGACGAGATTGGGATGGGCGACAACATCTTCCTCGGCGACCGCAACGGGGTGCGCACCCCGATGCAGTGGAGCGCCGACCGCAACGCCGGCTTCTCGCGCGCGAACCGCCAGCGGCTCTACCTGCCGGTGATCACGGACCCGGAGTACCACTACGAGACAGTCAACGTCGAAGCGCTGCAGGGCAATCCGCATTCGATCTACTCGTGGACGAAGCGGCTGATCGCGCTGCGCAAGCGCCATCGGGCGTTCGGCCGCGGCACCCTCGAGCTGCTGCGGCCGGAGAACCGCAAGGTGCTCGCGTACGTGCGGCGCTACGAGTCGGAGCAGATCCTGTGCATCGCCAACCTCTCGCGATTCCTGCAGGCGGTCGAGCTCGACCTCAGCGCGTGGAAGGGACTGGTTCCGGTCGAGCTGTTCAGCAGCAACGAGATGCCGGTCATCGGCGATGCCCCGTACTTCCTGACCCTCGGGCCTCACGCCTTCTACTGGTTCGCGATGCAGCCGCGCGCAGTGCCGAGCATCCAGAGCGACGGTGCGCAGGTGGCGATGACGCTCCCGGAGGTGCGCGTCACCGGTGGCTGGGAAACCGCGCTGGTCGGAGGCGCCAAGGAGCGGCTCGAGAGCGTGCTGCTCGGCTACATCCCGCAGCGCCGCTGGTTCGGCGGCAAGGCGCGGCGGGTCAAATCGGCGACGATCGCGGACATCATCAACGTGCCCGGCGCCGAGGGCTACTCGTACCTCACTTCGGTCGTCATCACCTACGCGGAGGGTGACCCGGACACCTACATGCTGCCCATCGCTTACGCCAACGCCGCGGAGGCGCCGCAGATCCTCGAGCGATGGCCACACTCGGCGATCGCCTGGGTCCGCAACCAGGGCGGCCCCTCCGGCCCTTCGGGCCACCTCCCCACAAGTGGGGAGGAGCCGCGCGGCTTGCTTTATGACGCGCTGGGCCCGCCGAACTTCGCCGAGGCGATGCTCGGCGCAATCGCGCGTCGCCGCCGGGCCGCGGGCGGGACGGGGACGCTCGTCGGATCGACGACCCGCGCGTTCGCGCGGCTTCGCGGACCGGAGACCGTGCGCCTGGAGGCGCAGCTCTCCGTGGCCGAGCAGAGCAACAACTCGGTGATCTTCGGCGAGCGGTTGATGCTCAAGGTGTTCCGGCGCCTGGAGGAGGGCGTCAACCCCGAGCTCGAGGTCGGCCGCTTCCTGACCGAGAAGACGAGCTTCTCCCAAATCGCGCCCCTCGCCGGCAGTCTCGAATACCGCCGGGCCAAGGGCGAGCCGGTCACGATCGCGATCCTTCAGGGCTACGTGCCGAACCAGGGCGACGCGTGGCAGCACACTCTCAACACGGTCGCGCACTTCTTCAACGCGCCCGAGCTGGTCGGGCTCGAACCGCCCGAGATGCCCCGCAGCGTTCCTGAGGCAAGCCGGCGCGAGCTTCCCGAGATCGCGACCCGGGCGATCGGCGGGTACCTCGACTCGGCTCGCCTGCTCGGCAAGCGAACGGCTGAGCTGCATCGGGCGCTGTCCTCCGACCCAGACGATCCGGCCTTCGCGCCGGAGCGCATCTCCCCGTCCGACCAGCGCTCGATCTACCAATCGCTGAGCGGTCTCTCGATGCGCGCGACCGACCTGCTGCGCTCGCAGCTCAACAAGCTGCCGGCCGACTCGCGCGAGGAAGGCCGCAAGGTGCTGGACCTCGAATCGCGTATCGCGGCCATCCTGAAGGCGTTTCTCGCGCGCCGCCTGAGCACGACCAGGATCCGCGTGCACGGCGACTACCACCTCGGCCAGGTGCTCTACACCGGCCACGACTTCGTGATCATCGACTTCGAGGGCGAGCCGACCCGCACCCTCTACGAGCGCCGGCTCAAGCGGCTGGCCATGCGCGACGTGGCCGGCATGCTGCGATCGTTCTCTTACGCAAGCCAGGCCGCGCTGCGCAGCCAGGAGGTCCCCGCCGGGCGGCTGCCCCAATTGCAGGGCTGGGCACGGTTCTGGGTCGACTGCGTGTCAGCAGCGTTCTTGAAGAGTTATCTTGCCGTCGCGGGCAACGAGTCATGGGTTCCCCAAACACAGGAGGACCTGGAGCTGCAGCTGACCACGATGCTCCTGGAAAAGGCGCTTTACGAGCTTCGCTATGAGCTCAACCTGCGGCCCGATTGGGTCCGTATCCCGCTACGTGGGATCCTTGATCTGGTGACCCCGTCGTGATCGCGCGGTCGCTCCTGAGCCCGTTCGACCTCCACCTCTTCAATGAAGGCACGCACGGCCATCTCTACGAGAAGCTGGGCTCGCACATATTCCAGGACCCGGACGGCACGTACTTCGCCGTCTGGGCGCCGAACGCCGACGCGGTCAGCGTGATCGGCGAGTTCAACGGCTGGGACAGGAACGCCAACGGCCTGTACCCGCGAGAGTCGTCCGGGATCTGGGAAGGGTTCATCCCAGGTGTGAAGCACGAGGCGCTCTACAAGTACCACGTCCATTCGCGCGTGACGCGAAACGGGGTCGACAAGGCCGACCCCTTCGCCACCTTCTCGGAGGCGCCGCCGCGACAGGCGTCGATCGTGTGGGATCTCGACTACCGGTGGGGCGACGAAACCTGGATGCAGAACCGGCGCGACGCGAACGGTCGCGGCGGACCGTGGTCGGTCTATGAGATGCACCTCGGGTCGTGGATGCGCGTGCCCGAAGAGCAGAACCGTTGGCTCACCTACCGCGAGCTCGGGCCTCGTCTCGCCGACTACGTGAGCCGGATGGGATTCACGCACGTCGAGTTCATGCCGGTGATGGAGCATCCGCTCTACCAGTCGTGGGGCTACCAGGTCACCGGCTACTTCGCGCCGACGAGCCGCTATGGCACCCCTCAGGACTTCATGTTCCTGGTCGACTACCTGCATCAAAACGGCATCGGCGTGATCCTCGACTGGGTGCCGTCTCACTTCCCTGCCGATGAGTTCGGGCTGCAGAACTTCGACGGCACGCACCTCTTCGAGCACGCCGACCCTCGCCTCGGGGTGCATCCCGACTGGGGCAGCTCGATCTTCAACTACGGCCGCAACGAGGTGCGCGGATTCCTGCTCAGCAGCGCGCTGTGCTGGCTCGACAGATATCACGCGGACGGCCTGCGGGTGGACGCTGTCGCCTCGATGCTCTACCTCGACTACTCGCGCAAGCGGGGCGAGTGGGTACCCAACAAGTTCGGGGGCAACGAGAACCTGGACGCGGTCGACTTCCTGCGGCGCTTCAACATCGAGGTCTACAAGGAGCAGCGCGACACGCAGACGGTGGCCGAGGAGTCGACCGCGTGGCCGTTCGTGTCACGCCCCACGTATGTGGGTGGTCTGGGCTTCGGCATGAAGTGGGACATGGGATGGATGCACGACACGCTCTACTACTTCGAGCGCGAGCCGGTGCACCGCAAGTTCCACCATCAGGCCCTGACGTTTCGAATGCTCTACGCGTGGGCCGAGAACTACATGCTTCCCCTCTCCCACGACGAGGTCGTCCACGGCAAGGGCTCGCTGATCAACAAGATGCCCGGCGACGACTGGCAGAAGTTCGCCAACCTCCGCGCGCTGTACGGATGGATGTACGCCCAGCCGGGCAAGAAGCTGCTCTTCATGGGCGGTGAGTTCGGGCAGTGGAAGGAGTGGGACGTCGAGCAGAGCCTGGACTGGCATCTCCTCGACCTCCCGATGCACAGCGCCCTGCGGCTGTGGGTCGGCGACCTCAACCGCGTCCTGCGCGAGGAGAAGGCGCTGCACGAGCTCGACTTCGACCCGGCGGGCTTTTCCTGGATCGACGTGACCGACGCCGACCAGAGCGTGGTGTCGCTGATCCGCCGAGGCCGGGCGCCCGAGGACTTGCTAGTCGCTGTGTTCAACTTCACCCCGGTGCCCCGGAACAACTACCAGATCGGGGTCCCCTCGGGGGGCCGCTGGACAGAGCTGCTGAACAGTGACGCGCCGGTCTACGGGGGCAGCGGGCAGGGCAACCTCGGCGGCGTCGACGCCGTGCCGGTCAGCATGCACGGCCACTCCCACAGCGTCACGCTGACCCTCCCCCCGCTGGGCGCGCTGTTCCTGAAACCAGCCGCCGAAGCTCAGACCACTACGTAAGCGCGCCTCGTACCTGCGCCTGGACTACCTCTGGCCGCAAGTGGATGTCCGGTGCCGGGAAACGCAGCATGTGGAATCCCGCATTGATTAACAGGTTCTGGCGGCGATTGTCTTCGACGAGGCGATCGCGGTGGTTGACACCGTCATATTCGATCACGAGCCGCGCCGCCGGGTAATAGATATCTGCCCTGCCCACGAACCGACCGCATGCATCATGCAGATTCGCCTGAACCTCTGGACGCGGCAGCCCGGCTTGCAATAACAGCCAACGAAGCCGCGTCTCCATCGGCGATTCAGCTGGTTCTGAGATGACGCCGATGCAGCGCAGGCGGCGCGAGCTGGCGCCCCTAAGGGCTGCTTTGTTGGTCAGTCTCAAACGGAGCGCGGCAGAGCACGCGTTCCGGCCGAGCTCAGGCGTGGACCGTTCTCGCTGAAGGAGGCGCGCGCCACGTCGTCTACTCGCCAACTCAGCCTGTTAATTCCGCAGACACACGTTTGGGCCCAAACGTGTGTATTCCAGGCAAACGATGCACGCGTTTAGCGCCAAACGTGCGGAAAGCAGCTGTGGGAGCTCGGCTAAACCTTGACTCGGCTGGCGACGACGCTGAGCTCGTCCAGGCGCTGCGCGACAAGCTCGAACCCGTGGTGCAGCCTTCGGTAATACGTGGGTCGCGAGAGGTGCAGCCGCTCCATGATCACCTCATGGCTGCCCACGCGCTTGACGTAGTAATCGAGCAGCAGGTGGCCTGCCTCGGCGTCGCGAGGGGCACCCGAGGCGGCGAGCTCGCCGATCACGTCCACGAGCAGCGCGCGAAGCTCGGTGGCGGCGGTTCCCCCCTTCGTCACGCCGGGCAGGCGCGCCAGCGGACTCCGCCCGAGCGCCTCCGGAGTGCCCAGGTCATCGAGAGCTGTCCGGACCAATTGCTCGCGCGCGCTGCTCTCGGGGTCGAGGCTCCACTGGTCGGGCGCGGGCTTGTCGACGGTGATTCGGTAAGGCGAAATGACCGCCGCAGGGAGGCCGGCCCGAAGCAGACGTCCCATCATCCAGCACAGCATCGTCGCCCCGATCACCGTCCCCACCCACAGTGAGGGCGGCCAGTCCGTGCCGCCTGGCAGCAGCGAAACCTCGGTCAGGTACGCCGTGGCGAACACCCCGCCGATCACCGCGCACAGCGAAGCTGAGGGCTTTCCCGGACGGCGCGCGGTCCAGGCGATCCAGGCGTCCGCCGCGATCCCGGTCACGATCAAGATCGGCAGCAAGTGGAAGTGCGACTTCGTGGTCGTCACCAGGATGCCGTTCAGCGTGAAGACGAAGGTCATCGACCCCGGCCGCAGCTTGAACGTGCTGTTCAGGAGGAGGCCGGTGCCGGCCAGGATCACCGCCTGCGCGAGCACCGAGGCCACGCCCATGTTCTCGCCCAGCCACGCGGGAGCCAGCCCCCTGAACTCATAGCCGGACCAGGCCCAGGGGTCGATCAGCGGATGCATGAACTGGGTGACGAAGGTGAGCGACGAAAGGAGAAGCGCGCTGGATGCCAGGGCGACCGGCCCGGCCACCGTCTCGCCCCGCCGTGCGGCAGCCCGCAGGGGGCCGCTCACCACGACAGCCGCGGCGGCGATCTCGACCAGGTGCGGGGGCGAGAACAAGGTCTCGAGGCCCAGGCCGCCGGTTCCGAAGGCGCGGGTCCAGAACGCCTGGTCCACGATCCAGGCGGCGCCGAAGATCAGCAGCGCGGCGAAGCTGCCGGTATGCCCCTCCGGCAGCGCCTGGTTCCACCTTCGCCCGGCGCTCAGCCCGACGGCGAGCCCGGCGAACAGATATAGGGTCAGGAGCGAGAAGGCGGCGTTGACGATCAGCAGGCCTGTTTGGTCGGCGGACTCGATGATCTGGCCGGGCTTGCTCACATAAGCGTAGGCGGACATGTAGGCGCCCAGCACGAGCCATGTGGCGAGCACGACGACCACCGAGTCGACGGCACGCGGGTCTTCCACGAACCGGCGCAGGGTCTTCACTTTCCCACCCGGGCAAACCATACCCTGGATTTGAGACCTATTTCGAAACCCCTCTGAGACTGCGGGTGAGACGGCGCCGCGGCGACCCTTGGCCACGTTGCCGGCCATCCCGTGTTCAAGGAGGAAGGTCCCATGTCTGTCAACCCGGAAATCGACGGAATCGTGGCCCTGCCGGTCCGCGAAGAGGCGGTCGAGGCGGCCAACGGTCACAAGCTGGCCGTGCTCGCCGAAGCGCCTCCGGTCCCGGCGGCCGAAACGCCCGCGGCGCCCGCAGCGCCCGTGGTCGAGGCGCCGGCAAAGGCGAAGCGAAGCCGACCGGCGTGGATCGTCCCGGCAGCCATCGCGGCGGTCGGACTCATGGCGTCGGGAACGCTCGGCTATTTCCTCTACACGACGACCACGCAGCGAGACTCGCTGCACCAGCAGCTCGTGGCGACGAAGGCCACTCTCGCCTCGACGCAGAGCGACTTGACCGACGCCAAGTCGCAGGCCGCGTCACGCAAGGTCACAGCCGATTACATCGCCATATATGTCGCGGACGACGGCAAGGTGCAGACCGACTACAACAACGTCGTCGCGTGCAACACCTACAGCCAGTGCCGCACCTCGGCGCAGCAATTGCTCTTCGACATGCAGCAGTTCCAGTCCGACCGCAAGTCGGCCAACGTGCCGGCCGCGCTGGCGAGCACCGACAGCAGCCTCGGCGACGCTCTGAGCGCCGGCATCGCCGCCGACCAGGAGTTCATCGCCGGGATGGACAACAACGACGACGCGAAGATCAAGGAAGGCTTCAACAAGGTCGTTGCGGCCATGTTGAACGTCAGCAAGGCCCAGGCCGAGCTCGGGGCCGAGATCAAGTAAGTGCGACTCCGTATCCCCTCCGTGGTAGCGGCGACGGCCGTCGTGGCCGTCGCCGTCGCCACCGGCGCATCCGTGTGGCAGGCCGCGCTGTCGGAGCGCGCGCGGGTCTCCGCGCAGCAGCAGACCATCGCCCAACTGGAGAAGCGCGTGGCCGTGCTCGAGACGCAGGCCGCCTCGCAGCCGGACTGGGCCGCCATCGCCGCCAAGGTCGAGCCATCGGTGTTCACCGTGGAGACCGATGCCGACCTCGGTTCCGCGTGGGTCGCGCACTCGGACGCGAGCGGTGCAGACCTCGTGACGAACTTTCACGTCATCGCCAGCGCCTGGAACGCGGGTGTCGCCACGGTCGACGTGCGTCAGGGCGATCGCATGTTTCCCGGCACCATTGTCCGCGTCGATCCCAACAACGACCTCGCGGTGGTCCATGTGAAGGACCGCCTGACCGCGCTGGTTTCGACGACCGCGCGGCCAAAGGTGGGCACGACCGTGATGGCGGTCGGGTCGCCGCTCGGACTCGGCGGCACCATCTCAGTTGGGGTCGTGTCCGGTTTTCGCAGCCTCGAGGGCAGCGACTACGTGCAGTTCTCCGCGGCCATCAGCCCGGGCAACAGCGGAGGGCCCGTCGTCGACTCGCAAGGACGCGTGGTCGCTGTCGCGTCGGCGAAGCTGGTCGGGACCGGAGTCGAGGCGCTGTCCCTGGCCATCCCGGTCCAGACCGCGTGCCTGAGCCTCGTTGCGTGCTCGTAGCAGCTGATTTCGCCTCGTTGCATCCAGCGGCGCGTTTCGAACGAGGGGATTGCGCTTCGTTGGCGTCAGCGGAGCCTAATCAGGCTTAGGGCTGGGGCGAGATCATTCCTGCGTTGAACTTGTGCGTCGACCCGCTCTCGGCGTGGATCACGTGCATCACCGCGTTGATCAAGGCCAGGTGGGAGAACGCCTGGGGGAAGTTGCCGAGGTGCCGGCCGCTGCGTGGGTCGATCTCTTCCGCGTAGAGCTGCAGCGGGCTGGCGTACGACAGCATCTTCTCGCAGAGGGCTCGTGCCCGGTCGAGCTCGCCGATCTCGCACAGCGCCGACACGAGCCAGAAAGAGCAGATCGTGAACGTGCCCTCCTCGCCGTGCAGACCGTCGTCGGTCTCGTGCGTGCGGTACCGCAGCACCATCCCGTCGACCGTGAGCTCGTCGGCGATCGCGAGCACGGTCGCCCGCACGCGCGGGTCCTCAGGCGGCAGGAATCGGACGAGAGGGATCAGCAGGACCGACGCGTCGAGCGCCTTGGTCCCATAGTGCTGGACGAACACGCCGCGTTCGTCGACACCGCGCGTGCAGAGGTCGGCCTTGATCTCGTCCGCCACCTTCTGCCATGACTTCGCCAGCCCGAGGTCGCCATGCAGCTCGGCCAGGCGCGCGCCCCGGTCGAGCGCGACCCAGCACATGAGCTTCGACGAGGTGAAGTGCTGCGGCTCGCCGCGCACCTCCCAGATGCCGCGGTCGGGCTCCTGCCAGTGCTCGATCGCGCACTCGACGGCCCTCTTCAGGATCGGCCACACCACCTCGGGCAGGTAATCGCGCGACTTCGTGTGCAGGTAGACGGAATCGAGCACCGCGCCCCACACGTCGTGCTGCACCTGCTGAAATGCGGCGTTGCCGACGCGCACGGGCTGAGAGCCCTCGTAACCGCTCAGGTGATCGAGCGTCTTTTCGGTGAGCTCGTGCTCGCCGCCGATGCCGTACATGATCTGCAGGTCCTTCTTGCCCTCGGCGACGTCGGCGATGAAGTAGAAGAAGTCGTTCGCCTCCCGCGCGAACCCCAGCGTGTACAGACCCCACAGCATGAAGGTCCCGTCGCGAATCCACGTGTACCGGTAGTCCCAGTTGCGCTCGCCGCCGATCGTCTCGGGCAGCGATGTGGTCGGCGCCGCCAGCAGGGCGCCGGTCGGGCTGTAGGTCAAACCTTTCAGCGTCAGCGCGCTGCGCTGCAGGAAGCTCTGCCAGGGGTGCTCGGGAAAATCGCCCCGGTTGATCCACTCGCGCCAGAAATCCGCCGTGCGCTCCACGCGCACGAACGCCTCTTCGGCGGTGTCGGGCGCCGGGTGCTCGGCCCAGTATTCCTTCGCTGTCGAATGCCTCGAGCGCGGCCATACCAGGGCGACGTAGGCGCGCTCGCCCTGCCGCAGCGTCTTCGTCGCGTGCGCGCCAGGTCCTTCGAAGCCCACGCGCAGGTCCGTGACCAGGCGGATCGGCACCTCGTTCTCGCCGCCGCTCGCGATGGCCTCGCTGTAGCCGGGGCCCGCGTACTCCCATTTCGCCGCGGTGTGGCCATAGTCGAAGACGGGCTGGCAGTCGAGGCTCAGCTCCACGCTCCCCACGACACATCGAGCGGTGCGCAGCAGGATGTGCTCGGCCTCGTGGTCGGAAGGCGGTCTCTTGTACGTCCCCGAGCGGCGCTGGCTGTGATACCAGGGGCCGATGCACATCGCGTCACGCACGATCAGCCAGCCGTTGCGAGTCCGCCACGTCGTCTCGAGCACGAGCGTGCCGGGCAGATAGCGGCGCCCGGCCGGCACCTGCACCCCGCTCGGGCCGAAACGGAAGCTGCCGGCCGCCCGGTCGAGGATGGCCGCGAAAACGCTCGGGCTGTCCGGGCGAGGCAGGCACATCCACTCGACGCGGCCGCTCGGCGCGATCAGGCAGTTGACCTCGCAGTCGGAGAGGAAGGCGTATTCGGCGATCGGCGGGAACGGGCTCGCCACCCGCGGCTCGGCGACCTGAGGCCCGACCTCGATGACCGGTGCGTGGCCGTCGCCGTTCACCGCCGGGGCGATGGATTGGCCGAGGTCGGACGTCCCAGTCTTGTGCTTGCCCAAGCTACGCAGAGGATATGCCCCTGAGACCGTCATGGATGCGCCGGAACACCTCGTCCGGCGCCCCGGTGCCGTCGACCTCGGTGATCCGCACGCCTTGCTTTCGATAATGGTCGAGGACCGCTGCGGTGAGCCTTTCGTACTCGCGCATCCGCTCCGCGATCGACTCCCGGTTGTCGTCGGTCCGGCCCTCCACCTGGGCCCGGTGGAGGAGGCGGTCGACGAGCACGTCCTCAGGCACGTCCAGGGCGATGACGAAGTTCACGCGGTGGCCCTCGTCGGACAGCATCGAGTCGAGCGCGCGGGCCTGGGCCACGGTGCGCGGGAACCCGTCGAGCAGGACGCCCAACCCCGCCTCGGCCTCCGGCAGCCGGCCGCGAACGACGTTGACGATGAGGTCGTCCGGCACCAGGTCGCCCGCGGACATGATCCGGCCCACCTCCTTGCCCAGCGCCGTGCCTCGCGCGACCTCGCTGCGCAGGATCTCACCGGTCGACAGGTGGTTGATGCCCAGATCCTTTTCCACGCGCGCGGCTTGCGTGCCCTTCCCGCTTCCAGGCGGTCCGAAGATGATGCCAATCACGGCGGCGTGAGCTGAATCTTCCGCCGCCGGCTCCACCAGCGCCGCGCGTGCTCCTGGAGGAGTGCCTCGATCGCGGGGTCGGGGCCGGAAGGCTCGCCCTCCGCGCTCAGCGCGAGCCAGCGCCGGGTCACCTCGACGTACACGTCGGATTCGGTCCAACCGGGAAGCTGCTCCAGCACCTTGTGCCGCCGGATCGACTCGGCGATGGGCTTGTACACGTGGTCGTACCAGCTCGCGGCCGCCTCCTTGAGCGGCACCTGCCGGTGCTGCTCGAGGGACAGGAAGTAAGCGTGGCCGAGGATGTGCTGCAGGATCTCGTCGTAGCGGCCGAGCCGGCCGCACTCGAGGCGGGCCTCCGGCCGCGTCCGGTGAAGCTGCGTCGTCTCGAGGAAGGCCGCGTACTCGGCCGCTCGCAGCAGCGTGCCGGGGTCGACGTCCGCGCCGAGCGGCGCCCGCGTCTTCACGTCGATCACCCGCGCGTTGATCATCGGACGGCCCAGGTTTCTGGCGACCGACACGCGATGGTGGCCGTCGATCACGTAGTAGTTGTCATCCACCCGATAGACGTCGATCGGGGGCAGCTCATCGCCCTCGACCATCGCCTGGTAGATCCGCGTCCACCGCTCGCGCATCCGGCGGTTGATGGGCAAGAACCCCGGGTCGAAATCGCCCGTCTTGGCTTCGGGCGCGGCCGAGCCGACGATGCGCTCGACGGGAATCTCCCGCACGCCGCCGTACGCGCGGCCCTCGAGGCCCGCGGCCTTGAGCATCGGCTCCATCGACCGCAGCCGCGGCACCCGTCCCGTGAACAGCGCGCGCAGGCTGCGCCGAAACGCCCGCGCGCGGGCGGCATCGAAGTCCTGGATGGCACGAATCCGCTCGATGCCCAAACGTCCGGATGCTACGGCTTGAGTGGCTTAGAGCAGCGCTTGTTCCGACTCGGCCTCGAAGAAGTGCAGGCCCCGGGTGTCGAGCCCCAGCTTGACGCGGTCACCGGGCGCAACGCTCAGCCTGGGATCGACGCGAGCCGTCACCTGGTCGCCGCCGACCATGCCGTACAGGAACTGGTCGGAGCCCAGGCGCTCGACGACGTCGACCTTCATCTCGAACGAGGGCCCACCGTCAGAGATCTTGTCGGTCACCGCCTCGGGGCGGAAGCCGATCGTGCCCTTTTGAGGCGGAAGCGCCTTCGGCAGGGTCAGCTCGAAGCCCGACGCCTTCGCGCTGCCGTTGGTCACCGTGGCGGGAACGAAGTTCATCGTCGGCGTGCCGATGAATCCCGCGACGAACAGGTTGGCCGGGTGGTCGTAGATCTCGCCCGGGGTGCCGACCTGCTGCAGGATGCCCGCGTTCATGATCGCGATGCGGTCACCCATCGTCATCGCCTCGACCTGGTCGTGCGTGACGTAGATGAAGGTGGTCTCGAGGTCGCGGTGCAGCTTCTGCAGCTCGACGCGGGTCTGGCCGCGAAGCTTGGCGTCGAGGTTGGACAGAGGCTCGTCGAGCAAGAAGACCTTGGGGCTGCGCACGATGGCGCGCCCAAGCGCGACGCGCTGGCGCTGGCCGCCGGACAGAGCGCGCGGCTTGCGCTTCAAGAAGTTGTCGAGGCCGAGGATACGAGATGCGTTGCGCACCCGCTTGTCGATCTCGGGCTTCTTCATGTGCTGCATCTGCAGCGGGAAGGCCATGTTGTCGTAGACCGACATGTGCGGATACAGCGCGTAGGACTGGAAAACCATCGCGATGTCGCGGTCTTTCGCGGCGACGTTGTTCACGACACGGTCGCCGATCAGGATGCGGCCTTCGCTTATCTGCTCCAGCCCCGCGAGCATGCGGAGGGCCGTGGACTTGCCACAGCCCGACGGGCCGACGAGGACCATGAACTCCTTGTCCTTGATGTCGACGTTGAAGTCCTTGACTACGGTCAGATCGGCCGTGTAGCGCTTGACGACGTGGTCGTATGTGACTGATGCCATCTCTTTCCTATCCCTTCACTGAGTCGACGAGGAAGCCACCCGTATGCCCCACACAAAACAATTCTATTTACCTCCTTCGAATTGGCAAATCTAGATTTGTCGGTTCCGAGGTCGAGTTCCGGATCACCAGGGTCGTCCTGAGAGGCGCGGGCGACTCCACGGCTTCCCCTCTCATGCGCTGGATCAGCATCCGCGCCGCCAGCCGTCCCTTCTCGACGATGGGCTGGCGGACGGTCGTGAGCGGCGGGTTCGTCCACTCCGCCGCGGGCACGTCGTCGAACCCGACGACGGACAGGTCGTCGGGGACGTGGAGTCCAGCGGAGTGCGCGGCGGACATCACCCCGATCGCGGTCATGTCGCTCATCGCCAGCACGCCGGTGGGCCGCTGCCTGTCCTTCGACAGCGTCTCGAACGCGCGCGCCCCTGCCGCGACCGATATGCCGGCGACCAACGCGCGCGGCTCGGGTGCGCCAGCGTCCTTGATCGCCTTGCGGTAACCGGCGAGACGCCGGGCCGCGGTCGGCGTGCTCTGGACCTGGCCGCGCGCGGGCGGCAGGACGATGATCGCCAGCCGCCGGTGGCCGAGCCCCAGCAGGTGGCGCGCCGCCGCCTCGGCGCCGCCCGCGTCATCCACGTTCACCGCCGGGTGCTCGGCTGACGCCACCGAGTCCACCTGCACGGTCGGGATGCCGATCCGGTCCAGCACCTCGAGGGCCCTGTCGTCCGGGGTGAGGCCCAGGCTGATGAATCCGTCAACCGACGCCTGCCGGATGGCTCCCTCGAGCGACCCGTCGAGGGGCGGGACGAGCAGCAGAGTGAGGTCATGCTCTTCGCACCCTTCGCCCAGGCCCTGGATGAGCTCGCTGAAGAACGGGTTGGCGAAGACCGTGGACAGGCCCTGCGGTATGAGCACTCCGATTGTCCCGCTGCGCCGCATGGAAAGCGCCCGGGCCGCGGGATGTGGCGTATAGCCAAGCTCGTGCGCCACGCCGAGCACCCGCTCGAGCGTGGTTTGCCCGAGCCGGTCGGGATTGTTGAAAGCGAACGACACGGCGGTCTTCGAGACGCCGGCCGCGCTGGCCACGTCAGCGATGGTGACCCGGGACACCCAGCAAGGCTCCAGGCATCGGCAGCGGCCCCCCCCAAAAATTCCCCACGAAATCTGCGATTTCGCGGGGACCCCGTTGTGGCTAAACCGATTTAGTAAAGCGGTTTATCGATCGTATGCCCAGACGGCCGATCTGTCAATCACAAATTTTGTGACAAGCAAATGCCGGCGCGGTCGCCCCCATCCGGCCCGGCTGCTGCGCAGCAGGGCCACCTTCCCCAGCAAGTGGGGAAGGGAAGCGGAAGGGAACTTCAGCGGCCCTTTGGAGTCCGGGTCAGCGGCCGGATCACGTCGGGGTCGGCCTTCGGCACGCGGCCGGCCGTCAAGAGGCCGTTCTGCTCCTGCTCGACGTCGGTGAGCTGGGTGTAGCAGAAACCTTCGACCGGGCCGGGGTCCATCAGCGCCTTGACCTGGCCGCCGTAGATCTCGACGAACCTGTCGCCCTCGACCTGGTGGTAGCCCCAACCGCCAGACCCGGACAGCGTGGTGCCACCGAACTCGGTGACCAGCAGCGGTTCGCCACGGTAGGCGAATCCCGGGTTGTAGGGCGGGTGCCCGCTAACGGTCCCATCGAGTGCCAGGTCGAGGCTCCTGTAGCGCCGCGCGAGGTCCTCGGGCAGCGAGTAGTCGTGGATCGTGCACAGGTCGGTGACCGCTTGCTCCCAGCCGTCGTTCGAGACGACCGGCCTCGTGTGGTCGAGGTCGTGGGTCAGCTCGTAGAGCCGCACCAGGAAGGCGGACCGGACCGAGGGGTCGACGTCCTGGAGGCCGAAGCTCTCGTTGGCGGGCACCCACACGACGACGGAGGGATGGTCGCGGTCGCGCCGGACCACCTCGGTCCACTCGGCCGCAAGGCGGCGCTCCGCGGCCGCCGAATGCTCGTGAAAGCTCGGCATCTCCGACCACACGAGGAAGCCCAGCCGGTCCGCCCAGTAAAGCCACCGCGGATCCTCGACCTTCTGATGCTTCCTCGCTCCGTTGAAGCCCAGGGCCATCGCGAGCTCGATGTCGCGTCTCAGGGCATCGTCGCTCGCCGCTGTCAAGAGGCCTCCACGGAAGTAGCCCTGGTCGAGCACCAGGCGCTGCACGAATGGCTGGCCATTCAAAAGGAAGCGGCCGTCGCGTGTCTCGACCGAGCGAATTCCGAAATAGCTGGAGACGCGGTCCGCCACCTTGGCGTCCTGGTCGAGCAGCCGCACGTCGACGTCGTAAAGGACTGGGGAGTCAGGGTGCCACGGCGCGACATGCTCGAGCGCCACCCGGCCGGGCCCGGACCGGCCTGCCCACCGGCCCACCACCTCGCCGCCGAGTGTCACGACGACCTCGAGCCGCCCTTCGCCCTCGACCACGAACCCGAGGTCGCCTGACGCGAGGTCCGGGCTCAGGCGCAGGCGCGTCACGCGATGGGACGCGACCGGCTCGAGCCAAACCGTCTGCCAGATGCCCGTCGTCGGCGTGTAGAAGATCGACTCGGGCGTCTCCATCCAGTACTGCTTGCCGCGCGGGATCGTCTTGTCTGTGAGCGGATCCTCGGCCCGCACCAGGAGGACGTTGTCGCGCGCCCTGACGGCGCGGGCGATGTCGGCGCTGAAGGGAACGTGGCCGCCTTCGTGGCGCGCCACCTCCACGTCGTTGACCCAGACGGTGGCGCGATAGTCGACCGCCCCAAAGTGCAGGAGTAGGCACTCGGCCTCAGGCGCGTCGAACCTGCGCCGGTACCAGACGACATCTCCCTGCCGCCGCCCGAGCCCCGAGAGCTTTGACTCCGCGCAGAACGGGACGAGGATGCTCGCGTCGAATCGCGGCGCATCGCCGGCGCCGAACTCCCACTCCCCGTTGAGGCTCACCCACTCCGTCCGCCGAAGGTTAGGCCGCGGGTACTCGATCGGTCGATCTCCTTTACGAGCGTTCTTAGGCGAACGTTCGCCGCCCGCGCATAATACCTCCAGCTTTGAACGTGAAGCCCGCCAGGCGCGTCTCGGTCAAAGATGTGGCCGCCCAGTCCGGGGTCAGCTTCCAGACGACGAGCAAGGTGCTGAACGGCGGCGGCTCGGTCTCGGACGTGACGCGCGCCCGGATCCTGCAGGCCGCAAGCGACCTCGGCTACGTGCCGAACCTGCAGGCGCGCAGCCTGGTCATGCAGAGGACGCGCACGATCGGCCTCATCGCCGGTGACTTCAGCGACCCGAACCTGAGCCGGTTCATCTCGGGGGCCGAGCAGGAGGCGCGGCGGCAGGGGTACAGCGTGATCATCACCAGCGTCGGGCGCGAGGGCTCGGGAACGGAGTACGCGCTGCCGGCGATGATGGAGCGGCGCGTCGACGGCATCCTCCTCGCCGCGCCGCAGATGGAGGAAGACCTGGCGCTGGCGCACGTGCTGGATCGGACGATGCCGGTGGTCAGCCTTCATCACGTCCCCGGCGAGGGCGTCGCGACCGTCGGCTCCGACGACGAGCTGGCCGGACTGCTGGCGACGCGCCACCTCGTGGCAGGGGGACATCGCACCATCGCGACGGTGATCGGCGGGCGCGGACGCCAGACCACGGAGAGCAGGCTGCGCGGCTACCGGCGCGCCCTCGAGGAGGCGGGGCTGAAGTTCGACGAGGACCTCGCCGAGGATGGCCGGGGCGAGATCGCGGGGGCACAGGCGGCGACCGTCCGGTTGTTCGAGCGCCGGCCTGAGATAACGGCGGTCTTCGCGCAGAACGACACCATGGCGATCGGCGTCCTGAGCGCTTTGCAGCGCATCGGCAAGCCGGTCCCGGATGGCTGCGCCGTGGTCGGCTGCGACGACATCGACATGGCCGCCTACACCGAGCCGCCCCTTACCACGGTCCACATTCCCTTCTATGAAACGGGCGCGGAGGCGATGCGCCTCCTGCTCAACATGATCGCGACGGGCTCACTCGTCCCGCGCAAGGTGCTCCTGCCGGTGCACCTGATCCCGCGGGGCTCGAGCGGCCGCGCCTGAGCGCGGTTAAGAAGCAACAACTTCTCGGTTTGTCCGGCATGATTGAGCGCCGTGAATTCTTTGCGTGTCGTGCAGGTGGGGCTCGGCGCGCACGGCCGCAACTGGGCACGCCAGGTGATTCCAGACATCAAGGAAGTCGACCTGGTCGCCTATGTCGACACCGACCCGAACGCCCTTGACCGACTCCGAGCGGAGGTCAAGGTTCCCGCCGAGCTGTGCTTCGAGTCGTTCAAAGAAGCCCTCGCCGCGACCAATCCCGACGCGGTGCTCGTCACGGCCGCGCTTCCCGGCCACGCTGCGGTAACGAGGGCGGCGCTGGAGGCGGGGCTCCACGTCCTGGTCGAGAAGCCGTTCGTCCCGACCTTCGCGACCGCCACCGAGTTGGTCGAGATCGCCGCCACGCGCAACCTCGTCCTCATGGTCAGCCAGAACTACCGATTCTTCCCCGCCCCCCGGACGATCGCGACCCTCGTCCACGAATCCGAGCTCGGCGAGCTGTTCGAGGTGTCGATCGACTTCCGCCGCTACTCGCCGGCCGGCCCGAACGGACGCGGGCGTCACCACCTCGAGGAGCAGCCGCTTCTCGTCGACATGTCCGTCCACCACTTCGACCTGCTACGGCTCATCCTCAGCCGCGAGCCCCAGCGTGTGTTTTGCGAAGCGTGGAACCCCAAGTGGACCGCGTTCAACGGCCCGTCGGTAGCAGTGGGCTCGATCGACTTCGAAGGTGGGATCGTGGTGAGCTACCGCGGGAGCTGGGTCAGCGCCGGACCGAACACGCCGTGGGCCGGAGAGTGGCGCCTCGAGTTCGAGCACGGCGAGATCGTGTGGACGAGCCATGACGACAACCCCGCGAACGATGAGGTCGTGGTCCATCCCCGCCAGGGCAGCGCGAGGAAGGTTGCGCTGCCTGCTATGGCGCGGACCGGGCCCTGGGGCACCCTGACCGAGTTTGCCTCCGCCATCGCAGCAGGTCGTGAGCCGGACAGCTCGGGCCGGGACAACCTGGGCACGCTCGCCCTGATGTTCGCCGCCGTCGAATCCGCCACCTTGCGGGAGCCGGTCAAGATCTACGGGACGGGCGAAGCCGTCCGGATCTGACGCCGGGCGAGCAGGAAAGCCCCGAGGCTCGCCGCCGCAACCACAGACAGCACGACCGGCGTCCACGCGACCCCAAACTGCGCGATCACGAGCCCGATCGAGCCGGGTCCCACGATACCGCCGAGCGTCGCCGCGGGAAACAGCCACGAGGTCGCGCTCGTGTCGCCCGGGTTGGCCTTCGCCAGCCAGACGATTCCGGTCGGAAAGATCGGAGCGATCGCGAGGCCTGTCGCAACGTAGGCCCACGGCGCGAGGCTGCCGAGCGAAGCCGCGAGCAGCGTCACCGCGCCAACACCGGCGCCTGTCAGCACGATCGCCGGCTCGGGCACGGAAGGCGGAATCAGGGCGAACAGCAGGCGGCCCGCCGCAAGCGCCAGCCAGAACCCTGACGTGACAGCCGCGGCGTTTCTCGTCTGCAGCCCGATCGATTCCAGGTGCGACGTCATCCAGCCGCCGGTCCCCGCCTCGACGGCGACGTAGAGCACGAACGCGCAGACGAAGATGACGATGATCGCGCGCTTTCGCGGCGCACGGGTAGAGGCCGCCACAGGCAGGCGCCCCGCGATTCCCGTCGCGGTCGGGATCAGGAGCAGCGCAGCTGCCGCCGCGCCGAGATAGAGAGCGGACAGATGGGCCGCCGCGTATGCCGTGACGAGGATCGGGCTCGCCACCGCCCCGGCCGAGTACGCGCCGTTGACGGCGTTCAGGAGCGCCGAGCGCCGTCCGCCCTCGCTGTGCGCGACGAGCTGGTTGAGCCCGATCACCAGCGATCCCCAGCCGAGACCCACCACGAAAACGCCGGCCAGAAAAAGCGGCCACCCCGGCGCGACCGCGACCGCGGCGCAGCCCGCGCCGAGGACGGCGCCCGCCGCCATCACCGAGACGCGACCAGACAGCTTGGTCATCGTGCGCATCGAGACCAGCGTCCCGATCAGCGCCCCGGCGAAGTGGACGCTCAGCGAGGCGCCCGCAACCGGCAGCGTGATCGCGAAATGCCTTGTCAGGTGCTCGAGCAGCGGCCCGTAGGCCGCACCGACCATGCCCATGAGCAGGAAGGTTCCGGCGATGCCCACGATCGCCGTCCGCGACAGGACGATCCTGTTGCGTTCGAGGACGGCGCCGCTTGGCTGGGTCAGGGCTGCATCGCGAGGCGGTACCGCGGCGAGGGCACTGGTCCGTTCAGCAAAGGGTCATCAGTGTCGCGCATCCATCGCCACAGCTCGTCCTTCAGCCGCTGCTCAACTGATGCGACGTCGGGATGACCCGCGAGGTTGCGCTGCTCCAGGGGGTCGGCCTCCAGGTCGTACAGCTCGACCACGCTTGGACGGTCGGTCGAATACCGCGAGGGGTCGGACCGAAAGATCGGACCGCGCTGCACGTCGCCCGGGACCTCGACCGCGAAGGCGGTCTCGAAGTTGCGGATGTACTTGTGCGTCGCGGTTCGGATGCAGCGCATCGGGTCGTAGTAGCTGTGGAACGTCTTCTCGGCGAACACAGCCTGGCGGGCGTCGGAGAAGAGGGACTGGCCCTGCATTCCCGCCGGCACGGGGACGCCGCTCGCCTCCAGGAGAGTCGGCAGCACGTCGATGTTGCTCACGAGGTCTGACCTCGTGATGCCGCGGCCGAAGCCGCCGTCGGGCCAGCGCACGATGAGCGCGACCTCGAGGCCCGGGTCGTAGAGGGTGCACTTGGCGCGGGGCATCGCCAGGCCGTGGTCCGTGGTGAACACGACGATCGCCTGCTCCGCGCGTCCCGCCTTTTCGAGCGCGGCCAGGACACGACCGGCCGCGGCGTCCATGGTCGCGATCGTCTGCTCCACAGCGGTCAGCTCCTCCATCGCCTCGAGGCCGGAGGGCAGGTAGCCGGGGATCACGAGGCCGGCAGGCGGATTGCCCGGGCGCGGATAGGGACGGTGAGTCTCGTCGAAGTTGATCTCGACGTAGAGCCGCCGGTCGCTCGGCTGCGACGCGATGACCTCTTCTGCCGCCCCGGCAGGGTGTATTCGCTCGAACCCGAGGCTCTCCGGATGCTGCGTCACGTGCTGGCCTCCAAACAGGAGAGGCGCGATTCCGGCGCCAGCGAAGACGGCCGCAGCATGCGGGGTGGCCAGCTCCCAATCGAACCCACGGTGGGCGAGGCCCATCACCCCGTTGGTGTGCGGGTAGAGACCGGTGGCCAGGCTCGCCCGGCTCGGGCTGCACTGCGGCGCGGTGGCGAACGCCTGGGTGAACTTGACGCCCTCGGTCGCGAGCCGGTCGAGATTCGGGCTCGCCACGCTCGCGACGCCATAGCAGTGGAGGTGACGCCCGATGTCGTGAGTCGTCATGACCACGACGTCATGGGCAACCGGAGGGCTCAAGAGGTTTCGATCTTGACACCCCGCGGGATCGCGCCGAGCTTCACGCGGTCTTCCTCGATCGCAAAGTCGATCCTGTGGCCCGCGAAGTGCAACCCGTTGACCTCGAGCCGTTTCCAGAGCGGGGTGCGGCATGGCGCGACCCGAAGCCGGCGCTGCGACGAATCAACCGTGAGGCCGAGCAGCGTGGTCAGCAGCGAGAAGGGAGCGGCGGCCGACCACGCCTGCGGGCTGCAGCTGTTGGGATGTTCCTCCGGCGCATGGTCTGCGACACGATCGAAGCCGCAAAAGAACTCTGGGACTCGGCGATGCGGAAAAGCCATGCCAGCCTCGAGGACCGCCCGGGCGACCAACTCGGCTGCGTCGACGAAACCCGTGCGCCGAAGCCCAGCGGCCGCAATCGCGGAGTCGAACGGGACGACGCAGCCGTTTGCCCCGTTGCGAGGGTCATAGTTGATCGCGCGGCTCGAAAGCGTGCGAACACCCCAACCCGAAAAGAGGTCGGACGACACCAGCCTGGCCGCCGCGGCGCGAGAGATTGGCGCAGATAGAATCCCTGACCACAGACAGTGGCCGGGATTCGAGCTGATGGCTTCGACGCGCTTCTTGGTTCGGTCGAGCGCCTGAGCGACAAAGCGCTCTTGTGCGATCCAAAAATCGTTGTTGAAGCGCCGCTTCAGCTCGGCCGCGCGAGCATTTAGGGCCGGGCGTTTCCTCGCCAACATCAGCAACGCTCGGTAGAGGTAGCCCTGGACTTCGCACAGCGCCGCGTGCCCGCCGGCGTCAGTCCCATCGATGTGCGTCAGCGAGTCGTCCGAGTCTTTCCAGCCCTGGTTGCGACCTCGTCCCGTGTAGCACTCGATGTAGCCATCTCCGTCGGCGTCTCCGAATGTCTCGCACCACGCGAGCGCGGCCTCGGCCGCCGGCCACATCTGGTCGACCAGTTCCTGGTCCCCGATCCAATCCAGCGCCTCCGCCAGGAGACATACGAACAGCGAAGCAGCATCGACGTCGCCGTAAAAGATGTGGGGCCATAGGTCCTGGCCGACCGCCGCGCCGGTGCGAACCTCGTGAAGAATCTTGCCGGGCTGCTCCTCGTTGGCCGGATTGAGCCGGACCCCTTGGTGGGCCGCCAGATAGCGCAGGGTGCCCCGCGCCACCTCCGGGTTCAACGGAAGCGTGAAGAGGGCCGTGAACAGGGCGTCTCGGCCGAACGGGACTACGTACCACGGAATTCCAGCGGATGGGTAAATCCCGGTCGGATAGAAGTCGCAAAGCAAGCGTAGGTCGTCACGGCTGCGCTGGAGCAGTTCGTTGAGGGCGCGATTGTCGGTTTCGAAGGCGGCGCAATCGGCGGCCCATCGGTGATAGGCATCGTGCATCCGCGCCAGCCCTGCGTCGAAGTCCTGGCTCGTGAGCACATCCACGACCACGGTGAACTTTCCGCCCGGCCGCAGTTCAACGCGATGCCTGGTGCCTGGCGGCCGGACGGTGACCGCCGGCTCGCGAGTCTCGGATGGGGCGTGGAGCCCCGGCGCCATGCCACGAAAGGCCATCATGTCGACGAAGTCCGCGCCGACGTTCAGCTCGAGCTCGGCGCGCACATACGCGGCGCCGCGGTTGGTGAGCGTGATGCGCTCGTGCAGCCCATCGTCTACATACCTCTCCCGCACAATGTCGAGCCCGGCCGCCGAGGCCTCCAGGTGAAGGCTTCCCGCATCGATCCGCGACGCGCGCGCGACCGGTTCCTCGCCATTCAGGCGAAGGCGATAATCGGAGAGGACTCGCGTATCGCCCGCCCACAGGCCGTGCCCGTCTGGACTGCGTCCACGGATCTCGCCGTTCAGCCCTGACACGACGAACAGGCGGTCCTCCTTGAGGACCGCCTGCCCGCGCCCGTTGCTCAGGTCAGCCCTTGACCGAGCCGGCGGTCACGCCCCGCACGAAGTAGCGCTGGAGGGCGATGAAGACTGCGAGGGGCAGCGACATCTGCAGCACGGCAGCGGCGGTCAGGAACTGCCAGCCCCCACCCAGCGATGTGACGAGCTGGGTGATGACGACCGTAAACGGACGGTTCGGGCTGCTGCCCAAGAAGGTCAGCGACACCAGAAGGTCGTTCCAGACGCCGAGGAAGACGAAGATCGTGAGCGACGCGATGGCCGGCAGCGTCATGGGCACCGCGATTCTCAGGAATCGAACCGCGTGGCCCGCGCCGTCCACCTCGGCCGATTCGAAGATCTCGCGCGGCAGGCCGCCGAGGTAGTTGCGCAGCAGGAAGACCTCGAAGGGAAGGCCATACCCGGAATGCGCCAGCCAGACCGCGATGAACGTTCCGGCAAGGCCTGTGGCCTGGAAAATCCGCAGCACCGGGATCAGCGTCATCTGGATCGGGACCACCATCAGGCCGACGATGACGATGAAAAAGAGGTTCTTGCCCGGAAACTTCATCCAGGCGAAGGCGTAGGCGCCCATGGTCGCGATCGCCAGTTGGATCACGGTCGCAGGCACGGTGATGAGGACGCTGTTGAAGATCGAGGTGGTGACGTTTTCCGTGTTGAGGACCTGCGTATAGCTCGCCAGCGTGAAGCCGTGCGGCGGGAACAGCACGGTCCACCATCCCCCCGCGTTCATGTCCTGGAGCGAGCGGAACGAGTTCACGATCAGCCCGATCGTCGGGACGATCCAGATCGCGATGAAGACCACGATGATCAGGTGCAGAGGGAGCCGCTGAAGCTGGTGGCCCCACCTGTCCAGGGCCACCGACGCGGCGCTGGCCCGCGCCGTCTCGCGGCGGGTCTCGACCTGCACTCCGCTCATCGCTGCTCCTCCTGTTGCTGGAAGCGACGGATATTGATCACGAGCAGCGGGACGATGGCGACGAAGAGGACGACCCCGACCGCGGCGGCGCGGCCGTAATGGGCGTTGGCGAGCTGTCTGAACATCTGCGTCGCGATGACGTCCGTGTCATACGCGCCGCTGGTCAGAACGTAGACGATGTCGAATGTCTTCAGCGCGTTGATGATCATGGTGGTGCCAACGACCGTGATCGTCGGCCATAGCAGCGGGGTCACCACAAGCCGGATGATCTGGAGCTCGTTCGCGCCGTCCATTCGCGCGGCCTCCAAGACCTCGGTGCTGATCGCCTTCAGGCTGGCGGAGATGATGACCATGCAAAAGCCGGTGATGCTCCAGATGCCGACGAAGATCAAAGCCGCGTTGTTCGTGCTCGAGTTGACGAGCCACGCCACAGGCTGAGCCCCGAACACGCCCAGCGCGGCGTTCAGCGTCCCGGTCTGGACCTGGCCTGGAGGCTGATAGTCGAACATGAACTTCCAGATGATCGACGCGGCGACCGCGCTGATGGGCACGGGTAGGAAGATGGCGATCTTCGCGATCGACTCGTAGCGGACGCGGTCGAGAAGGATGGCGATGATCAGGCCGAAACCGACGGAGAACAGCGTGTAGAAGACGAGCCAGAGGAGGCTGTTCCGCAGCGAAGTCAAGGTGTCCGGAAACGTGAAGAAGTAGATGTAGTTGTTCAGCCCGACCCACGTGGTGTCCGCGTTGTTGCGGAAGCTCAACACGACGGTGCGGAGCAGCGGATAGACCATGAAGATGGTGGCGAAGCCGATCGCCGGCAGCGCCCAGAAGTAGGGCCGGATCCAGACTTGAACGCGTTCCGGAAGACGCTCGATCACCCACTCGCCCAAGTAGATGTAGCCGAGCAGGACGAGCGGCACGCCGACCACGGCGATCACCGCTGTAATGATCCGGTCCACCCCGCTTACCTCCTTAATGAGGGTAGGCGGCCGGGGCGGAATCCGCCCCGGCCGATCAAGGATCTAGGTGTCAGCTGCTCGCGTAGGCGGCTTTCTGGACTTGGTCCAGTCTTGCCAATTCGGAGTCGAGGCTGCCCGGGTTGTTCGTGACGTTGAGGAGCGACTTCCAGAAGGCGGCCTGCATGTCGGACGGCATGAAGTCGCCGGCCGTGACCAGGAGGTTCTTGGCGCCGGCCGCAACTTTGGCCGCGTTCGCGTAGACAGGGTCGTTGTACGTGATGCTCTTGATCGCGGCCAGGGTGCCGCCGTCATTCGCCCAGATCTGCTGAGCGGGGGCGGTCGCCATGTACTGCATCAGCTTGCGTGCCGCGGGGGTGTCGTTGTACATCGCGAAGTTGTCGTAGAACCCGTTGACGTTGCCGTCGTACGCCGGGTTGACGCTCGGGTGCGCGAAGAAGTCGAAGTCCGTTCCGGCCTTCAAGTTCAGGCTCGGGAAGTCCTGCGTGAAGAAGCTCGGGATGAAGGTCGCCTGCTCGAGGAACAAGCAGCCCGGAGGGGTCTTGAAAAGCGGGTCGCCCGCCTTGCCGAAGTTGGTCGACAGCACGGTGTTGGGTCCGCCGTAGACGTTGGCTGGCGAGACTTCCTTCAGGTAGGTCTGGTAGCCGAGCTTGATCTGGGGGTCGGAGAACTTCACCTTGCCCTGGATCCAGTTCGTGTAGAAGGTCGCGTCGTTCTGCCGCATGATGATGTTGTCGATCTGGTCGCTCGCCGGCCAGCCCGACGCGCTGCCGGACTCGAGACCGACGCAGAACAGCTTCTGCGCTCCGTACTGCGCCGGGTTGATCGCCAGCAGGTCGTCAAAGGTCTTCGGCGCGGCGCCCGTGAAGACTTTCTTGTTGTACCAGAACAAACCCTTGACCTGGGTCTTGACCATCTCCTCGTAGTGCTTGCCGCCGACGATGCCGATGTACAGGTCGTCGCTCTGGCCCGACGGCGCCGTGGTCAGCGCGGGGTAGGTGTTGTTTATGTAGGCGGTGAACTGGTCGCCGAGCGCGGTTTCGACCGGCTTCATGACACCCTTGCTGACCCAGTCCTTGACCTTGTCGACGCTCGGACCGGGGGCGATGTCAGGAAGGCTGGTGCCGGCGTCCACGTTGATCGCGAGCTGGTTCGCGTCGCGCACGGTCGTCAGGTGGACGTTGATGCCGGTCTGGTCGTGGAACGGCTTCAAGACGTCCTGGTATGCCTTGAGCTCCGCGCCGCCCCAGGCGGTCCAAACCGTCACATCGGTCGACGATGCCCCCTGGGTGGTGTTGCCGCCCGACGAACAGGCGGCCGCGAGAAGTAATGCGCCGAGACCCAGTGCCACTGCCCTGTAGCTCAGCTTTGCCAAGACCTCGGCCATTGCGTGCTCTCCTCCCAATCCCGACCCCCTGCCCGGGTCGGCGTGTGCTTCCTGTTGCCTTCTTCCCGATACCGACCGGGGCGAGAGTGCGCCGGCAAACAGGCTTACTCCGACAGGGAAACAGACACTAAGACGAACGTTCGCCTAAGCGACCGAGCTATCGTAGGCACCGCCGGACGGGTTGTCAATCTTTGCGTTGGGCGGGCCTTAAACTCCGCCCGATGAACGAGCCCCTACGGTTTCCCGACGGCTTCCTGTTCGGAGCCTCCATTTCCGCCTACCAGACGGAAGGAGGCAACACGAACACCGACTGGTGGTTGTGGGAGCACGCCGAGGCGACACCCTGCCGCGAGCCGTCCGGGGACGCCTGCGACTTCTATCACCGCTACCGGGATGACGTCGCGATGCTGGCGAGCTTCGGCCTCAACACCTTCAGGTTCGGCCTCGAATGGGCGCGCATCGAGCCGGCCGAGGGCGAGTTCTCGCGCGCCGAGCTGGCGCACTATCGCCGCATGCTCGACGCATGCCACGAGCACGGCGTGACACCGATCGTCACCTTCCACCACTTCACGGTGCCGAGGTGGCTCCACGAGCAGGGCGGCATCGCAGCCGAGCGCTTCCCGGCGCTGTTCGAGCGCTACTGCGACCGCGCCGCCCAGGCCCTGGGCGACCGGATCGGCTACGCCTGCACCATCAACGAGCCGCAGGGCCTGGGCTCGAGCGGCTGGCTGCTGGGCATCAACCCGCCGGGGCACACCGACGATCGGGAAGGCGCCCAGCGCGCGGTCGACAACCTGCTCGAGGCGCACCGGCTGGGCGCCGCCGCGATCCGCGCCCGCTCAGGCGTCCCGACCGGCGTCACGCTCGCGCTGCCCGACCTCCAGTACGAGGACGGCGCCCAGCCGGGCAACAGGTCTCTCGAGCTCGAGTCGAAGGTCAGCGACTGGTTCCTCGAGCTGGCGCGCCGCGACGACTTCGTCGGGGTCCAGACCTACACGCGCTTTCGCTACGGACCTGAGGGTCCGCGCAGCCCAGGCCACGACTGGAGCGACACGACCCGCGAGCTGACCGAAACCGACCAGACCACGCAGATGGGCTACGAGTACTACCCGCAGGCGCTCGGCGGCGCCATCCGCCGCGCGCAGCGGAGCTGTCCCGGTGTGCCGATCCTGGTCACCGAAAACGGAATCGCGACGTCGAACGACGAGAAGCGGATCGCATTCATCGACGCCGCGATGCGCGAGGTGCTCGCCTGCCGTGCCGAAGGCGTCGACGTGCGGAGCTACCTCTACTGGTCGCTGCTCGACAACTTCGAGTGGGCGTTTGGCTATGGCCCGACGTTCGGGCTCGTCGCCGTCGACCGCCAGACGTTCGCCAGACACCCGCGCCGGAGCGCGGCGTGGCTGGGTTCGGTCGCAAGGGCGCGCACCCTGCGCGGCGCCGCTCAATCCGTGTGATGATCGACCTTCAAAAGTGATTCGCCCGCCGGTCGAAACCAACTCCGGTCTGGCCGCCGTGCTGCGCGGCATCGTCGCCGATTTTCAGCACGTCTCCGGCGCGGACATCGTCTCGATCTTCCTTTACGAGGAGTCGACCAACACCTATTACGCGCCCTTCGCGACAGGGCAACCGCAGGAGAGCTTGCTCGACTCCCTGACCGACATGGACGAGCAGCTCACGCGCTACCTGGCGGACGAGCGCCAGGGCAAAGTGCCGGACGAGCTCGGCATCCACCAGTACGGGTCCACCACCTGGCTGACCGTGACGCGCCAGCGCCTCGTGGCGCGCAACGCCCCGGCCGAGGTCGACTCGACGTTCATCCGCCGGTACCAGGTCCAGTCGACGTTCGGCCTGCCGCTGCTCGCGGGCGACCGCCTTGTCGGACTCGTCTACCTCAACTACAGGAACAAGGAGAAGGCGCCGGACGACAACCGCCTCAAGGAGCTGGAGCGTCGCGCCGCGACGGCGGCGGGGCTCGTCCAGACGGCCCTCGAAGGCGCGGAGCGGGCGGCCCTCGACGGGTTGTCGCGGCTCACCTCTCTTCTCACCACGCCTGTGGGCGACGCGCGGACCGACGCCAAGGAATTGCGCCGCCTGCTGTCGATCGCCCTCGCGGACCTGCTTATGGCGAGCAACCTCGACGGGGCGGCGATCTACCAGTTCGGCCACCAGCACTCGAGCCTGGAGCTCGTGACCGCCCACCTCCGGGTCGGCGCGCCGGCGCGGATCGAACGCGACGATCCCTCGGCCTCCTGGGAGGCGGCGCTGACCAAGACGGTCGGCGCCGCGACGGCCGAATCGGACCTGCATCCCATCGGTACGTATGCCCTCGGCAAAGCCGAGGAGCCACACGGCTACCTCGTGCTGCTGAGCCGTGACAAGCTCGCGACCGTGCGCCGGGCGCCCTCGACGAACGAGATGCTCAAGGCCGGAGCCCAATTGATCGGCGGCGCGCTGGCGTCGCAGCGCCTCATCGCAGACCTCGAGAACAGCAACCGGCTGCTCGGCGCGATCGGAGACATGACGACGGCGATGCTGAAGCCGGGCGCGTCGCGGCACGAGGTCATCGACGCCGTGGTCGGGCACCTCACCGATTCGCAAGTCCCCGAGTTCGACTTCAACTTCGCGACGGTTTATCTGTTGGATGACCGGGACGACGATGAGACGGTCGTGCGGATGGCCGCAGGGGCGGCGACGGCGGCCGCGATCGATGCTGCTGAGACATCGCGCGGCGGAGGGCGGACATCCCAATCGCGGGTACCCCGCTGGGCGCTGGAGGAGGACCGCGTGCTGGCTGCCGACGACGTGCTCGTCTACGTGGCGCGGAGCTGGCAGCCCGTGATCGTCGGCCCGATGCCCGCGGGCGAACGCGGCGACGTCATCTCGGGCGCCATCCCGGCGCCGGTCACCTGGGTCGAGGTGCCCGTCGTCTACAGCAACGGCATGGTCTCGGGCGGCGTGCTCGCCTGCCTCGTCGGCGACAAGGAGCAGGCGCACGAGACCGCCGCGACCCCGTTCACGCTCGCCGGCGAGATCTTCGAGCGTGGAGGCCACAAGGACCTGATCCGCATCTTCCTTCCGTTTGGCAGCGACCAGGCGCGGCGCGCGACGGGTGTGCTCGAGGTGGGTTATCACCGCTCCGATCAGCGGCGCCCCGATTGGGGGCAGGTCGAGGCGCTCCGCGCGGCAGCCGCGCAATTGGCGGTCGCGGTCGAGATGGCGCGTCTCTATGAGGATGCGCAGCGGCATGCGGAGCAGCTCGAGCTGGTCGCAGACGTGAGCAAAGCCATCGCCTCGTCCATCGACCTCGACCAGACCCTGACCCGAGTCGCGCAGAACATGGCGCGGCTCGTCAACGCGTCGCTGTGCCAGATCGCCCTCTATGAGGAAGATCGCGAGGGCTGGTACGGCGCCGCGGCATCGGACCTCGAAGACCTGTGGCGCCGCCAGCACGGAGAGCGATCGCAGGCCTCGTTCCTTTTCGATGTGCTCGATCGCGGCGAGGCTGTCGTGATCGACGACACGTCGGATGCGACGCGCGTCGATCCCGCATACGTGCGCGCGTTCGGCGTGCGCTCGCTCATGGCGATTCCCCTCGTCGCCGACGAGCAGTCGATCGGCGCTGCAGTTCTCGGAGAGCAGACGCGCACCCGCAAGTTCACGCCGGAGGAGGTGCAGCGCGCTCAGGGCCTCGCCCTGCAGGCGGCGGTGGCGATCAAGAACGCGCGGCTGCACGCGCTTGCCGAAGAAGAACGCCACCTGCAGAAGGACTTCGTCCTGGTCGGCTTCGGCCAGTGGGGCCAGAAGGCGTACCAGCACCTGCTGACGCTGAAGCAGTTCTTCAACTTCCGCACCCACGTCGTGGAGCAGGATTCGCCGGGCGCGCGCGACCGGCTGAGCGTCAAGGAGGAGGAGGTACGCACGCATGGCGACCTGTTCTTCTGGGACAGCCACGCGTCACCCGCGCACGACCAGCTCGAACGCGAGCTGGAGTCGAGCTCGTACGTCATCACGTACATCGCGACCCCGGCCGCGAACCATCTTCCGACGCTCGAGCGGTACTACGACCTGAGCGACGTCGTGCTCATCGAGAAACCCCTCGGCGCGCCGCCGGACGAGTACCGCCGTTTCCTCGACTCCGCGCCCGGCGGCGTCGAGATCGTGGCCGCCGACCATTACTACTTCAAGCTCGAGGTGCGCCTGCTCGGCATGCTGCTGACCGAGGAGCGCACTCTCCGCAACTTCCTGGAGAGCGTGCAGGAGATCCGGATCGAGATCCTGGAGGAGCAGCCGCTGACCGGCGCGGCGGCGGACATCGGCGTCATCGCCGACCTCATTCCCCACGCCTTTGCCATCATCTCGCTGCTCACGCCGATCGACCACATCAAGCTCGACGCGAACTCGCCGCTGCTGATCGGCCGCCATGAAGGGCTGACCGGACAGCGCGAGAGCTATGCGCGAATGAACGCGACCTTCCAGTACCAGGGGCGGTCGGTACGGCTCGTCATCGACGCCGGCAAGGGCGCCGAAAACGCCAAGTGGATCAAGCTCAGCGGCGAGAAGCGCGCCGCCGGCCGGAGCCCGAGCTACAAGTTCGATTTCGGGAAGGGTGAGGCGATCGACGGCACGCAGGCGACGGTACGGGCCGCCATCCGCCGGATCCGTGAGCCGGGAGTGCCCGACAACGCGCACCTGAACATGCTCCGGCACGTGATCGAGAAGAGGCATCCCGCGGTGGGCATCCTCTCCATCCGCGAGGCGATCCGCGCCAACCAGCGCGTGCGCGACCTCGAGGCGATGGCGGTCGAGCTGCTGGCGCGCAGCGAGTGGACGACCTACGCGCTCGGCACCCGGCCCATCTTCGATGTGTCGCCGGTAATTTCGGCAATCGGTGGCGCGAACTAACCTCCCGTAACGCAAACTACCCGCCACGCAGATTTCCGCGGGGCAACTCATCTCCGAGCGCGTGATGCTCAAGCACGACCGCTTCTTCGCCGTGTCCGCGCGCGACGGTTCGATGCGCCCTGGCGAGTTTTCGGGCGATGGGCTGTGGGCGGGCGACACGCGCCTTTTGTCGCAGCTCCGTCTTTTGATCGACGGCGCGGAACCTCGACCGGTCGGAGTCGAGGCCGCCGGCGTCTGGGCGTCGTTCGAGCTGGAGGCCGACAAGGTGACCGTGACGCGCCTCCGCTTCGTCGACGGCGGACTTCGCGAGAAGATCACCGTGACCAACCCCGGAGCCGGCACCGTCGACGCCGTGGTCGAGCTCGAGGTCGCGGCCGACTTCGCCGCCATGCTGGGCATCCGGGGCGCTGTGCCGGAGCTTGCATCGCCCGCCGGCGTGGCCCAGCAAAAGACAGTGGAGGGCGTCCGGTTTGCGCGCAACGGCGGCCCCGAGTACGCCACGCGCGTGATGTGCATGCCGGAAGGCTTGAAGCACCAGCTCCGCCTCGGCCCCGGCGAAAGTTTCACGTGGCAGGTCGACGTCGTGCCGGAGGCCGCCGCGGAAACGGTCCGCTTCGAGTCCCGCCTGCAGGCCGCGAAGGACGAATACCCGCGCTGGGAAACAGAGTGCATGTCGGTGCGCACGGACAACCCGGCGCTGAACCGCGTCCTCGACCAGGCGATCGCCGACATCCGCATGCTGTGCAACAGCTACGACACCGGGATCTACCCCACCGGTGGGCTGCCCTGGTACGCGGTGCCCTTCGGCCGCGACACCCTGATCACCTCGATCCTCCTCCTCCACGTCAACCCGGACCTCGCGCGCGGAGTGCTGCGCTACCAGGCCGAGCACCAGGGCAGGCGAGTCGATCCGGAAAGCGAGGAGGAGCCGGGCAAGATCCTCCACGAGGTCCGCACGGGCGAGGCGGTCGAGCGCGGCCTTTGGCCCCACATCCTCTACGGCACGGTCGACGCGACCGCCCTGTTTCTTTGCGCCCTGACCGAGACCGAGACGTGGACCAACGACGGCGACCTCGTCCGCGAGCTCGCTCCGGCCGCCGAGGCCGCGCTCGAGTGGTGCCGCAAATACGGCGACTCAGACGGCGACGGCTACATCGAGTACCGCGGCGGACGCGCCCGCAACCAGGGATGGAAGGACTCCGACAACTCGCTCACCAACACCGACGGCACCGCCGCCGCCCTGCCGGCCGCGTTGTGCGAGGTGCAGGCGTACGTGTACCGCGGCCTTGTGGGCATGTCGCGCACCCGCCCGGCTTTGAAGCAGAAGGCCGCCGAGCTGAGGCGCCGTTTCAACCGCGAATTCTGGATGGACGACGAGAAGTACTTCGCGCAGGCTCTCGACGGCTCGAAGCACCAGGTCCTGGCGATCACGTCCAATCCCGGCCACTGCCTGTGGATGCGGATCGTCGACAAGTCCAGGGCGGCGCACGTGGCGGCGCGTCTTGTCTCGCCGGAGCTCTTCTCGGGCTGGGGCATTCGAACGCTCTCCGACCAGGCGATCAACTACGACCCGAGCAGCTATCACAACGGCTCGGTGTGGCCGTTCGACACGGCGCTCGCGGTGGCGGGCCTGCGCCAGTACGGATTCACAATCGAGGCGGAACGAGTCGCCCGCGCGCTGCTCGAGGCGTCGAGCGAATTCGCCCTGAGCCGGCCGCCCGAGCTGTTCTGCGGCGACGTACGCGAGGCGGGCAAGCCGCCGCGCGAGTACTGGAACACCTGCACGCCGCAGCTGTGGTCCGCGGCGGCGATGTTCACATGCGTGTCATCCATCCTGGGCCTCGAGGCGGACCTTCCCCACAAGACGCTGCGGGTCGCGCCGGTCAAGACCCCGCTTTGGAATCGCCTCGAGGTCGGCGGGCTCCACTTCGCGGGCCACCGCATCGACTTCGCGGTGGACGGCAGCGAGGTGAAGATGGGCCGCCTGCCGTCTGGAATTCGAGTCGAGGCCGGGCCACAGCCCCGTTAGTGAAACCGCGCTGAAGAAATCGGCGCAGGTTTGAAAGATCACCTGGTTCAGTTGTTGACTTTCGTTTCTGGCGCCTGCCACAGTAGTCCGACTCAAAAAAGATGGCCAAAGGGTGTGGCCATCGACCCGGGCCGTCGACAGCGCTTTTGGTCGCTTTTTACGAGAGGGAGGATTAGATCTTGGGGACTCGCAGAGTCGTTTGGTTTGCCATTTGCGCCGTCGCCGCGAGCCTGGTGACGGCCGTGCCGGCCGCCGCGTCGACAGCCTCGAACACACGGACGATCGAGGCTTCGGGCGCGGCGTCGTTCGTTGCGGCGTCGCCCGGCGGGGCGGACGTTCAGGCGCCCGAAATCCTCGACACGACGATCGGCGGCGACTCCAGTGGCGCAAGCGGCGGGCAGGCGACTGACCGGAGCCACACGCGGGGAGTCGGCGCCAAGGGCGATTTCTCCAAGGACTCGGCTCGGGAGAGCTCCAACACCGCGCAGGTCATCAGCTTTGAGGGCCTGAACCACTTCGCCCAGCGGTTTGGCACCTCACCCAACCAGTTCTCCTTGGAGCCGCCCGACCAGGGCCTGTGCGAGGGCAACGGTCTAGTCGTGGAGACGATCAACGACGTGACCGCCGTCTACAACGCAAGCGGCGCGATCGTAGGGGGCCCGACCACGCTGAATACATTCTTCGGTTATGCGCCCGCCATCGTGCGCGGGCGTCCAAACGTGTTTGGACCGTTCGTCACAGACCCAAGCTGCTACTTCGACAGCGCCACCCAGCGCTGGTTCATGGACGTGCTGACGCTGGACACGTTCTCGAACAACGGCCGGTTCAAGGGCACCAACCACCTCGATATCGCCGTCAGCCAGACCGCGGACCCGGCCGGTGCCTGGAAGATCTACCGAATCCCGGTCCAGGACGACGGCACGCAGGGCACGCCGAACCACGGCTGCTCGACGGGGCCGTACTCGGTGACGCCGACCAACCCCAACGCGTGCCTTGGCGACTATCCGCACATCGGCGCGGACGCCAATGGCTTCTACATCACGACCAACGAATACAGCTTCTTCGGACCCGAGTTCAAGGCCGCCCAGATCTACGCCTTCTCCAAGCAGGCGCTCGCCCGGAACGACGCGGTCGTCCTGGTGACGCAGCTGGACACGACGGGCGCGGTGCGCGGCGGCCAGGCCGGCTTCACCGTCTGGCCGGCCGAGGCGACCAACGGCGACTTCAACACGTCAGCCGGCGGAACGGAATACTTCCTGAGCTCCAACGCGGCGGCGGAGGTCAGCCGTCAACACAACCGGACGTCGCGCGACCTTATCGTGTGGACGCTGACGAACACCCAGTCGCTGGGCTCCACGCCGGACATCAGCCTGGAGACGAACGTGCTCAAGGTCGGCCGCTATGCGGCTCCGCCAACAGCCAACCAGAAGGCAGGGAGCACGCCGCTCGCCGACTGCCTCAACGACACGTCTGTGCAAGTGACAGCCACGCTGTTCGGCTGCTGGCGCTTCGCCGTCAGCGTCGAGCCGGCGCACAACCAGGTCGAGAGCCAGTCGATCGACACCAACGACACGCGCATGCAGCAGGTCACGTACGCGGGCGGCATGCTCTACGGCGCCCTCGACACCGCCGTCAACGTGGCCGGTAGAAACGAAGCGGGCATCGAGTGGTTCGCCGTGCGGCCTTCCGGCGACGGCAAGCCCGAGCTCGCCAACGAGGGGTTCGTGGGCGCGGCCGGCACCAACCTCAGCTACCCCGCGCTCGCCGTCAACGCGGACGGCGTGGGCGCCATCGCGTTCAGCCTCATGGGCGAGAACGACTACCCGAGCGCGGCGTGGGCGTCGTTTGACGCAAGGTCCGGCGTGGGCGCCATCCA
This sequence comes from uncultured Chloroflexota bacterium, assembly GCA_937921725.1. Classification (GTDB taxonomy): domain Bacteria; phylum Chloroflexota; class Dormibacteria; order Dormibacterales; family Dormibacteraceae; genus 40CM-4-65-16. The sequence continues at coordinate 216,128 of CAKZUH010000005.1, read as the reverse complement.
CGTCGCCGGTGTTGGGCAGGGTCCCGATGACGGTTTCACCGCGTACGGGCCGGCCTTCGGCAACCCACCGCGTCCGCGCTGGGGCGACTATGGCGCGGCCGTGATCGACGGCTCGAAGGTCTGGATCGCCTCCGAGTACATCGGACAGACCTGCGACTTCGCCACGCTCCTCGCCTCCAATTTCAGGTGCGGCAACACTCGCACTCTGCTCGCCAACTGGGACACGCGAATCACCGAGCTATCCCTGGGCGGCGAGTAAATTCACGGGGGAGGCGGGCCTCCCCCGTGGAACCCCCACCCAGTTACACCATGCATGGCGGCGTTCGGTGGGCCACGCTGGGCGACGGCCGGAGTGAATCCGGCCTCCAGCCGCCATCCCGTCTAATTGAAGGGGCCGGTCGCCGGAGCGACCGGCCCTCCGCGTGGGTACAAATCACCTTGCCCGAAGTTCTAGCAGTGTGCCCCTGGCCGAAGACAGCGCCGCGCTCTCCGAGAATCCAAGCGGCGACGGTGACGCCGAGCGAACGCGCGTCCTCATCGTCGAAGACCACCGCGTCGTCGCGGAGGGCCTGGCCGCGCTGATCAACAACCAGGCCGACATGACCGTCCTGGGAAGCGTGGGCACGGTAGCCGAGTGCGCGGAGGCGGCGGCCACCCTCGATCCCGACGTGGTGCTCCTGGACTTCCGCCTGCCCGATGGAAGCGGGCCGGACGCCGCCGCGGCGATTCGCACGTTGCGCCCCGCCGCCAAGATGATCTTCCTCACCCGAGAGGACACGGAGGCGGCCCGCTTCGCCGCGGTCCAGTCCGGCGCGAGCGCGTTCATCCACAAGTCGCGGGCGGCCTCGGAAGTGGTGGCCGCGATTCGCGACGTCGCACGCGGCAAGATGCTGATCACGCCGCGAACGATCGCCACGCTGCTCGCCAAGCGCCGGGCGATGGAGGCCCAGCTCGAGCGCCTGACACCCCGCGAGAAAGACGTCCTGCGGCTGATGGCGGAGGGCTATCCGAGCCGCGCGATCGCCGCCGAGCTCGGCATCAGCTACACCACGGTGCGCACGCACATCCGCAGCTTGGGAAGCAAGCTGGCCGTGCACTCGAAGCTGGAGGCCATCGTCAAGGCGCGCGAGCTCGGCATCGTCAACTAATTTCACGGAGGAGGCAGGCCTCCCCCGTGGAACCCCCACCGAGTTACACCATGCATGGCGGCGTTCGGCGGACCACGCTGGGCGACGGCCGGAGTGAATCCGGCCTCAAGCCGCCATCCGTCTTGGTTGAAAGTCAGCTAGCCGCGGCGCGTCTCCGTCGGGGACGTGGCCGGCTTCGGTGCGGCAGGTACGAGCGGTCGCCGACCCATTGCGCCGGCGGAGCCACCAGGTTGGTCGCCATCAGGTTCAACGCCGACGCGTATTTGGAGCGGAAGTGCGCAAACTGCTCCCACGTTGCATCGACGTCCTTCACGCGATAGCCCGCCGCACCCAGCCGCCCGACCGCGGCACGGTACTCATCCTTCTCGATGATCGGATCGCTCGCGGTCTTGAGCTGGAAGACCCACATCATGTCTTCGACGAGGTGGTTGCCGACGGTGAACATCAGCTTCGCCGATCCCTTTGTCGGATCGTCTGTCGCGGTCATGATCAGCGCCGCGGCGTCCATCATCGCGGCAAACGAGTTGATCCATCCCTCGTTGTCGTGGCTCGAGCGGAAGTAGATCAGGATCGGGTAGGCCAGGTGACTCTCGAGCACCATCGCCGACCACCGCCTCCACTCGTCGAACGTCTCCTTCAAGGTCGAATCCATGCCCGGCTGCGCTGTGGTCTCCAGAAGCTGGACCGCGCTGGGCGGAGCACCCGCGATGGCGTCGAGCGCAACCACCGACTCCTCGCGTGTCCGGAACGACCCGTACAGCTCGAACAGGAGGGTGATCGCGACAGCCGCGAAGGCCACCCCCGTCGCGCTCTCGAGGATGATCACCAACCTGGCGAGGCCCGACTGGGGAGTGAAGTCGCCATAGGAGAGAGGGACGAGCGTGGTCGCGGAGACGTAGAACGCCGTCTGGTAGTCGTTCAGCACGGGGTGGAACTGCGAGCCGAGCCCGTCGATGATCAGGGAGTAGCCCACCATCAGCGCCATGGCCCAGATGACGAACAGGCTGATCAGCGCGATCGGGCCGAACGCACCCAGCCGAGCCTCGCTCCGGTCGATCCGGGAGCCGCGGTTGAAGGTCCATTTCCACAGCCTCCACATCGGGCGGATGACCGTGCGGGCAAGCTGCACCTTGTTCACCGCCGGGCGTGGCAGGACGATCGTTTGAAAGAGGTCGTAAAACGTGGCGATGAGCAGGGCCGCACCGATGACCATCTCCGCGACTCTGTCGAGACCCACGCGCTGAAACCTACGCCAAACGCCGCGTCAGGCTTGCTTGGAGAGCTCCGTCTTCTCCATCAGGTCGAGTATCTCCCGCTGCTTGTTCAGCATCTCGCGCTGCTGTTCGAGCATCTTCAGCTGCTGCACGTTGATCGCATGCAGCGTCGTCAGAGTCAGGTGGTCCTGCTCGGCCCGCGCGTCCTGGCTGGCCGAGATCACGTTCTGGCCGACGATGATGATGGGCAGCAGGACCAATTGGAGGAACGTCTGGCTGATCAGGGCGATGAGCAGAATAAGGAACGGATTGTTGGTCACGAGTGCGACCGCGCCGATGAGCGAGATCACGGTGAACACGTAGGCGGCCCACATGGTGCCGACGCTCTTCGTGACAACGACGGCAAGCCAAGTGTTGAAGCGACCTATGGCACCCGAGCCGTGGACGCTCGGCTGCACGCTGCGCGACGTGATAAGGCGAGGCTTGTGCGCCAGCGGAGACGCCTGGGCTTCGGCGAACGCCGCGCGGTGCTCGGGGCTGCTGATTCGGCGCTCGATGCGAGGCGGCTTCGGGTCGTCGGTCATTTCGCTCCCTCCATCACGCCGCATAACCTAAGACAATTGGCCCGATGGCGAACCCGGTGTTCGAAGCGGTGCGCACGGTGCTGGCCGTCCGCGAGTTCGAGGACCGGGCGCTGGCGGACGAGGTCGTCCGCCGGATCGCCGAGGCGGCCCACCTGACCGCGAGCTCGATCAACCTCCAGCCGTGGCACTTCGTCGTGGTGCGCAATCGCGAAAGCCTTCGGAAGATCGGATCCATGATGAGGACGGGACGCTATACCGCGGACGCCGGGGCCGCCGTGATCGTCGCCTATGAGAAGAAGAGCGCGTACGGAGTCTCGGACGCCAGCCGCGCCATCCAGTCGATGATCCTCACTGCGTGGGGCGATGGGGTCGGCTCGAACTGGACCGGCTTCGGAGGCCTGGAACCCGTGCGGAAGGAGTTCGGGATCCCGGATTCGTACGACGTGCTGGCAGTCGTGCCGTTCGGCTACCCGAAACGAAAGGTGATAGGCAGGAAGAAGCGCAAGCCCATCGGCGAGGTCGTCTCAGCGGAGCGCTTCGGCACGCCGTTCGCTTAGGCCCCGCGCCCGCAGCCGGAACGGCGCGTCGAGCATCGCCAACAGGAGCACGCCGACCACGGTGGCCGAGAGGATGTACCACGGCCAGGGGCCCATCCAGTCGAGGGCCGTCGCGGCCAGAGGCTTGCTGCGCAGATACATGTAGTCGGCGCCCGTGACCGCGTCGACGATCCCGACCAACGCCGCGTAGGCGACCGTCAGACCCGCCACTCGCGCGAAAGCCCACGGCCGCGGGCGGATCCGCAGACCGACCACGAGGATCAGGGCCGCGGCCACCACCCCGCCGTGCGCGATGTAGTACTGCCAGTACGGGTAGCTCGGGAAGTGCTGCGGCAGGTCCGGCGTGAACAGCGCCTGGATCGTCCCGGCGAGGCCCCAGAAATAGCTGACCTCGACAAGAAGGGGATGTCGCGTCAGCAGGGCCAGCGCGGCGATGAAGATCGCGACGTCGCACAGTTGGAGAGGCAGTGGCTGCGCCCGCTGGCCCGGCTCGCCGCCGCCGGCAGCCAAATAGACCCACCAGCTGACCTCGTCCAAGACCAGCACGACGGCCAGAACGCGGATCCACGCGCCTGGCCTCTTGCGCGCCGCGACGACCAGGACGACGATCGCGGCGGCGATCCCCGCGAGAGCGCCCAGATGCTCGCCGGACAGCAGGTCACTCACGAGCAGCCGGAGCCGGGCTCGTCACATTCGGGCGTGACCCCGAGCCTGGCGAATCTTGACCTCCGCGTGGCGAACCACCGGTACATCCCATCTTCGATCGCGGCGACGGGGCCGAGCGCGTAGGCGGACGCCGCCACCCTCCACGGCGTGCCCAGCTCCCTGAGCACCCGGTTCATGGCGGCGGCGCCCTCCAGCCTGGCGCCCTCCTGATCGACCGTCCAGGCCGACCGGTCCGCCTGTTCGCGCGTGATTCCGTAACGGTCGAGCACGCCCGGCTTCTGGTTGGCGACGGCCAGCACACGGCCGGCCCGGTCGCGCCGGCGGACCCAGCGCGCCATCCGCGTTCAAACGCCTCAAGTGCCGTCGAAGACGAGCACGAGATCCGGCTCGCTCACGCGAACGTCCAGCCCGCGAAGCCGAGCAACGCAAAACAGAGCGCGAGCGCCATCATGCGCAGGTCGATGAGCTGGAGGAGCCCCGCGAGGCTCGTGATGACGCACACGGCGAGCCGGCCGCGGCGAACCCCGGCCGCCGTCCTGACCGGCATGAGAAACGAGGCGATCGTGGCGACCGCGCCCGCGGGCTGGACTAGGCGGGCGACGCGCAGCAGGCGCCCCGCGCGCGGGCCGGTCAGCGCGGCGAGGCGGAGGCCAAGCGGCACCACGGCGATCGGCGCCAGGAGAAAAAGAAGGTCGACGAGGCTCAGCGATCCGGCCAGGACCGGGAAGGGTTGGCCCGTTATGCGGACACTCTACCCCGCGGTGAGGCGCCGCCTTCGCAGCCGCAGGACGCCCAGGATCATCAACAGGACGGCCGTGACGGCCAGGATGAACCTGACCTCGGTGCTGACGGGGTCGGCCGGCCCCATCCGCATGGTGTACGGGACCCACGCCAGGAACAGCACGCCCCAGAGCGAGAGGTTGACGATCGTGAGAACACGCAAGGCTTCACTGCGTTAACGCGAAGGCGCGGTGGTGTCCTTGACGCGCGGGCAAATAGGAGCCGAGGGTCTACACCTCCCCCGAAGCGGAGGAGAGGCGCCGCGAGTGCGGCGCCTCCTGATTTCTTCTAGCCTGCGGCAGTTTGTGGCGAAGTCCCGGCGGCGACGACCTCCTGTTCGTCGTATTCCCGCGTGTGGTCATAGGCCGAGCGGTCCTTGAGAAGGGTGACCGCGATGAAGCCGATCACGCAGCACGCGAGGATGTACAAGCTGATCATGTACGGGTTCTTGGTGGGTAGCGGCGAGTGCACCTCGAGTGGACCGATGAAGAGATGCCCAGCCCAGATCCCGAGCGCGATGCTGGGAGCTGGACCGCCCGCGATGATCGAGGCGAACTGATAACCGAGCGAGGCTCCGCTGTAGCGCAGGCGGCCCGTGAAGCTTTCGGCGATCAGGGATGCCTGCGGCCCGTACTGCATGTCATGCGGAATCAACGAGAGCGCGATCACGATGAAGACCACTACCGGTATGGCCGTCGCGTAAAGGCCGAAGTACACGAATCCCCAGATCGCCATGACCACGATGCCCGCCATGTACACGGTCTTACGTCCGATGGTGTCGGATAGATGACCGAACAGCGGGATGCTGATGAACGAGATCAGGCCGGCGACGCTGACCGCCCACGTCAAGAACGGCTTGTCGACCTTGGTCGCGAACGCGCCGAATGTGAACACAAACGTGGTGAAGAGGTAGAAAGGTGCCTGCTCAGGCAGCCGGACCAGGGCGGTGAGGACGATCTCCCTCCAGTTGAGGCGAATCACCTCCCTGACCGGCGCCCGCTCGATCCGTCGCTCTTGCACGAGCGCCTGGAAGACCGGCGTCTCCATGATTCCGAGCCGGATGTAGAGACCGACCGCGACCAGGATGATGCTGAGCAGAAACGGAATTCTCCAAGCCCAGTCGGCAAACGCGACTGACCCTGCCAGCGTCTGCGTCACCGCCGTGATTCCGTTCGAAAGCACGAGTCCTATCGGGACGCCAAATTGAGGCCAGCTGCCAACGAATCCCTTGCGCTTGGCGCTGCCCCACTCCATCGACATCAGCACCGATCCACCCCACTCGCCCCCGACGCCGATGCCCTGGCAAGCGCGAAGGACGACGAGGATCACCGCCGCCCAGAGGCCGATATTCGCGTACGTCGGCATGACGCCGATGAGGAAGGTCGCGATCCCCATGAACAGCAGAGTGGCGATCAGCGTCGCCTTACGGCCGATGCGGTCGCCGTAGGTGCCGAACAACCACGCGCCGACGGGCCGGGCAAGGAAGCCTACGAAAAAGATCGCGTAGCTGTTCAGCGTCCCGGCCAGCTGGTCGGATTTCGGGAAGAACAGATGTGGGAATACGAGCCCCGCCATCGTGCCGAACAGGAAGTAGTCGTACCACTCGATCGAGGTGCCGACGGTGCTCGCGATCACCGCCCGCACCATCTGTTTGCGCCTCTCCTCCGGCGACATGGATGCCAAAACAGACGAACCAGCGTTACTTGCCATGATCCATCCCCCCAAACTAAGCAGAATCACGCCGCCGGCAACTGCTAAATCTCTATCACGTTTTGCCGTTTCTTGCAGGTGCTCGGCCAGCCTCCCAGCGAGCCTCCGCCTCCCCGATCGGCGTCGAGGGTGGCCCGTTGCGGAACGGCCAGATCTCCTCGGAGATGCGGCGCCAGTTGGCGGTGGCGTTCAGGCTGCCGAGCACGGCGTAGAGGCCGAGGTTGATGCGCTGCATGACCACGTAGGCGCGAGGCACGTCGGAGTACGGTGCCAGCGGCCCGCGGGCGTCGAAGAAGCGCCGCACGATGGCGGAGGCGTAATCAGGCGTGATCGTCATCGGCGCGTCCTCGAGGACGGTCCCATAGAACTGGCCGAAGCGGTCGACCACGACCTGGGTCGGCACCGGGGCGCCCGTGCGCAGGAAGCCCGCGCGCTCGAGCGATGCCCGGAACGCCTCGTAATTCTTCTCGAAGACGAGGAAGCGGACGGCGTCGGCAAGCGGCTCGAGGTCCTGGTCGGTGAAGCGCTTGGTGAGGCCGAAGTCCAGGAACGTGACCTTGCCACCACGATGGAAGAGGTAGTTGCCAGGATGCGGGTCGCCGTTGAAAGCGTGCAGCCTGTAGAGGCTGCGCAAGACGAAGCGATGGATGGTCTCCGCCGCGAGGTCCCTTTCGTGCTGGTCCCACTGGAGAAGCTCGTCGAAGCTCGCTCCCGAAACGAGCTCGCTTGTCAGGACGCGCGCGGTGCTCAGCTCGCCGATCACATGGGGAACCCGGATGACCGGGTGACCGTCGTAGTACTCGGCGAATATCTCCTGGCTTTGCGCCTCGCGGACGTAGTCGACCTCCTCCTGCAGCCGCTCGCCGAGCTCGTCGACCAGCGTGTGTGTGTCGAGGCCGCGGAACGCCGCGCCGGCGACGCGGCGGAGCAGGCCGACGTTGCGCAGGTCGGAGGTGATGCTTCGTGCGATCCCCGGGTACTGCACCTTGACCGCGACCGCCCGCCCGTCCCGGGTGATCGCGCGATGCACCTGGCCGATGGATGCGGCCGCGAATGGAACCGGGTCCCACTGCGCGAACACTCGCTCCGGGAGATCGCCCAGCTCCTCAACGATGACCCCCGACGCGAGCGCGGGGGTCATGGGCGGCGCCTTCTGCTGGAGCCGGGACATGGCCATCCGAAAGGTCAGCGGCATGTCTTCGTAGATGTAGCTGGCCATCTGGCCGAGCTTCATCAGGACACCCTTCATGGAGCCGAGCTCCTCGGCGACCTCGTCCGCCGAGCGAAGCGCGAGGTCGTGGCGCAGCTCGTCTCGACGCTCGACCGAGGCGAACAGCAGCCGGGGCGATCGCGCCACGTAGCGGCCGCCGATCCGCAGGGCGAGCCTGGCGAGCGCCGCGCCGCGGCCGATGCGCGACTGCCTGACGGCGGCCGTGGAGGCGTTCACGCGCGCATGCGAAGCTCGATCCGCCGCCGCGCCTCCAGCACGCCGGGCAGCGACTCGAACGCGAGGTCGAGGGCGCCGAGGAGCTGCCGCACCGACTCCCGCTCCATGAGCTCGGGCGGCGGGGCGTCGAAGCCGTACATCTCCCGCGCCCACGCGGGAAGCGTCCCGACCGCAACCTGACCGAGGTCATGCCACAGGTCGCGGCTGTCGCCGTCCAGGTCCGGCGGATCGAGGACGACCCCGATGGCGTCTTTAGCCGCAGGCGTCGCCTGGCGGAGCGCAACCGAGTCGATGTACTCGCGAAGCGAGCGGACGGTTGACGGAACCTGCTCCGCCGGCACCCCGACGATCTCGGCAAAGCGGACCATCTCTCCGACGTAGCGGTCCGCCTCCGCCTCCTCCAGCGTTCGGCCGTAGCGCTGGACCACCGTGATGATCGAATCGACCATGCCGGCGTGGACCCACAGGAGGAGATCTGGGTCTTCGGCGCTGTAGGCAAGACCCGTCTCGGTGTCAACGCCCTTCACATGCGTGTGGATCTTGCGTACCCAGGCAGCCGCGGCCAGCGCCGATGCGGTGTCCCCATAGGTCGTCGTGAGCAGGTAGCTGCTCGTCGCGGCCAGCCTCCCGAAGGGGTCTTTGCGCCAGTTGCTGTGCTGCGCCACCCCCGCCATGGCCAGGGGATGAAGGGCCTGGACCATGAGCGAGCGCATCCCCGCGAGCGGGAAAGTGCGGTCGCGGTTGACCCGCCACACGATGCTCTGTGGGCCGAACAGCCCGTCGTCGGCCGGCTTCTCGGGCACCGCGCGCTCGTAGGCCCGCGCGAGCGGCTCAAATGGGCTGAGTCGAGCGGTCTCCACACCGCCAAGATACGGGCCCCCGTTACGCGAGGACCTCCTGACGGTGAGAAAGATGCTCGATCGCCTGGGAGCGGATCTCGTCGAATCCGCCGGCCAGGCCTTTGCGCAGGATCCGCGCGCACGCGGCGGCCGAATAGAGCCGCGGAATGAAGACGAAGTCCGCCCCCTCCTCGTAGAAGTGCAAAGCCTGCGGAATGTGCTCCGTGGTCAGCACCACGCGTGCGTTGGGGGCATTGTTGTGCACACTCTTCATCAGCCGCAAGTTGCTCGTGCCGCGCAGCACATCGTCGGTGATGCTCGAAACGACGAGCTCGGCGTGCTCGACTCCAGCGTGTCGCAGCGTGTCGGAGTGCGCGATGTCGCCGTAAATGCACTTGATGTTCTTCCTGCGCAGCTCTCGCAGCACGGTGGGGTTGAAATCGATGACCAGAATCTTGCCGACGAACTCGCGCGCCTCCTCCGCCGACCCCTCGTGCTCGAACTCATAGAGGATCGAGCTCGTGTCGCGGAAGAAGCCGAGAAAGATCACCGGCTGGTGCCCTTGCTCAGCCTCATCTTCGCGCGATGCGTCGAGATCCTTCAACCCGAGCGTTTTGAAGACCGACGTCAGGACTTTCTGGATCGGATGGCTGAAGTTGATCATGTAGGTCGACACCACCGAGGTCACGGCGAAGGTGATGATGACAATGGTCAAGACGTCCTGCTTGATCTGGCCCATCGCCACGCCGAGCGAGGCGATCACGATCGAGAACTCGCTCACCTGCGCCAGGTTGATCGCCGGCACGATGCTGGTGCGCAGGCCCAGACGCAGCGCGTAGAGGATTGGAACAACGACCGCACGGCTCACGATGACGAACACCGAGGCGGCCAGTGCGAGCTCCAGCGCGTTCAGGCTCGGGATCTGGATCTGCATGCCCAGCGCGACGAAGAACAGCGTCACAAAGAAGTCGCGGATGCTGACCGCTTTGGCAACCACGTCGACGTTGTAAGGAAAAGTCGAGAGGCTCACGCCCGCGATCAGCGCGCCCATCTCGCGCGACAGGCCGATGAAGCTTGCCGCCCCAGCCAGGAAGAAGCACCATCCGAGCGCGGAGACGAGCACCAGCTCGGGAGCCTTGGCGACCATGCGGAAGAGACGCGGGAGCGCGTACTTGGAAAGCGCGAAGCCGCCGACGACCAGCACGAAACCCCGCTCCAGCGAGCCAAGCAGCGGGACGAGGTCCGGGTTCAGGATGTTCGGCTGGATCGCCAGCATCGCGACCGCCCACAGGTCCTGGAGGACGAGCACGCCGAGCGTGATCCGGCCCGGCAGCGTGTCGAGCTCGTACTTGTCGTTGAGGATCTTGACCACGACCAGCGTGCTGGACAGGCTCATGCACGCCGCGAGATAGAGGAGCGCGTTGTTGTGCGGCTGACTCGGCGCGCCCAGCAGCCAGAAGAACGCCAGCCCGAGCGCGATGCAGATGGGGACCTGGAGCGCACCGGTCAGCAGGACGGCGGTGCCGCCGGAGGCCATCTTCCGGATGTCGATCTCGAGGCCAATGACGAAGAGCAGGAGGACCAGCCCGATCTCGGCCACGGTCGAGATGCTCGCCTGGTCCGAGATGAGCTTGAGGCCGATGTTCGGCCCGATGATCACGCCGGTCGCGAGGTAGGCGATGATCAGCGGCTGCTTGAAGCGCCACGTGACCGCCGCGATGAGCGCCGCCGCGCCGGTGCAGATGCCGATGCTGGAGAGGAGACCGAGATCGTTGGGGACGTTCACTGCGCGCGAATTCTATGGCGCGGCGCTTTCAGAATCGGTCAAGGAACGGGATTCGCGGCGCCAGGACGTAGTTGACCTGGACGAGCAGGATCAGCGCGATGCTGACCCAGGTCGGAAAGACCAGGCACAGGAGGGTCGCGGCTCCGTAGAGCGATTGCGCGATCAAAATGCGCCCGCGCATCAGGTACGCCATCTCGGGCCGGCCCTCCTCCCGGAAGAGTTTTGCTCGGAGTCCGTACTCGAGACCGGCGAACAGGGTTGCCCCCAGCAAGACGATGTTGAGCCAGTATTCGACCAGCGCGACCCGCAGCCAGTAGTAGCGAGCCAGGAGCAGGGTCGAGAACGGCACCAGGGTCACCGCGAACAAGAACAAGAGGTGGATCCAGACGTAGTTCCGATTGCTGCGGGCGAGGTGACCCAGCTGCGTGCCCTGTCCCAGCCAGAAGATCCCGAGCGTCATGAAGCTCATCGTGTAGACGAGGGCGCTTGGACCGCGCGCTCGCAACGCCTCCCACAATTGGCCCTCTGTGGTGCTCGAGCCACTCAACACCGGCACCACGAGTCCCAGGACCAACAGCGTCATGCCGACCGAGAAGATGCCGTCTGATATCCCGGCGAGCCGATCCGGGTTTGTCCCGGACAGGTCGGCGAGACGGCGCCGCGGCCCTTGCGTCTGGTTCACGGCGGTAAGGATGGCGCACCGGTAGATTGATTGGCCGTGCCGAAGCCCGAAAACGTGGTCTTCTTCGCGACCTCAGCGGACCTGCGCGCGTGGTTCGAAGCCAACCATGACACGGCGAAAGAGCTGTGGCTCGGCTATCACAACAAGCGCACCGGCCGCCCATCGGTCACGTGGCAGGACGCCGTCGACCAGGAGCTCTGCTTCGGTTGGATCGACAGCGTGCGCTACTCCCTGGGCAACGACAGCGTGGCCCAGCGCCTCACCCCGCGCCGCAGGCGCAGCGTGTGGAGCGCGGTCAACATCAAGCGCTTTGCAGAGCTCGACGCGCAGGGCCTCGTCCATCCCAGCGGGCACGCCGCTTTCGAGTGCTCGCGACGAGGCGAGGTCGCGAATCTACGCCTATGAAAACCGCGCCGCCGGTCTCGACCCGGCACGTGAGGCCGAGTTCCGCCGGCACAGGGCTGCGTGGGACTTCTTCGAGTCGCAGGCGCCCTGGTACCGGCGGACCGCGGCGTACTGGGTCATGAGCGCGAAGCGAGAGGAGACACGGGAAAGGCGGCTCAGCGCCTTGATCGCGCACTCGCAGGACGGCGAACGGATTCCGCCCTTGAGGCGGCCTTCTTGACAGCGCCCTGCGCGCGCCCGGCGGCCTCGTTCTCTTTGACCCGAGTCTTCACCAACCGTTTGATCAACGCGACCGGCAGCGGCTGATCCAGCGGGAAGCGATAGGTTCCCTTGCCGGTCGTGTACGCGCTCATCTCCAGATGCTTGTCCGTGTTGCCCACGGGATAAAGCCCGATGTGGTTCTTGAAGACGGCGAAGTACATCAGGTGCCCGTGATAGTGGTAGTAGGGCATCCCGTAGCTGATCCGCTCCTCCGCCTTCGGCGCCCCTGACTTGATCAGCGCGCGAAGCTGCCGCAAGAGCGGCTGCGCCGCTTTGGGCGCAGCCGCGATGTATGCGTCGACTTCCTTTGTCACTTGCCTGCCTTGAGGGAACCAAGCAGCTCGGCGAGCCGCTCCATCGATTCGTCAGCGCCGTCCTTCATTCCTGAGGCGACCATCCCGTCGCGGTCCATCACGGACTCAAAGACGATGTGCGCCACGATCTTCGTCTGGTTGCCCAATGGCTCGAACGTGGCCGTTTGCAGCGCGACGTGGCCGGGAACGCCTTCGTACTCGAAGGTCTGGCAGATCCGCTCCGGCGCGACGACGTCGTGATTGACGCCGCGGAATCCGTGCTCGCCACCGTCGGCCGCCTTCTGGACGACGCGCCACTGTCCTCCGGTCCGAGCCTCGAACTTGTCGATGCGGTTCTCGTACCGCCGCGGGCCCCACCACCGCGCGAACAGCTTCGGGTCGGTGTAGGCCTTGAAGACCAGCTCCCGCGGAGCATCGAGCACCACGGTGGAAATGATGTCCTGCCTGCCGGGTTCGACCGTGTATTCAGTCTTTGGCATCGTCCTTGCTCCCTTTGTCTCCATTTTTCCTCTTCTCCTCTTGAATGAGATCATGCAGAACTTCGTCCAACCTCTGGAAACTCTCGTCCCAGAAGCGGCGGTACTCCCCCACCCATTCGGACGCCTCGCGGAGGCGCCCGCCCTCCAGGCGGCACGGCCGCCATTGCGCGTTGCGGCTCTGCTTGATCAGGCCGGCGCGCTGCAGCACTTTCAGGTGTTTCGAGATGCCGGGAAGGCTCAGGTCGAACGGCTTGGCCAGCTCCGTGACCGACGCCTCCCCGTTTGCAAGACGGGCCAGGATCGCTCGCCGGGTGGGATCGGCGAGGGCTGCGAACGTGACGCTCAGTTGATCGGATGCCATCTTATTTATCTATCTAGCTAATTAACTGCTCGGTAGAATACATCCGCACGGAAGGCAATGTCAAGCCCGTTTCTCGCGCTTAGTCAGAGTGTGGAAGGCCCCTTCCGACCGGGCCGCTTTGCGGCCGGGTCACCTTCCCCGGCGAGCGGGGAAGGGAAAGCCGGGTCACACTCCCTTGCTTGCGCGGGGCTCCCCGGCGACGGGGAAGGAAAGTTGATCAGGAGCGCTGACAGTCAAGGCCGCGAGCAGGAGGATGCCGGCGCCACCACGCATCGAGCGCTGGTCAAGCACGTGCGCGGCCGCGTCCGTGGCGGGCTGCGAGGCGACCGCCTCGGCGCGGAGTACAGGACGCAGGTCAGGCGGGCCTTCGCCCGCCTCGAACGGGGCCTAGGGGACTACGACGTCAAACCCTGACTTTGAGCGCCGCCTTGAGGTCGGAGACGCCGAAGTAGGCGTTCAACTTACGAGCACTTCCGGCCGAGCCGGTATAGGCAAACGTGACGTTGACGCCTGCCTTGCCGAGCTTGGAGGCGAAGCGCCCCAGTGAGCCGGGGCTGTCGGGCAGGGTGACGGCGAGGACTTCCTCTTCCGTGGTGGTCCAGCCATGCTGGGCGAAGATCTTCTTGGCCGCGGCCGTTTTGTCGACGACCAGCCAGATCATGCCCATCTCGCCCTGCTTCGCCCCGGCAAACCCGACGATGTTGACCTTCTTTTCTCCAAGCGCAGTCGCTATCTCGCCGAGCGTTCCCGGCCGGTCGGCGACCGTCACTGTCAATTGCTTGGCTCGTGGCATCTCTCTCCATTCCTCCTCGACTGAAAGGCCGAACTGCGGCGTAAGCATATAAGTAGACGCGCGCGCGTTCAGGCGGCGAGCGCTTCCGTGCTCACCTTCAGGCCGAGCGCGACGAGCACCCCACCCAGGATCCCGTCGAGCGCGCGCCGGATTGCCGAGCGTCGAAGCCAACCACCCATACGCTCCACGGCGAGCGAGTAAGCCACCAGCCAGGCGAGCGTGAGGATGCAGAAGTTGAATCCCAGGGCGAGCAAGAGCAAGAAGTTCGGATGCGGGCCCGCGAAAGGCGGCAGGAGGCTGATGAAGAACGCGACCATCTTCGCGTTCGACAGGTTGCTGAGGAATCCCTGGACGAAGGCGGCCCGCGTCGAGATGTGGGGACCGGGCGAGGCGCTCTCCATACCATGGAGGTCGCGACGCCGAAGCCCCCATCCGACCGGGCCGCGTCCCCACCCGGCGCCTTTCGGCGCCGACCTCCCCACACGGTGGGGAGGTGAAGCCGGGTCACGCCCCCGCGCTTGCGCGGGGCTCCCCGGCGAGCGGGGAAGGGAAACCGCGGTGAGCAGAGACCGTAGGCCCAGGTAGACCAGGTACGCCGCGCCCGCGAGCCTGATGGCGAGAAACAGCGGAGCGGAGGCCATCAGCACCGCCGCAAGACCCGCGCTCGTCGCCATAGTCCAGGTCGCCTGGCCGGCCGAAACGCCGAGCGCCGTCGCGGACCCGGTCCGGCGGTCGCCAAGAAGCGTGTTGCGGATGGTCAGCGCGGTGTCCTGCCCCGGTGTGCAGATGACCAGGAGCGACACGCCCAGAAACGCGAGGTACTGACCGAGCCCGATCACGATCCAATTGTCGACCGTAATTACGCGCCGCCGGCGTCGACGACGCGAGTTGCAACCAGCGCAAGAGCTTCGTCGGCGCCAACGGCGCGGAATTCGGCTCTACGGGCTCTAGTTCGAGCTGTACGCGCGCAGCGCGTCGGCGCGGCCGGTCCGGCGCAGCTTGTCGAGCGCGTGCCGCTCCAATTGGCGCACCGTCTCGCGGCTCGTGCCGAGCCGCCGCGCAACCTCGTCCAGCGCGCGCTGATGCCCGTCGCCCAGGCCGAACCTGAGCTGGATGACCCGCCGCTCGCGCGGCTCGAGGGTGCCCAGGACGTCGTCGACCTGGTCCTTCAGGTCCGACACGAGCGCCGCCGCGGCCGGAGATTCAGCCGTCGCGTCCTCGATCAGGTGGCCGAGCTCGGTGTCGCCGTCCTCCCCGATGGGGGTCTCCAGCGAGACCGTGTCGCGCGAGGTCTGGCGGAGTGCCTCGACCTCGAGCGGGGTGATCCCCAGCTCCTCGCCGATCTCGTCGTCGGTGGGCTGGCGGCCGAGCGAGTCGCGAAGCCGGTCGGAGATGCGTACCAACTTGTTCGTCTGGTCGCCGATATGGATCGGCAGCCGGATCGTGCGCGCCTGGTCGCCGATCGCCCGCAATACGGCCTGGCGGATCCACCACGTCGCGTAGGTGGAGAACTTGAAACCGCGGCGGTGGTCGAATTTCGCCACTGCGCGCATCAGGCCGACGTTGCCCTCCTGGATCAGGTCGAGCAGCGGCATTCCGCGGCCCTGGTACTTCTTGGCGATCGAGACCACGAGCCGGAGGTTGGCCTCGGTCATGCGGCGCCGTGCCGCGTCCGAGCCCGCCTCGATCTGCTTGGCGAGCTCGATCTCCTGATCCTTGGTCAAGAGCGTGCCGCGCCCGATCTCGCGGAGGTAGGCGCCGAGCGCATCGTCGGCTTCGGTGGGGCCCGCCTCGGGCCCAGTTTCAGGATGAACGCGAGGGCGCGCCTCGATCTCGGAAAGCACGTCCGCGAGGTCCGGAGTGGAGTCCTGGGCGTGTGCCCGGGCCTCGTCGTCGGCGTCGTCTGGCCACAGTGAGACGGAAGCCTGGAGTTGCATGCACCTCAAAATTTACCCAGCCCGGCGGCCGGACAAACGCCCTTTTGGGGCGAGTAAGGTGGTCTGGAAATTGCTGAAAAAGGTCGGCCCCCATCCGACCGGGCCGCATCCCGGCCGGGTCACCTTCCCCGGCCAGCGGGGAAGGGAAGGTCGGCGTCTCGGCACTGTAGACAGAAAGTAGACAGAAAGGTGAGTCTCGGGGTGCCCTGAGCAGCATGAACGTCGCCATGCGGACGCGGATCGGGGCGGTGCTCGGCCTGGTCATGGCCGACCTGGCGATCGCGGTCGCCTTGGCGGTGCTTGACGCCATGGGAGCGCAGCTTCCACGAGGGATGGCCAGCTTGCTTTCTGCGGCCGGCGCCGCCCTGATCGTGCTGCGCGTCCTGCTCATGGCCCCATTGGCCCTGAGCGTCGTGTGGGCGCGCGAAAACTCTTAGTTCACGATCTGCAGGTCGCGCGCGGTGACGACTGCATTCACCATTGACCTGGTGCCGAGCTTGGCGCTGATCGACCGGACGTGCGTGCGGACAGTCGCGTAGCTGATGCCGAGCCGCTTCGCGATGTGGCGCGTGCCCACACCGTTCGCCATGAGCTGCAGAACCTCGCGTTCTCGGGGGCTCAAGCTGTCGCGCAGCCCCTCCCGATCCTTGCCGCGGCTCACCAGGCGGGCGATCATCCCGGGAGTGATCAGGCTGATGCCATCGGCAACCTGGCGAATCGCCGCGATCACCTCGAGGGCTGGGCTCGATTTGAGGATGTAGGCGCTGGCGCCGGCTTCGACGGCGGCGAGGCGGGCGTCGTCGCTCCCGTCGCGGCTGAGAAACACAAACTTGGTGGTGGGAAACGAGTGGCGCATTGCAAGCGCCGCGTCCTGGCCCGTGCCGTCGTCGAGATGAAAGTCCATCACGACCACGTCAGGCTTCAACCCTCGCGGCAGGGCCGCCGCGTCGCTGACGGAAGTCGCCTTGCCGACCACCTCCATGTCCTTCTGCCCGTCCAACAGCAGCCCAAGGCTTTCGGACACCAATTGGTGGTTTTCCACGATCACGACCCGGATCGGGGCCCGATCGTCCTCGAGGAGGCTGGTGGGGAGCCCGGGAAGAGCCTTCACCTGGCTCGTCGCCACGTCAGGACAGCTCGGCCCGCCTCAGCTGATAACGAGCCTCCAACTGCTGGACCACGGCCGCAACGCCGGCAAGCTCTACGACCCCGTCGAGGCGGGCCAGGCGAAGCCGCTCGCGAAACGTCCCGAGCCATCCGGTGATCTCCTCGAGTCCTACCAGGCGCTCGACCGCCGGCACACTCGCCTCTAGAGAAGGCAAGGGGGCCAGACCCTCCCTCCGGGCCTTGGCCCCCTGCCCTTTATGTGCCCCCCGGCTTGTCGACTGGATCCCGCTGCGACCCGCAGCCATACCGCAGCCAACGATATGCCCGCCTGCGCAACAATCCCGGTCAAAATCTCTTGGGCCGAATCCGCCGCGGCGCTGTAGAGTCAAGTCTTGGGGCATAGGTCGTGCTTGTAGCCCGCCGGGAACCGAGCGAGCTGCCGGGCGAGGACCTGACCACCTCCGTCCTTCCCGAAGTGGCGGGGTGGATCTCGATTTACGAGGAGATGGCGTCGGTCCTGCGCTCTGTGATCGCGCGTGCCAACGGAAGTCCGGATGCGGGAGCGCTCGCGCACCACCTCGCCTGGATCGAGGAACGGCTCACGATGTGGCGCGAGAGGCACGCCGAGCTCGCGGGCGTGGTGATCGATCGCAAAGACCACCTGCTCACCTATGCGGGCAAGTCCATGCGGCTGACGCCGCGGGAGGCGGACCTGCTGGACTTCCTGCTCCGTCACCCGCGACGACCGTTCACCAGCAAGCAATTGGCGGCGCTTGCGTGGCAGAACTCGCACCTCTCCGAAGCGCAGGTTCGCACCTACATCATGCGGCTGAGGAGCCGGCTGCGAGACATCGGTCTGGGGGAGGTCATAACTGTGGTGCGCAACCGCGGCTACGGCATCGCCGCCACGCTGGCACGGGGCGGCGAGGAATGATCGCGCGACAGACAGCGGACGCCATCATCACGTCGCGGCTGCTGGTGCTGCAGTCAAAGCGGCTGATGCTCAACAGGGCGCTTCGACAGCTCGAAAAGTCCAGCGACGAGGCTCGCGCGCGCAAGGTCGAACGCCTTCGCGATGAGATCGAGAGCGCCCAGCAGAACTACCGATCGTCGATCCTTGCCTTCGAGTCGCCCGACCGGCATGAATACTGGCTTGTGGCGTACGGTCGACTCATCGACATGGGCGGAGCGTTGATCGCGAAGCTCCGCGAAGCCGCCCGGGACCTGCCCAACGACGAACGCTATGCCGCCTCCACCGACGTCGAGATGCTGGAATCCATCCTCGAGAGCTGGACCCAATCGATGCGGACCACGATGTCCGCGGGGGTCGCCCGACCGAGGAACAGATAGCCGTCGTCGTTCAACGCGTAGTGGAAGCGCGCCAGGATCCGGCCCTGGGCCTCGGCCGTGAAATAGATGAGGGTGTTGCGGCAGATCAGAAGATCGAGCCGGGAGATGGGCGCGTCCTGCGTCAGGTCGTGCCGGCCGAAGATCATCGCTCGGCGAAGCGCGGCTCGAAACATGAACCGGTCGCCCAATTGTTCGAAGTAACGTGACCTCAGCTCGTCGCCGAGCGACGCGAGGTCCTTGGCGGAGTATCCGCCGCGAGCCTTGCTGAGGGCTCCCTCGTCCACGTCGGTGGCGTAGATCTTCACCCTCTCGACAAATCTCTCCTCCCCCATCGCTTCGCAGAAGAGAATGGCCGCCGAGTACGCCTCCTCACCTGATGAGGTGCCCGTGCTCCAGACCCGGATGTCGCCGGCCTTCGCCACGATCCGCGGCACGATCTCTTGGGCGAGATGGTCCCAGGCGGGCCGGTCGCGAAAAAACTCGGTGACGTTGATCAGGATCTTGTCGAACAGCGCCGCAAACTCTTCTGGGTGGACCTCGACGTACTCGTGGTACGCCCGAAAGCTGTCGATGCCCAGCTCGTTGGCGCGCTGGGTGACCCTGCGCATCAGGCTCGCGCGCTTGTAGCCGCTGAAGTCGAACCCTCGCTCGTCGCGAAGGTGTTCGATAAGGCTCTCGAAGTCAGGGCTCGTCTGGACGCTCATGGTCCGTCGTGGGGGCTCAGCAGCGCGACGAGCTTCGCCGCGATCTCGTCGAGCGGCACGACGAAATCGACCGCACCTGTCTTGATCGCGGCGCCTGGCATACCAAAGAATTCTGAGGAAGCCTCGTCCTGGGCGACAACGGTTCCGCCTCGCTGCTTGATCGCGCTCACACCCATCGCACCGTCGTGGCCGCTGCCGGTGAGCACGACCGCGATGGCGCGCGGGCCGTACGCGGCGGCGACGGATTCGAACATGAGGTCGGCCGACGGCCTGACGAAGTTGACGAGCTCCGTATCGGTCAACGTCACCATTCCTCTTCGATTGACCAGCATGTGGTGGTCGGGCGGCGCCAGGTAGACGTGGTCACGCTGCACGCGAATCCCATCCTCCGCGTGGGTCACAGGCATCCGCGACCGCCGCCCGACGACCTGCGGCATCAGGCTCCGGTGGCGCGGGTCGACGTGCTGGACGACGACGATGACGGCGCCCAGGTCGGCGGGCAGACTGCCAAGCAGCTTGGTCAGGGCCGTGACGCCGCCGGCCGAGGCGGCGATGGCGACTATGTCGAAGGCATTAGGCGATCGAGACGAAACGCTCAGTCGGGGCTGCGGCTCCGGCCGCCCTGCATTTCGGCCACCCGGATCTGCCAGTAATCACGTTTCTGCTGATAGCGCGCAATCTGCGTTTTGAGCAGCACGACGTCGGTCTCGCGGATCGCGTGGGCCACCTCTGCCTCTGCCTGTCCGGCATACCGCGCGCAAAGCTCGAGGAGCTCGCGTTTGAATTTGATCAGCTCGTCGTACCGACTTGCCCACCGGCGAGCCTGGTCGATCGTCGCTGTCGCCGGGTTCTCCCCCGGAAGGCGGTAACCGGGATCTCCGATTCGCTGAAGGAACGCCGTGGTCAGCTCACGCTTCTGCATCAAGTCCTCTCTTCATCTCCCCATAACCGGACCGAGCAAATACGTACCTTGTCATCATGCACTCGATCGGGCTTCGAGGGAAGGTCGCACAGACGGCCGGGTGGGCCATCTCTTAAGATCGAATGAGTGCTGAGGGAGGTCAACGCGGCTCGGCCGAACGCTGCCGGCGAACAGCTCGAGCTACTCGTCTCAAGCGTCGTCGACTACGCGATCTTCATGCTCGATACGACGGGCACGATCATCACGTGGAACGAGGGGGCCCACAGAATCAAGGGCTACACCGCCGACGAGATCATCGGCCGCCACTTCTCGATCTTCTACCCGGCGCACGAGGTGCGAATCCGCAAGCCCGAGTGGGAGCTCGAGGTCGCAACACGCGAGGGTCGGTATGAAGAGGAAGGCTGGCGCCTGCGCAAGGACGGCACCCGCTTCTGGGCCAACGTGGTGATCACGGCAGTGCGCGACAAGTCCGGCCGGCTGCAGGGCTTCGGCAAGGTGACGCGCGACATGACCGAACGCCGGCAGCGGGAGGAGCAGATGCGCACGCACGCCGAGCGGATGGCCGAGCTCCAGCAATTGAACACCGAGTTTTTGAATCTCGCCTGGCGCGAGCTGCGCGGCCAGGTGACCGTGATACGCGGTTACAACACCATGCTCCACGATGGGTTGATTCCGATTGAACAGATCCCGGCGGTCGCCCAATTGCTCGAGACAAAGCTGGCCGAGATGGACCGCCTGGTCGAGCAGATGCTGGAGACTTTCCTTCCCCGCTAGCCGGGGAAGGTGACCCGGCCGCGAGGCGGCCCGGTCGGATGGGGACGGACACCTAAGCAAAGCCTTGCCCCCACGCCCGGCTGGTGCGAACATTTGATCGCTTATGGGGCCTCCCTCGCCTGAAGCCATCCAGCTCGGGCTGAACACCGCCGACCCGACGACCCTGGTCATCGACCTCAACTGCGCATTCGCCTCGATCGAGCAGCAGAACGACGGGTCGCTTCGCGGGCGGCCCCTCGCCATCGCCGCCTACGCCACCGACGCGGCCACGATCGTCAGCTCGTCGCGGGAAGCGCGCGACCTCGGGATCAAGACGGGGATGCGCGTGTTCGAGGCGAAGGCGATCTTCCCGGCGGTGCTGGTGCGCGAGCCGGACCCGCCCCTCTACCGGAAGGTCTCCGACAAGCTCATCGAGATCATGGAGCGGCACACGCCCGACGTGCTGCGGATGTCGATCGACGAAGCTTCGATGAACCTCGCGGGGACGCCGGGCCTGAAGAAGCTCGGGCCGGAAGGCGTGGGCCGGGCCGTCAAGCAAGCCATCCGCGAAGAGGTCGGCGAGTGCGTGACCGCGTCGGTCGGAGTCTCGACCTCGATCTGGATGGCCAAGCAGGCGTCCAACCTCGACAAGCGCGATGGGCTGCAGCGCATCGACCACACCAACCTCATCGCTGTCTTCGACCGGCTCCGCCTCACCGACCTGTCCGGCATCGCGGACGCCACGGCCCGGCGGCTCTCGCGCGCCGGCATCCTCACGCCGCTCCAGTTCCTGCGGGCGACCCCGCCGCGACTTCGAGTCTCAGGCATGCATGCCGAGGTCGCGCGGGGCTGGAGCATGCGATTGCGCGGCTTCGAAGTCGGCGGCTTCGAAACCGTGCGCCGCAAAAGCTACAGCCACTCGCACGTCCTCGCGCGCGCGACCGCGTCGCAGAGAGAGCTCGAGGAATTGTTGATGCGCCTGTCCGACATGGTCGGCCGCAGGCTGCGCGCGGCGGGCCGGCGGGGCAGCATCGTTTCCGTGGGTGTCGTGTATCGCCCCGAGGAGGGCAACTTCAGCCGCCAGGCGAAGCAGCCGAAACCGATCTCGACCGGGGACGAGATCTACCAGGCAGCGCTGAAGCTGCTGGCCCAGCGCGATCCACGTCTGACGGTCGGGACGCTGGGAGTCGGCCTCTCCGGCCTGGTCGACCAAGAGGCGGGGCAGCTCGACCTGTTCGGCGATCCGGCAACTCCCCGGCAGGATCGCCTCGAGGCGGCGGTCGACGCGATTCGCGATCGCTTCGGCGAGGACGCGATGCAGAGGTCGCGGCTGCTCGGTCGAGCGCAAGTGGTGAGAGATCGCATCGCGTTTGGTAATACGGGCCACCCCGATGAATCCAGGCGTGAAGAAAGCGACCCCGCCTAGCGGGCGATCCACTCCCGGGCTTCGTCGACCGATCCGAAATACTCGACCTGCAGCGTCTTTGGCACCCTCTCGACGGAGGGTCTTGCCTCCTCGCGGACTGCCGCCCAGCCCTCCCACTCGACGAACACCGTCCTGTGTCCAGCGTCCCACCGCACGGTGGCGACGCCCGGAACGCTGAAGTAGACGTCCTGAAGCTCGCCCAACCTGAAAGTCATCGTACTTACGAAAGGACCGAGTTTCGAGGGGTTAACCAACGATTGGAGGGCTAGGCCGCCGCCTCGCATTCGACGCCTTTCATGTCGGCTTGCGGGACGGGTTTCGCTCGCAGGAACCACGCCGATAACCCAAGGGTGACGACCACGATTCCAGCTCCCGCCAGCCAGGCGAGGTGATAGCCCCCGGCCAGGGCATCCGCCAAGCCGGCACCTCCCTGCATCATCTGGACCGTCCGCCCGCCCGCGACCGTGGCCATGACCGCCAGGCCGAACGCGCCTCCGACCTGGCCGGTCGTGTTCAGCAGGCCGGAGGCCAGGCCCGCGTCGCTGGGCGCGACGCCGGACATCGCGAGCATCGTCAGGGCCGGGAACGAAAGTCGGCCGCCGAGGCCGAACAGCACCATCGGCGCGAGGAAGTTGACGGCGTAGGTCGCGTGGGTCGGGCCGCCTGCGACCATGACCAGCGCCGCGGCCGCCATCACCTGGCCTGCCGCGAGCATCGGGCCGGCACCGAAGCGCGCGATCAGCGGCGCGGAGAAACGGACCGAGAAGAGCCCCATCACGACGGCCACCGGTAGGAAGGCGAGTCCGATCCCCATCGGGCCGTAATTGAGCACACGCTCGAGATACAGCGAGCCGAGGAAGAAGAAGCTGATGAATGGAACCGACATCAGAGCCTGGACGAGGTTCGTGCCGGCGAGCATGCGCGAGCGGAACACTCGCAGAGGCAGGATGGGATTGCGTGCGCGCGCCTGGCGCAGGACGAATGCGGCCAGCATCGCCAGACTCAACGCGCCCAGGCCGATGGTGCGCAAAGAGCCGAGCCCGTAGTCCGAGGTCTGGACGATGGTGTACACACCGAGCATGAGGGCGCCTGTGACCATCACGGCGCCGGCGACGTCGGCACCCTTGCCGATGCCGATCCCACGGTCGGACGCGAGGAGGCGGTAAGCGATCACCGTCGTGACAACGCCGAGCGGGAGGTTGACGAAGAAGATCCAGTGCCAGCTGACCGCCTGCGTGATGAGGCCGCCGGCGATCAGGCCCACGGCCGCCCCGGCCGAGGCGATGAAGCTGAACACGCCGAATGCCTTGGCGCGATCCCCGGGCTCGGGGAACAGCGTCACGATCATGGCCAGGATCACGGCAGAGCTGACGGCTCCGCCGACACCCTGGACAAAGCGGGCCACGATGAGCATCGGCTGCGTGAACGACAGGCCACACGCGACCGACGCGCAGGTGAAGATCACGAGACCCGCCAGGAAAACGCGCTTACGCCCGACGAGGTCGCCGATCCGGCCGGCAAGCAGGAGCAAGCCGCCGAACGCGATCAGGTAGGCGTTGATTACCCACGCCAGGCCGGACTGCGAAAAGCCCAGGTCACGCTGGATCGACGGAAGCGCGACGTTCACGATCGTCATGTCGACGACGATCAGAAGGAACCGGTGCAGAGGACGATCAGCGAAAGCCAGCGTGAGTTATTCATGCCTGTTCAGACCTGGATCCACAACCAAACTCATCGGTTCCGAACCGATGAGTTTCCGCTCGGTATTCCGTCTAGGTTTCGATGGGGACCGGAACGGTCATGCTGGACTGCGCCTGCATGGGCGAGCCGGACATCGGAACGGTCGAGCGCATCGCGCGCCTGCAGGTGGCGGCCCGGCGGCGTGGATTGGAGCTCCGGCTGCGGGGCGCGGGTGCTGCCCTGGTCGACCTGATCGCGTTCGCGGGTCTAGCGGGGGTTTTGTGCGTCGAGGTGCATCGGCAGGTTGAACAGCGGGAACAGCCTTGCCGTGTCGAGGAAGAACGTGATCTCCGCGATCCGGCCCTCTGACAGGTCAAGGACCTGCAGCGCCCAGGGGTCGTGACCCCCGTTCGGGCTCGGCTTGTACTGGCCGAAGGTCGGCATGCCGTTGGCGCTGACCGTGGGGATCACGCGCGAGCCCTGGCATCCGATGCCTGGCCCGAACCACCAGGCAAACATGTCGTCGCGTCCGCGAAGCCACATGTCGAACGGCGGCATTGACTGCCGCGCGTCTTCCTTTATTAGTGTGGTCAGCGCGTTCAGGTCGTAGCGCTCGAAGGCGGCGACGTAGCGCTCGAGCAGAGCTCGATCGGCGTCGGTGAGGTCTTGCGTCCGACTCGGAGCGGCGTCCTGGCTCTTGGCCAGCGTCGAGCGGGCACGCTGCAGGGCGCTGTTGACCGAAGCGACCGATGAGTCGAGAAGCTCCGCGACCTCGGACGCTTGCCAGTCGAGCACCTCGCGCAGGATGAGCACCGCTCGCTGTCGCGCCGGCAGGTGCTGCAGCGCGGCGACGAACGCGAGGCGGATCGACTCGTTGGCCACGGCCACATCCGCCGGATCGCGGTCGGGGGCGATGAGGTGCATCGGGATCGGCTCCAGCCAGCTCACCTCGGTGGGGACGTTGAGGTTGGCCTCGATAGGCTCAACGGAAGGGCCGAGGTCCATCGGCCTGGCGCGACGCTCCTTGCCCTTCAGCATGTCGAGGCAGACGTTGGTGGCGATCCTGTAGAGCCAGTAGCGCAGGGCGGAGCGGCCCTCGAAGCTCTCCCGGTTCCGCCACGCTCGAACGAACGCATCCTGGACCGCGTCCTCGGCGTCGAAGGGCGACCCGAGCATGCGGTAGCAGTAAGCGGTCAGCTCACCCCGATACTGCTCGAGGTCGCCGAAGGCGTGCGCGGCCGAAAGGGTGGCGCCCTGCATCCTCAACCGATTTTAGACGGCGAAGCGATCGGGCTCTAGGACACGTATCCCATGATTTTGGCAATGACCCCCGGACAGTTCTTGACCACGCCGTGGAGCCACTCGGTCCCAGGCAGACCAAAGAACGGGCCGGAACCGTCATCGAGTGGCCCGCATGGATCCACGAAGTCTTTTCCGACGAGGCTGCAGTTCGACGAGGACAGATTGAACCCTGAGTCCACGCAACTCGGCTCCGTGAAGTACAACTGCGAGAGGAGGCCGTTATGTCCTGGACCCACTGCTCCGTCGCCAAAGTCGTATACGGGATCGCCTACGGTGCCGATAGGTGTGAATAGATCGGTCTTCTCATCGAGCGCCACGTACTGGGGCTCGAACAACGCCTGGTTGTCCCACAGAACTCGATAAAACGTATTGAGGTTCTTACCAACGCCCGGCTTACCCGGAATTCCGCATATGTTCAAGTTGCACAGCGTGTTTGCAACACCGTTGAGAGGCGAGTCCAAGGAGAAGACCTGCACAACGCCCTTCGGATCCTTCGAGCCCTGCTGAATCCACCAGAGCTCGGAAACCAGTCCCCCGTTGGAGTGGCCGATCACGACGATCCTTGCGTTTCGCCAAACCTCGTGGATCGAGGTGATCTCGGCATCAAGAGTTCCGGCTGCGGCATCGGGGAACGTGTTGTCAACCTTGGTTTCTGAGTAGGCCCGGTAGCGGAAAGTCGGCGCGTTCGCCGGGCCGGACAAGGTGGCGTTTGTGTAGCTGAACGGCAGGACAACGGCGCCTTTGCTGGCGATCGTGTCGATCAGACGATTTCCTGCGCCGAATCCTGGCGTGTGTCCAGTGCTGCGCTCCTCATTCCACTCGATGTTCATGTCGGCGAGGGGGGCAGGATAGTTTGTCGCTGCGCTGTTGGGATTCACCCCATCGAGTGTCGTGCAGTAGTCAAAGACGTTAAGCGGGTTGAACGTTCCCGCGCGAGAGGAGGTGTTGATGCCTGCGACCAAGATCGCGACCGTCGTGGGCGGCGACTTGGGCGAACCCTGGGTGAATGCCTGCTTGGCGGGAAGAGCGATCGTCGACTCCTGGCCATCCGAGCCGACAGCGCTGACGCCAAACGTGTAGTAGGTGCACAGATTCAGGTTCTGGATAATCGAGGACAGGTCACTTGCGGATGCGGGAAGCGTCGCCACGACGCCGCGCGGCTGCCCGCCGAAGGCTATCTCGATCACGTTGTAGTGATCGAGAATCGCGCCGTTTGGGACCGGCGGCTGCCACGCGACCAGCACGTTGCCCGCCGATGTCCCGATGTTGGTGACGTTCTGCGGCGGATTCGGCCTCGGCTTAGAGACGCCGGTCGGGAGGAAGGGGCAGCTGCCGTCGGCCGCCGTCACTCTCTCGATCTCGTCCGACTGGGTGGCGTACAGGCACTTGTCGGGACCGACGCCCACGAAGTCGCCCCGCGAACCGCCGGTCACGATATCGGCGTATGTAACCGGCTGCGCCGAGAAATCGACCAGTGTGATGATGCCGTCGTTCCGGTTGACAGCCAACTGAGTGATTGGACTACCCGCAGCAGGGGCCACCAACGCGATTCCATCGCCGGTCGGCACCGACGCGATGACCGACGGCGTGCCCGGCGATGGGTCGGCCGTGCCCGTGATTCGGTAGACGGGCCCGCCGCCCGCTCCGTAAAGCGTCCCGTCCGGAGCGAACGTCAAGCCGTCGACCGCGACGTTCGAGGTGTACAGCGTTGGGGTCACAGGACTGCCCTGGTAGCCGCTGAGTCTCTGCACGGTGCCGCACGACGACACGAACAGGTCGCCCGACAACGGGTCGACGACGACGGCGTTGGGATTGCAGATGCCGCTGGCCACTGTTGCCTTGATGGCCCCCGTAGCGGGATCCAGCTCGAGGACATCGCCCTCGCCCTGGCGGGCGACGAACAGGCGGCCGGATTTGTCAAAGGCAAGGCCGGTGACCCGAGAGCCGAGAGAGCTGATCTGGGCGGTCTCGAATGTTCCTCCCGCCGGCGGAAACCTGTACAGCCCGCCCGTGAAGTAGGCGGTCGAGTACAGGTTGCCGGCGGCGTCGAAGGCCACGCCGATGGGACCGGGACCGAACGGGATGAATGTGCCGAAGCCGGTCGCGAAGTCGGTTACCGCGTAGCCCGGGGCGGGAGTGCCTGCGGCGTGGGCGACGTTGACTGGACCTGCCACGAGCCACTCCGCCGCCACAAGGGCGGCGACGAGAGCCACACGGATGCCCCTTCCCACCACCGAAGTGCGGGCATCATACCTTCGGCTGCGCGCGTGTCAATCCTGTTAAGTGACGACGCAACCGAGGGCCCTCGCGCCCTCGCGGCTAGGCGGCCGGCTCGGGTCTTTGGCCCTTGGCGCGATCCACGATCGATTCGAGCCACGCGGTGCCGCAGTTCAACGCGTGCTCGACGCTCTCATGCGCGTGGTCGCAAGCCCACTTCCGCTCCCGGAAGTTGTCTTGATCGTCGTACGCCTCGGCGGTGTAGACCAGCGTCGGGACCGGTCCCTTTCGCCGGGAGCCGTGCGCGGCTATGACGCGGATCTTCAGGGGCACGTCCTGAAGGTAGAACCCAGGGGTGAGGGGTGTCATCGTCCATTTGAAGTATTGGAGGGATGGCGGCAGTAGGCCGGATTCACTCCGGCCGTCACCCAGCGTCGCCCGCCGGACGCCTCCATGCATCGTGCTACTCGGTGGGGGTTCCACGGGGGAGGCCCTGCCTCCCCCGTGAAATCGATCAGGGGTAGTTGATCACAGGGACCGCGGTGTCCTTGTTGGCAATGGTCGACGGCCCGCCGGTGTCATTGACCACGTTCAGGATGCCACCGGTGCCATTGGCAGGGTCGAGGAAAACGGTCAACAGGTTGTGGAGGCTGCCCGCCGGCAGCGTTTTAGGCACCTCGAACGCGTGCGCCGCGTAAATGTTGACCCCGCCGTTGTATTTCTTGTTGAAGAACGAGTAGCTGCCCATTCCGTAGCCGTGGAAGCTCGTCACCTTGCTGCCGATCTTGAACGCCGCCCAACCGTCGACGCCGGGAGCCTCCATCCACGCGGCCTGGTTCGGCGGGTCGTAGGGCATCTCGTTCTGGAAGAAGACGTCGGTGCCGCCGTTGCCGTTCCAGATCGTTTCGTACTTCTGGAAGTGCTCGACGAACAGACCGTACGCCGTCACGTTGTTCCCGTTGACGATGACGCCCGCGTCCGAGGTGTTGGACGTCCAGCCGACGCCGCTGCCGTGGTCGGCGCGCCACGCCCAGATGTCGTCGAGGATGACGTTGTTGCTGTTGACGACGAGCGCGGTCTTGACTTTGCCCGCCTGGGCTCCGCCGACGCGGAAGAACACGTCATACAGGCCTGATGGGTCGGACGCGGCGCTGTTCTCGTCCGACTGACTGGATTCCTTGTTGTCGCCCTGCTGGTCCTTGCCGCTTCCCACCTGCAGTAGCACCTGGGACTTCTCCGCGCCGGCATCGAAGATGATGCCCGACAGCAGGACGCCACGGTCGATTGCCACCTTCATCGCCGTATTGCCTTCGTCAGGGATCAGCGTCGCCATACCCAGACCAAGAACCACGGTGTCGCGGCGCGTGACCTGGATCGTCTTGTCCAGGTGGTAGACGCCGGGGGTCAGGATCAGGTTCTTGCCCCGGCGGAGAGCGCTGTTGATCTTCTCGACGGAGTCCGACGGACTGGCTACGAAGAACCGATCGATCGAGATCGACGTCCCAGGAGTCGGGCCCGAAGACCAGGTCGGCCCTGTCGTGTTGTGCTGCACCGCAGGCACGAACACGCGGTACGCGCCGGCCGCATCGACGTAAAGGTAGGGCGCTTCGCGTGTCACGGGGCTGGCGTTGAGCGTCGTGTAGGGAAAGCCGTCCGCGGGTGCGCCA
Source organism: uncultured Chloroflexota bacterium (assembly GCA_937921725.1). Lineage (GTDB taxonomy): Bacteria > Chloroflexota > Dormibacteria > Dormibacterales > Dormibacteraceae > 40CM-4-65-16. The sequence goes on along the minus strand of CAKZUH010000005.1, from coordinate 187,037 downwards.
TTGTCACCCATGAAGACCTGGTTCCACACCGGATTCGACCAGAAGCCGAGGCTGCTGTTCCGGGCGAAGAACTGCTGCTGCCCGCCGTTGATGACGCCCGAGAGCTTCGAGTCGGCGATGAAGCCCCCGCTTACGTACTGCTTCTGCGCGCAGTAGTCGAAGAGGAACAGAAGGCCGCCGTTGATCGCCACGCGACGGATCGGCGCGGCCTGCGATATCGCATACAGGTTGTTCGAATTGGCACAGCCGGGGGTTTCACCGTCGACCGGCGCCGGAGCGTAGACCGTCTTGCTCGACTTCGTGATATTGAGCGTCAGGTTCGACAGAGAGCGCCAGAAGTTCGTGAGCCCGATGCAGCCGAAGTCAATCCCGGGTGTGCCCGAGCACACCGAGTTGAGGACCTCGATCTCACCATTGATCACGACGTCGTTGGGTGACTGGCCGAGACCGGCCACCGTCGTGTAGTACCCGACCTGGAAGCTGAGCGGGTTCGTCGCCGACCCGTACGTCCCGGGCTTGAACAGGATGGCGTCGCGCCGCGTGCCGAACTCGTTGTGGACCTGGGCAGTCGAGATCGCGTTCAGCTCTGCCTGAATCGCGGCCTGGTCCATCGTTGGATTGAAGATGTGCACGCTGGCGCCGAAATCGGTTGGGCCGGGTGCCGGCTCGTCTGCGAGCACGGTGGTGGTCGTCGACCAGGCGACCGCCAATGCGCCGGCCACGAGCAACGCGCGAAGACTTCGCACTCTCATTCGTCTATTTCCCTCACTTCAGTGAATCCGCCACCAGCCCGATGAGGCTCCCCCGCCGCTCAGCTCATCGCAGCACCACCTTTCTGCTCAGCCTCAGGTCACGTGACGACCGCCCGACGCGAATCGCGTAGGTGCCTGGCTCGGCGACCCACCTGCCCAACCCTTCGTCGAAGCGCTGAAAGGCGCGGGCCGCGATCGTCAGGCGTGCGTCGACACGCTCACCCGACTGTGCGCCGACGCTCGCGAACGCCGCCAGGACTCGCACCGGGTGGGTGCGGTCGCCGCTCGGCCCCTCGAGATAGAGCTGGACGACCTCGCGACCCGCCCGGCCGCCGGCGTTGCGGACCTTCGCCAGCACCCGCAGGTCCTGCGCGCCGCCGATGACGGCCGACGCCGGCTCCAGCGATTCGTAGGTCCAATCGGTGTAGCCGAGGCCGTGGCCGAAGCAGAAGAGCGGATCTGTCCCCTTCCGGTCGAAACCGCGATAGCCGACCAGCAGTCCCTCGCTGTACGGCAGGCTGCCGGCCTCGGGCTGCGCGTGGAGCACGGGCGAGTCAGCCTCGGTCCGGGGGAAGGACACCGGGAGACGTCCGCCCGGCTCCACGGCGCCGGTCAGCGTTTCCGCCAGCGCCTCACCGAACGCCTGGCCCGGGAACCAGACCTGGAGGATGGCCGCGACGTCGTCGGCCCATGGCATCAGCATCGGGGTGCCCGAGTTGACGACCACGACCGTGTTGGGGTTGGCCGCGGCGACCCGCCTCACCAGCTCGTCCTGGCGGCCGGGCAGCGCGAGGGACTTGCGGTCGTAGCCCTCGCTCTCGGTCCCGTCGGCCGATCCGACCACGACCACCGCCACTCCCGCCGACGCCGCCGCCTGCACGGCCTCTTCCAGCAAGCGGTCGTCCTGGAGCTGGGGCGCGATGCCGAGGCGCATCATCGCGAAGCGCGTGTCGGGGCGGTAAGCGACACGCACCTCCACGTCGTGACCGGCGTGAAGCTGCACGGGCACGCGCAGCTCGGGAGGCCGGGACAGCGCCTCGACGACCTCGCGCGGCGGCAGGCTCGTGGCCTCGCCGAGGAGCGTCCCGTCCACCTCTATGCGCACCACGCCGACGCCCGCGGCGCCGATCACGTGAGGTCCATCGGCCGCGGCGGTGTACCTCGCGCGCATGACGACCTCCACGCCCGGCTGGTGCACGGCCTCGGGCAGCCCGTCCCACCACGTGGCGACGCTCGACGGAAATGGCGCGTCGTGCAGGAGTGCCCCGTCCGCGCCATTGATTTGCAACCGCACGCCGGCCTTGCCGGTCACGGGATCGTGCAGCGTCCCATGCGCAGGCACGGCGATGGTGGCGCTCGTGACGCATCCCTGGTGCTCGGTGACGTACGCATCGAGCGCCTCGCGCAGCGCGCCGGCTATGCCTGGCCGGACGACGGGCAGGACTCGCACGCTGCCGCCGCCCTGGGTCTGGGGGTCGATCGCGTTCGGGCCGATCAGCGCAACCCGCTCGAGGGTTCCTGTTCGCAGCGGGAGGAGCCCGCGCGGGTTGCTCAACAGCACGAACGATCGCGAGGTAACCTCGCGGACGAGCGCGGGATCGATCAGTCCGTTGTCTTGCGACGCGGCATGAGCGGGCGCATCGCCGTTGGCGCCGCCGTCCAGCGCTCCGACGCGGCGGGCCAGGCGCAGGATGCGAGCGATCTTGTCGTCGATCGCGGCCTCCGGCACTTTCCCGTTCCGCACGGCGGCCAGCAGCCTGTCGGCCCATGGACCATCCGGCCCTGGCATGACGAGGTCCAGCCCGGCCACAGCGGGCGGCACCGTCGACGTGGTGGCCGACCAGTCGGAAACGACGACGCCGCTGAATCCCCATTCTGTCTTGAGCACGTCCCACAGCAGCGGGGAGTTTGCGGTCATCGTTGCGCCGTTGACCGAGTTGTAGGCGGCCATGATCATGAAGACGTCGGCTTCCGCGACGCTTGCCTCGAAAGGCGGCAGGTAGAGCTCGCGCAGGACTTTCTGCGTGATCCTCGCGTCATACGTGCGGCGCTCGGTCTCGGAGTCGTTTGCGACGTAGTGCTTGGCGGTGGCGCCGACGCCTGCCTTCTGCACGCCCCGCACGTAGGCGACCGCGATGCGCGTCGTGAGGAGCGGATCCTCGGAGAAACACTCGAACCCGCGGCCGCTCAGCGGCGTCCGCACGATGTTGACCGTCGGACCGAGGAGGACGTCGACCCCCTTGGCGCGGGCCTCGAGGCCCAACGCGGTCGTGAGCTTCTCGATCAATTGGTCGTCCCATGTCGCGGCAAGGGCGACCGGGCATGGAAGCGAAGAGGACGGATTCGCCGCATCGAAGTGCGTTCCACGCACGCCGGCCGGACCGTCCGAAAGGACGATCGAACGCAGGCCGACAGCGGGCTCTTCGTAGAGCACCCAGGAGTTCGCGCCCGTGAGGAGGCGGACCTTCTGCTCCAACGTGAGTCGTGCGACCAGGCTCGACTCGCGCTCCCCCATGCCTTCGGCATGGGGACCCCGAACGTCGCGGGCTCTACTCATGAACGATCTCCTCGAAAGCGGGTGGGGACGTCCGGCCGGCGAGGTGCCGGCCGGACACGATGTGAATCGACAATCGGCTCAGGAAGCCGGCTTGAGCTGCATCAGGATGTACGCCATCTGGGGGTCGCTCGGCGAAGGGTTCATGTAGGGGTGGGATTGGTTCGGCCATCCCGTGTACTTGGCGCTGCTGTAGACGTTCCAGTCCGCGCCGTAGAGCAGCGGAGCGTAGGGAACGTCGGTCGACATGATCTTCTCGAGCTTCTGCACGATCGGATAGAGCGTTGCGGTGTCGCTGGGATCGGTGCTCGCGTAGGCAGTGAGGGCTGCGGTGGCGTCGGCGTTGGAATAGCCGACCTGCTTCGCGGCTGTGGCCGCAAACCAGTCGTTGAACTGGATGTACGGGATGCTCCCGCCGTTACCCCAGTGGATCATGGTCTGCCATCCTGCGGGGTTCGACGTGAGGGTGCTGTTCCAGTCCGAGTAGCCCTGCGCCGGCTTGGTGGTCACGTTCATGCCGAGAGGCTGCAGCTCCTGAGAGATGAGGGCGGCATTCTCCCAGTAGTCGGAGAACGGAACCGGGTCGTAGACGGAGAAGCTGATGATCTGGCCACCCTTGGTCCAGCAGTTGGCGGTGTTGGTGCCGTCGCAGTTTCCGCCCGACTTGTAGGTCCCACTCGTGTAGTGGGAGGTCGCCGGAGGAGTCCACCCGCCGTTCTTCAGGATGTCGTAGACGTCCATCCCTGCGGGCAGCTTCTGGGCGGTGGCGGTCGCTGCATCCGGCGTGTTCCCGCCGGTCGAGAGGTCATTCGCGAGGCTGCCGTCAGACGGCAGAAAGGCCTTCTGGTTCGGCAGGATGAGGGCGCTCGATGAGCTCGCCGCCCGCTCGTAGCCGGACTCACCCAGCAAGGCGAGAGCGTTGCGGTCGATGCCGTAGCTGACGGCCTTGCGGACCGCCGCCTCACCGATGCCGGTCGCGCCGCCGTTGCCGGCATTCAGGTTGAAATAAAGCGTGACGGTCGAGCCTGACGCAAACCAGGCGTGGTTGGTCTGCGGGTTGAGGTTGACGTAGTTTTCGTAGACGTTGGGGATGTCGTTACCGGCCCAGTCGAGCTGGCCGCTGACGAGCGCGTCACTGGCGGCCGCGTTGGTCGTGATGGCCGGGGTGTCGATCTCAGACTCAGGTGGGGTGCCGCCCCAGTAGTTCGGGTTCGGCTTCCACTTGATGAGCGAGCTCGAATAGCTCGCCAGCATGAAGGGGCCGGTGCCGATTGGGTTGGCGATCGTCATGGTCGGGTTGGCTGCGATCTGCTTGGCCACCGACTCCTTGAGGACGTACGTCTTGCCGAGGATCGTAAACAGCGAGGTGTACTGCGGCGAGGTGAAGTGAAGCGTGACGGTGTTGCCCGAGATCGTCGCGTCAGAAGCCTGGTCGGGCACGCCGAAGACGTTGGCTTTGGGGTTTGCCACCACCTTGTACGTCGCGGCCACGTCCGACGGCCCAAACGACGAGCCGTCGTTGAACTTCACGTTCTGGCGGATGGTGAGCTGGATGTCCTTCCCGCCGTTCGCAAACTGGAAGGCTGTCGCCAGCCACGGGTGGGTGCCGGCCGCTGTCGGGTCTAGCTCGTCGAACTCGACGAGCGGCTCGTTGACGATGGACCGCGTCCCCATGCTGGACGCGACCGAGTTCGAGTCATAAGGGTTGAAGTCTTGCGAGAAAGTGACTCCGGTCGTCGGCTCGGCGATGAGCGGCTTGCCTCCCGACGTGGTCGCCGTGTTTGACTGCTGGCACGCCACCAACGCGAGGGCGGCCACGCCGAGCAGACTTGCCAAAGGTCGCCAATTCATAGATCTGTCACCTCCGTGACGCACTGCACGAATGCAGCGGACTGTTGCTGGGGACACCGGCGCCGGGCGCGCGCAGGGCGCACTCTGCCGCGAAACCACACCGAGTCTCCGACCGGCCCCTGACAGGGCGGAGACCGAAAAGCCAAACCCCAATTCAAATTGCCTCACCTCTTTTGCCTTTCTTTCTCGAGCGATTCGCTCGCCACCAAACCGTTTTCACTTGCCTGCCGCTCGGCCGGGTCGACATGGAGCCAGCACGCCGCGATGTGATCCGTGCCGACCGCGATGCTGGGCGGCGCCTTGCGCTTGCAGACGTCCATCGCGTACGGGCATCGGGGATGAAACCGGCACCCGCTCGGCGGCGCGAGCAGGCTCGGAGGCGCTCCCCGTCCCGCCAGGACGGGTTGCTGCGCCCGATCGGGATCGGGCGCAGCGGAGAGCAGGAGCTGCGTGTATGGATGGGCGGGGTTGTCGGTCAGGCTGACGCTCGGCGCCGCCTCGACCAATTGCCCCGCGTACATGACGACGATCGTGTCGGCCAGGTAGCGGGCCGACGCGATGTCGTGGGTGACATAGAGGATCGCGAGGTTCTCGCGGTCGCGCAGGTCCGCCAGCAGATTCAGCACGCCGAGGCGGATCGAGACGTCGAGCATCGACACGGGCTCGTCGGCGATGAGCACGCGGGGCTTGACCGCAAGGGCGCGCGCGATGGCGACTCGCTGCCGCTGGCCTCCGGAGAGCTCGTGGGGAAACTTCGACGTGAAGCTTTCGGCAGGTTTCAGGGCCACGCGGCGGAGCAGATCGCCGATCACAGCGTCCGCGTTGCCGTTGGCGAGGTGGTGAATCTTGAGCGGCCGCTCGAGGTGATGGCGGATGCGGTGGACCGGGTTCAGAGAAGCGAACGGGTCCTGGAAGACCATCTGGACCTGCCGCGCGTAAGACCGCGGGCGGCCCGCCGGCGCTGGGCGCCCGTCGAGCAGGACGCTGCCCTGGTCGGGCCGGATGATCCTGGCGAGAAGCCGCGCGACGGTCGTCTTCCCCGCCCCGCTCTCCCCCACCACCGCGGTGACCTTCTTGGCGTCCAATTGGATCGACACGTTGTCCACGGCGTGGACCGGAGCCCGCCGCGCGAACAGGGAGCGGCCCTGCCTGACCCAGAAATACTTCGTCAGGTTGCGTCCCTCGAGCACCGGAGTCGCCTCGCTCATGGTTCGATCACCTGCCGCACGGGCTCACGCAACGTCGTCCGCGTGTCAGGCATCGCGAGCTCCGCCGGCACCTGCGCGCCGTCGCGATGGAGCCAGCACGCGACCTCGCGAGCCGAGCCGTCGATCGCCGCGAGCTGCGGCTCGTCGTGCTTGCAGCGGTCCATCGCCCACCTGCATCGCGGGTGGAAGGCGCATCCCGAGGGGAGATCCCTTAGGTCGGGAGGTGACCCAGGAATCCCCTCCATCGGGACACGCTTGCCGTGCATGGGCGGAAAGCAGTGCAGCAGCCCATGCGTGTACGGCAAGCGCGGCGCGTGAAAGAGCGAGGCGGCCGGAGCGCGCTCCATGAGCCGTCCCGCGTACATCACGGCGATGTCGTCGGCGAGCTCGACCAGCAATGAAAGGTCGTGCGTGATGAACAGCGCGGCGAAACCGAGGCGGTCGCGGAGTCCCATCAGCTCTTCGAGGATCTCCCGCTGCGTGACGACGTCGAGGGCGGTGGTCGGCTCGTCGAGAATCACGACCTGCGGCTCGAGCGCGAGGGCCATCGCGATCATCGCGCGCTGGCGCATCCCGCCCGAAAGCTCGTGCGGGTGGCTGCGCAGCCGCTCCGCGTTGATCCCGACCATGTCGAGCAGCTCGCCCGCCCTCGCCCAGCGCTCCTCATCGGACAGGTGGGGCCGGTGCACGCGAAGCAGGTCGTCGAACTGCGCGCCGATCGTGATGACCGGGTTCAATGCGCTGAGCGAGCTCTGCAGGACGACGGCGATCTCCGACCAGCGCACGCTGCGCAATTGCTGTGGCCCGGCGGCCAGCATGTCGATGGTCCCCCCGGGGGCGTCGCCGCTGAACGGCTTGGAGTGGAACAGCACCTCTCCGGCGGTGATCACCGCCGGGGCCCGCAGCAGCCGGATCGCGGCGAGCGCCAGCGTGGTCTTGCCGCTGCCGCTCTCGCCCGCGAGTCCGAGCACGCGGCCTCGGCGAAGCACGAGGTCGCAGTCGCGGACCGCATGGACGGCTTCGTCCCCATATCCGTAGTCGACCGACAGCCCGCGGATCTCGAGCACGGGCTCCGCGGCTTCCCGAGTACGTGAAGCGCTCGGGGCATAGCGTTCGCCCCCACCCGGCCCGGAGCGGATGACCGGGGTGACGCCCAGCGTGGTGCTGGTCTTGATCCCTGCCTTCTTCGCCGCCTTGGCAGTCAGCCCCGCGGTCCGCAGCCGCGGGTTGATGAACTCGTCGATCCCGAAGTTGATGAGGGCGAGGCCGGTGCCGAGCACCGCGACGCAGATGCCGGGAGGCGCCCACCACCACCACCAGCCGCCGCGCACCGCGTTGTTGGCAAAGCCTTCGCGCAGCATCTCGCCCCAGTTCCACAGCCCCGGAGGAGACCCCGTCGGGGCGCCGGCAAGGCCGAGGAACGCGAGGGCCACGTACGCCGCGATCGCGGCAAGTGTCGTGAAGAGAAAGGAGGCGGCGACGATCGGGATGAGGTTGGGCAGTATCTCGACGAGGATGATTCGCCAGGAACCTTCGCCCGACACCCTGGACGCCTCGACGAAATCGCGGTTGCGCAGCGAGAGTGTCTGCGCGCGCAGCGTCCGGGCGGTGTACGCCCACGTCGTGATGGCGATGATTGCCGCCACCACCACGATGCTCGAGCCGGCGGACGGGACGTAGTCGGCGAGCACGATCAGAAGAGGCAGCCCCGGAATGGCGAGAAAGACGTTGGCCACGAGCGACAGCCCCTCGTCGGTCCCTCCACCGATGTAGCCCGCGCTGACCCCGAACAGGATCGACAGGACGGTCGCGATCGCCGCGGCGACCAGGCCCACGAACATCGTCGCCTGAGTGGATGCGAGGACCTGCGACCACACGTCCTGGGCGAAGACGGTCGTCCCGAGCCAGTGCGCGGCGGAGGGCCCGAGCGGCAGCGGGTAGTAGCTGGCGGGAAAGCCTGTGTCCCCGCCGGTGCCCGGAACCAGTACGTGCTGGACCCAGTTCTGGGTATCTGTCGCGTTCGGCGAGTAGGGCTCGATCCACCGGCCGATGACGGAGATGACGCCGAAGACGCCGACGATGCCGAGCCCGATGATCACCTTGGGTGAGCGGGGAAGACGCAGCGCGCGGGCTCGGTGAAATCCGGGCGTCGGGCCTGCGAGCGGCGCCGGGGCGAGGGTCGTGCTGTCGATCGTCATCGCTTCACGCCGCCTGCCTTGCGCGCGGGTCGATCAGCACGTAAATGACGTCGGCGATCAGGTTCGCCGCCAGCACCACGAGGGTGATGACTACGAAGATGCCCTGGACGAGCGAGTAGTCGAGCTTCGAGAGCGCGTCGAACAGGTGGAAGCCGATGCCCGGATAGTTGAAGACGATCTCGACCAGGATCTGCCCCCCGACGATCAGGCTGATCGCGATCGTGAAGTTGGAGACGACCGGCAGCAGGGCGTTGCGCGCCGCGTACCACATCACGGTGCGGTTGGGCAGGCCCTTCGCCTGCGCGACCAGGACGAAGTCCTCGTCCATGGTCGTGATCACCTGGTTGCGCATCGCCAGGATGAACCCGGCCATCGAAGCCAGGATCACCGTCACGGACGGCAGGATCGCGTGGCCGACGACGCTCTGGATGTACGGCAGGTTGGGGCCAGGCGTGACCGAGAAGATGTCGTAGCCGAACAGGCTCGGAAACCACTTGAGCATCGTTCCGGTCTGGCCGAAGACCAGGACGATGACCAGGGCGAGGAAGAAGTAGGGAGTCGCCTGGAAGAAGGTGGCGAATGGGATCGCCCAGTCCGTCCACGACCCGCGTCGCCAGGCGATGAAGGTTCCGAGCGTGCTGCCTGCGACGAAGCTGATGGTCGTCGCGATGCCGAGGAGCACGAGCGTCCACGGCAGGTACGAGAGGATGAGGGTGCCCACCGGCGCGTTTTCGGACCACGAACGGCCGAGGTCGCCATGCGCCAGGTTGCCCACGTACTGCACGTACTGGTCCCACAGGCTCGTGTGGACGTTGAAGCCGAGCTGCTCTTCGACGGCACGCACGCAGAGCTCGTTGCAGTTCCCGGATTGCGAGGCCCTGGCCACCGCGCCCGCGACAGGATTGCCGGGCACGACGCGAGGGAGCAGGAAGCTGACGGTGATCGCCACCCACGCGGCGAGGAGGTACACGCCGAGCCTGCGGAGGATGACGCCCACCGTTCAGCGCCCGTCCTGCGCGGCTGTGGCGGCCTGAGTTGTAGGTGCTGTGCGGCCGGCGCAGCCGCAGCTTTCGCGCACGATCAACTGGACGGGGAGCACGCTGTCGAGGTCGGCCTTCCCTGTGCTGATCTTCGAATAGAGGACGTCGAAGGCCATCGCTCCCAGCTCCTGCATCGGCTGGCGGACGGTGGTCAACGGCGGATGCAGATGGCGCGCGACCGGCACGTCGTCGAAGCCTGTGACCGCGACTTCCGCCGGCACCCTGATCCCGCGGCGTGCGAGCGCATGCATCACACCGAGTGCCGTCTGGTCGTTGGCGCAGACGATGGCGCGCGGCAGCTTCCGTCCTTCGTCGAGCTGCGAGTCGATCACCTTGGCTCCCCCGACCGCGCTGTAGTTGCCCTGCCAGTCGGGGCCGGTCTGGATCTCCGCACCGTGCGTGGCCGCCTCGGCCTCGAACGCCTTCGTCCTCGCCTTGTTGTCCGGGCTGTCGGTGCGTCCGGAGAGGTAGGCGAGGCTGCGGTAGCCGTGATCGACGGCGAGGTGGCGGACCAGCGCACGCATGCCCGATTCGTTGTCGCATCGCACGTTCATCGCCCCGCGGGTTGGGGTGCCGGCAAGCGTGACGACCGGCACGGTGCCGGCCAGGCGCGTGATGCCGGCCGCCGAGATCATGCGATCGTGGAGGATCAGGCCGTCCGCCTTGCCCGCCACCGCGGCGACGCGCGTGGCGACGTTCTGGTCGGTGTAGCCGACCGAGCTCATCAGCACGTCAAAGCCGCGGCGCTGCGCGGCGACGTCGATACCGCGGTTGATGACGTCGATGAAGAGGAGGCTTTCGTCCTCGTCCTCGAAGAGGGTCTCGTCGCCGCGCCGGAAGACGACGCCGACCACTTCCTTCAGGCCGTTGGAGAGGGCGCGCGCGGCGCCGTCGGGGACGAAGCCGAGCTCGGTCACCGCGCGCATCACGCGCTCACGGGTGTTGGCGCGCGGGCTGCCCTGGCCGTTCAGGACGCGGGAAACGGAGGCGATGGAGACGCCGGCGCGGCTCGCCACGTCGTAGATCGTCAGCGGACCTTTTAGCCGTTTCGGGTCGGGCATGACAATGGTTGCTCCAACCGACGAGCTGCTCTGTTGGTAAGCGCTTACCGGTAAGCGCTTACAGTTGGGGGATTATAAGGTCGCCCTTGGGGTTGTCAAGGGTGGAGTTCGGGGGGCCGAGACGGTGGGATGAGGAAGAGGGTGGCCGGGGCGGGGCCTGGGGGCCCGGATTGAATGGTCTGAGTGACGGAAGTCGCGTGGGGGACGGACTTGGAAGGGGGTGGCCCCGGACGGGCCTGGAGGCCGCGTTTAGGGGGTCTTCGTTGTATAGACTTACGTGAGAATTCTATTGACAACGAACGCCTGTTTGGTACAATATTCTCATGTCGGACGAGCTCGAGAAGCTGGAGGCTGCGGCTCACGTTTTCGAGCTCGAGGCTGACCTCGATTTCGTAGATCCCAAGCGCCTGGCGGCGGTGATCGACCGCCTCAAAGGTTCGCTCTGCAAGGTTGCGTATGCGGCTCGCCGGCGCGGCGACCACCTGCGCGCCGGTCAGAGCGCCGTGACCTTCGTCTCCGTCAACTGCCAGATGTCTCGCACGTCGGCCGCCGACCATCTCTGCGTCGGGGAGCAGCTCGAGTCTCTGCCCCGCGTGGCCGGCGCTTTGAGCTCAGGCCAGATCGGCTACCAGGCGGCCTCGGTGATCTGTCACCTGAGCGAACAGGTCGGCGAGAAGCGAGACCACATCGACGAGGAGCACTGGATCGGCTACGCCAAGCAGTTCTCGATCAAGGAGCTGCGCTTGCTGAGCGCCCACGCACGCCATGCCTGGGACCCTGACGGTTTCGAGAAGGACACCGAAGAGGACTACGAGAACCGCTACCTCCACCTCAGTGAGATGGGCCGGATGTACAAGCTCGACGCGCTGCTCGACCCGGAAGGCGGGGCGGCGCTCAAGACGGCGATCGAATCGCTCTCCACTCCGCGCGGCCGGACTGATGATCGGTCGAGCAAGCAGCGGCGGGCTGATGCGTTCGTCGAGCTGGTCCAGCACGCCATGGACGCGGGCACGATGCCGAGGCGCAACGGGGTGCGGCCGCACATCAACTTGAACACGACACTGGAAGGCTTAAAGGGTGAGTTGGGGGCCGCGGCCTCCGAGCTGCAGGGTGGGATGGCCATCTCGAGCAAGACCGTGCAGCGCCTGGCCTGCGACGGCACGTTGTGCCGGATCCTGAAAGCCGACTCCGTCGTCGTCGATGTCGGCCGAGCAACCCGAGCGGTCTCGCCGGCGCAGTGGCGAGCGCTCAAAGCCAGGCACCGCACATGCGGTGGGCCTGCGTGTGACCGGCCGGTCAACCACACGACTCCGCATCACATCGAGTTCTGGGGGCGCGGCGGTCCGAGCGACCTACCCAACCTTCTACCTCTCTGCTACTACCACCACCGCCTCGTGCACGAAGGCGGATGGCAGGTGGTCAAGACGGGCGCAGGGTTCCAGTTCATCCCGCCAGATCGGGTGATCGCTAGACGGGCTCGCGGGCCGGGGATGCGCTGGGCGGCCTAGCGCCGCTCGTTCGCTGCTGACGACTCGGACTACGATCAGTCAATGGCGCAGTCGCCCCCACGCCCGGCTCCCGCGCCGTCGCAGGCGAAGCCGCCACAGAAGCGACCAGACGCGCTCGCGCCCATGCGTACCAGACGTTTCTGGATCACGCTGGCGATCCTGTTCGCGCTCAACATCCTGATCAGCAACCTGGTCTCTTCCGCCGTTCAGACGCCAACAGTCACCATCTCGTACAACGCGTTTCTGCAGCAGGTCAACGAGGACAACGTGACCAGCGTCACGAGCACCGGCGAAGCCATCACGGGGGTCACAAAGAAGGCCGTCGCCGACGCATCGGGAACCAAGTCGACGAAGTTCCAGACGCAGCGACCGGCATTCGCCAACGACGACCTCGAGACACTCCTGAACCAGCACAACGTGGTGATGAACGCGAATGACCCCAACGCATCGACACCGCTGTGGGAGACGCTGCTGTTCAGCTTCGGGCCGACGATCCTCCTGGTCCTGGGCTTCCTCTATCTATCCCGCCGTGCGGCGGGGGCGGGAGCCGGGGGAATCCTGGGCACCTTCGGGCAGAGCCGGGCCCGCCTTTACGACGCGGAGAAGCCGTCGGTCACCTTCGCTGACGTCGCGGGCATCGATGAGGTCAAGGCCGACCTGCAGGAGGTGGTCGACTTCCTGCGCGAGCCGCAGAAATACCAGCGTCTCGGCGGGACGATGCCGAAGGGCGTGCTGCTCATTGGCGCGCCCGGCACCGGCAAGACTCTGCTCGCGCGTGCGGTCGCCGGCGAGGCGAAGGTGCCGTTCTTCAGCATCTCGGCCTCCGAGTTCATCGAGGCGATCGTCGGAGTTGGTGCGGCCAGGGTGCGCGACCTGTTCACCAAGGCACGCGCCGCGGCGCCGGCGATCATCTTCATCGACGAGCTCGACGCGATCGGTCGCAGCCGCTCGGCGGCGCTTCGCGTCGGCGGCAACGACGAGCAGGAGCAGACGCTCAACCAGATCCTGACCGAGATGGACGGCTTCGACTCTCGCGAAGGCGTCATCGTTCTCGCCGCCACCAACCGGGCCGACGTCCTCGACCCGGCTTTGCTCCGGCCGGGCCGGTTCGATCGCCGGGTCACCGTGCAGGCGCCTGACCGGCGCGGCCGCGCGGCGATCCTTCGCATTCACACGCGCAACGTGCCGCTCGCGGCGGACGTCGACCTCGACGATCTCGCGGCCCAGACACCCGGCATGGTCGGCGCCGACCTGCGCAACCTCGTCAACGAGGCGGCGCTGAGCGCCGCGCGCAAAGGCGAGGCGTCGGTGACCATGAGGGACTTTGCTGACGCGATCGAGAAGACCCTGCTCGGCAGCGAGCGAAAGCTCATCCTCAGCGACCTCGATCGGGAGCGCATCGCGTACCACGAGTCGGGGCACGCGCTGCTCGGGCTGCTGGTTCCGGGCGCCGACCCCGTGAAGAAGGTGACGATTATTCCGCGCGGGCAGGCGCTGGGCGTGACGCTGCAGAGCCCCGTCGACGACCGGTTCAACTACGGCGAGGACTACCTGCGCGCGCGCATGATCGGCGCGATGGGCGGGCGCGCGGCGGAGAAGCTCGTCTACGGCGTCGTCACGACCGGCGCGGAGAGCGACCTGCAGCAGGTGACGCGGATCGCACATGAGATGGTCGTCCGCTGGGGCATGAGCCCAAAGGTCGGTCCGCTGAATTTCGGCGAGGGCGACGGGGGCATGCTGCAGCAGCGGCCCTACAGCGAGGCGACCGCGCAGCTCATCGACGACGAGATGCGCCGGATCGCCGGCGAGTGCCTGGTCGACGCGGAGAAGCGGCTCACTGAGCACCGGGCCCAGCTCGAGGCGCTGGCGCGTGCTCTGTTGCGAAGCGATTCGCTCGACGAGGCCCAGATCCTCGAGGTGACCGGGATCAAAGCCCAGAGCCAAGACGGGGCGGTCAAACTGCACGCCTAGAGCAGGCTTTCGTACAGCTTCAGGGTCTTCGACGCGACCGCCGGCCAGCCGAAATGACGCACGACTCGCTCGCGTCCGGCCCTGCCCATTCGCGCGGCGAGGTCGGTGTCGACCAGCAGCTCGTCGATCCGCGCGGCCAGGTGGGTCGTGAAAGAGTCGACCTTGTCTGGCGCGTAGTCGACCAGGTAGCCGGTCTCGCCTTCGACGATGATCTCCGGGATTCCGCCGACGCGTGACGCGACGACCGCCGTCTCGCACGCCATCGCCTCCAGGATGACCAGGCCGAACGGCTCGTAGATCGACGGGCACACGAAGACCGTCGCGTGCGTGTGCAGGTGGATGAGCTCCTCCCTCGAGATGAAGTGGTCGATCCAGATGAGGTTGCCCCGCTCGTTGTTCACGCGCTCCGCCAGGGCATCCACCTCGGCCGCGATCTCCGGGGTGTCCGGGCTGCTCGCCACCAGCACCACCTGGTGGCGCGGGTCGAGCTTCAGGGTCGCCGCGAGAAGCAGCGACAGGCCCTTCTGACGGGTGATCCGCCCGTTGAAGAAGGCGAACGGCCGGGTCGGGTCAATGCCGAAGCGCCTCAACGTCTCGGGTGAAGGCTGCGGCCGGTAGATCTCCGGATCGATCCCGTTGTGGATGACGTGGACGCGATCGGGCTCGACCGCGGGATAGCAGCTCAGGACGTCCTTGCGAACTCCCTTCGACACGGCTATCACCGCGTCCGCGGCCTCGATCGCCGTCCGCTCGCAGAAGGTCGAGAGCGCATAGCCCCCGCCGAGCTGCTCCGCCTTCCACGGCCGGAGCGGCTCGAGGCTGTGAATCGTCATCACGTGCGGGATCGACCACATGAGCTTGGCGAGATGGCCGCCCAGGTTCGCGTACCAGGTGTGGCTATGCACCAGGTCGACGCCCTTGACCGCCGCGGCCATGGAGAGGTCGATCGACATCGCCTCCAGCGCGGCCGACTCCGGCTTCGGCTCCGCCAGGGCGGCCCACGCCTGGTGGCTGGTCACGCCCGCCTCCGCCCGCGGCGCTCCCCAGCAGTGGACCGAGACCTCGGTCAGCTTGCGGAGCTCGCGCGCCAGGTACTCGACGTGGGTGCCCGCGCCGCCATACACCTCCGGCGGGTATTCACGGGTGAGGAGCGCGACCTTATGGCTTATCGGTGCATCATGCCGGGCGCGACCTGAACCTTCAAGCCGCTTCCGGCGAGAAAGGCGTCGATCGCGCTCGAGTAATCGTCGAGCGAGAACCGGTTGGTGATCATCGCCTCGCTGTCGATCACGCCCTTGGTGAACAGCGCAAGCGCGCGCTCGAAGCTGTGCAGCACCGCCATCGAGCCGACGATCTTGATCTCGTCGTTGTAGACCCGAAACGGCGAGAATCGCGCGACTGCGTCGTCCTTCGCCACGCCGAACATCAGGAAGGTGCCGCCTTTCGCCAGTCTGCGAAGTCCGTCCTCGATTGCCGGAACGGCGCCGGTCGCGTCGATGACGACGTCCCATCCCTGTGGCATGTCGAGCTCGTCGGCGGAAGCGGCGACGCGCTCAGCGGCCAGGCGCTTCGCAAGGGCATGACGTTTCGGGTTCGTGTCGACCATGTCGAGCCTGCCTGCGCCGTTGTCCTTCGCCAATTGAGCGAGCAAAAGCCCCATTGTGCCGGCACCGTAGATGAGCCAGTCGCCGGCCACCCTGGCGTCGACCTGGTCCAGCCCGTGGACGGCGCAAGCAAGAGGCTCGACGAGCGAACCCCAGTGGCGGGGGATGTCATCGGGCAGCCGGAATGCGTTCGCGGCAGGCACCGCGACGAGCTCGGCACAGGCGCCGTTCGTGCGACCGACGCCGATGCCGTTCCAGTTTTCGCACAGGTTGAAGTGGCCTGCCCGGCACTGGCGGCAGGTTCCGTCATATAAGGAAGGGTCCACCGCGACGAAGTCGCCGACCTTCACGTTCCGGACTTCCTTCCCTACGGCGACCACCTCGCCGCAGAACTCGTGGCCGGGGATGATCGGATAACGGGTCGGGGCGAACTCGCCGCGGATGACGTGGATGTCGGTGCCGCAGATCCCACACGCCTCGACCTTGACAACGGCGTCCGCGGGACCGGGCGTTGGGTCCGCGACCTCTTTGACCACGACCTCGTTCGGCTCTTCGATGACGACCGCCCTCATTTCACGGCGCCCAGGGTGAGGCCGCGGATGAGCTGCTTCTGCGCGATCCAGCCGGCCAGCAGGACGGGCAGGCTGGAAAGAGTGGCGGCTGCCGCAAGCTTCGCGTAGAAGAGGCCGCGCCCGCTGATGAAGCCGACCAGGAAGATCGGCGCGGTGGCCGCGACCGAGGACGTGAAGTTGACGGCGTAGAAGAATTCGTTCCAGCTGAAGATCAGGCAGATCAAGGACGTCGCTGCGAGCCCAGGGGCGATCAGCGGTACCACGATCGCACTATCTCGTTGAAGAACGAGGCCCCGTCGACGCGCGCCGCCTCGAAGAGGTCGTGCGGAATCTCCAGCAGGAACGAGCGCAGCAGCCAGACGCCGAGCGGCAGGTTGATCGTGGTGTAGATCGCGATCAGGGCGAAAATGTTGTCCAGCAGCTGCAGGTCGCGAGCCAGCAGGTAGAGCGGGACAAGGCTGGCGGCGAACGGCAAAAAGCGTGTCGAGATGAAGAAGAACAGGACGTCCTGAGTCCTCTTGACGGGCCTGATGGCCAGCGCATACGCGGCCGGCAGGCCGAGGACCAGGACAAGGAAGGTCGAGACGATGCTGGCGACCGCCGAGTTGATGAAGAACGGCGGGAAGTCGCCCGAGAGCACTTCCTGAAATGTCGACAGGGTCGGCACGAAAAAGATCGTCGGCGGGGAGCTGGCGGCCTGCGGCTCCGTTTTGAGACTCTCCATCCACATCCAGAGGACCGGGAAGAAGAAGACCAACACGACCAGCCATCCGACCAGGGACAACAAGACCTTCGAGCGGTTCGCCATCAGTGCGGCCATCACCGTCTCGCCTCCACCTGGAAGATCGTGAAGAACGTGCGGAGTGCAAATGTCGCGACGATGATCGTGATGATGACGGCGACCACCCCGATGGCGGATGCCTGTCCGATGTTGAAGCCCTGGAACGCTACGAGGTAAAGGGCGAAGGGGATGTTCGTCGTGTCCGTGCCGGGCCCTCCGTATGTGAGCATGTAGATCGAGTCATAGGTCTGGACGACGAAGAGTGATCCGAGCAGGGCGCCCAGCTCGATGAATGGCCTGACCAGGGGCAGCGTGATGTGCCGGAAGGCCTGCAGCGCGTTCGCCCCGTCGACGCGAGCGGCCTCCAGGACCTCGGGGTTCTGCGACTGCAGGCCGGCGAGGATGATCAGCATCATGAATGGCGTCCAGCGCCAGACCTCCACGGCAATCACGGTGACCATCGGAAACCGGCCGATCCAGTCCACCCGGCCGAGTCCGAGCGGGGTCAAGAAGTAAGGCAGCAGCCCGTAAAGCGGGTTGAGGAGCGTGTGCTTCCAGATCAAAGCACCGGCGGTGGGCATGATCAGGAAGGGCGCGATCATCAGCGTTCGCATCACGCCTTTGCCGAAGACCTCAGAGTTGAGAATCATGGCCACCGCGAGGCCGAGGACGACCGAGATCACGATCACGCACACGGTCAGCACGACCGTGTTCAAGACCGCGCTTCTCACGAGATCGTCGGTCAGCAGCGCCGCATAGTTCTGGAGCCCAGCGAACCGAAAGCTGCCCGGCTTCAGCAGGTTCCACGAGAAAAAGCTGTAGTAGATGGTCAGCGCGAACGGGATCTGCGTCACGAGAAACACGTAA
The DNA here is from genome assembly GCA_937921725.1 of uncultured Chloroflexota bacterium. Taxonomy (GTDB): domain Bacteria; phylum Chloroflexota; class Dormibacteria; order Dormibacterales; family Dormibacteraceae; genus 40CM-4-65-16. The sequence goes on along the minus strand of CAKZUH010000005.1, from coordinate 169,070 downwards.
ACGAAAGCAGGCAGCAGGGGAAGACGCCGAGCCCATGCCTCGCGCCGGGAGACGGAGGCGGCGGTTTGTACCCGCTCGCCTCCGCGACCGGCGACCGACGGAAGGATGCTGCGACCGGCGATTTTCATTTGTGGCCCCAGGCCCCTCGAGCGCTAATGCTTGTAGGCGTTGCCGGCTGTCTGGGCCAACGCATTGGCCTTCTGCAGCGCCGCATCCACGGATTCTGTGCCGGCGATCACCTTGGCGAACTCCTGTGAGACCTGATCGCCGAGCTGCTGGAATTCGGTGATGTCGACGTATTGAATTCCGATATATGGCACCGGGTCGACGGTGGGGTGCGTGATGTCGGCGTGCGAGATCGAGTCAAGGGTGACCTGCGCGAAGCCGGCCGAGGCTTGCTGGTACTCGGGAATCGAGTACGTCGAGGTGCGGGTTCCGGGCGCCACACGCTGCCAACCAAGCTTGGTCCCGACCAGCCTCGCGTAAGCCTTGGAGGTGGCCCAGTCCATGAACTTCCACGCCGCGTCCTTCTTCTTGCTGGCCGAGCCCATGGCCAGGGTCCAAGCCCACAGCCAGCCCGACCAATCCTTGACCTTGGTGGGGGCGAAGGCGTAGCCGGAGTTCTTGGCCGCGTCCCCGGTGAAGAAGCTTGCGGCCACGGTGGCGTCGTACCACATCGCGACCTTGCCGTTGTTGTAGGCGTTCAGGCACTCCGTGAATCCGGCGCTGCCGGCTCCCGGCTCCCCGGCATCCTTCAGAAGGTTGGTGTAGAAGGTCAGGGCGTCGTGCCATGCCGGGGTGGTCAGCTGCGCGGTCCAGTTCTGGTCGAACCAGCGTCCGCCGTACGTGTTGACCACCGTGTCGAGCGGAGCCAGCTGCTCGCCCCAACCAGGGAGGCCGCGCAAGCAGATTCCATTCAAGCCCGAGCTCGAGTTATTGACCGCCTTTGCGGCAGCCGCCACCTGGTCCCAGGTGGGGTGGTCTGGCATCGTGATGCCCTTGGCCGACAGAAGGTCTTTGCGGTACATGAGCATCGAGGACTCGCCGTAGAAGGGCACGGCGTAGAGATCGTTGTTGTAGGTCAGGGCTGTCCTGACCCCTGGGATCAAGTCGTCCGGCGCGTAGCTCGAGTCCTTCGCGATGTACGGAGCGAGGTCCTGAACCCAGCCGAGCTTGGCCCAGAGCGGAACCTCGTACGTGCCGATCGTGAACAGGTCGAAGCGTCCGCTTTGCGTCGCGACGTCCTGCGTCACCTGCTGGCGGATCTGGTCTTCGGGAAGCGTCACGATGTTGACCGTGATGCCCGGGTTCGCGGCCTGGAAGTCGGGCACCAGCTTCTTGAGGTCAGTCATCGACGGGTTGTCGACCGATCCGACGGTGACGGTTGTTGTGCCGGCGCCACCACCGCCGCCGCCGGCGCCACCCGAGCAGGCGGCACCCACGAGGGTGACGATGAGGCCGAGAATCGTGGTGGCCACGATGCGGTCCGGGGGTCGTAGCTTCCTATCGCTCATGCCGAGTCACCTCTCCCTTAGTAGGCCCAGAATGCGATTACCAGGCAGCTTGACAACGTTGTCAAAGACAACGTTGTCTGATATAACACAGATCGGGATAGACTGCAACAGAAGAATTAGCCGCTCGCCCTGGCGTCGCCGCCTTGTGCAACCCTGGAGGCAACGTTGACACCCGAACCTGGTGACAGGTCAAGGCCCACCATGAGGGAGGTTGCGGCCCTGGCCAAGGTCAGCATCAAGACGGTTTCCCGCGTCGTCAACGGCGAGGCCGGCGTCTCGCCCCGGCTGGCCCGGCGCGTCCTGGCCGCCTCGGCGCGACTCGACTACCGGCACAACCTGCCGGCGAGCAGCCTCCGCCGGTCGGACGGGCGCAGCGCGACGATCGGCGTCGTCCTCGAAGACATCGCCAACCCGTTCTCCTCGGCCCTGCACCGGGGGATCGAGGACGTGGCGCTTACGCGAGGCGTGCTCGTGCTCGCGGGCAGCTCGGACGAGGACGAGGAGCGCGAGCGACAGCTGGTCTCGGCGTTCGCCTCACGGCGCGTCGACGGCCTGATCATCCAGCCCGCGAGCCACGACCACAGCTACTTGATCACCGAGCGCAAAGCCGGCACGGCGATCGTCTTCGTCGACCGGCCGCCTGCATTTCTCGACGCGGACACCGTGTTGACCGACAATGCCGCAGGCGTGCGCCGCGGCATTCACCACCTGCTTTCGCATGGTCACCGCCGGATCGGCTATCTCGGCGACCTCCACACGATCGACACCGCCGCTGAACGGCATCGCGGTTACGTCGAGGAGCTGACCGAGCAGCGCGTCGCGGTCGACGAGAAATTGGTCCGGCTCGACCTTCGGGGTATCGAGAAGGCCGAGGCCGCCGCCCTCGATCTGCTCCGCGCCCCCAAGCCGCCGACCGCGCTTTTCACAGGGCAGAACCTGGTCACGATCGGAGCGTTTCGCGCCCTCCGGCACCTCGGCCTTCACAAGAAGGTCGCGCTGATCGGCTTCGACGACATCCTGCTCGCCGATCTGCTGGAGCCGGGCATCACGGTGATCGCGCAGGACCCGGCCGCGATCGGGCGCACCGCCGCCGAGCTCATGTTCCGCCGCGTCGACGGGGACCGGTCGGCCTCCGAGCACAAGGTCGTGGTGACCCGCCTCATCACCAGGGGTTCAGGCGAGATCCGCCCGTGATCGTCGTCTGCGGCGAGGCGTTGATCGACATGATCCACAACGGCGACGGTACTCAACGCGCCGCACCCGGCGGCGGTCCCTTCAACACCGCGCGGGCACTGGCCCGGCTCGGGGTGCCGACCGCTTTCCTGGGCCGGCTCTCGAGCGACAAATTCGGCCGCGAGCTGGCCGAGCTGCTGGTTTCTGACGGGGCGAGCCTGGAGCTGGCGAGCGTGGGGGCGGAATCCACGACGATCGCGGTCGCGGACATCGACAGTGCTGGTCTCGCCGAGTATCAGTTCCTCGTCCAGGGCACGTCGGCCCCCCACCTGACGCTCGACATGCTCCCCGACAAGCTAGGAGCCGAGGTCAATGCCCTGCACCTCGGCACGCTCGGCATGGTGCTCGAGCCGATGGCATCCACCCTCGTCGAATTCGTGCGCCGCGAACGCGACGGTCGCCTGGTGATGCTCGATCCGAACATCCGGGTCGGGTTGATCCCGGAAGACGAGTATCGCGAGCGCCTTCAGGAGGTTATCGCGGAGAGCACGGTCGTCAAGGCGAGCGACGCCGACCTGACGTGGCTCTATCCCGACCTCACCTACCGCCGCGCCTCAGAGCGCTTGCTCCACGAGGGCGTGTCGATGGTGGTCGTCACCCTCGGCGCCGAGGGAGCTTTCGGGGCGCACCGCGAACATCGGCTGCACGTTCCCGCCGTGCCGGTCGAGGTCGTCGACACGATCGGGGCGGGCGACGCCTTCGGGGCGGCCCTGCTCGCGTGGCTGCATGACCACGCCGCGGTCCGCCCGGACCTCAGCCTCGAGCGCGAACAGCTCGAGTCCGCGTTGAAGTTCGCGTGCCTGGCGGCGGCGATCACGTGCGCGCGGGCAGGAGCAGACCCTCCGTGGAAATGGGAGATGGAGCGCGGAAGGGTCTAGTCGAAGGCCGTCTGGAACTTGCGGCCGCGCTACACGACGACGTAGGGACCAACACCTGACTTAATTGCTGCTGTTCCTTGACTTCGCGGCAAAACATGCCATTGTCGATAAGCTCGCCTTCTCGCTAGCAACCGAGGTGTTGATCGGCCATGGACAGTGCCATCCACCAGGTTGGTTGGCTTAAAGGCCCAGATCCACGGATGCGCGGTAGACTCAGCCCGTGGCCCTTCCCGCCCAGCGTCTAGCTATCTTGGCCGAAACCAGGGCAGCAGTGAGTTCCCTGCAGCGAAGTGCGCGCGGCGTCGGCGAACGGTTTTGGTTGCTTCTCCTTGCGGGCGCGTTGGTTGCCGCGGTCGTCATTGGTCGCCGACTGGTTGAGCAGCAAGACGATCCCATGCTGAAAACACTTGATTCCGCGCCACTCGATGACGAAGTCCCTACCGAGGAGGAGGAAGACGCAGTTAAAGCGGCGGAAGATGAGCCGGCCTCAGATTGGTCGGACGTTAGTCGGAGACTTGTCATCTGAGCCAACCGCCACCTTGGCGGAAGGAAATCAAGAGAAGCGCCGAACGCGACCTGCTCCGTATGTCCAAACCGGACCAGAAACGGATTAGAGCAGCGATCGACCGCCTCCCAGAGGGTGATGTGCGACAGCTGCAAGGGCTTCGCGATCAGCGTCGGTTACGGGTCGGGGATTGGCGAGTCCGGTTCAAGATCGACCGTGAGCAACGACTCCTAACAATCTTCGCGATTAAGCCCCGCGGAGACGCTTATAAGGGTTAGGACGCTGCTTGTCAGCCTGTCTTAGCCATCGGAAGCCACGTTAACCGCTCCGATCGCGCAGCTCATGGCGATAGTCGTCTTTTATCTCTAGCCAATTGCTTCGCGCGTCTCGGGGATTAGCCAGATCAGCAGGGCCGCGGCCGCTACGTACTGCAGCCACCACAGGCCTAGCGCCATGCTCGCCGCGAGGCCGATCAGGGTGACGCCGGCCATGTATGCGCACGTGAGCGTTTCGGCGATGTCCGCCCGCAAGGACGCGCTGCCGATCGTGCGATTGGCGCGGGTTTTGGCCCACGCCAGCAGCGGCATCGCAATGACCGCCACTAGGGCCACGGCCAGGCCGAGCACCGAGCCCTCGGGCTTCACGCGGAGGAGCAGGCCGGCCGCGGACGTGACCACGATGTAGGCGCACAGCAGGATCAGCAGCACCGCGGAGATGCGGGCGGTCCTGTGCTCCAGGCGATCCACCTGCTCCATTGGTGCCCCTCGCGCTTCGACGGACAGGCGGCGCAGCAGGACGATGCCGCTCAGCAGCTCGACGACCGAGTCGACCCCGAATGCCGTTAGCAGCACGCTGCGCGCAGCGATGCCGGCGCCCAGCGCGAGCGCCGCTTCGGCGGCCATCCAGCCGACGGTGATCAGCTCGAGCCGGACGCCTCTTGCGACGGCCGCGTCGCGTGCAATTTCAGGATGAATCGCGAGGCGAGATATAGCACGAAGGCCAGTGTCGTGATGAAGAAGCTGGCCGGGTATGAGATGTAGAAGGCCAGGACCAGGCCGGTCCAGACCACCGCGAGCGCGATCAACGCGGACAGGGCCATGCCTAGCCACGGACGTGAGCTCACGTTCTGCGCCACCGCCGCGGGCGTCACCATCAGCGCGAAGATCAGGAGCGCGCCGACAGCCTGGACGGCCTCCGCGACCGTCACCGCCACCAGGACCATGAACACGGCCGTGAGGAGACGAGTCGGCACGCCTCGGGCCAGCGCGACGTCGGGATCCAGACTCATGAACAGGAGTGGTCGCGCCACCGCAAGCGTCGCGATGACGGTCGCCGCGCCCGCGAGCGAAGCCACGACGACCTGCGCGGGTTGAAGACTGAGGATCGTTCCGAAAAGGACGCTCACGCCGACGTTGCCTGACGCCGCGCTGAACGAGGTCGTGTACAGGCTCAAGAACAGCACGCCGACGCCGAGCACCCAAGCGAAGACCGTGCCGACGGCCACGTCGCGACCTCGGCCGCGCCCGCCCAGCGTCCCGATGGCGAGCGCAACCGCGATGCAGCTTCCGAAAACGCCGACCAGCAGGTTCAGGCCCGCGAGCAGGGCACCGAGGCTCCCGGTGAACGCGACGTGGCCGAGCGCGTCCGTGGTGAACACCTGGTTGCGCAGGACGACGAAGTAGCCGACCAGGCCGGCTGCAAACGCGATGCAGCCGCCCGCGACGAAGGCGCTGCGCATGAAGTCGAGGGCGAGCATGGCATGCAGGCTCTGGATCACGCGGTCACCGCCCTCGCCCCGCGAATCAGGACGTACGTGCCGAACGCGAGCGTGGTGATGAAGAAGCCCGCCGGGTAATCGCTGAAATACGCCAACGCGAGGCCGAGCCACGTGAACGTGATCGAAAGCCCGATGCTGAGCGCGACGCCTACAGGTGGACGGGCGGTCAGCTGCAGGGCGGCGGCGCCCGGCGTGACCAGCAAGGCGAAGATGAGAAGCGTGCCGACGATCTGGACGGTGATGGCGACCGCGAAGGCGAGGATGACCAGGAACGCGATCGACAGCCCGCGCACGGCGACGCCTCGCGCCTCCGCCACGTCAGGGTCGACGGACGCGAAGACCAGCGGGCGCCCGATGAAGGCCAGCGCAAGCAGGCTCACGACGGCGACGGCGAGGGTCAGCTGCACGTCGCGGTCGGTGATGCCGAGGATCGTGCCGAAGAGAAACCCGTAGATGCCCTGCGCGCTCCCGGCGTAGAGCCGGAAGAAGAGCAGGCCGAGCCCGAGTGAGAAAGCGAGGATGCTCCCCACCGCGGCGGACTCGGCGCGATGTCCCGCGTCGAGGTTGGGACCCGTATATCCGATGCCGATCGCCGCCGCCACGCAGAAGACGATCAGGCCGAGGACGGGTGAGACGTGGACCAGCACCCCCGCCGCGGCGCCCGGGAATCCGACCTGGGACAGCATGTGCGCCGCAAAGCTCTGACCGCGCAGCACGACGAAGTAGCCCGCGACGCCGGCGAGGATCGCCACCAGCGTGCCCGCGATGTACGCGTTCTGCATGAAGTGGAACTGCAGCAGGAGCTGCAGGTCGGCGAGGAAATCCCAGGAAAGGCCCACTAGAGCTCGTGGTGACTGACGGGCTCGTGCTGGCCCACCACCACGAGGCGCCCATCGCTGGTGGTCAGCACCTCGACCGCCGCGCCGTAGAGCCTGGTCAGGATCTCGGTCTTGATCACGTCCAGCGGCCTGCCCGCGACGAGGTGGCCGCCCGCGACATAGACGACGCGATCCACGAACGGAAGGATCGGGTTGACGTCGTGCGCCACCAGAAGCACGGTCACGCCCTGCTCGTGGCAGATCCGCTGGATCAGGCCCGAGATGGACTGCTGGTTGTTGAGGTCCAGGCTTTCCAGCGGCTCGTCGAGGGCCAGCATCCTCGCTCCGGTGACCAGCGCCTGGGCGATCAGGATGCGCTGCTGCTCTCCTCCGGACAGCTCGCCGATCGGCCGCTCGGCGTAAGCCTCCGCGCCCACGAGCCGGATCATGCCGTCGACTCGGCGCTGCTTCGCCTTGCCCTCGGAGGAGGGCAGCCATGAAGGTGCAGGCACGCCCCAGCGCGCGCCGTCGAGGCCGAGCCGCACGAGGTCGATTGCGCGGATCCTGAGGTCTGGGTCGAAGCGCCGCCGCTGCGGCAGGTATCCCACCTCGTCGTTCCCGCGGTGGACCGGCTTGCCGAACACATGGACGGTGCCCTCGGTGAGCGGCAGGACGCCGAGCATCGCCTTGAGCAGCGTGGACTTGCCGGCGCCGTTGGGACCGAGGATCGCGACGAACTCGCCGCTCAGTACCTCGAGGTCGACCTCGCGCCACACGTACCGGTGACCAAACCGAATCCCGGCATTCGCGAAGGCGACGGCGGCGTTTTCAGCCACCGAGCGCCGCCAGCAGGTTCTTCAACTGTCCCGTCTGCCAGTCCTGGAACGTGGAGGCCGCCGGGACGAGCGTCTCGGTCACCGTCGTGACAGGGATCCCTCTGGTGTGCGCCCTGTCGACGAGGGCCTGCACGTCGGGGGTCGCGTTCTGCGAGTTGAAGACGAAGACCTTGATCGCCCTGGTGTCGATCTCTTTCTGAATCTCCGCTTTGTCCGCGGCGCTTGGATCGGTGCCTTCGCTGATCGCCTTGAGGTAGGTGTACGGCGTGATCAGGTCGAGGCCCAGCCCGCCCGCGAGGTAGGACACGATGCTCTCGGTGGCGCCGATCTTCGTGCCGGCGTACTTGCTTTGGATCGTGTCGATCGTGTCGTGATAGTCCTTCAGCCCTGCCGCCTTGTAGGACGCGCCCCTCTGCTGGAAGTAGGACGCGTCCGCGCTGTCGACCTTCGCGAGGTCGGAGGCGATCCTGTCGACGACCTGGTCGACGTACGAAGGCGAGTACCAGAAGTGAGGGTTGTCGCCCTCTCTCTTGCCGAGGAGGTCGCCGACGATGAGCACGGTACGTCCCGACACCGGGTTCGCGTCGAGCAGCTTGGGCGCCCACGGGTCGTAGCCGGCCCCGTTGACGATGACGTACCGCGCCTGCGCGATGGTCCTCGCGTCGCCGGGCGTGGCCTCGTAGGCGTGGGGGTCGGTGGCCGGGTTGACTATGACGCTGGTCACGCTCACGTGGTCGCCTCCGACCTGCTGGGCGATGCTGCCCCAGAAGTTCTCGGCCGCGACGACCCTGACCGGGGACCCCTTGCCGTCTGAGGCCGCGCTGCTGAGCCCGCAAGACGCGGCCACCAAGACGAGGAACGCCGTCGCGGCCATTGCCGCCATGCGCAAGAGCATTGCACAAATTATATGCGCAAGTTGGCTGCGCACCCGGCGTATGCTTTTCGAGGATGCCCCGACCGAGCCCGGTCACCGACGAGGTACGCCGCCTCTTTGAGACGCAGGACCGGCACGCCTGGTCCATCGAAGACCTCCACCAGGAGGTCAGGACTGCGCTGGGCTCCGCCGACTACTCGTCAGTCTTCCGAGCGGTCAACCTGCTCGAGAAGCAGGGCATGGTCGACCGGATCGACCTTGGCGACGGGCATGCCCGATTCGAGGTCCGGGAGGGCCACCACGAGCACATCCGGTGCGAGAGCTGCGGGCGGATCGAGGAAGTGCCGGGTTGCGTCCTGGACGACGCCACGGCCCAGGTGCAGAGCCTGACCGGCTACAAGGTCACGAACCACCGCGTGGTTTTCGGGGGTCTCTGCCGAAGCTGCGCCGCCGCGCGTCCGTAAGTTTCAGGCGGTCGACAGTGGCCGGGTGAAGGCTTTAATTATTCGGTTGTCGATCGGCCGCATCAGTTAACCAGCAACTAAAACATCTACCCGGTTGGGCAGTAAATCTCACGCGACTGATCTCATCGGATCTGGCGCCGCCGTTTAGTCTCCACCGCAACGCCCCGGCGGGGCCGGTCGAGGCGCCGGCGGCGAGGACGGCGACGGCACCGACGGTCACGTGGTTGAGGTCCAGCCGCTGGGCTTTCGCGACCCAGGCTGCGCGCCTGGGCAGCCAGCAGATCCCGCTCCTCGCGCGCATCCTTTCGGTCTACGACGCGCATGACGCCAGGTTGCCCAGGCCGAGCCGGACGGGAATCTCGCCCTCTGGCTCCTTCAGCTGTCTCGCGTACAGCTCTTCGATCGGGACGCCACTCAAGATCTGGGAGCCGACGTTGGCGCCTGCCGACGTTCCGATCACCATGTCCGCGGTGGACAAGTCGACCTCGGCTTCGGCCAGGCCTGCCAGCATGCCGATCTCCCAGGCCGCGCCGGTGATGCCGCCTCCACCCAAAACAAGGGCTGAGCGATCAGACATTGCGTCGGGATGATTTCACATCCGGTGCCCGAGCTCGCTTCATGTCGACGCGATCGCCTCGCATCGGCACGCCCTCTTTACGCAACAGCTCGCGCTGGCGCTCGCCTTGGGGGATGCTCCCGTCGGCTCGCACCACCCGATGCCATGGGAGGTCGTCTCGATGCGTCGTGGCCAGCACGCGCCCGACCAGTCGCGGCGCGCCGGGATCGATCTCGCCGTAGGACTGGACCGATCCTCTCGGGATGGCGCGGATTCGCTCGACGATCAGCCCAATGCGGTCGCTCAATCCCCGGTCCCGAGATTGTGCATGATGGCCGCCGTCGCCGGGTAGGCGTCTCGATACATGGCGTAGTGCTCGTCGTAGAGGCGCGCACGTCCGGCGTCGGGCTCTTCAACCTCGGGCCGGAGGGTGATCCCCGCGCAGGCCTCCTCGACCGAGCCGTACACGCCCGCGGCCACGCCGGCCAGCATCGCGGCGCCATACGCGGGCCCCTCGTCCGCGGTCGTTCGCACGATGGGACGTTGCAGGACGTCGGCGAGGATCTGGCGCCAGAACGCGCTGCGGGATCCGCCGCCGGTCGCCCGAATTTCGCTCGGCGCCGCGCCCAGGCCCACCATGATCTCGAGCGAATCGCGAAGGCTGAAACCGACACCCTCCATCACCGCACGCGTCATGTGACCCACGCCGTGCCTCGCGGTGAGTCCGATGAAGGCGCCGCGCGCGAGCGGGTCGAGGTGCGGGGTCCGCTCGCCGGTCAGATAGGGAAGGAACAGAAGGCCTTCCGCTCCCGGCGGGGTCTGAGCCGCCAGCGTCGTGAGATCGTCGTAGTCGCGATTTCCGACAAGGTCGCGCCACCAGCGCAGGGATGCGCCGGCGGCGAGGGTCACGCCCATCAGGTGATAGCGGCCGGGAACCGCGTGGCAGAAGGCATGGAGGCGACCGGACGGATCGGTCGCGAGCGCGTCCGAGTGCGCGAAGAACACGCCGCTCGTTCCTATCGAGCAGCTCGCGAGCCCGTTTCTGATGATCCCGATCCCCACGGCTGCGGCCGCGTTGTCGCCGCCGCCGGCCGCGACATGCAACGCATCGGGAAGTCCGAGCTGCTTTGCGACTTCGCGGCGGACGGACCCTGTCTTGTCAGGACTTTCGTGCACGCGAGGCAGCCACTCTTTTGGTATGTCGAGGGCGTGCAGGATCTCGGCGGACCAGTCGCGGCTCCTCAGGTCGAGGAGCAGGGTTCCGGCGGCGTCCGATGCGTCTGTCGCCCGCGCGCCTGTGAGCTTCAATCGGATGTAGTCCTTGGGCAGGAGCACGGAGGCGACGCGCTCGTATGCATGCGGTTCCTCGTCACGCAGCCAGAGGATCTTGGGAGCCTGGAAGCCGGTGAGCGCCGGATTGCCTGTGATGTCGGTAAGTCGTCGCGCGCCAACTTTTTGGGTGATGGCGTCGCATTGACGTGCGGTCCGCTGGTCGTTCCACAGGATGGCCGGGCGGATCACCTCATCCTTGTCGCCGAGGAAAACCGCGCCGTGCATCTGCCCCGCGAGACCGATGCCGCGGATGTCGCTCCCCACCTCCGCGGCCACCTGCGCCGTGACGCGGCATGTTGCCGCCCACCAGTCTTCTGCGAGCTGCTCCGACCAGCCGGGATGAGGTGAGTAGAGCGGATATTCCACGCTTGCCGAGGCGACCAGCCGTCCGCTCTCGTCGATGGCGACGCAGCGCACACCCGAGGTCCCGACGTCGAGGCCGAGCGTTGTTGCCAACCGACTTCTATTGTCGGCCGCAGTGCGGCCGGGAGAGGCGCCCTCTCCCGGCCGTCAGACGGTCAGAGCGGCGTCCCCGCCAGGTACGCGTGCTCGGAGACGACCGAGCAAACGAAGGTGATCCCCGAGTCCAGCTCGAGCAGTGCGCCCGAGGACCAGGCCCTCTGGAGCCCGGCCAGCGTGGTGATGTGAGTCACCGCCGCGTTGGTGGTGAACAGCTCCACGTAGACGTGCCAGGGCACGTTGAAGTCACCGGTGTGAGGCATGCCGACCAGGTGATCATGTCCCGGGACGGCGGTGGGGTCGGTGCCATAGACGGAGGGCATCACGTGGGTCGCGACGCCGGCGATCACGCCGGCGTGGTCCGGGCAGTTGCCGGGATTGGCCCCCATGCAGTTGAAGGTGCCTTGCGTGCCGGGTGGATAGACGATCAGGAAGAGCGGAGCGACCGCGTGCGAGTTCACGTTGTTGATCGGGTTGTTCGGCCCGAGCGGCGCGAGCCTGTTCGGAGTCAGCAGATAGACGAAGGTGCCGTCGGCGTCGTTGTAGGCGGGCTCGATCGTGGCGTTGCCGAGTGCCCGTTCGCCGGTAGGAATCGAGGCGGCCACCGCGCTGAACGGCAGCAGGCAGGCGAGAACCGCCGCGGCGCCGACGAGAAAACTCTTCTTCGATCTCAGGAAATTGATCATCTCCCCCAACCTCACTTGTAGAAGTAGGGGTCGAGGACGCGCACCGGCGTGATCTTGTCGGCCGGAAGCTGGTTGAGCTTCGCAGCCTTTCGGATCGCATCGGGGCTGGGTGCGTCGTAGATGCAGAAAGTCTTCTTGTGGTCCTCAGTCACATATGAATGGACCCACGTGACGCCGAGCTCGGCATTGGTGCCGACGACAGACATGCAGGCCTGCGCCCCTTGCTCAGTCAACGGGATCTCGAGCCCGTCGGGAAACGAGCGCTCGACCATGAACCTGGCCATTTGAACCCTCCTTGCGTTGGTTGCGGCGATCCGGTTGGATCGCCTTTCCACTGCAGGCTAGGTTTGCGTCGTCCTTGCGCCAACCGTGAGAAGGCTCAGTGGGTGCTCAGCTCCGGTGCTCATTTCTGGCCAGCCACGTCGCCACCTGGACGCGTGAGTCGAAGCCAAGCTTGTCCAGGATGTGGTGCACGTGATTGTCCACGGTCCGCTCTGACAGATAAAGGCGCCCCGCGATCTCGCGGTTGCTTAGCCCGCCGGCCACAAGCTGTGCAACGTCGCGCTCTCTGCGGCTGAGCTCCCCGGAGCGAACGGACTGCCCCGGCTTGGTGTGCAGCGCCGGTTGTTCGGGCCCTGCCGCGAACAGGCTCCACGAGCCGGGAACGCCGGCAAACGAGCGGACGCCGCGGTCGGCGAACTCCACGCCCGAGCCCACGACCAGGTCTTTGATCGTGCCCGACACAAGGACTTCGCCCGGCTGGGCCGCCTTCATGACGCTGGAGGCGACGTGAAGTGCGACGCCACGAGGGCGGCCGTCACCGATCTCGCATTCGCCGGCATGCAGACCGGCACGCACGCGGAGGCCAAGACGAAGAAGCTGGTCGCGGACCTCGAGAGCGCAGCGGATCGCGCGCGCGGTGCCGTCGAAGACGGCCGTCACACCTTGCTCGCCGGCCTCGATCTCGCGACCGGAGTATCGCGAGAGCGCCTTGCGAACGACCGAGTGATGACGGTCGACCAGCTGATTCCAACGCTTGTCGCCAAGCCAGATGGCGTGCGCGCCGGCTTGTGCCACATCCGTGCAGAGAACCGTCGCGAGCATCGTCTCGGGCGGCGGCCCGCTGCGCACGCCAGTGAGAAACTCCTGCACCTCGCCTATCACCTGGTCGGCATCTCCGAAGTACGGCCAGTGGTCGTCGGACTCCAGCTGGAGGAATTTGGCGTTCGGGATGTGCTCGGCGAAGTAGCGGCCGGCCTCGAATGGGGCCACTCGATCGCCTCGGGCATGGATGATCAATGTCGGCACGCGGATCGCAGGGAGGGCATCGCGGATGTCGATGAAGTTGTTCATCCTCAAGAGGTCCTCAGCGTCGCCGGGGCTCGCGCTCATCTGCATGAACGTCGTCCACCAGTTCGCGACCTCTGGCTTCTCGACCTGGCTCGGTGCATACCGATCCATGCCGGCGACCTTGCCCCACACGTCCTTGACGCGGCTGAATCGCTGCTCCAGTTGGTCTTCTGTCACGCCCCATGGATAGTCTGGGCGCCTCAAAGCGGAGGGATAGCTGCCGTCGATGATCAGGCCGGCGGTCCGCTCGGGATAGGTCGCAGCGAAGAGCGCCGACATCACGCCCCCCTCCGAGATTCCGAGCAACGCCGCTTTCTGCGAACCAACCGCATCGAGGACGGCGCGAACGTCGTCCATGCGCTGCTCCAGCGTCGGCAGCGGATGCACCCGGTCCGACATCCCGCAGCCGCGTTTGTCGAAGAGGATGAGCCTGGAGAACGATGCCAGGCGGTTGAGAAACCGCGCCAGGGCAGGCAGTTCCCACACGTATGCCAGGTGAGAGACCCACCCGAGCACCAGCACCAGGTCTATCGAGCCGCTGCCCACGACCTGATAGGCGATATTGACGTCGCCGCTGCGGGCGTACTTGGCCCCCGTGAACATTCGGGGCCAGTCTAGATAGTTGGCTCAGCGCAGGGTCAGGCTGAGACCTAGCTACATCGCCGCGAGGTTGGGAGTCGCAACGTGCCATGTGCCCCCGAACGCGTTGATCCCCTCCCCGTTCGAGTCGTTGCTCGTCTTGTCCTTGGAAAAGGCGTAGAGAGGGTGACCGTTGTAGAGCACCTGCCGCCCGTTCGCGTTCGGTGCCACCGTGAACTTGCCGGGCAGTGCGACCGAAGACGTCGGGTCGCCAGATGCGAGCAGCAGTGGCGGCCAGAAGGTCGCACATGCGCCCTTGCACGCCACAGTCGTGGCCGTGTCCGAGGTGAGGTAGTACAGGGTCATGGCGCTTGTGTTCGTCAGCACGACTTCGTCCTGGCCCTTGACGGTCTTGTCGACTTCCGCCACGACGCTCACGCCTGCCGGAGATGGGCTCGTCGCGACCGCAGAGGTGGATGGGCTTCCACAGGCCGCGGCCAAGAGTCCGAGCAAGGCGACAAACATTCTAGTTCTCACGGTTTCGCTGATAGATACGCGGCCGGGTTACGGACGCGCTTTGGGAAACCGCCATGATGGACCACCAGAACCTCATGTCGCCGCAAGCACCATCAACTGGCCTTTTGCTCCCCTCTCGCGAGGCGCTTCTGTGGGCGGACGGCGACCTTGCTTTTGTGATCGAAGCGGCGCGTCAGGCGGAGCGAGCCGGCTACGACTCGGTGTGGGCGGGCGACTCTTTGCTCGCGCGGCCACGAGGCGAACCCGTGACTCTCCTGGCCGCGGTTGCGGGCGCGACCACGCACGTCACGCTCGGCACGGCGGTGCTGCTGCCGCTGCTTCGGCACCCTCTGTCGCTGGCGCACGCCCTGGCCACCCTCGATCGGATCGCCTCCGGACGCGTGATTGTCGGAATCGGCCCGGGCGCGGAGCTGCCGGGCACGCATGCGGAGCTGGCTGCCGTTGGTGTGCCGAGCGACCGCCGGGTCAGCGCGATGCTGAGAAGCATCGAGCGCGTGCGACGGTTGTGGCGGGACGAAGAGACAGGCGTTGAGCTGCAGCCGAGACCGTTTCTTGCGGGCGGTCCTCCGATCTGGCTCGGCGGCAGTCGGCCTCGCATGCTCCGGCTTGCCGGTGAGATGTTCGACGGGTGGCTGCCGTTCAGCCCGACACCGAACGAATATGAGTCGGGACTTCGGGCGGTTCGCGAGGCGGCGGAGCGCGCGGGTCGGGATCCGTCCGCCATCGCGACGGGCGCCTACCTCACAGTCGCCATTGGCGACAATCCACGCGACGCGGCCGGCGAGCTCGACACGTACATGCGGGCCTATTACGGAGTGCCCGCCGAGGTGATGGCCAGGGCGCAGGCGTGCCATGCGGGAACTCTGGAATCAGCGTCGGAATGGTTCGCGGCGTATCGTGCCGCCGGCGCGCAACACCTGGTGTTGCGGCTGGCTCGGCCAGATCTGCGCGACTACAACGACACGGCTCGCTTGCTCCTGGGCGGCGCTCAGAACCGCCAGATGGTCAGGCCCGACTAGTCCTCGAAGCTCACGTACATAAATCGGCGGTCGCGGAAGATCGCGCGTGCCTCGTTCTCGCTCAGCTCATAGTCCTCTCCATCCATGCTGTAGTTCGTCCAGAACTTCCCCTTTTTGAAATGGAGCCACCACTCTGAGTCGGTCTGGGCCGGCACTGATCCCACTTTGAGCTTCCCGGCGCGCATCAAGGCCATGTACTTCGAACGGTCGGCTTTTTCCGCCAGCTCTTTGCGCAACTTTGGCTCGATGGCCTTCACCCGACCGGGCTTTCCGGACGTGGCGGCCCTGAGCATCTCGTACGCGACATAAGCTCGCGACGTCCACAAGAGCTCATAGACATCGCCTTCATTCAGCTTGAGCCCGACGTACTCCTTTCCCCGCCGCAAGTAGACCACTGGGAAGTCGGCCTCGTCGCGAGTCTCCCATGCATGTTCGCCGTCACTCAGCTGATCCAGCTGTCCATCAACGGTGGCCTCGAGCTCGAGGACCCGCGAGCGAAGCGTCGCAACGACGGCTTCGGTCGTGGCGTCACGGTTTGCAAGGACCACCCGGGTGAGCTCAGCGCGAACGCGCGCTTCCTCCCATTGCTCGATGCCTTTGAGGCGGCGCTTATCGACTTCGAGCGCGAGCCACCCATTGCGCCCTCGCATTAGGCGCGGCTTGGTCCACCACGTTCCGGTGATCCAGCGCGTGCCGTCGTCAAGCTCGGCCTCCAGGCGGCGGGCGAGGGGCCCAACCTCGGCGACGTCGGAGAGCACGTGAGTCGGCACGTCGGTGAAAGGCACGACGGAAGCGGCCGGAGGGCGCTCGTCGAGAATCGGCTTCAAGATCTCGATCAGCTCGGCGGGCTCGTACCAGGAGAACGCGGTGGGTTTGCCCTTGGCGGCGTCGAGGCTTACATCGAAATATCGACCGCGGTCGAAGTAGAGGACCGAATCAAGGCGCGGATAGTTCTTGAGGGCAAGCTCCTGTCGCTCCAAGAGCTTGAGAATGTCGCGCCACCGGCGGTCAGCCACTGCGCTCCACGCCCCCCAGACGGTGCTGGCAAAGGTGGTGGGCCGGGAGGGATTTGAACCCCCACAGCTTTCGCGGGTGGTTTACAGCCACTTGAGCTCGCCAATGCCCAGCCGACCCACTGCGGAGGAGTAATCGTACCCAACCTCATAATTCCCCCCGTGGCGCGAGGCTATCCGAGGTACGTCCTCACCCTCATGGTCGGCATCAACCTCCTCAACTACATGGACCGCTGGGTCGCCTCGAGCGCCGGCCCCCTGATCGAGAAAGAGCTCCACATCTCCGACTCGCTTTTCGGCCTCCTCGGCACCGCCTTCCTCCTGGTCTATGCCATCGCCGCCCTGCCCTTCGGATACTGGGGCGACCGCGGCCCGCGAAAGACCGTGATCGGCGTCGGCGTCGCGATCTGGAGCGTCGCCACCCTCTTTACCGGCTTCGCCCGCACCTACCTGCAGCTCTTCCTCAGCCGAGCCGTGGTCGGCATTGGCGAAGCCAGCTACTACCCGGCCGGCACCTCCTTGCTGAGCGACTACTTCCCCAAGGAGCAGCGCGGAAGGGTCATGTCGGTTTGGGGCGCGGGCAGCACCATCGGAATCGCCATCGGCTTCGCCGGGGGTGGCTACGTCGCGGAGAAGCTCGGCTGGAGGGCCGCCTTCTTCTTCGCCGCCGTTCCCGGTCTCCTGTTCGCGCTTCTGGCCTTCCAGATGCGCGAGCCGCTCCGAGGGGCGGTCGAGCAAAGGGGCGCCGCGGTCCTGCAGACAGCCGAAGCAAGCCTGGGCAAGTTCCTCGAGCTCCTGAAGATCCCCACCCTTCGGGCCACGATCATCGCCCAGACCCTGCTCTACTTCGTCCTCGCCTCCAACGCGTTCTGGCTGCCGACCGTCCTGCAGAGACGATTCGACATGAAGCCTGGCAGCGCGGGCCTGCTGGCGGGCGTGGTCATCGTCGTCGGCGGGCTCATCGGCACCCTTGCCGGCGGCTGGCTGGCCGACCGCCGCGCCCTGAAGAACCCGCGGGCCCACCTCGAGGTCGGGATCGCCGGCTTCCTAGCCGGCGCGGTGCTGATCACGATCGCCATCCTCAGTCCTCTCAGCGTCGGTCCGATCCCGGTGTTCGTCCCGGTCTTTCTATTGACGGTGATCTGCCTCTACCTCTACGCGGGCCCGTTCACGGCTCTCGCGCAGAACGTCGTCTCGCCCGGCCTGCGGGCCAGCGCCGTGACCATGCTGCTCTTCATCGCCCACGTGTTCGGCGACTCGCACTCGACCTACGACGTGGGCCTGCTGTCCGACCTCCTGGGCAAGAACCTGCAGGCGGCGCTTCTGATCACCTCGCCGGCGCTGCTCGTCCTTGCCGCGATCGCCGCCGCCACGGGACTGAGAAGCGCGCAGCGCGACACCGAAGCGATGGAAGAGGAGTGGGCGACGAAAGCGACGCCGGCGGCAGTCTAGTAGATGAACCCGACCAGCTTCTGCCCGAGCTGCCCCGGCTTGATGGTGCGCTCGTCGATCACGTCAAACGCTACCCAGTTCATCTCCGACACCATGAACGAGCCGTCTGGATTTACCGCCTCCACGTAGGCGACGTGTCCAGCCCAGCTCTCCCACGTGACCATGATCGCGCCGACCTTCGGCGTCGGTCCGACCGCGTAGCCCTGCGCGGAGGCGTTCGCGTACCAGTAGCCCGCGTCGCCGTTCCAGGTGACGTTGCGCTTGGTGGCCACGTAGTACGTGCACCACCCGACCGGGAACTTGTTGTTGACGTACGGGCCGAGGCAGCACCCGACCACCTTGACCAGGAAGGCCGACCTCGCCCCGGTCAGGATCTGGTACAGCGCCGGCGGCGGCGGGAACGCACCGCCGACCCCACCGGGGATGACAAGCGTCACCCCCGCGCCAAGGGACGTCGTGCGCAGGCGGTTGAAGTCGATGATGGTCTGGGGGTCGACCCCGTACTTGATCGCCAGGCTGTCGATCGTGTCGCTGGCCTTGGTCGTCACGACGATGCCGTGCACCGGCGGGATGATGATCTGGTCGCCGGTCGCCACCGTGTCTGTCTGCATGAGGTTGGTGTTCGACCAGCGGATCTCCGCCACGGTGACGTTGTACTTGGCCGCGATCGCGCTCAGCGTCTCGCCCGGCGCGACCGTGTAGGCGAGCGGCGTGCGGTTGATCGGCGCCGAGGTCGGGATCGAGACCGGCTTGATGATCGTGCTGTACCGACCCAGGGACACGTCGCCGTAGGTGCCACCGTCGTTGGCCGCGACCGCTTCCGCGTTCACCGGGCCCAGGCGAGCCGTCAACGTGGTCGGAAAATGACGATCCATCGACGCGTAGCTCGACATCGCTACCGCTATTCCGAGAACAACGGCATGCGTCAAGTAACGATTAACTCGCAAGGCCTACCCCTAAATTTCGTGAATTCGCCCGGCGGAGGCGAATCCCCCAAAGAACCGGGTCACCCTAACAGACCTTTGCCGAGCCAGTCAACCCATCACGGAAGGGCGCCGGGACGGTTACGGGCGAAGCGGAGCCGGCCCGTCCGAACTCAATCTGAATTCGCGGATTCGGCCTCCATAGGCTCCGCCTGCGAACAGTAGTTCGCCGGCCGAAGCGCTGCCTGACCTGACCGAGGAGCCGGTTCATCAACACCGCTCAACGGAGGGCCGCCCTGCTACTTGCTTATGAGTAAGGACGGGCGGACGGGGTCGTCTAGGGACCGCCCTTCACGTAGATCGTCTGGCCGGAGATGAAACCGGACTCCTCGCTGCTCAGGAAGGCGATCACGCTGGCTATGTCCTCCGGCTGCCCAACGCGCCGAAGGGGGATCTGCGACGCGGCCCCGACCTTGAACGCCTCGAAGTCCACCCCCATGCGCTCGGCGGTGGCTCGGGTCATGCGCGTCTCGACGAACCCCGGCGCGACGGTGTTCACGTTGATGTTGAATGGGCCCAGCTCGATGGACAGGGTCCGCGCCATGCCCTGCAGCCCCGCCTTCGCCGTCGAGTAGTTGGTCTGCCCGCGGTTGCCGAGAGCCGACGTCGACGAGAGGAAGACCATCTTGCCGTACTTCTGCGCCACCATCGGGCCCTGCGCCGCGCGCGCGCAGAAGAAAGTGCCCTTCAGGTGGGTGTCGATCACCGAGTCCCAGTCCTCGTCGCTCATCTTGAAGAGCAGGTTGTCCCGGATGATCCCGGCGCAGCACACCAGCACGTCGAGCCGGCCGAGCTCGGCAACCGTTCGCCCGACCATGGCTTCGACCTGGCTCCGGTCGGTCACGTCGCAGGCTATGGCCACACCCTTGAGAGGGCCGGCCACCTCCTCGGCGGGGCTGAGGTCCATGTCCGACACCGCGACGCGAGCCCCCTCGCGGGCGAAAAGCTGCGCGGTGGCGGCGCCGATCCCCCGCCCACCGCCGGTGACCAGGGCGACGCGATCTGAGAACCTCATTTCGTCTCCGTGTCGAAGGCCGCCCCGCCATCCTTCCGCGGGTCCGACGCCCCGGACAGATAGCCGTCCCGCTCCACGACGATGGCCTGCGGCCGCGAGAAGTAGGAGTCGTAGTTCAGCGTGCGGCGGTTCACCTTGTAGCCCAACCTCTCGAGACCATCGCACACGACGCGGGGGATGCGCGCCTCGGCCTGGATGACGTCGCCCTGGTAGTCGACGCGCGGCGCGCTCACCGCCTCGACGGGCGTCATGTCGTGGTCGAGGATGTTGACCAGCACCTGGAGTATCCCGGTCACGATCTTCGTGCCTCCGGGGGCGCCGATGCAGACACGCAGCTTGCCGTGGTCGAACGCCATCGTCGGCGTCATCATCGTCACCCGCGTCTTGCCGGGCGAGACCGAGTTGGGCCGCCCAGGCCGCGGGTCGAAGCAGTTCATGTAGTCGTTGTAGCCAAAGCCCAGGCCCGGAGTCACGACTCCGCTGGCCGAGCCGAGAGTGTGCGTCAGCGACACGGCGTTGCCGCCGTCGTCGACGACGCAGACGTGCGTGGTCTCGGGGCGGTCGTGAGAACGCGCACCACCCCCCACCACCTCACGCGCCCGCGCCGCGTATTCCTTGTCCGCGAGCGCGCCGGTCGGGATGTCGACGAAGCGCGGGTCGGCGACATGCAGCTCGCGATCGGCGACGGCCCACGCCATCGCCTCGACGAGCAGCCGCGCCGCCCCGGTGCTCGGCCAGCCATGCGCGCGCAGGTCGTAGCCCTCGAGAAAGTTCAGCATCTGGAGGAGCGTCAGCCCGCCCGCCGGCGGACCGGCCGCGGCGATTTGCAAACCGCGGTACGTGCCCCGGATCGGCTCGGTTACGTTGACGCGATAGCTCTCGAGATCCTCCTTCGTGATCAGGCCGCCGTTCAAAGCGAAGTCGGATGCCATCTCGTCCGCGATCGCGCCTCGGTAAAAGACGTCCGGCCCTTCCTTCAGACGTTCGAGCGTGCGGGCGTAGTCCGCCTGGACCATCGTTTCGCCGATCGAGTAAAGCCTTCCCTCGTGCGTGTAGATCGCCTTCGCGGCGGGCGTGGCTTGGATCCGGCGCGTGTTGGGGACGACGTCCGGCCCGTAGTCCGTCGTCCAGTAGCCGTGCATGTAGCCGCTCACCGCGATTCCGTCGCGAGCCAGAGGGATCGCGGGCTCGATCGCCTCCTCCCAGGAGATGGACCCGAATCGCGTCAGCGCTTCGTGCAGGCCGGCGACCGTGCCCGGGACGGCGATCGACTGGTAGCCGACGTCGTTGACAGAGCCGTCCAGCACATAGCCGTAGCGGTCGGCCGCTTCGCGGATGAAGATCGACTCCCACTGCCCTTCGCGCGCCAGCGATCCAGCGGTGCCGTAGAACTCGAGCAGCGCGTCGCCTGCTTTCGGACTGTGCACGAGCATGCAGCCGCACCCGCCGATGCCGCACATCTGCGGATCGAGCACGCCCTGGACGAACGCGCACGTGACCGCCGCGTCGACCGCGTTGCCACCGCGCCGCAGCACCTCGAGCCCGATCTCCGCCGCCTGCGGCTGCGGGCAGACGATGATGCCCACGCCGTTAAGTTAGTTCAAGTTCAGTCGGTACGATTTCTTAATCCTCCGCCGAGTGGAAGGCATAAGTCTTCGCAACGTTAGGCAAGACGCCTTTTGAGGTGCCGTTTCAATGAGCAGTGAGAGGAAGAGTTGCAGCGATCCCGCGCTATTCGAAACGGTCGAAGTCGCGCGGGCAATCGCTCGTCGAAACCGCGATCACGATGCCCATCCTGCTCTTGCTTGCGCTTGGGGTGACCGATCTCGGTCGATCGTTCTACTACCGAGAGGCGGTCACCAACTCAGTGCGTCAGGCGCTTCGCATGGCGGTGTCCCCGTATCAACACAGCACCGCGGATTCCGTTTGCGCGGGCACGAGCGGCGGTCCGGTTGCGGTAATCGTGACATCGGCCGTCCCGCCGTCAGGTGGCTCGATCGTCACCATCGCCAACCAGGCGGCGCTCGAGAGCTCCAAGGACGGGACGCCCGGCGGCTCGGCGATCGCGGGCGCCTCGATGAGCATGACCTTCCACTGCTTGAACGGCGCCGCCATCACGAATGCGACGGGAAACGGCAAGGGCCCGTCTGATCCCGGCTCCGATTCGATCACCGCCACCATCATCAAACCCATGCCTGTCATCACGCCCTTGCTGTGGCCGTTGACCGGCGTGTCGTTTCCGATGCGCGTGACCTCGTCGCAACGAGTGGAGTACTGATGCGCCGTAGGGACCGTGGCCAGGCCCTCGTCGAGTTCGCTCTCGTCTTTCCGATCTTGTTCTTCATGATGGCGATCTCCATCGACCTGTTCCGCGTCGACTGGGTCACGTCGACCGTGGCCGAGGCCGCGCGTCAGGCGGCGCGGCAAGCGGTTGCGAACGAGGTCCCCTCCGACAACGCGTTCGGCGCCGCGTCGGGCAATTGCTCCGGGACCGCCTTGACCCCCAGCGCGAACGGGTCCGGCTGCCTGACCAGCAATCGTCTCGACGAGACGGTCGACAACGTGATGGGCAGCTTCAGCCGCAACTCGAGCATGGTCGAGGCGGCGCCCTCAGCCTGCCCAACCCCGGCCGCCGGCACCACCCAGGTGTGCATCTGGCCTGGCGAGCAGGGCGCGGCCGCGGCCTACGCGAACTGCGACGCGGCGCGCAGCGCCTTCGGCCGCGACCCTCTTCCCGGAGACCTCGGGTCGCGCAGCGCCGAGTATTCCAATCCCCAGTACAAGGGCTGCTTCCAGGTCGTCGTCACCGTGATCTACCGCTACGACAGCCTCGTGCCGTTCCTCGGCACCGCGGCTCCCAACCTGCTCCGCATCGCCTCGTCCACCACCATGCTCGCGGAGTATTGACATGACCAAGAGATCCCGGCGCTCGCAGAGCGGACAGGCCGTCGTGATCGTCGTCGCGATCATCGTCGCCCTGACCACGCTCGGCGTGATGGTGTTCGACGCCGGCCTCGCGATGTCCGACCGGCGCAACCTGCAGGCGTACGCCGATTCCGCGGCCCTCGCCGGCGCGCGTTCCTACGGCCCGGGCGGCAACAACGCGCACTTCGTGGCGATGGAGTACCTGAGCTCTTCGCTGCCATTCGGCCTGCCGGTGGGCGCGTGCTCCAGCGCCAACAACTGCCCGGCCGGCACCTATGTGGTCGGCGGTTACACGATCACGCTCAGCGACTCGTGGCGCTTCAACGGGATCCTCAACTACCCCAGCGTGCTCGACGTGGTGATCTCGCACCAGCAGCCGAGCATCCTCGCGCGCATGGTCGGCTTCTCGACGCTGACAGCGGCCGCCTCCGCCCGCGCCACGACGCCCGGCCCGCAGTTCAACGGCGCCAACTACGCGGTCGCCGCCGTCAACGGTGACGCGCTGATCAACGGAGGGGGCGCGGCGTTCCAGACCGTGACCGGCCCGGTCTACGCGTATGGATCCTTCGGTGCGAACAACGGGCCGCACTCCACCGGAGTGCCATCGGTGCAGACGAACTACGACGGCACGACGTGTCCCGGCAATCCCGCGAACCACCTCGACAACGGTGGCGGCACCAACAGCCTGAACTACCACACCACCGACGGAGTCACGATGCCGCAGAACCCCAACATCGCCCCGCCCAACAACTACGACAACGCGTCCCCGGTGGCGCCGAGCTTCGTCTACACCTCAGCCGCGGCGGCGCAGGACTCGTCCGGACGCTGGATGCCGGGCATCTACAACGGCTTCGCGCCCAGCGGTGGAACGATGAACGGCGGCGTGTACAAGATCATCAACGCGCCGAGCATGGCGCTCGGCAGCATCACGAACGCCGTGCATACCCCGTCCGGAACGTCGGACCCGGCGGGAGCAGTTGCGATCGTCATCGACGGCTCCGACGGCGGACTCGACATCAGCCAGGCGGTGCTCAACGGGCTCGACGACCTGAACGTTCCGGGTTACGTCGGACAGCGCGATCCGATGGGCACGCACAACTTTGTGATCTGGGGCGGCGGCTCGAACCCGTACACCGCCGGCATCACGATCGGACCGCACGCGGGGACCGACATGAGCGGCATCATCTACCTGCCCAAGAGCCCATACGTGAGCGACGGAAACTCGAGCCCTTCGTTCACCGGCTCGGTGATCGTCGACAGCATGACCGTGCACGGTGGTGGCAACGGGCAGCAGGTGTTCAAGTGGGTCTGCGGCCTGAACGCGGTCGCGGGCCAGCCCTACGACGGAGGTCTCGTCCGCTAAGTCTTAACCCGGGAGCTCGATAGTAAAAGTACTGCCGGTGCCCTGGAGGGTCGTCACCCGGATCGTCCCGCCATGCCGCTCGACGACGCGCCGCGCGATGGCGAGTCCCAGGCCGCTTCCGGAGTCGCTCCGCTGAAACCGTTCGAAGAGACGAGGCAGACGATCATCTTCGATCCCGGGTCCGCTGTCCGCGACCGCGATGACGGGTCCGGCGGCATTGCGGTCCACCCGCAGCTTGACCTCCGCGCCGCGCGGGCTCACGCGCACGGCGTTGTCGACGAGGTTGGCCACCGCCTCGCGCAGCAGGTCCTTGTCGGCGAGAAGCCGCTGGTGGGCATGCACGCCGATCTCGGTGACCAGCCCGACGCCCGACGTCTGAGCCTGGGCCGTGTACGCGTGGACGACGTCGGCGGTCAGCTCCGCCAGGTCGACCAGCTCGCGGCGCAGCGGCACGTCCTCGTCGGCGTGGGCGAGCGAGCGCAGGCGGCCGAGCATGCGCTTCATGCGCTCGGCCTCGGCCACGCTGTCTGCGACCGCCTCGCCGGCCGCGCCGCCGCGGCTGGCCCTGCTGAGGATCGCAAGGTTGGTCATGATCGTCGCGAGCGGCGTCGCCACCTGGTGTGACACGTCGGTGAGGAAGCGGCGCTGCGCGGCGAGCACGCCCGCCAACTGCTCGTTGGCCTTGCCCTGCGCCTCGATCGCACGGTTCATGCGGTAGATCATCGGCAGGACGATCAGCGGCAGCGGCGCGACGAGCGGAGCTTCGACTGACAGGATGGCGATGCTGACCGCGCATGCGCCCAGCGTCAGCGACGCGGTCCACGTGGCGGCGGCGCCCTGGCGCAGAAGCGACATGTAGCCGCGGCCGCTGTGCAGAGCCGCCGGCAGAACCGCCAGGCACAGGTTGATCACCAGGTAGACGAGCGCGGCGACCGTGGCACGGGCGTCCTGCGTGATGTCGAGGTCGGACCGGAGGGCGCCGACCATCGCGGCCACCGCGGCCGCGGCCAGGGTGTTGCCCGCGTTGAGCGCGCCCTCAGGCCAGGATCGATCGACCAGGCGGTTCCCCACCAGGACGCTGATCGCGGCGGTCGCGGGACCCACGCCCGGCGGCAGGAGCAGGGCCGCGAGCAGGCAGGGCAGCGCGCCCAGGTTGATCTTCTGCTCCGGGCCGATCTTGACCGGGTACTTCTCGGCCAGGACCACGCCGGCGAGGCAGGCCGGGGCGATGAGCCAGCGCCACGGCTCGGCCGCCGTGAAGCCGCCGGACAGCGCGGCCGCGGTGGCAAGGATGATGCCCGCGGCCGGGACGCCGATCACCGCCGCCTTCAGCGGCGCGGAGAACGTCCTGAACGCGACCACGTTGTTCAGCTGGTGGGCACGTCCAGGTACAGGATGATCGCGCTCGCTCCATTCCCCTGCGTTGACACCGCGTAGCGGTACTCGGACGACTCGACGTGAGCCGCGAATCCGGCCGGCACATGGACGGTCACTGTGACCAACGTGCCGCCCCTACCGTCAGGCTGCGCGGTGGCCTGGTCCCAGATCTGCTTCTTCAAGTGCAGTGCGGTCGGAGGAAGCCAGACCAGGTTGTTGACGGTTAGGGTCGTTCCGCCGGGCGTGACGACCTGAACCGGTGGATCGGACACGCACCAGGCGACGTTCGCCGAGACCGAGCCGGCCCCGAACAACAGCATCCCCCCGACCGCCACCAGGGCGACCACGACGCTCCTCGCTTTCATCTCTCCTATCTGCTCCCTTTATTCCAGACCGAATCTGTAGCCCAGACCGCGGACCGTGTGAATCAATCGCGAGCCGCCGTCAGCCTCGAGCTTCTGGCGGATGCGCGAGATGTGCACCTCAAGCGAGTTCGATTCCGGGCCGGTCGTGACCGCCCAGACCGCCTCGGCCAGCTGCGCGTAGGTGACGAGCTGCCCGGTGTTGCGCATGAGCGCGGCCAGGATGCGGAACTCGATGCCGGTGAGGCCAAGCGAGCGGCCGTCACGGGCCGCGCGGCCCTCGGCGAGGTCGACGACCACGCCTGCCGCGGCCAGGCTCGGCGATCCTTTGCCCCGATGCCTGCGAATCACAGCTTCGACCCGCGCCATCAGCTCGTCGAGCGCGAAGGGCTTGGTGACGTAGTCGTCAGCGCCCATCTTGAGCCCGGCGATCCGGTCGCTCACTGAGGAGCGGGCGCTGATCCCGACCAGCGCCGCGTCGGTCTCGGCGCGGAACGCCTCGAAGAGCTCGGGTCCTTCGTTGTCGGGCAGCATCAGGTCGAGGAGGACGACATCCGGGTTCCACTGGCGGACGAGCTCGAGTCCCCTACCGGCCGACTCAACCGCGCGGACGGTGTAGCCTTCCTCTCCCAGCCCGGTGGCCACCGCCCGCGCCAGGCGACGGTCGTCCTCCACCAGGGCGACTTTCCACTTGATGCTCATGCGGACGAAATTCTCCCACGGAACTTGCGCCGTACGGTCCCCTTCCGGGTAACCACGCGGCTCGGCCTCTCGTTCCTAACAAGCGTGAGCGTGGGCGCGGCGGCATGACGAGGGTGCTCGCACCCTTGCGCCGGCTTGCGCTCGTCATCGTCGTCATCGCCGCCCTGGTCGTCCCCAGCGTGGTCACGCTCTGGGTGTGGACCCCGCCCGGGACCGACGTCCAGGAGCGGGTCGCCAAGCTCACGGCATCGTACGGTGTGACTCTTCTCACAGAGGACGAGGTGCCCAAGCTGCTCGCCGAAGCCGTGGTGGCCACGGAAGACGAACGCTTTTACTCCCACCACGGGGTCGATTCGCTCGGCCTGGCTCGCGCGCTCCTCTACGACGCGGCGAACGTGTGCGCCTGCCAGGGGGGGTCGACGATCACCGAGCAGCTCGTCAAGGACGTCTACCTGGGCGGATCCGACCGCGGCTACAACAAGCTGGAGGACCTGGCCCTGGCCCTAAAGGTCGAGCGGGTGCTGACCAAGCCGCAGATCATGGCCGACTACCTGAGCGAGATCACGACAGGCTCTGGCATCTACGGCGTGACCGCAGCGGCCTGCGCGTACTTCCGCGCGCCACTGGGGTCGCTCAGGCTGGGCCAGTACGCGCTGCTCGCCGGCGTGACGCAGGCGCCGTCGCTGTACGACCCGACTGTCGACCCGGAGGCTGCCCGGGAGCGGCGCTCCGAGGTCCTCGCGTCGATGGTCTCCGACCGGTACATCACGCCGGCCCAGGCGCAGAGCGCAAGCACAGAGCCGGTGCTGGACCGGGGACCCGATCGCCCGGGCTGCTAGCGCCTGATTACGAGCGCCACGTCACGAGCGCCACGTCATCGGCGAGGTCGCGTCGAAGCCGTTGTTCGTCGTCACCTGGATGGGTTTGACCGGGGGCACAGGCGGAGGTGGCGACGGGCTCGGCAGCGGGCCGTTGTGCGGGCCGCCGGGTGTCGGGCTCGGGGACGGGCTCGGCGGCGGTGGCTGGTAAGCGTCCTGGGGGAGCCACCAAAGCTGGAACGGGCCGTCCGGCGAGCCGGGCGCGAAGTACGCGATCCCCGATCCGTCCGGAGCCCAGGTCGGCTGGGCGACCAATTGGCTCGTGAGGATGTTTTGGCGGGGCCCGAGGCTCGACCCATTCCACGTTGCGATCGTCATGTATGAGACCTGCTTCTCGTATGTGCAGACCATCGCCAACTGTGTGCCCGACGGCGACAAGGAAGGCGTCCGGCAGTCTTCCCCGGGATCCGTCAGCGCCCGGCCATAAGACCCGGCGCGGTTCGTGTACCAGAGCTGGCCGACCAGCCTCTCATCCGGACCGTAGCTGTATTTGGTGTAGATGACCCCGCCTTGCGGCGCCGGGATGGGTTGCACGTCGCCGCCGGTGTAATAGCCACCGTCGGTCCAGGCACGGGCCTGACGGATCGAGCCGCCGTAAGGCATCGACCACACGGCAAGCTGCAGGTCGTAGCAGCCGTCGCACTTCAGTCCGTCGTAGGTCATCCAAAGCGTCGATCCGTCCGGGCTGAGGCGTGGATAGAACGACCAGTGGTCGAGGCTTGGGTCGGCAATTCCGTACCGCGACTGGTTGGAAGTGAGCTGGCTGACGACTGTACCGAAGAGATTGAGGGCGAACACGTCGTTCCAGTAGCTGCCGCTCTTGACCGCCAGCAGATACTGGCCGTTCGGGAACAGGGCGGGCTGACTCCAGCCCGCTTCAGGCGTCAGCTGATGGAACCGCCCCGCGCTCAGGCTGTAGATGGCGCCCGACTGTTCGAGGTAGAGGGTGCCGGGCAGCACAAGAGCCTGGGGTCGGGCCGTCGAGACTGTCGGTTTCTGCGGCGGAGCGGCGACCTTGGACTGCTTGGTGCCCAGGTAGAGGTATGTCGAGACGCCGGTGACCAGCATCACGACCGCGAGGAAGACTGCCAGGACGAACCGCTGAATCACGGGAAGTACTCATGCACCAGGGGCAGGATCGCGCCCCAGTTGGCGTAGAGGCTGCCGCCCGGGGCGCCGCCATGCGTGTATGGGCTGGCCAGGATGATCTGCCGGATGGCGTCGGGGTTGTCGAAGCTGGCCGCGAGCGGCAGCATCTGGGCGACTTTGGAGAGGCCGATGCTGGTCTTCAGCTCGCCTCCGATCGCCTGCGACATCGCGGGCAGATCCTCCGGACTGAGCTGCTTTGCCTTCTGACGGATCGCGATCAGAACTTGCTGCTGACGCTGCGAGCGGCCGAGGTCGCTCTGCAGGTCGCCGTGGCGCGATCGCACATATTGCATGGCGTGGATCCCGTCGAGGTGCTGCGGCCCGGCCAGCACGGCGACACGCTGGTAGTCATAGGGCCAGCTGCCATAGATGTCGGCCGGGTAATAGTCGTCCATCACCGGGTTGCTCGTCACGACGTCGACGCCGCCGATCGCGTCGATCAGCTTGATCAGGCCGAGGAGCCCGACCCAGATGTAGTCGTCCACGTGGACGTTGAAGTCCTGCTCGACGGTGGCGATCGCTGCGCCGGGCCCGCCGTAGGAGTACGCGCCGTCGATCTTTCCGTATCCCCCGGTCGACAGGTGCACATAAAGGTCGCGAGGGATCGACAGCATGGTGACCTCCTTCGTGGAGGGCACCACCCTGACGAGGATCATCGACTGCGTCAGGACATGGTCGGCGTTGAACTTCGAGTCGTCGTCTGAGCCTAGGAGCAGCACCGTGAAGGCACCGGTGATCGGGACGCTCGTCGGAGTCGGCGTGGGCGATGGCGAGAAGAGGGCGCTAGGCGAGGGGGTGACCTGGATCACCTTTCCCGTCGCCTCGATCGCGAGCTGCGCGGCCGGGATGAAGTAGGCCAAACCACCCGCCATCGCCGAGGTCGCGATGGCAAGCAGCGTGATGAAGATGGTGCGTAGTGGGCTTAGCCGCCGGCGTGATGCCCTGACGCGGTGCCCCGGTCTTGAGCCGAGAGGCACGGGGCGCCATTGTAACTCGGGGGCTGGTTCAGGTTTGTAAGTGAGTTGTTAAGACCCTAGTGGTGCGCCACTGCGATCTGAACTGCCTTCACGATCAGCAGCAGCACGGCCACGCCAAGGTACACCTGCATCGAAAGCATGGCCCCCCGCCGGCCCAGGGACCACCGCGGCTTCTGCAGCAGAGCCAGTGCCGGCATTCGCCAGTTGGCCTTGTCGTTCGCCGACATCACCGGCACGTGCAGCGGGTTGCGCACGATCAGCACCGCCGCTACCGCGACCACTACGCCGACCATGACGCTGAGAACCACCAGCAGCTTCGTGATGTCGATCGTGGGGAACATGGTGGAAATGATCAGGATCAACGACAGCTCGATCAAAACGCTGACGATCAGCGTGGCGACTATGTTCAGCCACGCTTTGTTGGCCCAGGGCCCGAGGACCTCGGTGTCATTGCACAGCAGGACAAGGAAGACGGTGGCACTTGGAAGGAGCACGCCCGCGAGCGCCTGGACCGCAACGGTAATGAGGCTCAGCAGGTAGTCGTTCGCCGCAAGCACGATGGCGGCGGCCACGATGACCATGCCGGAATACATCCCGTAGAAAAGCTTTGCCTCGCGGAAACCGCGATGCAGTGAATGGCGCAGGCCGAAGACGTCTCCGAACGCGTAAGAAGTGGCGAGCGTGACCGCCGAGGCTCCGACGATCGAGGCGTCGAACAACAGAACGGCATAGATGGCGCCGAGCAGGTAGCCGTTGTTGTGCCTCAAGCCTGTGGCGACAGAGAGCGCATCGGAGAAATTGCCAAATGCGCTCGTGCCCGTGAACACCGACGCAGTGGTCATCATGATCGCGGCGGCTCCGATGACGACCACGATCGAGCCGATCACCGTGTCCGCCTTCTCGTATGCAAACCAGCGCGGCGTGATGCGCTTGTCGATCACGTTCGACTGCTGGAAAAAGAGCTGCCAGGGTGCCACCGTAGTGCCGACGATCGCGATGATCAGGAGGGCGGAGTTGGAGGTGAGACCGCCCTGGATTCCGGGGATGAGAAAACCCTTCACGGCAGCTGCCGGGTCGGGATGGGCCATCACAGCCAGCGGTATCACGAGAAGGCTGATCGCGAGGAACACGAACATCGCCCTCTCCCAGCGCCTGAAGTTGCCTGTGGCCGTGATGCCGATCAGGATCGCCGCCGCGACCGGAACCACCAGCCAATGGGAGAAGCCGACGTATTCGGACGACTGCTTGATGCCGACGAACTCTGTGGTGATGGTCAGGAAGTTCAGGACAAACAGATCGCCGACCGAGAAGAAGGCCCAGAAGCGGCCGAACCGCTCGTTGATCAGCCGCGCGTGCCCGACGCCGGTCACGGCGCCAAGCCGCACGACCATCTCCTGATTGACGATGAGGACCGGAATCAGGAGCAGCAGCGTCCACAGCAGCGAGTAGCCGTAGTTCTGGCCGGCCTGCGAGTAGGTGGTGACCCCGCCCGCGTCGTTGTCGCCGACCATGACGATGATTCCGGGACCGAGGATCGCGAGCAGCGTTAGCAAACGGCGGCGCCAGGTGCGGCGCGGCATCACGTCGCTGAGGCGGATGGTGCCGAAAGCGCCGTGTATGTCGCCTTCGTGCATCTCGTCCAGCACGGCTGACGTTGGTTTCAAGCGCGAGTCCTTGCGGTTTGGCTCGCGCTCGGACATCGGGTCTATACCCCGGAGGCTGCTTCGGCGCGCGCGCGCCACTCTTCTGGGACGAGGGCCTCGATCACATCATCCGAGGAGATGGCGCCGATCAGGTTGCCGGCCGCGTCGGTGACGGCGAGAGCGGTCAGGTTGTAGTCGGCCATCATCAGCGTGACATCGGCGAAATCGGCGTTGCCGTGGATCGAGCAGTTGGTAAGCCGCACGCTTTCGACCTTTGCCGCGCGGTCGGATTTGAGCAGGTCGACAACCGACGCTTCGCCGACGTAAGCGCCCTGCTCGTCGGTGACGAACACAGTGCTCAGCAATGGGGTCGGCGTCTTGTCATCGATCCGGACCGCTTCAAGCGCCATGTCCACCGTGGAACCGGCCACAACCGATACGTAATCCGGGCTCATCATGCCGCCCGCAGTGCTGGGGTGATACTGCAGCAGCTTCCGGAGCTTGTGCTGCTGGTTCGGTGCCATCAGGTCGAAGACGGGCTTGCGCCGGTCCTGGTCCATCGCGGCGAGCAGGTCCGCGGCGTCGTCCGGCGCCATCCGCTCGAGCAGCTTCGCCGCCTCTTCGTTTGACTTCGACTGGAGGAACTCGACCTGATGCTCGGTGTCGAGCTCCTCGAAGATGTCGGCGGTCAGCGCCGGGTCACTTTCGACTGCCTCGATGATCTCCTGACCTTCATCGTGGGACGCGCCCTCGACGATGTCCGCGATCTGGGCGGGGTGCAGACGGCGGAGGCGCTGCAGCGGCATCAGCAGCTTGGCCGTCGGGACATGGCCGACGAAAGGCTGCACGTCCTTCCAGTCGAGGATGGCGTGGCGCCGCAGGTCAGGCCTTCCCCGCCGGGGCACCAGGCGCCGGATCATGGCCTGTGGGCTGCGATCGATACCCGCCAGGTACCAGCCGTCGTCGCTCGGCGCGAGCACGAGGTCATGGGCCTGGACGATGCGGCCTTTCATGACGTCGACCAGGTGCCGGCCCAGCACGTCGGCCGCCAGGAGCACCTCGCCGGGCCGTCGTTGAAAGGCCTCTGTCCGGATGGTGTGCGTGTTCAGCCGCACGGCCCCTGGCTCGAGGTGCTCAATCAGGTCCTTGCCGATGAAAACGTCCTGAGCTCCGACGCGCACCTTGAGGCCCTTCACCGGTGGATACGCGCCGTCGGCGAGCTTGACGATGAAGTCCTCGACGCGGCCGACTTCAGTCCCAGCCGGGTTCATCACCGGCCTGCGCAGCAATTGGGTGACCATCAACCGGCGCTTGTCCTTCGCGTGCTTCGGGTGATCCATCGCTCCGTCCTGACCTCTGTCGCTCATTGCTCGCCCTACCTCCTGTGGTTGGCCCCATTATGCCGCCGTGTCCTCGCCGACCCGCCCCACCCCTTAGCATCGCGAGCGAGGAAATGGGCGAGCGGACGGAGACGTACCGAGCGGAGCTGCGCAAGCTCAAGGACTGGGAGCCGTACCTGAAGCGGCACTCCGGCCTGCCCGGTCCGCGGGCCAACCTCGAGCTCGTCGCCGCGGTGGCCGAGGAGGCAGACGCGGACAGGCTGTGGCGCCTGTCGGCGTCGCAAGACGAGTTCCTCGCCCTGTGCGGCACTGCCGGGCTGGGCCGGGTCGCCCTGATGGAGCCCGCGACGGTCATGACGTGGCTCCGAGAGCTCGCTGCAGACCCACGGTGGCGCGTCCGCGAAGGCGTCGCGATGGCGCTCCAGAGGCTGGGCCGCGAAAGCATGCCCCGGCTCCTGGCCGAGATGAAGGTCTGGGCGAAGGATGGCCCGTACGTGCAGCGGGCCGTCGTCGCTGCGCTGTGCGAGCCATCGATTCTGACCACCAACGAGGACACGGTCGAGGTGCTGGCCATCCTCGACCAATTGACGAGGTCGCTCGCCGCGATGACCGACCGCCGCCACGATGATGTGCGCGTCCTGCGCCAGGCCCTGGGCTACGGATGGAGCGTAGCCGCGGCCGCGGCGCCTCAGAACGCGCGGCCCTATCTCGAGAAATGGATGCGCTCGAAGGACAAGGACGTCGCGTGGGTGATGAAGAGCAACCTGAGCAAGGCCCGCATGGCGGACCTGCGCAAATCACTAAAGGCGCCGGCGCCTAAACGCGCTCCAGCACGACGATCGGTATCTCGCGCGACGTCAAAGCCTGCTGCCCGGCGAGGTACTCGATCCGCGCCGCCAGGCGCGACCTCTCGTCCGCGCCGGCGACCGAAGCGGTGACCTGAAATTTCTCCGGCCCTAACTCAACGGTCGCGATCGGATTGGCGAGCAGGTTCGCGAACCAGGAGGGCGGCACGTCGCTGCCGTTGTTGGATGCGATCGTCACGTAACGGTCGCCATCGGGCCGGTAGCCGATCACCACAGTGCGCGGCTCACCGGATTTGGCGCCGGTGGTGGTCAGCAGGATCAGCTTGCTGGCCGCCAACGGCCCGCCGAGCTGCCCGCGATTGGCGCGAAACTCCTCGATGATCTTCTTGTTGAACGCGCCCATGTCCTGTGGGATCTGAGGCCGATTCGTGTTGCTAGCCATGTCTCAACCCTACCTCCTCCCCACGCAGTGGGGAGGTGTCGGCGAAGCGATCGCCCTCATCGCGGCTGCATGATCGCCGTTGGCGCCAACGGCGCTGAAACTGCGACCGTTTGCGCCCCGCTGGAGCCACCGGTGCGGAAAGGTAGAAACGGCCGGAAGTGCCCCGCGAGGGATTCGAACCCCCGACCCTCTGTTTAGAAGACAGATGCTCTATCCACTGAGCTAGCGGGGCGGCTTGCTCATTCGGGAGAATACCCGCAGAGGGTGGTGATGAACACCGGCGAGCGGCTCAAGCAGCTGAGGGCGATCCTGGCCGAGGTCACTGACCTGACCCGGGCCGCGCTGCTGCTCGAGTGGGACCAGGAAACGTACATGCCCCCGGGCGGGGTTCAGTCGCGCGCCGAACAGCTCTCCACGCTGCTGCGCCTGTCCCACGTCCGCTTCACCTCCGACGAGGTCGGGCGGCTGCTCGATCAGCTGGAGGGCGACGTCGCCGGCGAGCCCTTCGACTCCGACGAGGCGAGCCTGGTCCGCGTCACCCGCCGGGACTACGAAGACGCCCGCAAGCTCCCGCCCGACCTCGTGGCCGAAACCGCGCACGCCAGTTCGGTCGCAAGGCCGTTCTGGGAGAAAGCTCGCAGGGACGCGAACTTCAGCCTGTTCGCCCCCTACCTCGAGAAGAACATCGAGCTCAACCGCCGTATCGCCGATGCGCTCGGCTACGACGAGCGTCCATACGACGCATTGCTCAACCGCAGCGAGCCCGGTCTCAAGACCGAGCAGCTGGAGAGCATCTTTGCCGAGGTCAAGCGAGCCGTCGTTCCCCTGGTCGCGGACATCGCGCGCCACGCCGACGCGGTCGACGACACGGTCCTCTATCGCGGCTTCGACCCCGACCTCCAGGTCTCCTACGCCCTGGACGTCGTGAAGCGGCTCGGCTATGACCTCGAGCGCGGCCGGCAGGACATGTCGACGCATCCGTTCTCGATCGCGTTCGGCCCGGGCGACTCGCGCATCACGACACGCGTCTCGCGCGACTTCTTCAACGAGTGCCTGTTCGGCTCGATTCACGAGGCCGGGCACGCGATGTACAGCCAGGGAATCGGACAGAACCTCGACCGCACGCCGCTTTGGGACGGCGCGTCACCCGGCGTGCACGAGTCCCAGTCACGGTTGTGGGAGAACCTGGTCGGCCGCACGCTGCCGTTCTGGCGCCATTTCTATCCGAGCCTGCAGGCGGTCTTTCCGGAGCCGCTGCGCGGCGTCGACGCCGAAGGTTTCTACCGCGCGGTCAACCGCGCCCAGCCTTCCTTCATCCGGGTCGAGGCGGACGAGGTCACCTACAACCTGCACGTCCTGCTGCGTTTCGAGCTCGAGAACGAGATGCTCGAAGGCACGCTCAAGGCGAAGGACCTGCCCGAGGCGTGGAACGCGCGCTTCAAGTCCTACCTCGGCCTGAACGTGCCGAACGACCGCGAGGGCGCTCTGCAGGACATTCACTGGTCCTACGTGAGCTTCGGGATCTTCCCCGGCTACACGATCGGCAACCTGATCGGCGCCCAGCTCATGGAGAAGACTCGGAAGGACATCCCCGACCTCGACGCGCAGTCCGAGCGCGGACACTTCGCGCCCCTGCTCGCATGGCTCCGCCAGAACGTCCACCGGCACGGGCGCAAGTTCACGCCCAACGAGCTCATGGAGCGGGCGACCGGCAAGCCGCTATCGGCCGGGCCGTGGATCGCCTACGTGCAGAAGAAGTTCGGCGCCCTATACGGGCTGGAGCCCGCGCGCCACTAGATCATCAACAGCAGTGCTATCACGGCTGGAGTCTGAACGCAGGCACATGTCGCGGCCGCACAACGGCGAAATGTCGATGATCGAGACTAACGAGCTTCGGTTCGCCGAGGCGTTCGGCAATCGCAACGACCGCGGCATCTACGAAACCCAGAGGCAGATTCGCGTAACGATCCATCAGCTCGCGGACTCTGGCGTAGTCCTCGAGAAGCAGATCGACGACCCTGAGCCTGTTTTCTTCTAGGTCCACCAAGAACTCCAGAAACGGTCCGCTACCCAACCTGCGGCTGGAAATCCAGTCGAGCTCAACGAGCACAGGCGCCGGAACAAGGACTGGTTCCTTTGCGGTTTCGAGAAATTGGGTACAACTGGAATGATCGGCATCGCTGACGTCCATCGCGGCGTATAGCGGCCCCGTATCGCAGATCAGCGCCACGGGGGCGGTTCATATGTCAGATCAGCCGAACGCCGGGCAAAGTCGGATCCCGCCTCGCCCGAGTCACCGGCACCCACGAATCGAAACCTGCTGCTGGCTGGACCGGCCACAGGCACCTTCGTCTTCGGTGACAGCAGGGCCAGTGCCTCTTTGATCGCGTTCTTGGTCGCCGCGAAACGGTAGTACGCGCGACGGCCTCCCCGAACTGACTCCCCGCTTTTCTCTATGAGTCCGTACGTCACCAGGACCCGCAGATTCGGTAACCACTTCGGGTGTCCGACGCGACGCTCGAGTTCGTCGATTACCCAGGCCCCGGCGAATTCACCCCCATATTCCTGGACCCGATCCGAAACTTCGAGGGCGGCTTCCAAGACTGGAATCCAGTCCGGGCGTTCGTTCGCCAAGGCGGCCACACTCTTCATTGCTTCTTTCACATTAGCATCATAATGCATCACCTAGGGTCTTGTACAGTCATTGGTCAAGGCAGGTAAGGAAGGAGACGGCCCGCAGGTAGTCGATCAGCCTTTGCCCGGGTAGTCCCCGGCGCGGGCGACCATGCCAGGGAGCTCCTTGCCGAGCTTGCCGCCCAGCCACCGCGACGTGTGGATCAAGACGTCCAGGTGGATGCCCGTCTCGACGCCCATTCCACGCAGCAGGTACACCAGGTCTTCGGTCGCGATGTTGCCCGTGGCATTTGGCGCGAAGGGGCAACCTCCGGCGCCGCCGACCGAGGCGTCGAGCGAGACCACACCCTCTTCGAGCGCGGTGACGGCGTTGGCGTAGCCGGTGTTGCGCGTGTTGTGGAAGTGCGCGCCCACGCTCGCGCCCAGGCCGCGGGCGCCGCGCACCAGCTCGTGGACCTGCCTCGGCACGCCCACCCCGATGGTGTCGGCCAGGCACACCTCATCCGGCGGCACGGCCATCAGCCGCTCGACGATGCCCAGCACCCGTTCCGGAGGCACCGGCCCCTCGAACGGGCAGCCGAACGCGACGCTGACGGTCACTGTCACGGGCACCCGGTCGGCCCTCGACCGGGCGACGAGGGCCAGCGCGGTCTGAATGCCCTGCTCGACGGTCGCGTTCTGATTGCGCCTCCCGAACTCGTCCGTGGCCGCCAGCGCGTAGTGAACCTCGTCGACGCCCGCGGCAATCGCCCGCTCATAGCCCTTCTCGTTCAGGACGAGCCCGGCGTAGGCCGTGCCCGGGCGGCGATGCAGCGCCGCCATCACGTCTTCGGCTCCGGCCATCGGCGGCACGAGCTTGGGGTTGACGAAGCTCGCCGCCTCGATCCGCTTCAGGCCGGCGGCGGCGAGGCGGTCGCACAGCTCGGCCCGCTCGGCCGGCTCGAGAATCTTCGCCTCGTTCTGCAACCCATCCCGCGGCCCGACATCGCAGACCATCAACGCCATATAGATAAAGGTAGAGGGGCGCTCGGGCGGGCTAAGGCTTGATCAGATCGCTCATCGGCTGCGCCGCCGCCGCCTGGCCCAGCCTGCCGACGCCGAGCAGGTCTTCGACCGTCGCCAGCAGCGAGTAGTGGGTATACATCTGGGCGCTCACGTGGTGGCCCCGGTTCGGCGTCACCACCAGGGTCAGCACATGGTTGTCGGTGCTGTGGTCGTCCTCGTCCCATGTGATGAACAGCACGCCGTTCGATTTCCACGCGCTCGACGCCATGATCGCCCCCACCTCCTGCCTCAGCCAGTCGTCACCCTCGGCGACGGAGCAGTTGTGCGTGTCGTGGCAGGCGTCCGGCGTGATCCAGCTGAATCGAGGCGTGGCCGACGCCAGGTCGAAAGCCTGCGCGCTCAGCGGCACCACGTTGGGGGGGCAGGCCCCGCCGTAATACGCGAACGGGTTGTGTCCCGGGTCGTACGGGAGCGGACTGTTCAGGCAGTCGCCGTCGACCAGTCCCTCCATGTACGCGCGCCAGGTGACGTTCGCCTTGGTCAGCTGGTCGCCCAGGTCCTGCCGGGGAAGTCTGTAGTAGCTGTCGTCCCTCACGCCCCAGGTGTTGCCCGACGTCAGGGCGAGGTAGTTGGGCACGCTGGGATGTGAGACGGCGTGATAGTTGTTCGCCACGCCGTACTTCGCGGCCAGCGACGCGGTGAACGTTCCGCCCAGCGCCTCCTCCGCCGAATGATTCTCCATCACGATGAGAAAGACGTGATGCTGCGTCGCGGCCGTGGCTGCGGCCGGTCCCGCGGCACTACTGCATGCGACCGAAAGGAGCAGGGTCGCCACCACAACCGACAACTTGCGTATCGCC
This sequence comes from uncultured Chloroflexota bacterium, assembly GCA_937921725.1. Classification (GTDB taxonomy): domain Bacteria; phylum Chloroflexota; class Dormibacteria; order Dormibacterales; family Dormibacteraceae; genus 40CM-4-65-16. The sequence goes on along the minus strand of CAKZUH010000005.1, from coordinate 130,727 downwards.
AAGCGCACGCCTATTTAACGACTAACGGTTACGTAGTCCGCCGCCTGAAAACGTAATAGACGGGTGGCGGCTGTAGGCCGGATTCACTCCGGCCGTCACCCAGCGTACACACCAGGCGCCGCCAGGCAATGTGGAACTCGGAGGGGGTTCCACGGGGGAGGCCTGCCTCCCCCGTGAACTTCACCAGCCCTCGCGGATCACTGCTACGCCGCGGGGCTGGAGGCGCATCAATCCGCGATGCACCTCCGTCCCGTCGATGAGGTTGTTGCCCGCCTCATCGATCGGGACGTCGACCGCGACGTCACGGTGATTCAGGAGGAACAGAAGCGATCTTCCGCCGGCATGGCGGCGGACCACCTCCACGCCCTGTGGCACGTTCTGTGCGGAGCCGACTTCCGCGCGGGAGAATTCAGCGTCGAGCACCCGCTTCACGGCGACTGCATCCGGCCGCGTCCCAAGGTAAGTCGCTTCGCCCGAACCGAAGCGGTTCCGGGTCACGGCCGGCTTGCCGTCCAGCACGCCGCCGCTGAACGTCGCGAGCACCTCGGCTCCGTGCAGCGCGATCAGCTCGCTCCACAACGTCCCGGTTCCGATCGTGCCGTCGGCAAAGCGCAGATCGACGCTGCCGCCGGCCGCGAGGGGCAGCCAGTCGACGACCCGTAGGCCCAGCAGCTCTAGGAACGGCTGCGGATACCCGCCGAGCCGGATGTGGTCGTCAGGGTCGACGATGCCGCTGAAGAAGGACATCACGAGGTGGCCGCCGCCCTTCACGTAATCGACGATGTCGGCCGCGGCCTGGTCGCTCAGCAGGTAGATGTTGGGTGCGAGCACGACCCGATAGCGCCGGAGGTCGTCGACGGGGCGAGCGAAGTCGGCCGTGATGTTCGACTCGAACAGCGGCACGTAGTAGGACTCGAGCTGCTCCATCTGCCTCAGGTGGGTCGATGGCTTCGACGGAAGCTCGAGCGCCCACCACGACTCCCAATCGAACACGATCGCGACCTCCGCCTGGACGCGGCTCCCGGCCACGCTGTCGAGACGGCGCAGCTCGTTGCCGAGCTGCTTGGTTTCTCGCGACGCCGGCGACTCTTCGAAAGGGCCGTGCGGCACCATCGCGCTGTGAAACTTCTCGGCGCCGGCCTTGGATTGGCGCCACTGGAAGAACATCACGCCGTCCGCGCCGCGCGCCACCGCCTGGTAGCTCCACAGCCGCATCTGGCCCGGTGCCTTGGCGACGTTGATGTCGCGCCAGTTGACGCGATACGTGGTCTGCTCCATCAGGATCCACGGGCGGCCGCGGCCGAGCGAGCGCATGAGATCGCCCGCCATCGCCGCGCGCATGCCCGAGGCGGGATCGGACGGGTCCGGGTAGGAGTCGTTGCTGACGATGTCCTCGCGCTCGGCCCAGGTCCAGTAATCGAGCGGCTTGAAAAAGCTCATGAAGTTCGTCGTGACCGGGACGTCCGGAGTCCGTTTCTTCAGCACCTCGTGCTCGATCTCGTAGCACTCGAGCAGCGCGTCGGACGAGAAACGCATGAAGTCGAGCTGCTGGCTCGGGTTCGGCCACGTCGGGGTGCGCCGCGGCGGGATTACCTCCTCCCACTCCGAGTAGCGCTGCGACCAGAAGTCGGTGCCCCATGCCCGGTTGAGCTCGTCGATCGTGCGGTAGCGCCGCTTCAACCACTCGCGGAAATCCGCAGCCGACACGTCGCAGTAGCACGCCGGCACGTGGCATCCGAACTCGTTGCCGACGTGCCACATCGCGAGGGCGGGGTGATCCGCGTAGCGATCGGCCATCGCCTCGACGAGGCGGCGCGCGGCATCGCGATAGACCGGGCTGCTCGGACAGTAGTGCTGGCGGGCGCCGTGCCACAGACGAGTCCCGTCCGCAAGCACCGGCAGCATCTCTGGATGCGCATGCGACAGCCATGGCGGCGGCGAGGCGGTCGCGGTCGCCAGGTCGACCTGGACGCCGCCCTCGTGCAGCAGCTCCATGACGAGGTCGAGCCAACCGAAGTCCCATTCCCCCTCGCGCGGCTGGATGCGCGACCACGAGAAGATGCCGAGGCTGACCAGGTTGACGCCCGCCTCCTGCATCAGCCGGACGTCCTCGTGCCAGGTCTCCTCCGGCCACTGGTCAGGGTTGTAGTCGCCGCCGAAAAAGATGTGTGGCGTCGCCTAGCCCTTGGTCGAGCCGAGAGTGAGGCCGGCGATGAACTGCTTCTGCAAGAAGATGTAGATGAGGATGGGCGGCACAGCCGCCAGCAAAGCGCCGGCGGCGATGAGGTTGTTGTTGGAGAAGAACTCACCCTGCAGGTTGTTCAACGCGCTCGTGATCGGGCGCTTGTCACCGGTCTTGAGCAGGATCAGCGCCCAGAAGAAATCGTTGTAGATGAACGTGAAGAGCAGCGTCGCCATCGCGGCCAGTGCCGGCCGGCACAGCGGAAGCACGATGTTCCACCAGATCCGCAGGACGTGCGCGCCGTCCATGATCGCCGACTCGGTGATCTCCTTCGAGATCGTCTTCATGTAGTTGCTCAACACAAAGGTGGCGAACCCGGTCTGGAAGACGACGTGGATGAGCATGATTCCGATGTACTGGTCGTACAGCAGGTTGTTGTCGCTGAAGAAGGGGAAGGCGAACCTACCCACGTCGAGCTCCGTGAAGGACGGAATCGGCGTGCTCAGGTAGATGTGGTACAGCGGCACGATGATGACCTGCGGCGGAAGCAGGTTGCCCGCGGTGAAGATCATCAGCACGGTTACATTGAACCGCCAGCTGAACTGCGTGCAGGCGAAGGCGACCATCGAGGCGAGCAGGAGGATCAGGATGACCGAAGGCACGACGATGACGAGCGTGTTGGCGTAGAAGTACGGCAGGTCTGCCTCGGTCCAGAACGTCCGGTAGTTGTCCAGGCTGAGTCCTCCCGCCGGCCATGAGACGTAACCGTTCTTGACCGTGTCGCTGATCGGGCGGAGAGAGGAATACACCGCCCAGAAGAGCGGGAACACCCACAACGCCGTCATCGCGATCAGGAACGCGTGCAGGATCACGCGTCCGGGCCGGATTCCCTTCCCCGCTCGCCGGGGAAGGTGAGCCGGCCGCAAAGCGGCTCGGTCGGATGGGGCCGTACCGCTAGCAATCGCGCTCATGACCTCACGGTCCTCATGGCTTGCGAGAGGAATGCGATGATCGGACCCAGCGAGATCACGAGCAGGATCACCGCGATGGCGGAACCGAAACCGACCCGCGTCGACTCGCTGATGCTGTTGTTGGTGATCAGGATCGAAAGCAGCTCGAGCCCGTTCTTGCCCTGGTTGATGATGAACGCAAGGTCGAAGGCGCGAAGCGACTCGATCGTGGTGAGAACGACGATGACCGTGTTGATGGGCGCCATGACCGGGAACACGACGCGGAAGAAGGTCTGCACCTCATTGGCGCCGTCGACCTTCGCCGCCTCGCGCAGCGTCGGGTCGACGCTCTTCAAGCCGGCCAGGTAGATGACCATCATGTAGCCGACGTGCCGCCAGCTGGCGGCAACCAGCACGGCGAACAGGTTGATGCGGGGGTTGCCGAGCCAGTCGATGATGTGGCCCGACTTCACCAACCCGAAAGCGTTGTTGATGAATCCCTCGGTTGGGCCGAACTGCAGCTCCCAGATGAAGCCGACGACGACGAGCGACAGTACGACCGGAAGATAGAACACGCTCTGGTAGATGCGCGAGCCGCGCATGTCGCGGTCGAGGAGCACCGCGAAAAAGATCCCCAGCGGGGTCGCGATGAAGGTCAGCCAGGCCAGCCAGATGAAGTTGTGTGCGACCGCCGGCCAGAACTGGAAATAGCCTCCGCTCAGGAGGAACTGATAGTTCTTCAGCCCGATGAAGTTCTGCGGGGTGACGTCGCCCACCCCATCCCAGTTCGTCAACGACAGGAAGATGGAGGAAAAGGTCGGCCACCAGATCAGCACCACGTCGAGCAGCAGGGGGATGCCCACCATCAGCGCAAGGACGCGGCGGTCGTAGCGCGTCAGGACGTGGTAGCGACCCCGCCCCGTGGCGACGAGCTCCCCCGCCTCGGGTGCCGGCGCGGCGGGGGAGATGCTCGTCGTGCGCGCCACGGTTTTAGATCATATGTCTCGCGGCGTCACTCAGGCCCGAGCGAGTCCCAGAAGCTCTGCATCGAAGTCTGCAGGCTCATCGTGTCGGAGGTCGGGTTCGCCAGGTACTTGAGCAGGAACTGCTGCATGCCGTTCGGTCCGGCGAAGTCCGGACGCGAGTCGCGGTCGAAGAACTGCGTGATCTTCTTGGCCTTGCTGACGATGTCAGCCGCCTTCTTGGTCAGCGGGTCGTACTTGCTCTGGTCGGCGTCGTTGGCGGTCGGGATCGCGCCGGGCGATTCCACGAAGTACTGGGTCTGAACCGAGCCTTTTGCGATGTACTCCATGAAGGCCTTCGCCTGGCCAGTGTCGCTGCTCAGCGACGGCGACTTCTTGGTCACCATGTAGACGTCGATCGGGGCGTCGAGGGCCTCTTCCGCGTCGTACGGGCTGCCGACGTGCGGGAAGGGGAAGAAGTCGAGCTGCCCCAGGTCTGCCGCGCTGCCTGATGCCAGGAACTCCTGGGAAACGAACAGGCCGAGGAGATACATGCCGGCCTGCTTGCGCAGGAGCTGGTCCGCCGCCTGCTGCCACGTCAGTCCTGCGAAGGCCGGCGAGTAGTAGGGCGTGATCTCCGCCCACTTCTTGAACACGCTCGTCACCTTTGGGTCGGTCCACTTCTGCTGGCCTGTGCACAGCCCGACGTGGAAGTCGTAGCCGTTCAGTCGCAGGTTGAGGATGTCGAAGGTTCCCATGGCCGGCCAGCCGTCCTTGTCGGCGAAGGCGATCGGGATCAGGCCGTCGGTCTTCATCTTCGCGCACAGGGCCTTGAAGTCGTCCCAGTTCGTTGGCACGGTGTAGTTGTGCTGCGCGAAAACGTCCTTGCGGTAGAAAACCGCCCATGGGTAATACGACGTGGGCACCGCGTAGACATGCCCGTCGTCGCCTTTCACCGAATTGGCGAAACCCTCGGTGTAGTTGCTCTTCACCGCATTCCAGACGTCGTCGATGGGCGTCGCGAGGCCCTTCGACGCGAAGAAGCGCATGCGGTGTCCGGAGAACCACGTGAACACGTCCTCCGGGGTGCCCTGCAGGTACGACGTGATCTGGTTCTGGAACGTGCCGTGGTCGACCGTGTTCACCGTCACCTTGGTTCCGCCGTTGGCGCTTTGGAACGCGGTGACGAGATCGGCCAGCGCCTTCTTCGGAACCGAGTCGGACTGATAGCTGCCGAGAGACATCTTGCCCCCGGTCGCCGTGACGGACGTCGACGTGGTCGGGTTTGAGCCGCCGCACGCGGCGATGAACGCGGCCAGGCTTCCGTAGCCTGCGATCTTCAAGATGTCGCGTCGCGTCAGGTCAAGATCCAGTGGCAGATCCACGCCCGTGTGGGGCACCGTGATCCGCCTGTCTGGCCGCCGAGGAAACTCGTCTTCCCGAGACTCGTCCATACGTCCTCCTCCCAAATGACACCCGGTTTGACGGTTTTGACTCAAGCCTTTTGATGGCGCCGGGGTTACAGGCGAACCATACAGATTCGGTCAATTTTGTCAACTCTCAACCTATTATTCGTAGCCGCTATTGATCGAAATTGATCGATGGCGTACGATCGCCCGCATGCTTGCGGTGGAGCGCCGGCGGTTGATCGCTGAGAACCTGCGCTCCCGGGGGGTCGTCTCCGTGGCCGAGATGGCAGGGCTCCTCAACACGACCGAGATCACGGTGAGGCGCGACCTCCGGGCCATGGCCAAGGAGGGCCAGCTCGTGCGCGCGCACGGCGGCGCGGTGCTGCCGGCTCCGATCGGCCACGAGCCCAGCTACTCGGAGAAGGCCCGCCAGGCCGGCGCCGAGAAGGCTTCCATCGCCCAGCTCGCGCTGGCGTTGATCCTTCCCGGCGATTCGATCCTGCTCGGCCCAGGCACCACGACGCTTGCGCTGGCCCGCCTACTGGGCGAGATTCCCGAGCTCACCGTCGTGACCAACTCCTTGCTCGTCGCCCAGGCCCTCATGGCGTCGACCCGGGTCGAGGTCATCCTCACCGGCGGCACCCTGCGCCGCTCGATCCACGCGCTGGTCGGCCCGGCGGCCGAGGACTCGGTGCGCGCGCTGCGCGCGTCGAAGGCGTTCATCTCCGGCAACGGGTTTACGCCCGAGCGGGGCCTTTCGACGCCAAGCCCCCTCGTCGCGGCCACCGATCGCGCCTTTGCCGGCGCCGCGCAGCAGGTCGTGGTGCTGGCGGATCACACCAAGATCGGCCAGGACACGATGTGCCAGACCGTGCCGACGGCGCGCGTCCACACGCTGATCACGGACAGCGGGGCGGACCCGGCGCTGCTGGCCGCGATTCGGGAGGCAGGTGTCGACGTGCGCGTGGCCGGACCGGGCTCGAATGAGCGGCATGAGCGGCTCGCAAGCGCGTCCTGAACCTGCGGCGCGCGAGCCGTCCAAAGTTCGTCCGCTGACGCGCAATGAACTCAAGCTCAAGGACGGCAGATACCTTGTGGCCTACAGCCGCGAACAAAATGCCTGAGCTTCGCTTCGACCCGCTCCGTCAGGAATGGGTCGCCTACAACACCGAGCGCAACGACCGCACCTTCCTCCCCACCAGCTTCTGCCCGCTGTGCCCAGGCAGCGCGGGTGGGGACTCCGAGATCCCGCTCGACGACTTCGAGGTGGTCGTCTTCGAGAACAGGTTTCCCGCCCTGGCGTCGGGATGCGAGGTGGTCGTGTACACGGCCGACCACCACCGCACGCTGGCACAGCTCCCGCTCGAGCGCGTGCGGCTGCTAGTGGACGTCTGGTCCGACCGGTACCAGTCGCTTGGCTCGCGGCCCGAGGTCGAGTATGTCTTCATCTTCGAGAACAAGGGCGAGGAGATCGGCGTCACGCTCCACCACCCCCACGGCCAGATCTACGCGCTGCCCTTCATCCCGCCTGTCGCCGCCCTGGAGCTGGAGGCATCGCGCCGCCACCTGGAAAAGTCGGGACGCTGCCTGCACTGCGAGCAGATCGAGCGCGAGCTCGCGAGCGAGCGGATCGTCTTCGAGAGCCGCTCGATGATCGCGTTCGTCCCCCACGCCGCGCGTTGGCCCTACGAGGTGCACGTCTACTCGCGGCGCCACGTCGCGTCGATCACGGAGCTGGACGCCGGCGAGCGCGACGGCCTGGCGGCCGCGCTGGTGGAGGTCACCGGCGCCTACGACCGCCACTTCGGTTTCTCCACGCCGTACGTGATGGCGATGCATCAAGCGCCGACCGACGGGCACGCGTGGCCGGAAGCGCACCTTCACGTCGAGTTCTATCCACCCCATCGCCGCCCGGACAGGCTGAAGCAGCTCGCGGGAGTGGAGCTCGGGGCCGGCGTGTTCGTCAACGACACAAGGCCGGAGGAGACTGCGGATCAGCTGCGACGGGCCGTCGCGGACGGAATTAGAGTGCGTATGGGGTGAGCGAGATCAAGCTCGGCGTCTTCGTGCCTCAGGGCTGGCGCATGGACCTGGCGGACGTCCCCGACCCGGTCGAGAAGTTCGAGACGATGACCCGCTGCGCCAAAGAGGCGGAGACGGCCGGCTTTGACTCGATCTGGGTCTACGACCACTTCCACACCGTGCCGATTCCGCGGCACGAGACGGTGTTCGAGTGCTGGACCTCGATGTCCGCGCTCGCGCGCGACACCCGCACCATCCGGCTCGGCCAGATGGTGACGTGCAACAGCTACCGGCCGCCGTCGCTCCTGGCGAAGATGGCCAGCTGCGTCGACGTGATGAGCCATGGGCGGCTCATCCTCGGCATCGGCGCGGGTTGGTACCAGCACGAGTACGAGGCTTACGGCTACGAGTATCCGGAGACGCCCGACCGGCTGCGCATGCTGCGCGAGGCGCTGCAGGTGATCAGGGCGATGTGGACCGAAGACGAGGCCGGCTTCGACGGCCGCTTCTATCACGTCCGCGGCGCGATCAACGAGCCCAAGCCGGTCCAGAAGCCGCACCCGCCGATCTGGATCGGAGGTGGCGGCGAAAAGGTGACGCTCAAGCTCGTTGCTCAGTACGGCGACGCGTGCAATGTCGGGGGCGACGTCGAGACCATCCGGCACAAGCTGGACGTATTGCGCGAGCACTGCGCGACCGTCGGCCGCGACTACGACTCCGTCCTGAAGACGATGGAGCTCTACACCATCCTCGGCGACAAGAAAGAGGTGGATCGAGTGGTCAGTGACACCGCGCGCCGCACCGGCGTGGACGAGGACTTCATCCGCACCTGGCACCCGTGGTCGGGCGACGCCGGCAAGGTCGCGGAGACGATCCGCATGTTTGCCGGCGCCGGGATCGAGTACTTCATCGTCAACGTTCCCAACGCCTTCGAGGGCGGCGTGATCAGCCGCTTCGCGGACGAGGTCTTTCCTCGCCTCGGAGTCGGCGCGAAGGCTACTCGCTGAGCCGGTCTGTCGACTCGCTCGAGCGCTTCGTCTGCTTCGGTAGACGCGGGCCAGGCCCGTCGTGTTCAACTGCCATCAGGATGATGGGCAGGTCCTCGACCCGCGCAGCCTCGATGTGGCGCTGGGCATCTGACATTTTCGGTCCACGATCGGTTAGGAAGTAACCAAGCCGATCCGTCGGAACGACGAGCACCGCAATATCGATCTTTCCTTCGTCGATCGCCTTCCGGAGATCAAATCCACGACGAGCAGATCGCTGCGAGCCGAGAACTGGATTTCGACCGCGATACATAGCGAGGTCCCGTTCACTACGTGGCATTTCGTCCAGTCGACGTCGCCAGTCTTCTTGAAAGTCCAGCCTTTCGCTTTGTCGAACTGCTGGTCGATCATCCGCCGAACCGCCGCACCTCCATTCGCGTCACGCTGTTCGGCGACACGTAACTCGAAGCCTTGAATGATCTCGCGCACCTCATTCAAGAGCGGACCCAGACCGAGTCTGGCTACCTTCTGCGTAGCGCCGTCGTAATGAACTTCTTCCGAGATCGTCGGCATCAGCCGACGTTCAAGCTGAAGTCGGGCCTCGTGTCGATAAACACGTCTTGCAGGGCGTCCGGCCGCTGTCGCACCGCATCAGCGAAGAACCGGTCGAATCGTTCTTCTATCGCCCCGGAAGTCGCTATCTCAGTGCCGATCCAGTATCGGTGAAGGCGCTGAGCGCTTTCATACGTTGAGCCTCCTCCCCCGAAGGGGTCGACGATCACGTCGCCGGGCTCCGTCGAGATCTCGATGCAACGACCTGGAATGACAGGCTTCAGCTCGTTTATGTGCCAGCGCGACTTGAATTTGCTATGGCGCGCCGGCGCCGTGTCGTCCCAAAAATCGGTCAAGTTGAGACCGAGCGGATTGAGGTACTTGCGATGGCCCCCGTAGTCCTTGATGTCCTTGCCGCAGTGTCGGCACTTGGGTATAGGAAGCCGAACGTGATTGAAGGTCTTGGGCACTCCCTTCGTGAAGTACAACAGCCCATAGTGAGCGGGATACAGCTTGCGTCCTCGCGGGAAGGTCCCTTTCATCGAAACCGCGATCCAGTGGCGGAATAGCATCCCAGATCGCTCCAATTGACTCGCGAGGTGATAGCCCCACTGCGGAAGGGTGTAGACAAAAATGCTTCCGCCGGGCTTGATTACGCGCACGCACTCGTCAAGCCACGCGAAGCACCATTTGAGGTAGTTCTGCGTGTCGAGCGAGTCCTTAGCCGCACCATTGCCGTAATCCTTGCCGAGGTTGAACGGCGGATCGGCGAAGACACAGTCGATCGAGTCACGCTTTAGCGCTGAGAGAACGACAAAGCAATCGGCGTCATACAACAATCCAAGGTCCGTCGACAGAACGGGTCGGATCGGGCGGGAATAGCTTGCAGGGACTGCCCGGGCCATCCGCGCAGGATTCTAGTCGAAGCCGGGTTGCGGCGAAACCTGGCCTGTTAACGCTCTTTTCGCCATGACGTATCCATCGACGAGAACGGGTAGTCCGTCTAGGGCTTTCCGGCCGAGCCTCTACGCACCCTCGCGCGTGAGCCGGATGATCGGGATCTCCCGGTCCGTCTTCGTCTGATACCCCGCGTAGCGCGACGCGACGGCGGCGACCTTGGCGAGCGCCGCCTCTCGCTCCGCGCCCTTCAGCACGGCGCACCGCACCTTGATCCTCTGGTTCCCAACCTCGAGCCACACCTGGTCCGGATTCTTCGCGAGGTTGACGAACCAGTGCGGATGCGTCGCCGCGCCGCCATTGGAGGCGACCACGAGCCAGGCGTCGTCACCGTCTGCGAAGCCGCCCAGGACGTGGGTGTGCTCGCGGCCGGTCTTCGCGCCCACGGTCGTGAGCAGCACCGTGGGGAAGCCCATCATCACCGGCGGAGTGGGGCCTGACCTCTTGCGATATCGCGACACCTGCGCGTCCATCAAGGGTTTGAAGATTCGCAACAGCACGCGGCCCGGCGTCCACGCTCCACGCGTTCCGCGCGGCGGGACTTCGATCCTCTGCTGATCAGCCATCAACTACAGGCAACCGGGCGGCGGTGGAAGGTATTCCTCCTCAGGAGGCTCGGCCGGGGTTGTCCGCGACGGCGGTCACCAGGGCCGCGTTCTGCTGCTGAGCGCTCGGCCCCGAGATCGTGCATGAGACCGTGGTGGTCGAGTTGTAGCCGATGTCGGGCTGCACGATGGCCTGGCACGTGCCGAGGACGTGACTCGAGGCGCTCTCCACCATCGTGAAGGTCACCTTGGAGGGCGCGATCGCACCGGTGATGCCGCCGAGGTTCTTAAGTTGCGCGGAAACGACGCAGGGCGATCCGCAGGCAGAGGTGTCGACCGAGACCACGGTGTAGATCGGCGGCAGCGTGGAGAGGTTGCTGAAATCGATCACGTCGGTCGGAGTCACGATGCCGAAATCCCCGTCGACGTTCGTGTAGTGCAAATCCGCGTCGGTGACGGAATCGATCGCGACGCCGGCTTTCGTCACGACTCCAAGCAGGCGATTCGGAGGATCCGCAGCGATGAATATGTTCGCGCGTGAGCCCGACAGCTCGACCGCGGCGGTTCCGTCCATCGACAAGCCGTCGGTGCGGCGCGTCACCGCCGAGCCGAGAAATGTCTGCTTGAAGACGGCGCCGTCCGTGAAGTCGGCAAACTGCGGCACCTCGGCGGTCGATCCTCTCCACCATGCGTTGCCGGCGGCCTTGACCACGCTCCGCGAGAGCGAGTCTGTGCCGAGGTGCTGCGCGAGAAACGCCTGACCGCGGAAGTAGGCCTCCTGCCCGACGATCAAGGCTTCAACCCTTCCTTTCGCCGATGTGATGACAAGGTGCTCGGACTGCGGCCTCTGGACCTGCATGTCGATCGTCCACTGATTGCCGTCGACCTTGTAGCTGCCGGTGATCTCGTAGCCCCTCGTCGCGCTCAGAGTGTTTGCGGCGCCGTTTTCGAGTGCCCGCTCGGATGGCAGCCCAAGCCCGAAAGGCTGCTGACAAGCCGACGCCAGCAGTATCGCCATGGCAGCGATGATCCATTGGTTCACTTGGGCCCGATGTTGTAACGGCAGATGTAGCATCGCCGTTACCTATCCATGGCGACGATCGTGCACACGCCGGGTGCTGCGGTTCCCGCACGGGGCAGCGGCGCCCGCAAGCGGACGATCCGGATCCGCGGACGCGACTACCCGGTCCTGCTGCCCCGCCTCCGCGATCCGCGCCTTCACGTCGCCGCGGTCCTGCTGACCCTCCAGGTCCTCGGGCAGACGGTGCTCGGCTTCCGCCTCTCGATCGCGCAGATCCTGGCCTGCCTGGCGGCGGGCGCCTTGATCGAGTTCACGGTCGCCTTCTTCAAGGACAAAGTGATCATGTGGCCGGCCAGCGGCCTCCTGACCGGCAACAGCACCGCCCTCATCCTCCGCGTCCCCGGGACCATCCACGGCCAATGGTGGAGCAAGCATGGGATCCCGATCTTCGTCGGGGTGGTCGCCATCTCGATGGCGTCGAAGTACCTGATCCGGTGGAAAGGCCGCCACGTCTTCAACCCTTCGAACCTCGGCCTCCTGCTGGCGTTCGTCGCCCTCGGCCCTCAATACACGGAGCCGCAGGACCTCTGGTGGATACCGATGGGGCCGTGGATGATCGTGACCTACGCGATCCTCATCGGCGGCGGGCTGCTGATCGGCTGGGAGCTCAGGCTCATCGGTCTCGAGCTCGGCTACATGGCGGGATTCGCGCTGTTCGCCGCGCTGGCGCTCATCCCGGTGCCGGACCACTGCATGGTGGCGAGCTGGCACGCGACCTCGATGTGCGGGCCAGAGCTATGGCGGATCCTCGTCACCTCGCCCGAGCTCCTGATCTTCGCGTTCTTCATGGTCCCCGACCCGCGGACGGTCCCCGACGGCCAGGTCGGCCGGTTCGTCTTCGGCGTGCTCGTCGCCCTGCTCTCCGTCTATCTGCTCGGCCCGACCACGCTCGAGTTCTGGACCAAGACGGCCATCCTGGGCAGCCTGGTCATCGCTTGCGCGCTTCGCTTCGCGCTGGCGCGGCTGGTCGAGCCGCTCGAGGAGGCGGGCGGCCTGCTGCCCGCCATTCGGCGGCTCGGCTGGGCGACGCCCGCCACCCTCGGCGTGGCGCTGCTCCTGCTGACCGCCCTGCCGGTGTCGGCCGAATTCTCGCTGCACAGCCCCGAGCCCGCCCCGGAGCTTCCGGACGGCTCGACTCCGAAGCTCACCCTGATGGTCGGGTCAGGCCCGGACGTGGCGACGTGGGTCTTCAGCAGCGCCAGCGCCGCGCTGCCGGCGCCCGGAAACACGACGCCGGGATCCGCCTCCGCACGTGTCTGGGCTCTGCCCCCGGTGCCCACCGTATACATCCCGTCCAACGTCATCGCGTTCAACTCGACGATCGACCAGCGGACGGCCAATCTGTGGGCGCGTGACATGGTGCTCGACTTGGTCATCGAGTCGGAGGCGCGCCGCGCCCATGACCTGGCGCTTGCGGAGAGCGGCGCGATCGGCGACGCGCTGACGGAGTTCACGGACGTCATCAAGACGGATATCGCGGCGGGCGCGATCATCCAGAAGACGTACAGCTTCGACACCATCCAGCTGCAGCTCTTCCTGCCCAAGTTCAGCACGCAGGCGCGCCGCCTGATCGGGGTCACGCTTCGCGGCACGGCCACGTTGACCAGCCGCGATGCATCTGGGAACGTGCTCTCCCAGACGCGGCAGACTTACGCGAAGAGCTGGGGCCTAGGAGGAACCAACGGCGGGACGAATCTCGTCATCGTCAGCGACTTCACCGACCTGACTCCCGCGTGATCGCTCGCGGGATGCCCGCGGGCTCGTAGACGGCCGGCGGCTCGATGCCGAACGTGCCGGCAAGTCTCACGAAGAGGTTGAAGAGGGCGGCGTCGTAGGCGGCCTCGGCGATCTGCTCGTCGGTCCAGCCGGCCTCCCGCAGCGCCTGGACCTGCTCGTCGGTGACCTTGTAGGCGTGCTTGGTGATGGTGCCGGCGAAGTCGAGCAGCAGCCGCTCCGGCCCGCTCAGGTCGGCAGCGTCGAGGTCGCCGTCACGCAGGGCATCCGCCGTTTTCCCGAACGCCTCGCCCTGCAACCGCAGGAACCACGTGTGTGAGCTGAGTCAATAACGGCAGCGGTTCAACGCCGAGACGTAGGAGGCGATCATCTCGTGCTGGGCCCGGGTGAGAGCTCCGTCCCTGAAGTGCATGCGCGAGGCGGCGTCGATCGCGGTCAGGAAGTCTGGGCGCAGGCTCATCGTGCGGAGGATGTCGGGCACTACTCCGGCCGCGCTGCGCGCCTTGGCTGCTGCGTAGAGCTCGGCCAGCGGTCCTGCGGCCTCGGCCTCGTTGACCATCTTGATCCGGGCCATTTGCTGGGGGAACGGCCCGGTCGAGGGATGCGTTACGTGCCTGTACGCGGCGGGCAAATGTGACCAGATCGCGCCCAAGTCCCATCATCAGCGACGGATGCTGACCAACACCCAACGCGGGACAGCCGGGGAGCAGCTGCTTGCGGCGTGCGTGATCATCTCTTCGGCGGGCGATCTCGAGCTCTTCAAGCCCCTCACCGATGACGACCACACCGACGTGACTGCAGGCAAGCGTGGCAAGGTGCCGGCGCTCGCCATCCAGGTCAAGACCGCCCTGTCCCTGAATCGCCAGGGCTACGCCGTGGCCAAGATGGTGTTCCCCAGCGGAAAGCCTCGAGTGCACGCGTCGTTCGTCTACGCGATCGTGTACGTCACATCGGCAAGCGTGGAGGCGGCGTGGGTGGTGCCCAGCGCTGCTTTCAACCGCCTTGCCTATCGCGGCCCCGGACCCAAGCGAAAGGGCATCGAGCTCGAGTTCATGGCCAGCCCGACGAGGAAGGACCGCTGGTCGGCGTTCCGCTGCGGACGGATGGACCTGGGACCAAAGCTGATCGCTCTGATCGACTCGCTCCCCCCGGGCCTTAGGGTGGAGGCGAAACTGCCTGAAGGCGTCCACCTGCTTTTGCGAGCTCGTCCGCGCACAGGACGAGTCAGATGATGTTGAGGATCACGTTCCCGGTCTTCTGCTCGGTTTCGACATAGCGGGCTGCCTCGACAACCTCCGCCATCGGATAGCGCCGGTCGATGACCGCCCGGTAGCTACCGGCCTCGATCAGCTCCTTGAGCAGTCGCAGATCCTCCTTCGCATATCGCGGCGGGATCTGAAAGACAACTCTCTTGTCGCCGATCCGCGAGGTCCACAGCGCCAGGATGAGGTTCCGGAAACCGTCGGTTGCGAGGTAGCAGCCGCCTGGGTTCAGCGAGCCTTTGCTTCGCTTGAACGAGTGCTTGCCGACCGCGTCGAATATGAAGTCGTAGGTCTCGCCGTTCTGGGTGAAATCTTCCTTCGTATAGTCGATGACCCTGTTGGCGCCGAGCGATCTCATGAGCTCGAGGTTCTTCGTGCTGCAGACAGCGGTGACGTCGGCCCCGAAATACTTGGCCAGCTGCACCCCCGCAGTGCCAATGGCACCCGACGCGCCGTAGATGAGGATCCGCTGCCCTTTTTTGAGATCCGCCCCTCGCAAACACCACAGCGCGTTGAATGCCCCGTCGGAGACCGGCGCCGCCTCCTCGAAGCTGGCCCCGGCCGGCATGTGCGCGATCCGGGCGCTCTCGCTGATGCAAATGAACTCCGCGTGGGCGCCGAACCTGAGCCCACTGTTGCCGAAGACGCGCTCACCGACTGCGAACTCGGTGACGGCCGCGCCGGCGCCTTCGACCTCTCCGGCAAACTCCGTGCCCAGGATCCGCTGCCTCGGCGCGCGGATGCCCGACACCAAACGGCTGAGAAGGGAGACCGCCGGGCCGCTGCTTCGGTTGGCTTCACGAGTGTGCACGTCCAACCGGTTGACCGTCGCGGCATGCACCTTGACGAGGACCTCGTCGTCCTTGGCGACGGGCCGCTCGACGTCCTCGATGAGCAGGACGTCTGGCGGCCCGTAGTGGTCGTAGACGACCGCCCTCATGAGTGGGACGACTTTATCAGTCCGTATCTCGGAGCCCCTCGAGGCCGTCGAGGATCAAATCCAACCCCGAACTCGAACTCTTTCGTGTAGTCATAGCCGGGCTTCATGACGTACTGGGTGGCGATCTCGGCCAGGTGGGGGAACACGTCAGCTGGGAACCCAGACCGAGACTCTTCGCGGCGCATCGGTAGCCCGATGATGGCCTCACCCAAGCGCCTCGCACGAATCGCCGGCGTCCTCTAGTGTGAAACCACCGCGCGTGCCGGCTCCGGCGAGTTCTCCGAGCAACTCAAAGGCGGGGGTGCCGGCTCCCGCGGGGAATCGGGCGACCTAGCGGCGCCTGCGAGCCTGCGAGACCTCCTCGTCGGCGCGCTGGATCAGATCATCCGCCGAGTCGCCGGCCTGGAATTCGGCCAGGCCGACCGTGATGGACGCTCCGGAGGGATCCGCGGCCAGCATCGCGCTCACGGCCACAAAGCGTCGCTGCGCGTTTTCGACAGAACTTCCTGGAAGCACGCACACGAACTCATCGCCACCCACGCGAGTGATGACATCGTAGGAACGCAAGCAGGCGCGCAGGCAATCGGCCACCGCGATGAGCAGCGCGTCGCCGGCGGCATGGCCTTTGGCGTCGTTCGTGGCTTTGAGCCCATCGACGTCGACATACGCCGCGACGAGCTCGCCATTGACGCGCTGGACGCGATTGATCTCTCGGGCGATGGCAGTCAATCCGGCGCCGCGGCGGCTGACCCCGGTCAACTCGTCGGTCCCGGAGTCTTCACGGTCCTTGGCTGCCTGCGCGCGATCCTCCGCCGCGATCTGGCGGTCAAGGCTGCCCTGTGCCCGATCGTCCGCCGCAACCTTGCGATCGTTGACGGCTCGCACACGGCTGTCCGCGGCATCGGCGCGCTCCGAAGCGGCCCTGGCGCCCGCGTCCTCGGCGCGCCGGCGGTTGCTGGCCGCGCGATCCCCGGCGGTTCGGTCGAGATCACCGGCAGCGTCGTCACGGGCTTCGGCCTCCTGGTCGCGCAGCCCGGCCGCGAGGTCGCGGTCACGCGCAGCCAGCCCGGCCTCCCGACGACGCACCGCCGTCAACTCGTCCGTCCCGGAATCCTCGCGGTCCTTCGCGGCCTGCTCGCGATCCTGGGCTGCGACTTTCCGGTCGTAGACGGCGCGTTCGCGGCTGTCGGCAGCCTCGGCGCGCCCCGAGTCGGCCCGGGCACCTTCGTCCGCGGCGCGCCGTCGGTTGCTCGCCGCGCTGTCCCCCGCGGTTCGGTCGCGATCGCCGGCCGCGTCGTCACGCGCTTCGGCCTCTCGATCGCGCAGGCCGGCCGCGACGTCACGGTCCCGGGCAGCGAGCCCAGCCTCCCGGCGGCGCACCGCCGTCAGCTCGTCGGTCCCGGAATCCTCACGATCTCTCGCCGCCTGAGCGCGATCGTCCGCCGCAACCTTGCGGTCGTTGACCGCCCGCACGCGGCTGTCCGCGGCATCGGCGCGCCCTGAGTCGGCCCGGGCGCCTTCGTCCGCCGCGCGCCGGCGGTTGCTCGCCGCGCGATCGCCCGCGGTTCGGTCGAACTCGCCGGCCGCGTCGTCGCGCGCCTCGGCGTCTCGGTCGCGCTGCTCCGCGGCGAGGTCACGCGCCCGCGCGGCCAGCCCCGAATTTTCGCGATCCTTCGCGGCCTGTGCGCGATCTTCGGCCGCAAGTCTGCGGTCGTTGATGGCTTGCGCGCGGTAATCCGCCGCCTCGGCACGCCCGGAGGCCGCCTGAGCACCCTCGTCTGCCACGCGCCGGCGATTGCTCACTGCGCGATCCCCTTCGGTCCGGTCAAGATCGCCCGCCGCGTCGTCCCGGGCTTCGGCCTCTCGGTCACGCAGCCCGGCGGCGACGTCACGGTCCTGGGCAGCCAGACCCGCCTCCCGACGGCGCAGGCCGGTCAGCTCGTCGGCGCCCGAGTCTTCGCGGTCTTTGGCGGCCTGGGCGCGATCTTCGGCCGCCACCCTGCGGTCGTTGATGGCCTGGGCGCGGTTGTCGGCAGCGCCGGCGCGACGCGAGGCGGCCTGGTCACGTTCGTCTGCCGCCTGCTGACGGTCGGTCGCCGCGCGATCGCCTGCGGTTCGGTCAAGATCGCCCGCCGCGTCATCGCGCGCTTCGGCCTCGCGGTCGCGCAGCCCGGCCGCGACGTCACGGTCCTGGGCAGCCAGACGGGCCACTCGCCGGCGCACTCCTCGCAGCTCGTCGGTCCCGGAGTCTTCGCGGTCCTTGGCGGCCTGGGCGCGATCTTCGGCCGCCACCTTGCGGTCGTTGACAGCCTGGGCACGGTTATCGGCGGCTTCAGCGTGCCCGGAGGGAGGTCGGGTGCCTTCGCCTGCCGCCCGTCGACTTTCGCTCACCGCCCGATCCCCTTCGGTTCGGTCAAGATCGCCGGCCGCGTCGTCGCGCGCCTCAGCCTCTCGGTCGCGCTGCTCGGCCTCCCGGTCACGCACGTCCGCCGCGAGATCGCGGTCGCGACCCTCTATGTCACGCTCGCCCGCCGTCGCCAGGGCGTCATCGCTCTTATCGGACCCGCTGCGGTCCTGATCGGGGAGCGTGATGCCGCGTGTCTGTCCTTCGGGCATATGAGCGCTGGCGCCCGCGGGGCGCACAGGGTGTTACAGCGTCGTTCGATCGCCATAACAAATGCAGCAATCTTCCGTCACACGTTGACGACGATCTTCCCCTGCGCGTGGCCTGATCCCATGTACCGGAAGGCCTCTGCCACTTCGCTCAGCGGATAGCGCCTGTCGATGACCGGCTTCAGCTTCCCGTTCTCGAGAAGGTCTCGCAGGAGCTCCATGTCCGGCCTGTTGATGTTCGCGATGAAGAAGGCGAACTTCGGACCGCCCCCCACTGCCGCCAGCCGAGTAACGAGCAGGTGACTCAAGGGCCCGAGCAGACGATTGGTGTCAGGTGCTCCGACCATGACCAGGACCGCCCGCGGATTGAGCACCCGCTTGCACTCAGCCCACGCGGCTTCAACGGTCCCGGCGAAGTCGGTCCCCATCCGCGCGCTCTTCGGTTTGCGCAGCCCGAAAGCCACGCGCCCGAGGTACGGCAGTCCGGTCAGGTAGTGCCAGTCGGCGGGATTGACGGAAGCCGCGCGGACTCGAACCAGCACCTCGGCGTCGCCGGCGACGGGCTTGTCGATCTCGCGAATCGCGAGAACGTCAGGCAGGCCGAACCTGTCCCGAACGACCGCTCTCACCGCCCTACGTCAAGCCCGGGTGCCGCCTCCCGCGTGTTCCCCGCACAACACACAGGCGCCGGTGCCGGCTCCCGCGCGAAATCAGCGCGATAAGGGTGGCTGCCCCAAAGGGCTTGACATTGACCTGAGGTCAAGGTGCGAGCCTTGGTACATGAGCGCACTGACCAGTCACGCGACACGCACGGCGGTTTCCGTTACCGGCTTGCGCAAGGCGTACGGGGACAAGCTCGTCCTCGACGGCGTCGACCTCACCATTGCCGAAGGCGAGGTCTTCGCATTGCTCGGGCCGAACGGGGCCGGCAAGACCACGATCGTACGGATACTCTCCGCCCTGATCCCGGCCGACGCCGGCACGGCCACCGTCATGGGGTACGACCTGCGTGCCGAAGCGGGCGCGGTCCGTGGGGTGATCGGGGTCACGGGGCAGTTCTCCGCAGTCGACGACCTGCTGACAGGTGAAGAGAACCTGCTCCTCATGGGACGCCTCCTGCACCTGCCGGCGACAGAGCGGCGGGCGCGCGCCTCCGAGCTGCTGGAGCGATTCGACCTCGTCGACGCCGCGAATCAGACTCCGGCCACCTATTCCGGCGGCATGAAGCGCCGCCTCGACATCGCCATGTGCCTGATGGGGCGGCCACGGCTCATCTTCCTCGACGAGCCCACCACCGGCCTGGACCCGCGGAGCCGCCAAACCACGTGGCAGATCATCCGCGACCTTGTGCGCGATGGCGTCACCATCTTGCTGACCACCCAGTACCTCGAGGAAGCGGACCAGCTCGCCGACCGCATCGCCATGCTGGACCATGGCCGCATCGTCGCCGAGGGCACGCCGGCGGAGCTGAAACGGCGTATGCCTGGCGCGCACATCCGGCTGCTCTTCGCCGGCGCCGCCTCGCTCGACCAGGCAGCGCGCGTACTACCCGAAGGCACGCGCGACGAGGCGGAGCTGGTGCTGCGGGTGCCGAACGGACGTGGCATCCGATCCCTGCGCGACGTGCTGGCTCGGCTCGGCGACGACGTGGCTGTGGAGGACCTTTCCATCCACACACCGGACCTCGACGACGTGTTCTTTGCCGTGACCGGCACTGCTTCCAAGGAGAACAACTCATGAGCGCCTTGACCTTCGCCGCCCAGGACTCCGCCACCATGCTGGGGCGGGAAATCAAGCACAGCATCCGGCTCCTCCGTTTGCTGATCGTGAGCGCGATAGTCGTGCCGGTCGTAATGCTCTTGCTGTTCGACTACGTCCTCGGCGGGACCATCGGCCACGGGCTCGGTGACGCGGCGCGTGGGGCACCGTATGTCGACTTCCTCGTGCCCGGCATCCTGATCATGGCGGTGGCTGGGAGCTGCGGGCCGACGGCCATCAACGTAACCATGGACATGACTGGTGGCTTTGTCGACCGCATCCGCACGATGCCCGTTTCTCGCGGTGCTCTGCTTGCCGGACATGTCGGCGGGAGCGTTCTGCGCATGCTTGTCGCGACAGCCGCGGTCACCGGGGTGGCGCTCTTGGTCGGCTTCCGGCCAAGAGCCTTGGTCGCGGATTGGTTCGCTGTCGTCGGAATCGTCGCGGCATTCTCATTTGCCCTGGCCTGGTTGTCGGCGGCCATCGGCCTGGTCACGAAGAGCGTCGCCGCGGCGAACGGCTTGACCCTACCCCTGTCGTTCCTGCTTCCATTCCTGTCCAGCACTTTCGTGCCGACCGAATCGATGCCCGCCGGCGTGCGCTGGTTCTCCGCGAACCAGCCGTTCACCGCGGTGGTGGACAGCCTGCGGGCGCTGCTCAGCGGCGCGCCGGCCGGCAACACACCCTATCTGGCTCTGGCCTGGTGCGCGGCCATCGCGCTGGTGGGGTACCTCTGGGCACAGACGGCCTTTCGCCGAGGTACCCGGTGACATGATCCGTCGCGAATGATCACGATCGGCCAGGTCGCCGCCTACGCGGGCGTGACGATCAAGGCGGTCCGCCACTACCACGAGCGCGGCCTGCTCGAGGAGCCGCCGCGTGACTCGTCAGGCTACCGGCGGTACACCGCCCAGCATGCCATCGACCTGGTGAAGATCAAAACGCTCGCCGAGGCCGGCGTGCCTCTTTCGCGCGTCAAGGAGCTGCTCGCCGCCAGCCCCGACCGGTTCGCCGCGGCGATCACCGAAGTCGACCGCACCCTGCGGGAACGGGCCAAGGAACTGCGCCGCACCCGCGAGCGGATCGCACGCCTCAGTGCCGGCGACCGGCTCTTCGTCTCGGCAGACGTAGCCGACTACCTCGACCGGCTGCGCGAACTTGGCGTAAGCGAGCGCGCCTTGCAAATGGAGCGCGACGGCTGGATCCTGCTCCAGTCGGCCTCGCCGAAAGCCGCCGCCGTCTGGTTTGCCGACAAGCTCGAGGCGATCGACGATCCGGAGTTCGTTGCCATCTACCTCGAATACGACGCGGCGTTCGACTGGCCGGCGGACGACCCTCGCCTCGAGGCGCTGGCCGACCGCTCCGAGCGGTGGCTCGTCAGACGAGGCGACGGGCGCCACACCGGAAAGCAGCCGGCCGCGGACCCGGGCATCGCCCGGTTGATCGCAACGTCGACGGGTTCCTCGTCTCCGGCGTGGGACCGGCTCAAGGAGATCGCCAAGGAGCGCAGGGCGGGCGGGTGAAGACCGCGCGGGTGCCGGCTCCCGCGCGGGTTCGCCACCCCATTCAGAAGCGCAGGTGCCGGCTCCCGCGGGTAATCCGGACTATGCTGGGGTCCCTGTTGGGACGACTTTAGAACCGCCCTTCTGAACTGGAACCTTGCGGTTTGGCCGTCGAAATGAGCCTCTGGTGCCCCCCGTAAGTGCGTACCTGCCCCGGTCAGTAGCCGAAGCGCATGGCGATCATGAGGGAGAACAGGACGAGGAATAGGCCGACCTCAACCCGGCCCAGCCGGCTCAAACGAGTGAGGTTGGCGTCGTAATTCGCGTGCTCGGCCGACGCGAGCCCGATCAGCAGGGCGAGCATCGGGCTATGACCCCGAGGTGGCCGCGACTGCGGCGACCATCCAAGCGCTCGGCCGAGCGGAGCACGATGACGACCCAGCTGATGGTGAGGATCACGGCGGTGATGAGAATTCCGATGTCGTCGCCGCGGTCGTCAGGGTTCTCGATCAGCAGCGCCACCACCTTCAGCGCGATCAGTACGACGGGAAACGCAAGCGCAAGCCAGGTGCTCTTGAATCGGTTGCTCCAGTACCAGGCGACAGCACCGAGTCCCAGCAGCACCATGCCGCCTTCGTCGAGGCCTCCCTTGCCCCCCTCGCTCGGGAGTTGCGGAAGGGCCGCGAGTCCGACAAACTGGCCACCTCGAGCCCCGGGGTCGCCTCTCAGTTCCCCAGCAAAGAAGCGGCCAGGCGGGCGGCGGTCGCCGCATGGGCTGTGTCGGGCATCGAGACCTACGACCGGCTCGTGCTTCAGGCAGGCTGGAGTCACCAGGAGTACGAGGAGTGGCTGGTCGAGACATTCACCCTGACGCTTCTCTCGCGCCGGACAGAGCGCTCGCGCTAGTCTTGGCTGTCGGCAAGCACGGATGCCTTACCAAGCTTGGCTACAGGCCGAGCCGTTCAACCTCGCTCGTCAGGATCATCCGCGTCGAATTGCGATCGGGTTCGTTGTCGACCATCTGCTCCATGTTGTGTCGAGCGTTGTAGTGGGGCAGGCAACGTGAAGCGGCGGCTCGCTGTTGGGATTGGCGTGGTCGCGCTCGTCGCGGCCGTGATCCTGACCTACACGCTTGCGAGGCAGGCGACGCACGCGCCCGCCCGCGCGGGGGCCACCCCGACGGTCGACGCCGCTGTCGAAAGCTATCGTGCGATGGTCAACGCCGACGAGAATGATCTGAATTTTCAGTTCACCAAGCGCTTCGGCTGTAAGACGCGGTCCTCCTGCGCGGACGAGATCCAGCAGGTCATCGTCGTCGCGCAGAAGATGCTGACCGACGTCACCGGCGCCCCCGCCCCAGCGCCGTTCGGGGAGCTATCCCTCCAGCTGGGGGGAGCGGTCCAGCAGTTCATCTCTCAGATGAAGCTGGCGCTCTCAATCGTGCAGGAGCCGGACAGCGACTACGTAGCGGCGTCGGCCGCGCCCACGATGCACGATGTAGACCTCGCGGCCGGGCTCATTGTTTGCTGGCCCCACGCCCCAAGCCTCGTCCACGGCGGTCCGCTTACACCTTTCGTCTGCGGCACCACCTAGGGCTCACGCTCGAGTGTGGGGTTGAGGGGTGGCTAGCGGGATTTGAACCCGCGACACCCAGATCCACAATCTGGTGCTCTGCCTGCTGAGCTATAGCCACCACGGCGCGCCCGAAAAAGGGCTTGGGAGAGACCAAGATTCTACCGCCCGGCTCGATGTCCCAGAATTGAACTGATGCCAACTGAAGCCGAGTTCGCCGAGACGATCAAGTCCGGGGAGCTGATCGAGTCGACCAAGGAGATGACCCCCGAGTACCTCCGGGAGCTCAAGCACACCCTGATCGTCTCGGGTGACACCGAGCTCATCTCCGCCCCCGCCTACTACCTGGCCGCAAAGCGCGCCCCATCGATCAACGCCTTCATGACCGGCATCGCGATCATCCAGGACGAGTTGGCCCACGCCCACATCGCGTACCACATCCTCGAAGAGCTCGGCGAGGACCAGGAGAAGCTGATCTTCAGCCGCGACCCGAAGAGCTTCCGCTACCCCTACGCGTTCGACGTCCCGCTCGACTCGTGGACCGAGCTGGTCGTGGCGAACGGCTTCTACGACCAGGCCGGCTTCTGTCTTCTCGGCGACATCCACGACAAGTGCTCGTACGGGCCGTGGAAGCGCGGCTTGAACAAGGTGATGCTCGAGGAGAACTTTCACCTCCGCAACGGCCGCACGTGGATGAAGCGCATCAGCGCTTCGGGGGGCGCGGCGAAGGATGAGCTGCAGCGCGCGGTCGACTGGATGTTCCCCCTCAGCGTCGAGTGGTTCGGGCTGCCCGACTCAAAGAAGATGCACTCGACTCAGCTCGAGTACCGCCTCAAGGGCCTGACCAACGACCAGCTCCGCCAGTGGTGGCTTTCCACGGTGGTGCCTTACTGCGAGCAGATCGGAGTCAAGGTTCCCGCGCACAAAGAGGAACGTGACGGCAAGGAGGTGTGGGAGCTCGATTACCCGTTTCCATGCGAGTTCGACGCCGAGGCGAAGCGATGGGACTTCAAGCAACCCAGCACCTGGGACGACGTGCTGGCGCGCTGGCGCATGCGCGGGCCGCGCAACGCGGAGATGGTGGCGATGTTCCAGCAGGAGTTTCACAACTTTCGCAAGACGCATAACCGAGAGTCATGACCGAAAGGCTCTGGACCGCACTGGCGGAAATTCAGGATCCCGAGATGCCCATCAACCTCGTCGAACTCGGCGTCATCTATGACGTTCGCGAGGACGGCGGCGTCGTCGACGTGGACCTCACCTTCACCGCGATGGGCTGCCCCGCGTCCGATTTCATCCTCGACGACGTGCGCGACCGATTGCTCCGCGAACCCGGGGTGCGCGAGGTGCGGATCAACGTGGTGTGGAACCCACCCTGGACCGCGGCTCGCATGACCGAGGCTGGTCGCGACGCCCTCGAAGCCTGGGGCCTCGCCGTTTGAGCGGGTACAAGCGCGTCAGCGGAGACGCCGTCGAGTACGAGGTCTTTGCCCGCAAGACGCGCGGAGAGCCGCTGCACCAGGTGGGCAGCGTCGTGGCGCCGGACGACGACCTCGCGATGGCGTACGCGCGCGCGACCTATGACGAAGAGCGCTGGTGCGAGATGGCGATCGTGCGCAAGGAACACGTGATAGAGCTCTGGCAGCCGGGAGAGCCTTGAATCTCAGCGACCTGGTGCTCAGCATCGCTGACAACAAGCAGATGCTCGGGTTGCGCTACGCGGAATGGGCCACGCGCGCTCCTTCGCTCGAGGCTGACATAGCGGCGGCGGCGATGGGCCTCGACGACCTCGGCCACAGCCGCGTCCTGTACGGCTGCCTCGAGCCGCTGGGCAGCGACCCGCGCGGACCTGAGCGCGAATCCGATCCCGCGAGCCTCCGCGCCCTCGCGTACTTCGATGAGCCATGGACCGAATGGGGCCAGTTCGTCGCGGCCAACGCGATCCTGGACACCGCCTTCACCGTGATGATCGAGGCATGCGTCGCGGGCTCGGTCGAGGTGCTGCAGCACCGCCTGCGCAAGATGCTGATGGAGGAGCGCTACCACTTCCTCCACGGGCGCAGCTGGCTGCGCTCAGGGATCGATGCCAAGCCGCTGGATCGCGCGTGGCAGGAAGCCACCGAATGGTTCGGGCCGGCCGAGGGTGAGACCGAGTTGCTGCACCGCGAAGGCCGCCTGAGCATGGGTCCCGCGGAGCTGCGCGCGCGCCTCGAGGAGCAGCTCGAGACCAAGGCGCCGCACGTAAGCGTCGATTGGAAGACATGGGACCCTGTTCGCCGCCGCGGCCGGCCCGGCGCGATCGACCTTCCAACATTCGCCATGCTGCGAGGCCTCGAGGAGAAGAAGTACGCGCCGACAACCGCCGCGAAACAAGCAGCCCCACCCGCCTAGGCCCGCGTCGCGGCCCGAGGCGACCTCCCCACTGCGTGGGAAGGTAAGGCCTGATCCGCGCTGCCCGCACTGCAAGGCGCGGGACGCCGAGGTGATCTCCCTCTTCGGCACGCAGGCGATGACGCTTCAGTACCGCTGCCGAAAATGTGGCACGGTGTTCGAAGCGATCAAGTACGACTAGTTTTCGCCGTCCTCTTCTTCCGCAGCCGCACCGGATGAGCGCCGCCGAAGCACCGCCAGCGGCAGCCCGGCCAGCACGACGACCACGATGAGCACCGCGACGATGATCGGCAGCAGCTGCCCGCCTCCGACGGTGATGGAGTTCGACGGTTTCGACGTCACCGGGTAGCCGGCCGCGAAATAGCCAAGCGTGCTCGTGTGGCCGGTGATCGTGAAGGTCTGCGCAGTCTGCGACGTCGGGATCGAGGTCCATGGCCCGGCGGGATCGGTCGCCAGATACATGTTGCTTGGGTCCGGCTCCAGGTTGGAGTAGAGCATCGTCACGTTCGCCTCCTGGATGAGGTTCGCGTTGGCCGTGATCTTGTAGACGTTGGTCACGAACTTGATCCCCGAAGGCTGCGGGCAGGTATCGAACGGTGTTATGTCAACCGAGATGCTCGTCTTTCCGGTCGCGTCGAAGGCGCCGGGGAGGAACCCGATCACGATCTGAGCGTCGTTCGTGAAAACCGTGCCGGCTTCGTTCACGCCTTTCGTGACCTTCAGCTCACCGTGGCCCGCGGTTGGCTTGGTGTTGGCGCCGGCCTGCGGCGGGGGGCACGTCCAGTTGTAAAGCTGGGGCGGCCCGAATCCGTCATAGAAGCCTGGAGCGACGGACCACGCCGCGAGGACGTACACAAGCGCCGCGCCGGCGAGGAGGCCGAGCCGCTTCAAATCGCGGCGCGCTGTGTGACTAGGCCGTGCTGCTTGAAATTGTCGATTCACAGCGCGGTGTCCGCGATGACGTGGCCGATGATCGGGGCGACGAGGTCCTTGCAGGCCCATCGCCACAGCGCGAGCATGAGGCCGGCAGCGGCAACCGCCCCGAGGAAAGCGGGCGGATGGGACAGCGCGTGCGCCAGCGTCCACAGCAGCGTGCTGCCGGCGATGGCGAGCGGCGCTCCGCCGAGATCGTCCAGCGCCGTGTAGAGCGCGCCGCGGAACGCGATCTCCTCACCTATGGAGACGGCGACCGCCGCCGCGGCGAGGCCGGCAGGTAGGACTGGCCCTCCGCCCCAGCGCGCCGCCGCTGGCAGAAGCAGAACCGCGCCAAGCGCAAGCCCACCTAGGATGCGCAGGGCGAAGCGCGACGTGCCCAGGCCCAGCCGTTCGCGAGGCCACCCCAGCGCCGTGACACTCAGAGCGGCTCCGCCGAGCAGCAGGGCGGCGCCCGTGAACGGTGCATGAGATTGGATGAGCGCTCGCGCCCATTCGACCGCGAGCACGTACGCGCCGAACACGGCCGCACGCGAGGCCGGGCGGGAGCGAAGAGCGGAGATCACCGCTCGATTATCGGAGACTAGATGGGGGCGGCTGGTCCCGGGGGTGGGTTCGGATTGAGGAGCACCGCAGGATGCGGCGCCTGGTCGAAGTTGAAATCCGCCGCGAGGTCGCCCAGCTTGGAGTTGTTCTCGCGCACGTCCGGCCTCGAGTCGGCCCGGCCGTCAGTCTTGGGATCGAGCCTCTCCCCACCCAGGAACACGTCCTCGATGAACTTCGCGTAAGCGTCATGGCTCAGGACCTGGTGGTCGACGTAACCACGCCGCGCATACGGGCTGATGACCAGGCCCGGCACCCGCAGGCCATAGCCCGCTCCGTCGACCACCGGTGGCACGACATGGTCGTAAAACCCTCCCCAGTCGTCCCAGCTCAGGAAGATCGCAGTCGAGCTCCAGTCAGCGCTCGACATGACGGCGTTGATCAGATTCGTCACGTACGCCTGGCCGGCGGAGACCAGGCCGGGAGGATGCTCGCTGACCGAACCGTTGGGCACGACCCAGCTCACCGCGGGCAAATTGCCGGCCTTCGCGTCGGCGTAGAAGTGGTCGATCGTCTGCACGTTCGAGACCTGCCCGTCCTGCCGGACGTCGGTGAAGCCTGGCAGCGGGTTCCAGATGTCCGGCGTTCCGACTCGCTGCTGTTGCGCCGGGCAGGTCGCGCCGTCGTTCTCGCAGTCGGGCGTCGTGCCTTCAGCGACGTAGTACTTCCAGCTCACGTGGTGGGTGTACAGGAGGTAGGTCAGCGACGTCCACGCGAAGTTGCGCGCAGCCTGGCTGTCGCCATTGATCTTCCCGGCGCCGCCGGCGAGCGAATTACCCGGCGCGTCGATGTTGGTGATGCAGCTCATCGGGTCGGCGGCCTGGCTGCATTTGGCTGACCACTCGGAAACGAGATAGAGGTGCTCGGGGAAGCTCCATGACGCGTTCGGCTGGAACATGTGGTCCTGGAGCACGAAATCGTTCGCGTAGGCCCAGTAGTTCGGGATGTCGCGCGCGTCCTTGTAGCCCATGACATCCGTGTTGACGGAGTTGGTGCAGCTCGGATCGACCGTCTGGACGCAGCCCTTGTGGCCCTTCTCTGCCTGCCCCACAAAGCCGTCCATCTTGCCCGCATTGATGTCCGCGGTCGCGTTCGTGCTCCCATGCGGCCCGCCTCCGTTCTTGTCTGTCGCATCGTGGTAAGGCTGAACGCATCCGCCGTTGTCCGGGTCGGGCACGCACACCGTGAAGCGCCCGTTTTGGCGCGGCAGGCCGTCGACGCCCGGGTAGAGCCCGAAGTATTCGTCGAGGCTTCGGTTCTCCTGCATGATCACGACGATGTGCTGGATCTTCTGGAGGCCGGTCCCTTGGCTTGATGCGGTCTGGCTCGCGGTCGCCTGCGGGGACGATGTGGCGCACGCGCCCAGCACCAGGACCGTCGCAAGGCCGGCCGCAAGTCGGTTCATGCAGCGAAATTAGACCCGCGGCCGCGGAAATCTATTAATCAACCGTTAAGACTTTGTCAGCCGCTCGCCCGCGGCGTAAACGTTGAACCGGTCGCCGCGCAGAAAGCCGACCAGCGTCTGGTTGAACTCGCGCGACAGCGACACGGCGAGGCTGGAGGGAGCTCCGACCGCGGCCAGCACGGGGATGCCGGCGGTGATCGACTTTTGGACGATCTCGTATCCCGCTCGCCCGCTCACGACGAGCACAGTCTCGGAGGCGGGCAGCTTGCCGTCGAGGAGCATGCGGCCGACGACTTTGTCGACCGCGTTGTGCCGGCCGACGTCCTCGCGCATGCAGATCAGCTCCCCGTCCGCGCTGAACAGCCCCGCCGCGTGCAGGCCGCCGGTGCGCTCGAAAACACCCTGGCCCTCACGGAGCCGCTCGACGAGCGGCGGCAGCAGCATCGGGTCGACCTGAGGTCCTGCCGGCAGCGGAGCGAGGTCGCGCCGCAGGTCCTCGATGAGCACGGCGCCGCACACGCCGCAGGCGGAGCTGGACAGCATGGAGCGCTCTGGCCTGCGCCGCGGCGCGCGCGCGAGGTGCAGGTCGACCTGGTTCGATTCCATGAGCGACGCCTCGACGCGAACGCCGCGCGCGCTCTCGCCCGACTCGGCGCTGATCTTCAGCAGGCGGACTTCGTCGAGCGACCGGACGATGCCCTCGGCGAACATCAGGCCCAGCGCCAGCTCGATGTCGTCGCCGGGCGTGCGCATCACGACGGAGAGCGGCGAGCCGTCGAGCATCAGCTGCAGCGGCTCCTCGGTGACGACCGCGTCGGGGGATTCGCTCCACCGGCCCGCGGTCCATTTGCGAATCCGCACCGCCGGTGCGGCTGGTTTCATCCCTGCGCGACCCGCGCCGCGCCAACGGCGCCGGTCTGTCGTGCAGACCGCGGCACGGCGGTGGTGATCGCGAACCCGCGCCATGAGGTCACGCGGTCAACCTTGAGCTCGACCGTCTCCGGCACCTCCGACGGCTCGATGCCGTAGCGCTCCGCGATCGGCTCCGCGTCCGTCGACGCGTTGAACGTGCCGCGGATGCACGCGCCGACCATCAGGGAAGGCCGGAACCGGTGGTGCGACTCGACCACGAGCGCGCCCGGCGAACCCGCACGCGGCCGCCCGCTCGTCGGCGCCACGCTGACCTGGCGGTGCGCGACCTCCCAGAAGGCGGGCCTGATCACCGGCATGCCGCCCTCGATCCAGCACGCGTAGCCGCGGGACACGCCGGCGAGACGGCGGCTCACCTCGGCGGGCACGGCCGGCACGCGGGCCGCCTGCGCGGCGGGAAACGGCGCGCCCTCGACGAGGTCGGCGTCGCTCAGGCGCAGGCGGAGGACGACCCGGTTGTAGGGCCGCCACTCGCGGGGCAGCCGGGCCAGGTCGAGCGCGTAGCCGGCGAAGAAGGGGGCGTTGCGCAGGGCGTAGCCCGCCATCCCGAAGAAGTACGAGGGGCCTTCGAGCACCGCCCGGATGTCGTCCGAGACGGACAGCGGATCGAAGATGTCGAGGGCGCCGCGCAGCAGGACTGCCTGCGAGCCGCCGTCGACGAGGAACGCGGCCCGCGGGTCGCGCCGGGCGATCACGGTCTTGGCCGCGTAGCGCGAGGTGGTCATCCAGAGCGATCCGCCAACGAAGCTGAAGACCGCCGGGTTGACGAGCGGCAGGCGCCCGGAACGGAGCGCGAGCATGCCGATCGTGGTGCGCCCGAGGATCGCGCTCGCTTCGCGGGTCAGCTTCATGCCTCGAACTTTAGGACTCGAGGACATGGCGGATTCGCTCTAGAGCCTTCTCGAGGCGGCGGCGAACAGTCGAGTCAACCCGCCGGGCGACCGCCGCCCCGACCACTCCGCCCGGCGGCTCGTAGGCGATCCGGAGCTCGATCCGGACCCCGTCCGCAACCGGGGTCAACGTGAACCCGCCCTCCTGCTTGACCAGCCCGCGCTCCGAGACCCATCCGATCTCCTTCGGCTTGCGCCAGCGGTTCAGGCGCAGAACGCTCTCGAGGGGGAACCCGAGGGTGCTCATCTCGACCTCGTACCGGGCCCCGGCGCCGCGCGTCTTCCTTCCGATGGGCTCCCACCGGCTCACGCCGTCGAGCACGTCCGCGACGTGCCGGTAGTCGGCGAAGTAGTCGAAGGCACGTTCGGGTGAGACTTTCACCGTAACGTCGGCCGAGAACTCCAGGGTTGCCACAAACTCAAGATATGCGTGTGGTCAGGTGGGATGGTAGGCGGGTCGCCACTGAAGACTCCGTCGCGGTCTCGCGGCCGTTCTCCGGCGATGATCTCCGCATCGGTTACGCGCAGGCGCTTGCCGCCGTGACGCTCGGCGTCGTGACCATGCGCGGCAACTCGGTGGTGGCGGGACCGCTCGAGCTGCTCCGCTTCGGCCCGCCGAAGATCACGCCACAACGAGTCGACTGGCCGATCGAGGGCGGGCTGCTGGCGGCTGCGGCCGGCGGCCACTGGCGAATTCGCTCGGAGGGCGGCCGGGTGACCGCGGGCGTGGAGGGCTACCGCCCGAGGCTGCCCCGATGGCTCTATACGCCGAGCCACCTCCAGGTGCACCTTCTGTTCACGCGCCTCTTCCTTCTCCGCCTGCGCGGTCGCGAACCTGAGCCGGGGGTGCCCGCCTCGCGGCCCGACCGGCTGCGCGCCGCGACCGTCGACGTCGCCTTCTGCGTGACGCTTGCGGGCCTGTTCGGCCGCCGGCGCCGGGTCGGGACGGTGCTCGCCTTCATCGCCGGTTACCACGTCGCATGCTGGAGCGTGTCCGGGCGCACGCTGGGAGGCCTCGTCATGCGGCAGCGGGTGGTCGCGGTCGATGGCTCGCGCGTGAGCGCGGCGCAGGCGCTGCTTCGGTTCGCGCTGCTGCCCGTTTCCTGGATCGCGCGGCAGCCCGTGCACGACGACATCGCGTGCACCGAAGTCATCTCCGAATAAAGGATGGCGGCTGTAGGCCGGATTCACTCCGGCCGTCCCCCAGTGCCTCCAACCAGACGCCGCAATGCAATGTGTAACTCGGAGGGGGTTCCACGGGGGAGGCCCGCCTCCCCGTGAAATTCCGAATAACGGATGGCGGCTGTAGGCCGGATTCACTCCAGCCGTCCCCCAGTGCCTCTAAACCAAACGCCGCCATGCAAGGTGTAACTCGGAGGGGGTTCCACGGGGGAGGCCCGCCTCCCCCGTGAAATTTTGCTTACGCTCGGGCTCCTGAGGACATCCCGCCCTGCATCCAGAGCGCTGGCTTGTTCGGGTAGAGCACCAGCACGAGCACCGCAACGAGGATCGCGATGACGAATGCGACGATGTCGAACCGGCCGATGCTGATCTGGCTGAAGACCTGCCAGACGACCTCGACGATCGCGTAAACGACCAGAGCGCGTACCCAGCTGATGTTGGCGATCGGGTCGAAGCCCGCGATCATGATGCCGGCGCCGAATGCAACTCCGGCCACGCCCGCGGTCACGCCGTTCCAGCTGTCAAACGGGAAGAACGAGGTCCCGATGAAGCTCATGGCCGAGCCCGCGACGAGCAGGATGCCCATGACCCACATCAGGATCTTCAACGCCAGGGGATTCCACTTTGCCACTACTTGCCTTCCTCCATTTTCGACCGCGGGGTTGATTCGTTTCTGCTGAGCGGCGGCCGTTCAGGTGCAACTTATAGGCTGATTGCACGTATTTAGCAACCTGTTATCACGCAAATACTTGCGTGCCCCGCAGCCACACGACTCGCGGCTTGAGGCCGTAGGCCCAGGCGAAAGCTCCTTCGTGCTCGGCCTCCCACAGGACGAGGTCAGCGAGCTTGTGGGGGGCCACGACACCTCGGTCTGAGCGCGAAAGCGAGTACGCGCCGCCCAGTGTGGCCGCGACGAGCGCGCGCTCGACGGACATCTTGAACACGGCCACGGCAAGGGCGACGACCGCGCTCATGCTGGTCAGGCCGCTGGTTCCGGGGTTGTGGTCGGTGCCAAGCGCGATCACGGCCCCGGCGTCGTTGAGCTCCTTGACGGGCGGAAGCTTGCCGATGGAAAGGGCGGTGCCCGGAGCCAGGGTTGCGACGACTCCCGCGCGGGCGAGCGCGATCGCGTCGCCGCGGTTGGCGCGAAGCAGGTGGTCGGCCGAGACGGCGTGCAGCTCGGCCGCGAGGCGCGCACCGCCCGTGCGCTCGAGCTCGTCCGCGTGGATGCGCGGGATCAGCTTGGCCGCCAGCCCAGCCTTCAAGATCGTGCGCGACTGCGCCACCGTGAAGTAGCCCGCGTCGCAGAAGACGTCGCAGAACCGAGCGCCGCCGTGATACGCGTCGTCGCACCACTCGGCGACCTGCTTGGCGTACGCACCCATGCGCGCCCAACGGTCGGGCGGCAGCGCGTGCGCCGCGAGAAACGTCACCTCGATGCGAGGCAGGTCCGTGCGGCGGCTGAGCCGGGCGAGCAGGCGCGTGGATTCGAGCTCCCCCTCGCGCTCGAGGTGATAACCCGTCTTGGCCTCTACAGTCGTCGCGCCGCCTTCGAGCCACGACCACAACCTGCGCGCGGTCGCTTCCTCGAGAGCGCTCACCGTCTCTTCACGCGTCGCGCTCACTGTCGCGCGGATCCCGCCGCCGGCTTTCGCGACCGCCTCATACGACGCGCCCGCGGTGCGCATCGCAATCTCCGCCATACGGTTCCCGGCGTAGACGGGATGCGTGTGCGCGTCGATGAGGCCGGCGGTGACGAGCCCGCCCCTGCAGTCGTGCTCTTCCATGACCGATTCGAGGAGCTCGCGCGGTTCGTCGCCGTGCTTGCCGCACCACATGATCTTTTCCTGGTCGAAGATGACCGCGGCGTCTTCGATCACGCCGGCGGGCGTGCCCGTGAAAAGGCGGCCGATGTTGGTCAGCCTTTTCATCGCGACACGACGGTGTTGCCGCCCACCACCACATTGGTCACGTCACGGCCAGAGAAGCCGTAGATGACATAGGCGGGGTTGAGCTCACGCCACAGACCCCCAGGCTGATCCAGCGTGACGAAGTCGGCGAGCATCCCCGGTTTGATCTCTCCAGCATCCCACCCCAGCGCGCGCATTCCATTGATGGTGGCGGCGGCGAGAAGCTCGTCGGGCTGATGCAGCACACGCCGCCCGGTGGCGCGCCGCTCGTCCAGCTCGAGACCGCGCGCCTCCTCGAGCATGTCGATCACCGCGTTGGAATCGCTGCCCACGCTGATCGGGCACCCGGCTCGGGCGAGCGCGTGGAGCGGAGCCACGCGGTCGCCGAGGTCGCGCTCTGTGGTCGAGCAGGCGCAGACGGCAACGCTTTGAGCCCCGAGAAGGGCGATGTCGTGAGAGTCGAGGTGGATCGAATGCACGGCGCAAAGATCCGGACCGAGGATCCCCTCGTGGTCGAGCAGCTCGGCTGGCGTGCATCCCTCGACGGCGCGACACTCCTCGACCTCCGCGGGCTGCTCCGCGAGATGCACATGGAGCGGCATGCCCCGCTCACGCGCATATGTCGCGACGATGCGCATCGACTCGGGGTCGACCGCGCGCACGCTGTGGATGGCCGCCGCGATGCGAACCCCGTCTGCCTCCTTCAGCTTGTCGACTCGCCGAACCCATCGGTCCGCGTCACCGTCGGAGAACGTCATTTGCACGCCGTCGAGCGGCCGGCCGTCCATGCCGCCGCGCAGGTAGCAGGCATCGATGAGCGTGATGCGAACCCCCTCCTCGCGCGCCGCATCGATGAGCGCCACGCCCAGCTCGTTGCCGT
Organism: uncultured Chloroflexota bacterium; assembly: GCA_937921725.1. GTDB lineage: Bacteria > Chloroflexota > Dormibacteria > Dormibacterales > Dormibacteraceae > 40CM-4-65-16. Next base: position 96,576 of record CAKZUH010000005.1, on the reverse strand, counting down.
GGCTGTGCAGGTAGTGGAACTCCCCCACCGCCGTGATGCCCGCCTCCAGCATCTCCCGGAACACGAGACGCGCGTGGTTGAAGTAGTCGGCCGGTTCCCAGCCCGCGAATTGATACATGCGCTCCCGCCACTCCCAGAAGTCGCCGCCACCCGATTCGACCTCGCCGCGCAGCAGGCGCTGGAACGCGTGGCTGTGCACGTTGGCGAATCCCGGGACGGTCCAACCCTTCAGAGCCACGGCGTTCCGCGGCGCCGGCGCGTCCTCCACCACTGACGTGATGCGGCCGTTTTCGACCTCGATCAACACGTTCTCGGCGCGGCGGCCGAGCCACGCCTGTTCGGCGTGCCAGGAACCTGAACCGTCCACCTAGTCGCGCATGGGGATGCGGACGCCCCGCTCTTTCGCCACGTCGATCGCGCGCTGGTAGCCGGCGTCGGCGTGGCGCATCACTCCGGTGCCCGGGTCGTTGGTGAGGACTCGCTCGAGCTTGCGCGCCGCGAGCTCGCTGCCGTCGGCCACCACGACCATGCCCGCGTGGATCGACCGCCCTATGCCGACGCCCCCGCCGTGATGGACGCTGACCCACGACGCGCCGCTCGAGGTGCTGAGCAAGGCGTTGAGAACCGGCCAGTCCGCGATCGCGTCCGAGCCATCCAGCATCGCCTCGGTCTCGCGGTATGGGGACGCGACCGAGCCGGAGTCCAGGTGGTCGCGGCCGATCACGATCGGCGCCTTGACCGCGCCGGTGCGCACCAGCTCGTTGAACCGGTGACCGGCACGGGCGCGCTCCCCGTAGCCGAGCCAGCAGATGCGCGCCGGCAGGCCCTGGTACGCGATGCGCTCGCTCGCGGCCTTCATCCACCGCACCAGCGCCGCATCGTCTGAGAACTCCTCGATGATCGCCTTGTCCGTCGTCGCGATGTCCGCCGGATCGCCCGACAGCGCGACCCAGCGAAACGGGCCCTTGCCCTCGCAGAACAGCGGCCGGATGTAGGCGGGCACGAAGCCGGGGTAGTCGAATGCGCGCTTGCTCCCGCCGAGCTTTGCTTCGGCGCGCAGGCTGTTGCCATAGTCGAAGACCTCGGCGCCGCGGTCGAGAAACGCGACCATCGCGTCGACCTGGCGCGACATGCTCTCTCGCGCGCGCCGCACGTACGTCTGCGGATCGTCGAGCCGCAGCTCCTGCGCGTCCTCGGGCGACAGCCCCACCGGGACATAGCTCAGCGGGTCGTGCGCCGAGGTCTGGTCGGTGACGACGTCGACCTGGAACGCGCGCTCCGCGAGCTGCGGAAAGATCTCCGCGGCGTTGCCCAGCACTCCGATCGAAAGCGCGCGCTTCGCCTTCTTCGCTTCCGCGGCCAGCTGCAGCGCATGCTCGAGGTTGTCCGCGCGCACGTCGAGGTAGCGGTGCTCGATGCGCCGCTCGATTCGCTCCGGGTCGACCTCGACGCAGATTGCCACGCCGCCGTTGAGCGTGACCGCGAGCGGCTGCGCGCCACCCATGCCGCCGAGGCCGGCGGTGAGCGTGACCGTTCCGGCCAGCGTTCCGCCGAATTTCTTGCGCGCGATCGCAGCGAACGTTTCGTACGTGCCCTGCAGGATTCCCTGCGTCCCGATGTAGATCCACGAGCCGGCTGTCATCTGGCCGTACATCGTCAGTCCGAGCGCTTCGAGCCTGCGGAACTCCTCCCACGTGGCCCATGCGGGCACGAGCATCGAGTTGGAGATCAGCACGCGGGGCGCCCACTCGTGCGTTTCGAAGACGCCTACGGGCTTGCCCGACTGGATGAGCAGCGTCTGGTCGCCCTTCAGCCTGCGCAGCTCACGCACGATCGCGTCGAAGGCCTCCCACGACCGGGCCGCCTTGCCCGTGCCGCCATAGACGACCAGGTCCTCCGGGCGCTCGGCCACCTCGGGGTCGAGGTTGTTCATCAGCATTCGCATCGCGGCTTCCTGCGGCCAGCCCTGGCACGTGATCTCCGGACCGCGCGGCGCGCGGATGGTCCGGCTCACCGCAGCTCACCGACCACGGACTGCGCGGCCTCGATGATGGCGCCGCTGCGGATCATCTCCTCGGCCGCGGCCAGCTCGGGGGCGACGACCCGGTCCGGGCCCACGCCGGGGACCCGCTTGCGCAGGAAGTCGCGCACAGCCGCGGTCGCGGGCGACGGCTCGAGCGGGCGGCGAAGGTCCTGCGCGCGCGCGGCGGCGCACAGCTCGACCGCCAGGATGTTGGCGAGGTTGTCGAGCACCGTGCGCAGCTTCAGCGCGGCGCCCCACCCCATCGACACGTGGTCCTCCTGCATGCCGGAGGTCGGGATCGAGTCGACGCTCGCGGGCGCGGCCAGCCGGCGGTTCTCGGCCACCAGCGCGGCCGCCGTGTACTGGGCGACCATCAGCCCGGAGTTCACGCCCGGCTCCTCAGCGAGGAATGGCGGCAGGCCCTGGGAACGGTGCGGGTCGAGCAGGCGGTCGACCCTGCGCTCGGCGATCGATCCGACCTCGGCGGCGGCGATCGCGAGGAAGTCGGCGGCGAACGCCAGCGGCTCCCCGTGGAAGTTGCCATTCGATTCGACCTCTCCGTTCTCCAGCACGACGGGATTGTCGATGGTCGACGAGAGCTCGATCTCCGCCGTGCGGCGGGCGAACTCCAGCGTATCCCGCGCCGCACCCGCCACCTGCGGGCTGCATCGCACGGAGTAGGAATCTTGAACGGCGTGCTGCGAGTGGCGATGCGAGACCACGACCTGCGAACCCTGCATTAGCTTCGCGAGGTTGGCCGCGCTCGCGACCTGCCCGGGGTGGGGCCGCAGCTCGTGCAGGCCGGCCTGGAAGGTGCGGTCGGTGCCGAGCAGCGCCTCGGCCGACATGGCCGCGGTCACGTCGGCGGTGCGGAACAAGCGCTCTGCGTCCGCGCACGCGAGCAGCAGCATGCCGAGCATGCCGTCCGTGCCGTTGATCAGCGACAGCCCCTCTTTGGTCTCGAGCTTGACGGGCTTCAGCTTTGCCGCCTTCATCGCCTGCGCGGCGGGCCGGCGGCCGCCTGCCGCGTCCACGACGTCGCCCTCGCCGACGAGCGCCAGGCCGATGTGGGCCAGGGGAGCGAGGTCGCCGCTGCACCCGACCGAGCCGTAGCGAGGGATGAGCGGCGTGACCCCCTCGTTCAGCATCCCGATCAGCGTCTCGGCGATGACGGGCCGGACGCCGGACATCCCCATCGCCAGGGTGCGCGCGCGCAGCAGCATCGTGGCTCGGACCACCTCTTCGTCGACGGGCGGTCCCACGCCCGCCGCATGGGAGCGGATGAGCGCAAGCTGCAGCTCGGGCTGGCGGAGCGGCGCGACCCGAGTGCCGGCCAGCGCCCCGAAGCCGGTCGAAACGCCATACACGGGCTCACGGGAGCTCGCCGCGCGCTCGACGTGGGCCCGGCTGCGCTCCATCTTCGTCCTCGCGGCCGCCGCGAGGGCGACCTTCTCACCGTGGCGGGCGACGGCGACGACCTGGTCCTCGGTCAGCCCGGCGCCACGCAGCGTGACGGTCACCAGCGAAGGCTAGCTCCCTAAGGTGCGGGGATGTAGCGCGCCTGAACCGCGACCCCGTCGCGGACGTCGACCACCCAGGTCGAGCCCTTGTCGAATCCCCCCTCGCCCGCCCTGACGACGTGCCTGTTGACGAGGTCCTCGACGAGCTCCCACACGATGTCGCCGTGCGTGCTGAGGACCGCGTGGTCGAGCTTTCCGTTGTTAAAGAAGTCGTTGAGGCCGGTCAGGCCGTGCCCCTCGGCGAGCGCAGACGAGGTCTTGACCGTGATGCGATGTCCCTTGGCGAGCGGCTCGACGGTCTGCAAACAGCGCAGGAACGGGCTGGAGAAGATCCCCGCGATCGGATAGGGCTCGAAGACCGAGACGAGGTCCTCCGCCTGCTTCTGACCCTTCTTGCTCAGCGGTCGCTTGCGGTCGTCGCCAGTCCAGTGGCCGCGGCTGCCGGCCTTGGCGTGGCGCACGACGTAGAACGTCGCCAAGTTTTCAGGGCATCCAGTCGCGCACGCGCTTGCGATCGAGCGAATCCCACGCCTTGCGCCACTTCGCGCGCGCGCCGGCCGCGGCGATGCCTTCGAGGGCGATCAACTGGCCGGCGACGAACGCGCGCCGCCCGGTGACTCGCGCGGCCCGCAGCCAGGCCTGAGCCGTGACGCTGTCCTGGTGCTCGCCGAGGATGGTCTGGAGCTTGGCCGCCGCGCGACCGAACGCGGCCGCATCGGGCCCGACGACGGGCGCCACCGCCTCTGCCGCATACCGCGCGCGCTTGGCGAGGATCCGGATGCGATGCAGCTCCGGGTCGGTCGGCGTCTCAGGGAGCTGGCGAACGGCGGAGCGCAGGCGGCGCCACGGCGTGGTGGCAAGCGCCGGCAGCACCGTGCGCGCGAGCTGGTCCGCGTCGGGAAGCGTGTTCGGCGAGTGCGCCGCGAGGACCAGGCGCTCGAGCAGGTCTATGTAGCGCTGCGAGTCGAGGTCGACCATCAGCTTTTTGCGCAGCGACTCGATCTCGGTCTCCAGCAGCTGCAGCAGCGAGGCGGCCGAACGCGCGTCGTTGGCAGGCAGCGAGCTCGAGCGCAGACGCAGGCGCTCGAGCAGCACCTCGCGGTCCCGCACGGCGCCCAGGCCCATCGCCAGCCATCCGAGCTCCGAGCGCAGCGGCTCCGTCCACTCCGCGTCCAGCAGCGGCCCGAATGTCCGAAGGTTGGAGCGAAGCTTGCGCGTGGCGACCCGGGCCTGGTGGACCGCCTCCGGGTCGCGGCCGGTGCGGACGAGGGGATCGTGATGAAGCAGCGCGCCAACCGATTCGGCCAGCACGGCCCGGATGACGTCCTTCGCGGCGGCCTCCGGCGGGAGCGGCTGCGGCGCGACCTCCGGCGGCTCGGTGGCACGGGGGCCGAGCGCGCGGATGTACTTCGGCGTGGGGTCGGGGGCACCCGCGCCGGCGCCGCGGAGGCGGCTGACGAGGGGAGCGATGACGCCTTCGGCGCCGTCGCCGCCGGCGACCTCCACCTCGATCTCGCGGAATCGAGCGGCCACGCGCCGCCCATCACGCACCGAGACCTCGTCGTCGACTACCTCTGCGACGCGCGTCCCCGCGGCGTCGACGAGGCGCACGCGCCGGCGGATCGTCGAGAGTCGAGCGACCGGCCCGAGCTCCGCCGTTCGGACATACGCGCGCACGACCTGGATCGCCGCCTCGGGCGGCTTCTTGGCGCCGCCCTGGAACGTCAGCTCGTCGCGCTCCAGCAACTCGGCCGGCCGGCCGGCGTCAGGCTTGGGCGGCGCGAGCTTGAGCGTCCATCCTTCCCCGGCACGGTGCCGCAGGGAGACGCCCCAGCGCGCGAGCCGGAGATCTGGAGTGTCGAAGTAAACCGTCTCCATCCGCACCGTCTCCGCTGGAGCGACGGCCACTCCCTCGATGACTCCGGCAAGATCCGGGAGGTGGAACGCGGGGCCGGCCCCGAGCTTCACCTCTCTTTCTATCAATGTCGTCTAAGCATGCGGGACGCCGTTCACCCCGTTGCCGTTGCCGTGAGCGCTCTCGAGGGCCAGCTCCTTGAAGCGCTCGTGTGAGTTCAGCCCGCGCACCGTCGGCGCCTTGTGCCAGCTGCTGTCGGGGCCGAGGTCCCACGCGAGCATGTCGTCGGCGAGATAGATGTCGAGGATCTGCTGCAGGCGCCGGCACAGCCTCGGGTCGGTGACGGGAACGACCGCCTCGACGCGCCGGTCCAGGTTGCGCGGCATGAGGTCGGAAGAGCCGAGGTAGTACTCAGGCCTTCCTCCGTTGCCGAAGCTGAAGATGCGGGAGTGCTCGAGAAACTGTCCGACGATCGAGCGCACGCGAATCCGCTCCGACAGGCCAGGCACGCCGGGCCGCAGGGAACACATGCTGCGGACCAGAAGATCGATCTGCGCGCCCGCTTGCGACGCGGCGTAGAGCGCGTCGATGATCTCCTGGTCGATCAGGTTGTTGACCTTGATGATGATCCGGCCGCCGACCACAGCCTCGCGCTCGATGAGCTGGGTGATGCCGGCGCGCAGGTTCGTCGGCGCCACCAGCAGCTTGCGGTACTTGTTCTGTCTGCTGTAGCCGGTGAGGAGGTTGAACAGCTCGGTCACGTCGGCGCCGAGGTCGGAGTCGGCGGAGAGCAAGCTCACGTCTTCGTAGATGCGCGCTGTGTTCGGGTTGTAGTTGCCGGTGCCGACGTGGAGGTAGTGCTGGATGTGCGCGCCTTCGCGCCGGACGATCAGCGTCACCTTGGCGTGAGTCTTCAGGCCCAGCAACCCGTACACGACGTGCACGTTCGCCTCTTCGAGCGCTCTCGCCCAGCCGATGTTCGCCTGCTCGTCGCCCCGGGCCTTGATCTCGACGAGCGCGACCACCTGCTTGCCTCGCTCGGCGGCGCGAATTAGCGCGCGGACGATGGGGCTCGCGGGGCCTGACGTCCGGTAGAGCGTCTGCTTGATGGCCAGCACATCGGGGTCGCCGGCGGCGTGGTCGATGAACGCCTCGACCGATGTGGCGAACGAGTCGTACGGGTGGTGCGCCAGCACGTCGCCGGCACGGAGCACCGCGAACAGGTCGGGGACCTCGGCCGCCAGGCCGCGCAGGCGCGGCTGCGTGGTCGGGGTCCAGGTTTCAGCCTTCAGGTCTGGACGGTCGATCGAGGTGAGCACCGACAGGCTGCCCATGTCCAGCAGGCCGTCGTTGTGGTACACGTCGGCCGGCTGCAGCTCGAGCTCGCGACTGAGCAGCTCGAGCACCTCGTCCGACATGCCCGGCTCGACCTCGAGTCGCACCACGCGGGCATGCCGCCGGCGGCGCCGGAGCTCGGTCTGGATCGCGGCCAGCAGGTCTTCGGCGTCGCTGTCCACGTCGTCGAGGTCGCCGTCGCGCGTGACGCGGAACGGATGGTTCGCGACGATCTCCATCCCGGGGAAAAGCGCGGTCAGGTGCAGCGCGATCACGTCCTCGAGCGGGATGTAGCGCTCGCCCTCCACGAGTGGGATGAAGCGGGGCAGGACCGGCGGCACTTTGACGCGCGCGAAGCGCTGCTGCTTGCGCTGTGGGTCGCGGACCATCACCGCCAGGTTGAGCGACAGGTGCGAGATGTAGGGGAACGGGTGACCCGGGTCGACCGCAAGGGGCGTCAAGACCGGGAAGATCTGCTCCCTGAACACGGTGTGCAGCTGGCTCAGCTCCTTCTTGCTGACCTCATCGCGGCGCACCAGCGCGATCCCGGCCTCGGCGAGGGCGGGGACGATCTCGCGGTTGTAGATCCCGAGCTGGCGATCGACAAGCCCCTCGACCCGGGTGCGGATCGCCCGCAATTGCTCGAGCGGGGACATGCCGTCGGGCGAGGCGACCGCGACCGCCGCCAGCACCTGCTCCTTGAGGCCCGCCACGCGCACCTGGAAGAAGTCGTCCAGGTTCTGGCTGAAGATGGCCAGGAAGCGAACCCGCTCCAGGAGCGGAAGCCTGGGGTCTCCGGCCATGCCGAGGACCCTCTCGTCGAAGTCGAGCCGCGACAGCTCCCGGTTGATGTAGCGGGCGCTGACCGGCAAGAGGACAGGCGAGGATTCCGGCTCGGGGTGGGCTCCGACCGCCACGAAACGAACTTTAGCGGTTGCGGCCCGGGGCCAGGTTAGCCATCGGTTAAGGCTTCCGGCCCGGGCGTAAAGCGGCGCAAATCGGCCCCCGGATGAGCTCTCCGGCCCCTGCCTGCGCGGCTCAGCGACGCGGCGTCAGCCAGGCGGCGGAGTTCGGCGGCAGGCTCAGCGTCCCGGAACGCAGCGAAACCAGCGGGTCGCTGGCCAGCACGAGCATCCCGTTCGTCTCGAGCTTCACAGGCCGCGACCTGAAGTTGCACGCCACCCCAAGCCGGCCGCGCGAGTACGCAAGCACACCTTCCGGGGCCGCGGCCCATTCCAGCCGGTCGGCCAGGCCCGCGGCGAGACGCCTCCGGGCCGCCAGGGAGCGTCGGAAGTGGGCGAGCATCGACTCGCCATTCCCGGCCTGCGCGTCGACCGCCAGGCTGTCCCAGCCGGCGGGCACTGGCAGCCATGGCTCGGCCGTGGAGAAGCCCGCGTTGGGCCGGCCGCGGTGCCAGGGAAGGGGGACACGGCAGCCGTCGCGCCCCGGCTTGCGTCCCTCGCTGCGGAGGAAGATCGGGTCCTGGCGCGCGCTGTCCGGCAGGTCCACCTCCTCCAGCCCGAGCTCTTCGCCCTGGTAGAGGAAGACCTGGCCCGGCAGGCCGACAAGCAGCATGAGCGCGGCGCGGGCTCGGGCGCGGCCGGTGGCGCCACCCCCCAGCCGCGTGACCGGCCGCACCACGTCGTGGTTGGCAAGCGTCCAGGTCGGCTCCATCCCCGGTCCCTGCAGCGCACCACGGCTCGCCTCGATCGATCGCCGCCAGAGCGCCGCCTCCCACGGCTGGTGGATCAGCGCGAACGCCATGTGGAGTTGGTCCGGGAGGATGTACTTCGCGTGCCGCCTCGGCTCGAAGATCTCGCCGACGAGCACGCGGTCGGGCACGTAGGCGTTGGCCAGCCGGCGCCAGCCGCGGTAGACGTCGTGGAGCTGGGGCTGATCGACGATCGCGAAGACCGGGTCGAGGCGCGGAGCTCCATAGACGGGGTCATGGATGACAGGCCGGTCGGCGAGGTCACGGCGCTTGAAGAGCGCAGCGGCCACGTCGATCCGGAAGCCGTCAGCGCCGCGGTCCAACCAGAACTTGAGGATGCGCTCGAACTCCTTCGGCACCTCCGGGTTCCACCAGTTCAGGTCCGGCTGCTCAGGCGCGTAAAGGTGCAGGTACCACTTGTCGCCGCCTGGCTCATGTGACCACGCCGGCCCACCGAAGGAGGACGTCCAGTTGTTGGGCGGCGACCCATCCGGTTTCGGGTCCGCGAAGTGATAGCGGTCCCGAAACGGGCTGTCCGGCGAGGAGAGCGCGGCTTGGAACCAATCGTGCCGGTCCGAGGTGTGGTTCGGCACGATGTCGACCAGCACCTTGAGCCGCAGCTCGTGGGCGCGTGCGGCCAGGCTGTCGAAGTCGGCGAGCGTGCCATACGCCGGCTCGACGTCGAAGTAGTCGGCGACGTCGTAGCCGTGGTCCTTCTGCGGTGAGGGATAGAACGGCGTCAGCCAGAGGGCGTCGACCCCGAGCTGCTTCAGATATTCGAGGCGCGAGGTGATCCCCGGAAGGTCACCTACGCCATCGTCATTGGAGTCGGCGAAGCTGCGGACGTAAACCTGGTAGAAAACAGCGCTTCGCCACCAGGGCTGGGGCATTCCACGTAACTATCGGCGAAGGATCACGCTCCGAGGGCGGCCAGCCGGCGGGCCAACGCTCGGCGGATCATCCTCCCCTCCTTTCCCAGCCTTGCGCGGGGCGTTGTGAACGGTAACTTGTCTAACGCGCGAGTTCAGCTTTCATTAAGTTTGTCGGAGCCAATTGTTTGTGATTGATTCAATAAGCCCGGCTAATATGTCCGCGTGCCGAAGCCGACCTTCAGCCTCGAGCAGATCCGCACCTTCGTCACCGTCGCCGAGACGGAGCACATCTCGAAGGCCGCGGCGCAGCTCTTCCTGACCCAGGGCGCGATCACCCAGCAGGTCCGCAACTTCGAGCTGGCGGTCGGGTTGCAGCTGCTGGAGCGCGATGGTCGGGGCGTTCGCCTGACCGACGCCGGACGCTCGCTCGCCGAAGCGTGCCGCGCGGCTCTGCGTGCCATGCAGGTGCTCGACGACACGGCCCAGGCGATGAAGCAGCTCCAGGCGGGTTCGCTGCATGTCGGCGCCAGCCCCACGTGCGCGACCTACTACCTGCCGCCGCACCTGGCGGAGTTCGCGCGGAGGCACCCCGGGGTCAAGCTCGAAATCATGGTCGAGCCGTCCGCCGACCTCAACCGTCGTGTGCTGGCCGGCACTCTCGACTGCGCCGTCATCGAAGGGGCGCCGGACCCCCAGCTCGTTGTCTTCGAGCTGGCGCGCGATGAGCTGGTCCTGGTCGCGCATCGCGATCACCCACTCTCGCAGATGAAACGGATCCCATCCGATGAGTTCGCCAAGCACCTCTACCTCGGACGGGGGCCCCAGTGGTCGGCGGAGCGGAACGTGCGCGAGATGCTGGGGGATGCGTACGACCAGGTCGACGTGCTGAACCTGGGCCACCCCGAATACGTCCGGGCGGCCGCCGTGGCGGGCCTTGGCTTTGCCGCGCTGTCCAAGCGGGCGGTCGCGTCCGACATCGCGACGGGCTTGCTGAAGCGTCTGCCGATCCCACCTGTCCTGCGCAAGATCTGCGCCGTCCGGCGCCTGGCGCGCGGCGGCCCGGCCCAGGAGGCGTTCTGGGATCTGCTCACAGGCGCCCGCCCGCCGGTGTCCGCGAAAATCACAGCGGATGGTCGGGCAAGAGCCTGAGGCGGTGATCGAGACACGCGGCCTTCGCCGCGTGTTCCGGTCGCGCGGGCGCGAGGTGGAGGCGGTCGCGGGCGTCGACCTCCGGGTCGCGCGCGGCGAGATCTTCGGCTTCCTCGGTCCCAACGGCGCCGGCAAGACCACGACGCTACGCATGCTCGCGACGCTCCTGCCTCCGAGCGGAGGGACCGCGCGCGTGGCCGGCTGCGAGCTGGCGACGCAGCCCGCACGGATCCGCGAGCGCATCGGCTACGTCGGACAGGCGGGCGGCGCCGACCGGGAGATCACCGGCCGGACGGAGCTCGTCTTCCAGGGCCGCCTCTACGGCATGTCCACGGCGGCCGCGCGCAATCGAGCCGCGGAGCTCATCGAGATGCTCGAGCTCGAGGGCGCGGCGGACCGCAAGGTCGGCACCTACTCCGGCGGCCAGAAGCGCCGGCTGGACATCGGGCTCGGGCTCGTCCACGATCCGCAGCTGCTCTTCCTCGACGAGCCGACCACCGGCCTCGACCCGCAGAGCCGCGCCCGCGTCTGGGAAGAGGTGCGGAAGATGCACGACCGCGGCACCACCGTCTTTCTCACCACACACTATCTCGACGAGGCGGACGCGCTGTGCGATCGCGTCGCGATCATCGACTACGGAAAGATCGTCGCCGCCGGCACGCCGGAAGAGCTCAAGCGCGCCGTCGCGGGTGACGTCGTCACGTTCAGCATCGCGGGCGACCAGCAGCGGGCGCTCGAGCTGGTCAAGGGCCAGCCCTTCGTGCGAGAGGCAAAGCTGGAGAACGGCTTCGTCCTTTTATATGTGGACCGCGGCGAGGTCGCCATGCCGGACATCCTCCGGCTCCTCGAGGGCGCAAGCCTGCAGCTGATCACCGTCGAGCTCCACCGGCCGAGCCTCGACGACGTCTTCCTGCGCCAGACCGGCCGGTCGCTGCGCGAGGCGGCCGCATGAAGCTCCTCCGCGACACCTGGCTGGTGTTCGTTCGCTACTTCGAGATCTTCATCCACAACCCGGCCTGGGTCGCGATCGGCGTGCTGCAGCCGGTGCTCTACCTGGTCCTGTTCGCTCCGCTGCTCAAGCCGATTGCGGCAATGCGCGGCTTTCCACCCGGGGGCGCCTACAACGTCTTCGTGCCGGGACTCCTCGTCCAGCTCGGCATGTTCGGGGCGGCAGGTGTCGGGTTCAGCCTCATCTCTGAGCTTCGCATGGGCGTGATCGAGCGCCTGCGGGTAACGCCCGTGAGCCGCGTCGCGCTGCTGTTCGGACGAGCCCTGCGCGACATGTTCTCGATCGTGATGCAGTCGCTGATCCTGATCCTGATCGCCCTGCCCTTCGGGTTGAGCATCAACCCTCTCGGCGTCGTCGTGGTGCTGGCGTTGATCGGCCTGATCGGCCTGCTCACCGCTTCCATCGCCTACGCCGTCGCCCTGGCGGTGAGGAGCGAGGACACCTACGCGCCCATCGTCTTCACGGCGGCCCTGCCCATCCTGCTTCTGTCCGGCGTGCTGCTGCCGATGAGCATCGCGCCGCAGTGGCTGCAGAACATCGCGGCGGTCAATCCTCTGCTCTACGCGGTCGACGCGGCGCGGCATGTCTTTCTCGGCAACCTGGGCGATCCCAGCGTGCTCAAAGGCGTGGTGATCCTGGTGGTCCTGTCGGCGGTAGCGGTGGTGATCGGCGCGAGGCAGTTCGGTAGGGCTGTCGCCTAGAGCGCCGTGGAGCTCTGCGACAGGGCGCTCCTAGTCGAAGGGAGTCAGGCTCTCCCGCTCGGCCGTCCACATCTCCTCGAACAGCCTGTCGATCTCCTCCGGCGAGCACACCGCGGCGGTCAGCGGGTCGAGCATCAACGCGTACTTCGCCTTCTGCTTGTCGCGCTCGAGCAGCGACTCGACGACCAGCTCGTGCACAGCCATGTGCGAGCGGTTCAGCGCCGCCAGCTGCTCAGGCAGCGGCCCGAAGTGCTGGGTGTGGATGCCACCGCGGTTGACGCGGCATTCGACCTCGACGCAGCCGTCGGGAAGGTTGTCGATCGAGCCCTCGTTGCGCACGTTCCCGTGAATGCTCGCGGGGCGGCCGCACTCGATCGCCTCGATGATGTCCGCGCCGTACTCGTGGCTGCGCTCGAGCGGCACCGGCCGCTCACCTCGCAGCATCGCCTCGATCGACTCGTCGTTCTCGCGCCGCCAGCGCGGCCAGTTGTTGGCGTAGAAGCCGCTCTCTCCGAGGTAGCCGGGCCGCGTGTACTTCTTGACCAGATCGGGCCGCTTGCGGAAGTAGGGCACGTACTCGGAGAAGTGGCCGCTGGACTCTGTGACGAAAGCGCCGAGGTGCAGCATCACCTCGAAGCGGACCGGATCCTGCTCATAGATCGCGGTGTCGCCCGCGCGCCGGCGCAGCTCCGGGTAGAGGTCCTTGCCGTTGCGCTCGAGCTTGGTGAACCACGCGTTGTGGTTGATGCCGGCGCATTCCCAGTCCATCTCGGGATAGGGAATGCCGAGGTAGCCCGCGATCTGGCGCGAAGTTCCCTGCACGCTGTGGCAGAGGCCGACCACCTGCTGGTCTGTGGTGCGCAGCGCCGCAAGGGTGAGGATCGACATCGGGTTCGTGTAATTCAGGACGGCCGCATTTGGAGCGAGGCGGCGCACGTCCTTCACGATGTCCAGCCACGCGGGGCCGGTCCGGAGAGCCTTGAAAATTCCGCCCGGGCCGATGGTGTCGCCGATGCATTGGTCGACGCCGTACCGCATCGGTATGTCGTAGTCGAAGCGGACGTTCTCGAGACCAGCGACCTCGATCGAGTTGATCACGTAGTCGCTGCCCTTCAGCACCTCGAGGCGGTCGGTCGAGGCCTCGACCTTCCAGTTCCTGCGTCTCAGCTGAACGAGGCGCTCCGCGATGCGCCTGGCGAGGTCGAGCCGCGTGGCGTCGACGTCGACTAGCGCGAACACGCCATCCTCCAGGCCCTCGACGGCCAGGATGTCGGTGATCAGCTGCCGGGCGAAAACGGCGCTTCCAGCACCGATGAAGGTCACCTTCGCCATGGCACGGAATAGTTGAACACGTCCGGGAAACCGGGGTGTGGCCCCGCAATCCGGTACACTGACGTCGACGCAAGTGTGCGTCGCCCGCTCGGGTCCTCTCTTCCTGTACACAACAGAGCCCTGTAGATCGCGGCAAATAAGAAGAAAAAGAGAGGCACCCTGGAGCTTCGTTGCAAACATTCGCCGAAGCCGGCGTTAGCGCGCGCATTCTCGCCGCGCTGGCCCGGCAGAACATCACCACACCAAATCGCGTTCAATCGGAATCGATACCGGCCCTCCTAGAAGGCAGGGACGTCGTCGTCCAGTCGCCGACCGGAAGCGGCAAGACCGTCGCCTTCCTCATCCCGCTCATGGAGCGGTTCCAGCCGGGCAGTCCCGGTCCGCGCGCCCTGATCGTGGCGCCGACTCGTGAGCTGGCGATCCAGACCGAGACCGTCTTCAAGTCGCTCGATTCGGGACTGCGCAGCGCCCTCCTGTACGGCGGCGTCGGGTATCACACGCAGCAGCAGGCGCTGAAGCGCGGTGTGGACGTCGTGATCGGCACGCCGGGCCGCATCCTCGACATGATCGAGAAGAAGCTGATCTCGCTCAGCCGCGTCGAGTACCTCGTCCTGGACGAGGCCGACCAGATGCTGGACGCCGGCTTCGAGCGTGACGTCGAGCGAATCATTGGCCTCACCTATTCACCGCAGACCGTAATGGCGTCGGCGACGATGCCGGATTGGGTGCACGCGATGATCGCGAAGCACATGCGTGACCAACTGCTGGTCAGAGTCGTCGCGGAGGGCCCCTCGCTCCTCGAGCACGGGCTGGTCCGGACGGATCACGGCCTGAAGCTGCGCGTGCTGAGTGACATCCTCAAAGGGCATCGCGGCACGATCGTGTTCGGCCGCACCAAGCACGGCGTGCGCAAGCTCAACCGCGACCTGCAGCGGCTGGGTCACAAGTCGGTCGAGCTGCAGGGCAACATGACCCAAAGCGCTCGCGACCACGTGATGGAGAACTTCCGGCGTGAGCGGGCGGACGTGCTCGTGGCGACCAACGTCGCATCGCGAGGCCTCGACCTGAGCCACGTGGGCCTCGTCGTGAACTACGACCTGCCCGACACGGCCGAGGCCATGACGCACCGCGTTGGCCGCACAGCCCGCAACGGGAACTCGGGTCGCGCCCTCACCTTCATCACGGACGAGGACGGCGAGAAGTGGGCCAAGCTGCGCCGCCAGGGCGCTCCGGCGCTTCGCACCGTGGATCCGGCCGTGCTCAAGGCCGGGGGTGACTGGATGTACCTGGACGACAGCGCGCACGCGCCCGCGGCGGCCCGCCGTCGGACCATTGCGCAAAGACGTTACCGGCCGTCGCGCCGCCACTAGACTTAGACACGTGACCGACAGGCTGGCGTTTCCTCCCGCGAACCTGGCGTCCCTGGCTGAGAAGGACCTCTGAGGTACGCCATGGATGCACGGACTTCGACCGCTCTACTTGTCGATGACGATTCGGCCACCTTTCAGGCAACGCAGCGACGGCTCGAGGACGACGGCTATAGCGTCGTCACCGCTCGCACCGGAACAGAGGGGCTGGGTCGGGCCAGGCAGGCGTCGCCTGCCGTGATCTTCCTTCACCTCGTCGCGAGCAGCCCGGACAGGCTCGCGTTCATCCAGGCCCTGCGGTCCGACGATTCCTGCCGGCACATCCCGGTGGTCGTCCTGACCGGCCGGCCGAGCCCCACGCCGAAGATGAAGGGACTGCACGGAGTGAATCGCGACCGCTGGTAGGTAGCTAATTTCGCCTCGTTAGATCCAACGGCGCCGATCGAGCGGGCGAATTCGGCACCGTTGGCGTCAGTCGACGAAATAGAGACGGCCCTCGCGGCTGGGTAGGAGCCGCGGGGCCGTAACAAGCGAGGATCCCCCCTCTACGCGTGCAGGATGCCCCGGTGCGTCAGCGCACGGAAGATGACGAGCAGGATGACGGCCCCAACGAAGGCAACCACGACTTCGATCAACAGGTTGCTCGTCGCGATGCCGATCAGGCCGGCCAGCCACCCGCCGAGGAAACCGCCGAGGATGCCGACCACGATGTCCCAGATCAGGCCCATGCCTTTGCCGGTGAGCACCTTGCTGGCCAGGAACCCGGCGATCGCGCCGACGATGATCCAGACGATGAATCCGGTCATATGGCTACCTGACCTCCACGCTCGCCTTGCGGCGGTGATTCGACCGATGCGACGTGACCGAAGCGGGCTTCGCAACGGCGACCTCTCTCAACTCGAGCGGCGTCTCCTCGCTCGTCATGAGGGCATGTCGAGCCAGACGCCTGATTTCCGAACGCTGGGTCACCGCGTAGGACCCGATCCCCCCCGCGAGAAGGCCAATCGCAAACATGCCGAACATCGGCCAGCGGCGAGACGTTGAAAGTTCCGGCAGCGTGGCCATGTGTCTCACGGAGGCGTTATTCCACCTCTTCGCCAAACTGCGCAGGTCGTTCACGACGTCGCCGGTTTGGTGCCGCGAGGCGCCGTCATGATTCTGATGAGCATCACGAGACCCCAGCCGATCACCGCATATGTCGCGATCGCGACGAGGTCGGCGGTCTCAAAGCTGTTCGCCTTCGATCCGGCGTTTCCGAAGATGCCCTGGAACGGGGCCACGAGCGGTCCGCTGACCTGGTAGATGAAGTTGACGAAGGCCGACTGCGCGGACGCGCCCAGCAGCTTGCCAAGGAAGCGGGCGGCGATGAAGATGTCGACGACGCCGACGATGAATCCGACCACGGCCGCTGCGCGAAAGTTGTAGCGCCCTTCCTCGACCATCGAAACAGATGCGGGCGCCGAAGTCGGAGCCGATACGGGAGCCGGTTGCTGAACTGCCATTTATATAGTCACCTCTTTGGCCTAACGATCGCTCAGGTGCCGTAACAAAGGCAGTAACCGAGTTTTGCCTCGCCAAAGCCCCATCCGACCGGGCCGCTCTGCGGCGGGGGAGGGAAGAGGGGAGGTCTACTTCAGGCGGCCAAACCCGCGTAGCTTGCTTCGACCGCGAGGCGGTCGGCGTAGGTCTTGTAGTGGTCGTCGAACGGGCCGGTGCAGGTGATCAGTGTGAGCCGCGGCGGCCCATATGGCTCGCCCAGGCCCGGAGGGGTCTTCCCCGCAGGCCAGACCGCAAGAGAATCAACGACGAAAAGGCGCCTGCTCCCGTCGGCGAGCACGACCACGATCTTGTCGCCTGCGTGAAGCTGACCCAGCTTGCCGAAGAGCAGGGGTGCATTCGGGTACCCCGCGTGGCCCTCGATCACCGCGTCGCCCGGAGCGCCCGGAACCGGGCCACCCTTGTACCAACCCGCGTTCCAGAGGTTCTCAGGCTGGTACATCATGCCCCAGTGGTCGGTCCCGACGGCCTCGACCGGACGGTGGACGTTGAGCGATGGAATGAGGATCGTCGCCGGCGGCGAGATTGGGATCGGCGCCTGAACTGTGATGTTGCTGGAGGCTCCGACTGCTGGCCCCATCCACGCGAAGTAAGACGACGATGCGTGGCCAAACGTCGCTGGCGCTGGGACGGGATCGACGACGCTCGGTGCCATGGGGCCGTCGCTCCATGTGAACGCGAGCGTCGCCAGGATCACACCGGCCAGCAGAGCAGCCTCCGCCAACCAACGTGCCGGCACAGCCGGTCGCCCGCTATGCGGTCCGGCCGCGGCGCCTCCGGCTGCGCACGCTCAGCGCCACAGCCGCGAATCCGCTGCCGACCGCGATCACGAGCAGCCAGGGGACCTGTGCAAGCAGCTCTGCAGGAACGCCCAGCGTGGCCGGCAATATGTTTCCGACCGGCGGGGGAACGTACGCGGGCGCGGGGTAGCTCGTCGTGAAGCCCCCGGGGCATCCGGAGGGCTGGATGATGCGGTTGGTGTCGAGCGTAACTGAACCTTGGCTCGGCGCGGGTGACCCAAGTGAGGCTAGAGCCCTGCCATTCAAGGTAGCCGCCGTCACCATCGTGATTGAGGCGTTGGCGAGGATGGTGCCCACAAACGCAGTCGACCCGCCAATGGTCGCCGAGCTGCCGACCTTCCAGAAGATGTCACAGGGCTGCGCGCCATTGGTCAGGAGCACCCGGGCAGAGCCGCCCGTGATGAGCGTGCTCCCTATCTGGAAGATGTAGACGCCCCCGCCGTTGAGGGTCAGCGTCAGTCCTGCTGAAATCGCCATCGTGGGGTTGCAGTAGAGGCCCGGGCCCAGGGTGGTGCTGCCCAGCTCCACACCCGTGGAGGTGCAGCCCGGTTCCCCAGCGGCCCTGTTGTAGGCAGCGATCGCATCGTTCCTGGCCTGAAGGGCCGCGCCATTGTTGATGTCCTGAACGCCCGAGGTCCCGGGAGGGAAGCCGGTTATCGAAGTGCCCGGGCTCAGGGCCATCTTTCCCGTGATCCAACTGGGACCGGTGCTGGTGATGGTCGCTGAGGCCAGCACCGCGTAATTGCCGGAGGTCCCCAGCAAGGGGTCGGTGGCCGCGGCAAACGCCGTCAGGGGCCAGATCGCACCCACGAGGGCAACGAGGAACAACGGTAGACCCAGCCGGCGTAATACATTCACAGGGTTGACCCTCCTCGGGCGTTTAAATCAAAGAATCCGCAAAAACGGACTCATAGTAGCCGTTCGCGAGCGATCTGTCTCCTATTGAGATTCCACGCGGGCGGTCGGTTCTGCCCCGCCTTGAGTAGGATTTGCGGAGGGTGGCGGGTATAGCTCAGAAGCCCACTGGAGGACTCGAGGGGGAGAACCTGGCGACGACGCACTGGGCCGACGCCAGGCACTGGATCGGGGTCTATGCCGACCTGATCCGGTTCAAGGTCGGCCTGCTGGAACGGGTGGGGCGGGAGCTGCCGAAGCTGCACCCGGTGGCCCAAGGGGCCGCGACCACCGACCTCGCCATCATCGAAGGTCAGATGCGTGGCTATGAATCCAGGCTCGACCTCTGGTACCAGCGCCTGTGGGACCTCCAGGGGCTCCAGCTGGATCCAGAGGGTCAGCTGATCCGCCATCGCGGGCGGGAGAGCCACCTGACGAAGCGGGAGTATCAGCTGCTGCAGTTCCTGCTCGACCACCCACACCGCTTCTACACGGTCAACCAGCTTTTGAGCAGAGCGTGGGCCGATCCCGCCCTTTATCCGGAGGAGGTGCGCAACTACGTGCGCCGCATCCGCAAGATCCTGGCCGACCTCCAGATCCCGTCCGAGCTCGTGAACCGCCCCGGTCGAGGTTATTCGCTGGTCTTCCGCCCCGACGATTAACCGACGAATCACGTCGGTCGCCGGCGAGTCGCGCGGAATGTTACTGACCTTCTTATGGCAGCCGGCGCCAAATGATGTCGTGAAGCTTTCTCGCAGCGATCGATTGCGACCCGACATTGTGGCCGCCGTCAGGGGTGGCGACCTGGGTCAGGGCATGGACGACGAGAGCGATCCCAAGAGCGCATCGATGGATCAAGCGCTCTACTGGAGACAGATCTACCGCGAGATCCTGGCCATGGAAGAGAACGTCATGGAGCGCATCCAGGAGCTCATGGCCAAGCAATCTCCGCAGGCGAGGCGCGAGGTGGAGCTGACCAACGTCCCGGTGGTCGCCGCCCAAGCTGAGAGATTTCGCCACCGCTTGAGATTGTGGACAGCAAGGGTGCAGGAGCTTGATTAGCCCGGCTGAGCCGGCAACGCTGGAGCAGCGCCTGCGGGCGGTGCGGAGCAAGCGCATGGCGTCCCGGCTTTCGGGCGCGACCACCCTGGCTTCTTGGATCGTTGTCTTGTCCGCTCTTCTGACCGTCGTTGGCGTGAGCCTGCTGAACGTTCATTGATATAGACGACGATGGACAGCACTCCCCCGCCTGACGTCGCGCCGGAGCCCGAGCCGTTGCCCGGTGAGAGCGGCACACGCCTAAGCGGTGCGTGGACCGCGGTCGTCGTCGGCCTCCTCGCCATGGTGGCGATCCTGGTCTTCATCTTGCAGAACCAGCAGGGCGTCGAGGTGTCGTTCCTGATTTTCTCGGGCCGACTCCCCCTCGCCGTGGCGCTGTTGTTCGCAATGATCCTCGGCGCTCTCATCGTGTTTGCGTTTGGAGCGGCCCGCCTTCTCCAACTTCGGATGGTGGCACGCGATGCGCGCCGAAAGGCCGTCAACACAGATTCGTGACGCCCGCACGTCGGGCAAAGAAGAAGCCCGACCCCTGGTGGGCCGGGCCTGAACGTCAGTGGTTAGACCGTCGCCGGCGTCGGGATGAGACCGAGCTGGGTCATAAGGTCGAGCTGGTCGAAGTAGATCCGAGCCTCGGCGATCTTGGCGTTCTCCACGCGGAGAAGCTGGACTCCATAGCTGACGACCTTCTTGTAGGTCGCGGGAATGGTGCCTGTCGGGCTCTCGAGCGGAGCGGTATGGGTGCCTTCCATGACGAGTTCCTGGACGACCCAGGGGCCGCTGATGATCTCGCTGCGAACCTTCATCTTGCCGTCGGGGAACGCCTTCAGCCATGTCATGGCGTAGGCGGTGGCGTCCTTGGCGTTCGTCGCCTTGAAGCCGCCCGGCGCGTTGAACTTGATGTCATGCGCGTGAAGGGCATCCAGCGCGTGCTGGTCGTGGGCGTTGAACGCGGCTACGAAACGGTCGGACGTGTCTTTGACTTCTGGCAATTGCGTCTCCTCCTGGGAGTGTCCGCGAAGCGGAAGGGCCAAGAAGGCTACTGCCATCGGTGGCCGGCAACCGCGAGAGCTGTGCTGCCCTCGCCTCAGTCCAGGAACTGTTGCTCATCATAGCAGAAAATGGTTGCGTTGGCGCGCTAATATTTGGAGATCGAACGCCCACGCCTTTTGTCCGTCGCCGAGGCCGCGACCGAGCTCAGCGCATCGGAGGCGTACGTGCGCCGTCTGCTGCTGAGACAGCGCCTGTACGGAATCAAGATCGGACCCGTGTGGGCCATATTCCCGGACGACCTGGAGGCGTTCGAGCGTGGGCGCCGCCCTCCCGGCCGGCCGCGCAAGCTGGTGCTAAGTGCTCTGGATCGTGCACCCGCGAAACGCATGGCGCGCGAACGCAAGCTCGCAGGCACCGATCGACTCCTGAGGAAGCGACGAGCCTCGCGACGCCGTAGTTAGCGTCGGCTGGCGTCACCCGCCAGTGCTTTGTGTCGAGGTTGCTTCATTCATCGTGTTCTGCGCGACGTATCGCACGCATGCGGTGAATTTGGGCCGCGTCAAATGGCTTGGTCACGATCGCGTCGACCAGCCCGACGGCGTGAAGGCCCTGCACGGCGTCCCGGTTGCTGGACACGGCGATGATCGGAATAGCAGCGGTTCTCGGCTCAGAGCGAAGCCGGCGAATCAGTTCCACACCGTCCAGGACGGGCATCCTCAACTCAGTCGTGACACAGAGTCAGTAACCGCGTTTTCGACGACAGCGTTATTCGGCGATCAGGGCGTCAGGAGGTCGGAGCCACCCGCGGCAGAAACTGTTCCTCAGCCTTGAACAGCAGGTCGAGGACCTGCGACACCTTGGGCCTGTCGTTCCTCCGCAACCTGCGGTACAACAGCGGATCCTGCTCTCCCAGAAATCCCGCGATCTCGCCGATCAACGGCTCGGGGACGGCCGGCTCATTGCGTTCCATGAGCATTTCCACCTGGTTCAACCAGTCATCGAGCAGTCGCACCGGGCGCCGGCGCGCGAGCAATGCATTGCGGCGGTGACGCGCCTTCTTGTTTGCGCGCCGGATGCTGATGATCGCGTCCTCGAGCATCGGGCTACGTCCCTCCCGTGATTCGAGGAGGGGACGCGCTGCGTCCCCCCCTCCTGCTCCGCTCAAGCTGCCCGCGACGCAGCTCGTCGCAGCTACTCGCTGTGGCTGTTGCCGTGGTCGTTGTCCTCGGTCTTGGGGCAGGGAATGCGGTTACCGCCCTGGCGGCCCGGGTCCCCTGGTGTGCCGCCGAGCTCATCATTGGACCGGCTCGGGCAACCCTGGTTCGAGTTGCCTGGATCGCAACCCTCGGGGCCGTTGCCGACGCCCTGGTTGCAGTGCTCCTTCTCCTTGCCCTCGTGGCCCTTGCCTGCCGCGCAACCGACCAGCGCAGTTCCGGTGATCGTCACCGCCGCCTTGGCCAGGGCGTTGCCGTGGAAGGTTCCACCAGTAGTGGTGATGGCCGCACCCGCAAGAATCGTTCCCGCAAAGTTCGAGGTCGTCATGGTCGCGGCCTGGGCGACCCACCAGTTCACATTGCAGGGGTTGCCGGTGACGACTGTGAAGTTGGTGCCCGTGAGGGCGCCCGTGCCACTGGTTCCGATCTTGAAGATCCAGGGCCCCGAGCCGGTAAGGGTCAGCGTGCCGGTCAAGGTCGCCGCTGCCGTGAAGCAGTAGACGCCGGAGCCCAGCCTGACGCCCGCAAGGGTGCCGCTGAGAATCGTGCCGCAGGGGATGGCCGCGTAGGCGGCATAGGCGCTGTTGAAGTCAGTCACGACCTGGACCGAGACCGGAGCGATGATCGAGCCGGTGATCGGGCACGAGGTCTGAACCACCGAGGCCGGCGCGCCGGAGGAGCCTACGTCTCCTGTGATTGTGCCGTTGGTACAGGTCACAGCTCCCCCGCCATTGGGGGCTGCGCTCAGGACCGCGAAGTTGCCCGCCGTGCCCAGCGAGGGCGCGGTCGCGGCCTGCGCGGCGACGGGCCACACTCCCGCAATCACGGCCAAGAAGACGAGTCCAAGGAACCGAACCTTGAAGAGCTTGCGTTTCACTTCTTACTCCCTCTTTAGCTTTACGCGGACCATGCCAGCCACGAAGGCGAACTGGCGGGTCCCCTTCCCGCCGGTAGCCTCTCCCGGCGCGCGTAACAAAATCAGCAACAGACCTGTGCCGAGCCGGGCTGGCCGGACGTTAACCTTCAGGATCGGAAAAGAGCGTGAATCGAATCGACTGGCAGCGCCTGACGTATCAGCTGCTGGCTGTGGTGCTGGCGCTGTTGCTTGTTGTAGCCGGACTCTGGCTGCTGAGCCGGATCACCCGGATTCTGATCATCGTCGTGCTGGCCGTCATCCTCGCCTACGCGCTGGAGCCGGTGCTCTCGAGGCTGGAGAGCCGGGGCCTGCCGCGTTGGCTGGCGGCGCTTGGCGTATACGTGGTCGCGCTGCTCGTGCTCGGGCTCGCCGGATTTTTTCTGATCCGGCCTCTCACCAGTCAAGCGAGCCAGCTGGCGGGGGAGCTGCCGGGATACTTCGATCGGGGAAATGCCGCATTCACCAAGCTCGCCGGCGCATACGGCGTCCAAATACCGGCGGCCACGACCAAAAGCAATCTCATCGCAGGGGTCCAGGGTGCCCTGGGCCAGTTCTTGACAGAGGCGGTCCAGGTGGTGACCACGGTCGTCGGTTTCGTGGTCGACATCGTGCTGGTGCTGTTTCTTGGCTACTGGCTCATGGTGGACGGCCGCCGTTTTCGCAATGCTTTCGCCGCTCTCTTTCCAGCCGAACAGCAGAGCAAGGTGCAATTCGTCGAGGACACCGTCGGCCAGGTGCTGGGCGGCTACATTCGGGCCCAGCTGACGATGGCCCTGGTCATCGGCGTCTCGGCCGGTGTGGGCTGTTTTGTCCTGGGGGTGCCCTATCCCGTCGTGATCGGACTCTTCGCCTTCTTCTTCGAGCTGATCCCGATGGTCGGCCCTATCCTGGGGTCGGTTCCGGCCATCCTGATCGCTGCCTTCCAACCCTTCCCCCTTGTGCTCTGGGTCGCGCTGTTCTTCGCCGTCATGCAGATGGCCGAGAACAACCTCTTGGCCCCGCGCATATCGGGGCATGCGGTCGGCTTGCACCCAGCGTTTGCAATACTCGCGCTGCTCATCGGAGCCGAGATCGGGGGCATCTGGGGAGCGCTGTTCGCTCTTCCCGCGGTGGCGGTCGTGAGCGTGCTCGTGTCGGCGATCTGGAAAAGCGCGCACGGCGAGGCCGTGGTGGTGAAACGGGGCACGATGACGTTCAAGCTCAAGCTCCCCAGGCTCAGGCGCCCTTCCAAAGGCAGCGCCTGAACCGCGCTGTCGCTAGAGGGACATGACGATGTGGCCCGGGTGGTTGGTGAAGGCGATTACGCGAGTGGTGTCTGCGCCGGCTAGGTCCTGCGGCTGCGGAAGAGGCCCACGAGCCAGATGATGACGAGTACGACGATGGCGATCCAGAGAAGGTTCGCCAGCCCAGCCGTCGCGTGGAACAAGAGCCAGAGCACGAAAAGGATTACTGCAACGACAACGAGCAAATGGATCAACTTGGTTGACCTCCTGGGTTTGCTGCCGCCGCCGCCGCGGTAACCGTGCCTGCAGCAGAGCGGATCCTGGACTTGACGCCCGCGACGGCGTCGGCGACGTGATCACCGAGACGGCCAGCCACGGGCTCGACAGTCTCGGCGGTCTTCCGCACAGCCCGGCGACCGACCCCAAGCGTTGAGTGCTGCTTTTCCTGCAAGGCCGTAAGCAACCACTGCCGGCGCTCTGAACCCTTGGAAGAGTCCAGGAAATAGACCAGGACGCCACCGAGGACCGCGCCACCAATGAGGGCCGTCAGAGGCGCCCCGCGCCGGGGTCGATTGAAAGCCTCGCCCCAATCACTGTGGCGGACTGCCTCGGTCACGCGGCGAGCGAGCGGGCCCGCGGACTCAGCTGTCTGGGAAGCTGACCGACCAATTTGCACCGCGCTCTCCCGATTTTCCCGCCACAGAGAGAACAGGCGCTCCCGTCGCACCTCGCCCAGCTCGGGATCGTAGAGGTAGACGGCTATGCCGCCCAACACCGCTCCCAGTGCCAACCGGTTCATGTATCTACACCTCCATGTAGCTCGAGGCCTTCAACTCCACTTCTATAGAGAGAAACCCAGCTGAACGGGCATATACCGAGCTGATTTGAATTGGAATCTCCATCCGGCTCCTACAAGACGCCCACGTCGGAAACGATTCAGGCGAACGGGGCGGTCTATCCGACCGCCCAATCGTCCGCCCGACAAAGACCACGATCGTCCATCGGCCATAACAAAAACAGCAACCTTGGACGAGCTCAACCGCTCCCGCGATTCATTTGGAGTGGATTTGGCTGGTCACGTCGAGGCGCTCTGATAGCCGGCCATCTGCGCCTCGTTGATAGCCAGGTCCTCAGCCGCAGCCCTCCGGGCCGGCCGGCCAGGCTGACCAGGCAAGCACGGTTGACCTCCTCGGCTGTTGCTGACCTTGTTATGGCAGGTAGATGATCCTCGGCCAAATGCAAGCCGCTTTCGATGCCACTGTTCTCAAGCAAGTCGCCACCGAGATACGCAACATCAAGGCCGAGTATCGCGATGTCGTGTCCGAAGAGTCCATCGATTTCGTAGCGCGCCAATCGCTCCAAAAGCTCGCCGATTCAAGGGTCCCGCAGTTTGTACCCCTGTTCGTCGGCCGGTTTACTCGCGAGCGACTATGGGAGCTCACCGGGTTCCGCCCCCGCGTCGGGTTGACACTGCTGACGAAATGAAGACGACGAGCTGGCGATCGGCGCGCAATCTCTGACCTTGACCTTGACGATCAGGGAGCTGCTTCAGCCTTTCTCCCTCTCTGCCAAGGCAGGCGTCCCTCGACTTCCAGATTGAGCGCCAGGCTCAGGAAGGTTCGGATCAGGACAATGCTCCCAAGGATGCCGACGCTCTGAAATGTCGGTGACGTGGCGACGGTACGGATGATGTCGCCTGCGATGAGAAACTCCAGACCGAGGAGAATCGCGCGCCCAAGCCCCACGCGGTACAGTCCATACGCAGAACCGACATCGCTCCATATCCGACGCAGGAATTGCACGCTGGAAGCAAGGACTCCGACCAGGATGATCGTGATGCCCGCGACGTCGACTCCCTTTCCGATGTCCTCGACGACTGCAACAAAATTCATTGCCGGCACCCTCGATCTTGGCGTGGGTCTGCCGGCCCTGTCGTCAGCTGGAATCCGTTAAGGGCTACCTGGCCGCGGCCATGTAGCCGGTCGTTACCTCGTGCTTATGCGCAGCGAAAGCGCCGAGGACTTCTCCCTTCTCGCGTGCAGGGACTTTAAAGAAGTCAAGGGTGCGCCCAAGCTCGGCAGCGACCGCGTCGAACTCTTCCGGCGAGATCTTGAGGTCACGATGCGCCTCCTCGAGACCCACCTCAGTTTCCCCCGGCTTGGTGGCTGTGTAGTGGAGCGGCCCGCCCGCGACTGCGCAGACCCACAGTGTTCGCATGAACTTGAGCCCAGGCAATCTGCCCAGGTTCCTCGTGTGCCACTCCCTTAGGGCTGGGTTCTTCGAAGTCGTCCCGGCGATCGGGTTCTCCACAACCGCGTCGCTAAAGTGGTCGATCACCGCCGCGATCGCGAAAACGCCACCAAGCCGCTCGTACAGACTCTTCTCAGTCATGCGCTGCTGACCTCCTCCGGGCCCCCGGGCGCGCGCCATCCGCTGCTCACACCCGGTTGCGTTTGCCGCTATCGAGCCTTTGTAGGCTTTATAGCATGCGCAGCCTACGTAGTCAAAACCCGATACGCGCAGCCCCGTTCCGCGTAGTTCCTCAAAGCCTCGGTGCGCAATGCCAGGCCCGCCTGCTGAAAAGCTCCTTCGAGCAGTCCGGCATGGAGCTCACAGACGACGTCTCCGGCATCGGCACAGGCTTGCCGAAAGATGCAGTTCCGGGCGAGGACCTCGTCGTCATTGGCGATGACGTAGTCCGCACCCAGGGGAGCCAACTCGCGCAGCACAGACTGCGGGGAGTCAGCCGGCTTGTTCACGAGCGACGCGCCGTAGCGCCGGCCCGCCTCTCGGGCGGCTTCGATACCCTCCTGACCGCGTGTTTGCAGGCCCTCCGCCAAAAGGCCGGCAAGGCGGGCGAATCGACGCACCGGAAAGCTGAAGTCGATCTGTTGGCCGGCCAGTCGATAAAGGTTGGCAGGCTTGCCGGATTTTCCCCGGCGCTGCCCGACCACCAGGTATCCGAGCGCGACAAGGCGCTCGAGATGTGCATGCGCGACCGTTCGGTGCACACCGGCGGCTTTGGCAGCATCGTCGACTGTCCATTCGGGCTGGTGCACATAAAAGTCGAGCAGGATCCGCCGGCGGGTCCGATCCTGAAGCGCGCTGATCGCTCGGTCGATCTCGCCTACCTCATTCTGGCCCACTCTGCCAGCTTATCGGCTCACGGCTCTGATCCTCAGCTCGGCGCAGTGAGTTACGCCTTCACGCGTTCCCCTGATGCCGCGGACCACTCGATGGCGGCGATGACCTCGTGGCGCCGCGCGGCGCCGGCGAAGTCCGGCACGGTATGAGTACCGGTGTCGATGTCTGTTAAGTGCTACATGAAGGCAGCGGGCCTATCAAATCAGCTACGGCCGTCGTCGAAATCTGAGGTCAGATTTTGGTCGGGGAGGCGGGATTTGAACCCGCGACCACTTGACCCCCAGTCAAGTGCGCTACCGGGCTGCGCTACTCCCCGACGGAGAGGTAAATCGTACCCGCGGCTACGCTCTCGACCCGTACGCCACCAGGCTGCGGTGCGTCTGCGAGAAGCCCGCCTCGCGCAGCGCTGATTTCATCGGCGATTCCATCACCGCCACCCCGTCCACCTTCTGCAGCTCCATGCGCCCCGCATTGGTGGCGATCGCGATCAGCGCTTGAAGATGGACCGGCTGGACGTCGCCGTTCGAGAGCAGCGACCGCCCGCCGCGCTCCAGATAGAGGACCAGCCTGCCATCGTCGATCACGCAATAGGCGCCGGCCGCTCGCGCCATGCGGCCGTCGGATTGCGGCCACGGCAGCACCGTGCCGTAAGCATTTGACGGGTCCGTCGCGGCCATGGCGATCACGCCGCCGCCCGAATCGCGCAGCGAGCGCAGCCGATCGACAGCGCCGGGCAGCGCAAATTGCGACCCGCCGAGCCCCTCGACGAAGTATCCGCGGCGGATTCGGCCTGACTCCTCCATCGCGCGCAGCACCGGGTACAGCGCCGCGAACCCCCCAGGCCATCCCTCGCCCACCACCGCCTCACGCGTCAGCACCCCATGACGCTGCAGCAGCACGCCCGCCTCGGCGTGCACCCGCTCGGTGGCGTTTGCACCCGATCCGATCAGATCTGCCACGAGTGACCAGCGGCCTGTTGCGCGAGGCTGCGTGAGACGTGGCAGGCGCGGCCTGCGCGCCGGACGCCGCGCTTGCGGTCCGAGCAGACGCAGCGGCGAGAACGTGTCGTTGGTCACCTCTCCGGACCAGACCAGGTCCCAGAGCGCATCCAGCATCACGTCCTCGTCGCCCCCGCCGCACGCGTTGTAGAGGTCTCGGAAGAAGCTCGCACCGCGCGCCCTGAGGTGCTTGCGCACGCGCTCGTGCAGCTCGGTTTGTGGAGGGTCGCTCGGCGGCGGCACCAGGCGCGGCGCGTCGCCGCGCACGTACAGGGCAACCCGGCCGTCGCTGATGCCCAACGATCCGCGCCCGACCCACACGACCTCTCCCATCGAGATCAGCTCGTCGAGCAATCGCGGCGCATAGTTGGCCACGCGCGCCGCGATGACGTCGCGTTCGATCACGCTGGCGGGCAGGGCCAGGCCCTGGAGCTGGAACACCACTTCGAGGAGCCGGTCGGTCCCGCCCGCCTTCACGCCGATGCCGTGCCAGGCAGGCAGGAAGCGCGCCAGCGCGACGGGCGCCACCGACTCGACCTCGCGCCGCAGCGCCGCGAGCGATCGCCTCCGAAGGATGCGCAGCACCTCGGGATGGCAGTACTCGCGGCCCCCGGCGGCTTTGCGGAACTCGCCCGCCAGCACGTCACCGCGGGCGGCGAGTCGCGCGAGCGCGGTGTCGACAGCCTGCGCCGACAGCCCTAAGCGTTTGGCCGGATCGGCCGTGACGAATGGGACGTGCGTCCGCGCGTACCGCCTGAGCAGCGATTCGAGCGCGTCGGCGCCCGCGGTCAGGAACTCTTCGGGTAGGCCGATGGGCAGCGTCGCTCCCAGCGCCTCTCGGTAGCGACCCGCGTCCTCCGCCGCGATCCATCTCGCCTCGCCGGCCAGGCGGACGTTCACTGCCCGCCGCTCCTTTTCGAGACCGCGGAGCCATTCGATCGCGACCCCGCGCGCGACCGCTTCGTCCTCGGTGAGGTCGCCCAGGCGGACGAGAAGGTCGTGGGCCTCGTCGATGTCGCGCGGGAATCGCTCGGGGAGAAGTCCTTGCAGCTCGAGCTCGACCGCGGCGATCGCGCTGGGGTCGAGCAGCTCGCGCAGGTCCTCGCTGCCGAGCAGCTCCGCGAGCAGCTCGCGGTCGAGCGTCAGGGCCTGGGCGCGCCGCTCGGCGAGCGGCTGGTCGCCTTCGTACATGTACTCGGCGACGTAGGAGAAGAGGAGCGACGAGGCGAAAGGTGACGCGCGCTCGGTGTCGACGGCGACGACACGGATCTCGCGCGAGCGAATCGCGCGCAGGAAAGCAGTCAACGCCGGCATGTCGAAGTGGTCGCTCATGATCTCGCGCCAGGTCTCAGCGAGGATCGGGAAGTCTGGGTACTGGCCGGCGACCTGCAGCAGCCCGGCGCTGCGCATGCGCTGCTGCCACAGCGGCGTCCGCTGGCCAGGCCGGCGCTTGGGCAGGAGCAGCGACCGCGCGGCGTTCTCGCGGAACCGGGCCGCGAAGAGTGCCGAGGCAGGGAGCTGAGCCGACACCAACGTCTGGACTTCTTCGGGGTCGAGGATCAGCTCGTCCAGGGCTGGGGGCGATTCCACCTCCGGTAGGTGCATCGCAATGCCGTCGTCGGTCCACAGGGCGCGCGCGTCCACACCGAGCCTTTCGCGCAGTCGCGCCTCGAGGGCCAGGGCAAGCGGGGCGTGGACGCGGCCGCCGAAGGGCGTGTGGAGGCAGACGCGCCAGTCCCCCACCTCGTCGCGAAAGCGCTCGACCACCATGGTGCGGTCGTCCGGGACGACGCCCGTCGCCAGAGCCTGATCGTCGAGGTACCGGAGCAGGTTCTTGACGGCGAGGTCATCGAAGCCGGCGCGCTCGCGCAATCGCTTCGCGGCAGCGTCAGGATCGAGGCTCCGCAGCTCGCGGACCATCTTGCCCAGCGCGGCGCCCAGCTCGACGGGCCGGCTTGGCGCGTCGGCTTTCCAGAATGCGATCTTCCCGGGCTCGCCCGGCGCGGGCGTCACCAGCACCTGCGACGGCGTGATCTCGACGATGCGCCAGGTCGACGCGCCGAGGACGAACGTCTCGCCGACACGCGTCTCGTAGACCATCTCCTCGTCGAGCTCGCCGACGCGGCGCCCGTCCTCGACCAGGTTGACGCTGTACAGGCCGCGGTCGGGAATCGTGCCCGGGTTGGTGACCGCGAGCCTCTGCGCGCCGGCCCGGCCGCGGACCTTGCCGGCGATGCGATCCCAGACCAACCGCGGCCGCAGCTCGACGAACTGGTCCGACGGATAGCGGCCGCTCAGCATGTCGAGCACGGACTCGAACGCGCGAGGACCGAGGTCACTGTAGGGGTACGCTCGCCGGACCACGCGACCCAACGCTTCGACGTCCCACTCGTCCATCGCGCACATGGCGACGATCTGCTGCGCCAGCACGTCGAGCGGCTTGCGCGGGACGGCAGTCGACTCGATGCGCCCCTCGAGCATGCCCTCGACGACGGCCGCGGACTCGAGCAGGTCGCCGCGGAACTTCGGGATCACCACGCCGCGCGAGACCTCACCGACAGAGTGCCCGGCACGGCCCACGCGCTGGATGCCGGCGGCGACGCTGGGCGGCGCCTCGATCTGCAGCACGAGGTCGACCGCGCCCATGTCGATGCCGAGCTCGAGCGTGGACGTCGCGACCAGGCCTCGCAGCCGGCCGGCCTTGAGCTCGTCCTCGATCAGCAGCCGCTGCTCGCGAGCTATCGAGCCGTGATGCGCCCGCACGAGCTCCTCCTCGGCGAGCTCGTTGACTCGCGCGGCGATGCGCTCGGCGAGGCGCCGGGAGTTGACGAAGACGATCGTCGAGCGGTGCTCGCGGATGAGCTGCAGCAAGCGCGGGTAGATGGCGGGCCAGATGCTGTTGGCGCCCTTCGCGCCGTCCTCGTCCTCGGCGGTCAGCCGCGTCATGTCCTCGACCGGGACCTCGACCCTGACCTCCATCGTCTTCAGCCGCCCCGCATCGACGATCGACACGTCACGGCCGGCGCCGCCGAGGAAGCGTCCGACCTCCTCGAGCGGGCGATGCGTCGCGGACAGCCCGATGCGCTGCGGCTCGACCTTCGTCAGCACGCACAGTCGCTCCAGGCTGAGCGCCAGGTGGCTGCCCCGCTTCGTGGCGGCGACGGAGTGGATCTCGTCGACGATCAGCCAGCGGACCGAGGCCAGGATCTTGCGCGCCGAGCTCGTCAGGAGGAGGAACAGCGACTCCGGAGTCGTGATCAGGATGTCGGGCGGATGCCGCTCCATGGAACGCCGTGCGTCGGCCGGGGTGTCCCCGGTCCGGATCGCCACCTGGATGTCGGGCGGCTGCCCGCCCATCGCCTCCGCCTGGCGGCGGATGCCCACCAGCGGCGAGCGCAGGTTGCGGTCGACGTCGTGGGCGAGCGCTTTGAGGGGAGATACATAAAGGACGCGACACCGCTCCGCCTCCGGAGGCGTCGGCTCGCCCGCGAGGCGGTCGAGGCACCAGAGGAAGGCCGCCAGCGTCTTGCCGCTGCCAGTGGGCGCGGCCATGAGGACGTGGTGGCCGGCCGCCACCTCCCGCCAGCCCCCCTCCTGGACGGCTGTCGGCTCGACAAAAGATGCGCGAAACCATTCGCGGACGGGCGGAGAGAAGAGGTCGAGAGCGTGCCCCACGTGATCAAGTGTGACGAAATCCGAGACTGCAAACAAGTGTTCTTAACAGGCTCGAATTACGATCCGCTCGTGATCGAGAGGCAGCGTTTCCGTGAGGTGATGGGGACGTTTCCCAGCGGCGTCGTCGTGCTCACGGCATTCGGCGACGACGGACGCCCTCGCGGGCTGACCGTGAGCGCGTTCTGCGCGGTGTCGCTCGAGCCACCGCTAGCCCTCGTCTGCATCGACAAGACCTCCAATACCCTGCCCGCCGTACAGCACACGGGCGGGTTCACCGCCAACATCCTCGCCACGGGCCGGGAGGACCTGGCGCGGCGCCTGGCGACCAAATTGAGTGACAAGTTCGACGGCCTGGCCTGGCAGCGTCCTGAAAGTAAAGTGGGCGGGCCGATCCTTGAAGAGGACGCCGCGGCCTACGCCGTGTGTGCGCTCCGTGACACGATCGAGGCGGGCGACCACTGGGTCCTGATCGGGCTGGTCACCGAGGGCGCGCACAAGGAAGGCGTGGCGCCGATGGTCTTCGCGCGCCGCGCTTACTCCTGAGGATCAGAGTGAGGGCGACGGCCACGACGGGATCAGCAGGGTGAGCCCGGCTGACAGCCACGTGAGCCGGTTCGTGAGAAGCAGGATTCCCATGATCACCAGCACCCCGGCCGACGCGAGGTCGATGGCGCGGCGATGCTCGTTGACGAACCTCAGGAGCGGCCGCGTGCTCTCCAGCGCGAAGGCCAGCGCGAGGAAAGGGACGCCCAGACCCAGGCAGTAGGCGATCATCAGGCTCAGGCCCTGCGGAGTGGTGCCGATGGTCACTGCGGAGCTCAGGACGGCGCCCAGCGTGATCCCGATGCACGGCGTCCAACCGCTCGCGAAGCCCATGCCGAGCAGGAATCCGCCGGCCACGCCGCCCGTCTTAGGCGCGCGCTGCATCGCGCGATATTCCGTGGAGAGAAACGGGATGCGCACCAGCCCGGCCACGTACAGGGCCATGACGATCACGACGACGCCGGCGACGACCGGAACGTAAGGGCGGATCGGCTGCACCGCGAACGAGAAGACGTAGAAGAAGAGGATGAAGATGAGCGACAGCCCCGCGACGAAAGCGGCGCCGGCAAGCGCGATCGATTGCGACGCAGGGCGCTGCGCAATAGCGGCCTCCCCCTCACCCCCTCCGGCGGCTGCGCGGACACCTCCCCATGAATGGGGAGACGCGCCCAGGTAGGCGAGATACGCCGGGACCAGGGGCAGGACGCACGGCGAGACGAACGAGGCCAGGCCCGCCAGGAACGCCAGGGCGGGGTTGAGGTTGCTCAGGACGCGGCGGCCGACTGCTGCGCCAGCTCGGCGATCGCATCGGCGATCTCCGGCCACGCCCGCTTCGGCAGGTCGTGCCCCATGCCCTGGATCTCGAGCAGGCGCGCGCCCGGGATCGCCGCCGCCACCTTGCGGCCGTTTTCGACCGGGACGAGGATGTCCTCCGTGCCGTGGATGACGAGCGCCGGCACGCGCAGAGACTCGAGGCGCTCGAGCCGGCTCGGCGCGGCCAGGACCGCGACCAATTGGCGTCCGTAGCCGGGCGGGTAGTACGCGCGGTCGACGATGCGGGCCGCCCGCGCCGCCTCGTAGTCGGGGTCGAACTCGTCCGCCGGGCCCACCAGCGTCTTCCTGACCCAGACGGCCAGCGCGATGCGTTCCTCGCGAGTCGCCGGCGCCGGCACCAGGAGCACGGCCGAGCCATCGGCGGTGGGCGGCACCTGGTCGGATCCGTTCGGCCCGGACATGATCGAGGTGAGGGACAGCACATGCTCGGGGTGGGTGAGCGCCACGAGCTGGGCGACGAAGCCGCCCATGGACACACCGACCACGTGCGCCGCTTTGATGCCGAGGGCGTCAAGCAGTCCCGCCGCGTCGGCCGCCATATCGTCGAGCCGGTATGCCGGCCGGGGATCGCCGCTCGCTGCGGCCACGATGTCAGCCGGGCCCAATTCCTCCAGGTGGGAGGACAGCCCGATGTCGCGGTTGTCGAACCGGATGACGTAGAAGCCCCGGCTGACCAGCAGCTCGCAGAGCTCCTCGTCCCAGCTGAGCATCTGGCTCCCGAGGCCGGCGATCAGCAGCAGCGGCGCGGACCGGGGGTCGCCGAAAGTCTCGTACTCGAGATCGACCATGTTCGCGGTGGCGCGCGGCATCGGGTCCATGCTACTAATCGGCCGTGAACCGCTCACTCCCGTCGCGCTCCGAGGTGGAGGAGCGGTTCAAGTGGAACGCGGAGAGCGTCTTCGAGGACGAGGCCGGCTGGGAGCAGGCGGTCGACACTATCCTGTCCCGGCTCCCTGACCTCCAGGAGTTCAAAGGCCACCTAGGCGACTCGCCCGACCTGCTTGCCGACTGGTTCGACGCGTCGGAGCGCGTTCACCGGCTGATGGCGAAGGTGATGGTCTACAGCACCATGGCTTACTCGTGCGACGTGGGCGACCAGGAGGCCGCGGCAAAGGCGGACCGCGCCCGGTCGGTGGCGGCTCAGCTGGGCGCGGCGGCGTCCTTCGCGGTGCCGGAGATGCTGGCCCTCGGCCTGCCGAAGCTGCGGGAGTGGGTCGCGACGTCTCCGCGCCTGTCGCACCTCGGCCACTACTTCGACCGGCTGGAGAAGCTGCAGAAGCGGATCCGCAGCGCCGAGGTCGAGGAGCTGCTGACCCAGGTCTCGGATCCGCTGGCCAGCGCGCTCTCGGTGCACAGCGTGCTCGCGAACACCGACCTGAAGTTCGCCCCCGCCGTGGGCGCGGACGGAGAGCTGCACGAGGTGGCCCAGGGCACGATCGCGTCGCTCCTGACGAGCCCGGATCGCGAGATCCGCCGCACCGCGTTCGAGAGCTACGCCGACGTGCACCTGGCGATGCGGCACGCGATGGCGGCAAGTCTTGCGGGCGGGATCAAGCGGGACGTGTTCTTCGCGCGCGCGCGCGGGTACGCGTCTTCTTTAGAGGCGGCCCTGGAGCCGAGCCACATCCCGGTCGACGTCTACCACAACGTCGTCCGCACCTTCCGCGACAACGTCGGCACGTGGCATCGCTACTGGCGCCTCCGCCGGCACGCGTTGGGCGTCGAGGTCCTGAGGCCCTACGACACCCGTGCGCAGATCAGCTCGACCACGCTGAAGGTGCCCTACGAGCAGGCGGTGGATTGGATCGCCGAGGGCGTCGCGCCGCTCGGCGAGGAATACGTGCGCGTCATGCGCAAGGGCGCGCTCGAGGATCGATGGGTCGACATCTATCCCAACAAGGGAAAGCGGATGGGCGCCTTCTCCACCGGCGCGATGGACACGCGCCCGTTCATCTTCATGAGCTACAACGACGACATCTTCTCGATGAGCACGCTGGCGCACGAGCTCGGCCACTCGATGCACTCGTATCACTCCCGCGGCACGCAGCCGTACGTCTACTCGAACTACGGGCTCTTCCAGGCCGAGGTCGCCTCGAACATGCACCAGGCCCTGACCCGGCGGCATCTGCTGGCGACGCAAACGGATCCCGCATTACAAGTGGCTGTGATCGAGGAGGCGATGTCCAACTTCTATCGGTACTTCTTCATCATGCCGTCGCTGGCGCGGCTCGAGCTCGAGATTCACGAGCGCGTCGAGCGGGGCGGCGCGCTGACCGCGGATTACCTGAACGGCCTGATGGCGGACCTGATGATCGAGGTGTACGGGTCGGAGGTCGAGGTCAACGAGTGGGATCGAGAGCGCATCGGTTCGACGTGGGCGCAGTTCCACACCCACCTGTACAGCAACTTCTACGTCTATCAGTACGCGACGGGCATCGCCGCCGCCGACCATCTCGTGCAGCGCATGGCGGCTCGCGACCCGAAGGCGGTCGCCTCCTACCTCGCGTTCCTCAAGAGCGGCGGGTCGATGTACCCGCTCGAGGGCCTGCGCATGGCCGGGGTCGACATGACGTCGGCGGAACCGGTCGAGGCGGCGTTCGCCACGCTGGCGTCGATGGTCGACCGGCTGGAGAAGCTGACCATTCCAGCACAACCCTAGATGTACGGCTATCCCATACATATGTTAGGATTAACCGTACATGTCCCTATTTGGCCGTTCCCGCGTACGGGACCGCATCTTGCTCGAGTTTTTCAGTAAGCCACAAGCCACGGGCCACG
Organism: uncultured Chloroflexota bacterium; assembly: GCA_937921725.1. Taxonomy (GTDB): domain Bacteria; phylum Chloroflexota; class Dormibacteria; order Dormibacterales; family Dormibacteraceae; genus 40CM-4-65-16. The sequence goes on along the minus strand of CAKZUH010000005.1, from coordinate 61,077 downwards.
TGCGCGAGATTGCGCGCAGGATCGGAGCATCGCCCGCCACGGTTGGTACTGAACTTGCGGGCCTCGAGAGACTGGGCATCCTTCGATCGGAGTCCATAGGCCGCTCGCTCGTCTACTCAATCAACGACACGTCCAGTCATGTCCCCGAGGTGCGTGGGCTGGTCCAGAAGACGCTGGGCGTCGAGGCGCTTCTCCGTGAAGCGTTGACCGGTTTGGCCGGCGTCGACTCCGCATACATCTTTGGATCCTATGCATCCCAAAAAGAATCTCCTAACAGTGACATCGACCTGTTGGTGATCGGCCGACCGGATCGACTCATGCTGTCCGAGCGCCTTGCGCCAGTTGAGAGGCGTTTGGGTCGCGATATCAATGTCGTCTCACGAACCGCTGATCAACTGCGTTCTCGTGGCGACACTGACACATTCTGGCGCCGGGTCTTGAGCGGCCCGATCGTGCACGTAGCGGGACAGGAAGTGACCTTCTGAAAGTGGGTGCCGCTGAAGAACTCAAAGCAATGGCCGATCGCCGCGCACTGGAAGCGATAGACGCCAGCGCTGATAAGGCGGAAACCATTCTGCTCTCGGCTGACCGCTCCCTAAACACGGCTCGGTCGATAGCTGCTTCGGATCCAGACAGTGCTCTGCTTCTCGCCTGGGATGGAATCGCGTTTCAAGCTCTGGTGGCGACCCTCGCAATCGCCGGCTATCGGGTGACGAGCCAACCGGGTCATCATCGAGCGGCGGTCGATGCGGGACGGCTTTTGCTGGGTGACGATGCTTTGCTGTCTCGCATCGGCCGTTTGATGCGGGCCCGAGGCCGAGGAATGTACGAGAGGGAACTAGCCGAGAAAGAAGACGTGATCGCAGCTCTTGATGATTGTGAAAAATTGATCGCGCTCGTTCGTTCGGCTGTGGAGCGGGCTCGCACATCGAAATGAGCCGGGCTTCATCACAAACATGCACGCGGCGCTGAGCGACGGCTAAAGCACGATCCGGAACACGTCTGTGTCGCGGATCCGGAAGCCTAGCCTCTCGTACAGGCGGTGGGCCGCTTCCCGGTTGGGGCCGCGGCCCGACTGCAGCTCGACGACCTGCACGCCGTGCTCCCGGGCGACGTCGAGGCTCGCCTTGACGAGCGCCTCCCCGACGCCCTTGCCTCGCGCGCCGCCGTCCACGACCACCTCGTCGAGGCGCGCCTTGATCCAGAACGGCGTCGTGTAGACGATTACCGTGGTCGTGCCAACGATCTCGTCGCCGTCCCTCGCGACGAGGAGCGTCACAGCGGGGTCGGCGACGAGGCGCCTCAGGCGGTCCATGTCGGGGACCGTCAGCCGCGGGTTGAGCTGCGGCAGAAGGCGGGCCAGCGCCGCATGGAGCTCGGGCGTCGCCTCGGTCACAGCCTCGATTCGCACGAGCGTGACCTTAGAGCAGGCGGAGGAGTGCGGCGGTCGCGGCGCCGGCGATGACCACGACCAGGAACGGGGCGCGGAGCACGACGGCGACGATCGCCACCACGAGCGACGCCGCCCGGACGTCGAAGACCAGGTGCTGGCCCGTCGAGAACGTCTGGATCGCGACCAGCCCCGCAAGCAGCGCGACGGGGATCAGCGGCACGGTGCGCTGGATGCGCGGGTCCTGGAGCCACGCTTGCGGCAGCGACAGCCCGGCCAGCTTCAGTCCGTAGCAGGCGACCGACGCAACGAGCACCCCGGCCCAGATCATGGCCGCCTCATTACGCCGAACAGCGTCACGAGCAGCGCGATCACGAGCAGCGGGACGCCTGCCGGCACGAACGGGAGTAGGACGATCGCGGCGACAGCCGCCGCCAGCGCGATCGCGAGCGGTTCGCGAGCTCTGAGCCGCGGGGCCAGCAGGGCGAGAAACGCCGCCGGCGGAGCTGCATCGAGCCCGAACACCTTCGGATTCGGGATCGCGTAGGTCGCCAGCGCGCCGATCAGCGTGCCGAGGTTCCAGAGGATGAAGATGGTCACGCCTGTCGCCCAGAACGCGAACCGGCTCTGCTCGGGGTCCTCACGCGCGATCGCCATGGCGGTCGTCTCGTCGATCACGAAATGCGCCGCGGCGACGCGACGCCGGCCGGTCACGTTCAGGAGCGAGGCGAGCCGCAGCCCGTACAGCGCGTTGCGCGCGCCCAGCAGGGTGGCGGTCGCGGCGCCAGTCCACACGCTTCCGCCGGCGCCCACGATTGCGACCAGCGCGAACTGCGACGCGCCCGTGAACATGAAGACCGAGAGCGCGCAGGTCTGGAGCAGCGAGAGGCCCGCCGTGGTCGAGATCGCGCCAAACGAGATTGCGTAGGCACCGCTCGCGATCCCGATTCCCAGCGCGTCGCGGACTATCCCCCTTCGGGGATCAGCCGATCTGCTTGCCCTCTGGTGCGACGACGTTCCAGAGCGCGCCGAAGTTGTTGACGCCTTGTCCCGTGACATCCCCCGGATTGTGATCGGTGACGACGTAGTACAGCGGGTGGCCGCCGTACGTGACCTCGACCGTTCCGTCGGTCCGGGTGGCGGTGCCGAGCAGCGAGGCGTTCACGCCCGCGCCGGCCAGCGGCGCGCCGTTCGTGAGCAGCGGCGGCCAGTAGGTCGCGCACTGTCCGTAACAGGTCGAGCTCATGCCCTTGTCCGCCTGGAACAGGTACAGCGTGCGTCCACTTCCGTCGACCAGGATCTTGCCGAGCTTGGAGTTGTCGGCCACAGCGACCGTCGCCGCGGTGGCGGGGGTGACCGGCGCAGGGGACGAGCTCGTGGTGGGAGAGCTCCCGCACGCAGCCGCGGCAAGAGCCGCGACGAAGAGGATTGCTTTGTACATGACTGTTGCGGATACCGAGGAGAGTTACTCGGGCGTGACGTACGCGGCCGTGATCCCTCCGTCCACGACGAACGTGGCGCCGTTGACGTAGCTCGACTCGTCGCTCGCGAGGAACAGAGCGGCGTTGGCGATCTCGCGCGCTTTGGCCAGGCGGCCCATCGGCAGGTGGACGCGCCGGCGCTGATACGCGTTGGGGTCCTCGTTGAAGATCCGCATCAAGAGCGGCGTTTCGACCGGGCCAGGGCACAGCGCGTTGACGCGGACGCCCTGCCGCGCGAACTGCACCGCGAGCTCGCGGCTCATCGAGAGGACGGCGCCCTTCGAGGCTGTGTACGCGATCTGGGAGGTCGCGGCGCCCATCAGCGCGACGAACGACGCGACGTTGATCACCGACCCCCCGCCCCCTTTCAGGAGGTAGGGGATTCCGTACTTGCAGCACAGGAAGACGCCCTTCGCGTTCACGTCCTGCACGCGGTCCCACGCGTCGGGCTCGGTGGTCAGGATGGAGTCGTCGTCCGCCGGCATGATGCCGGCGTTGTTGTAGAGCACGTCGACGCGGCCATAACGCTTCTCGGTCGCCGCATACATCTCCTGGACGCCCTTCGGGTCCTTGACGTCGGCGGCGAAGAAGAACGCGTCGCGGCACTCGGACGCCGTCTTCTCCCCCGCCTCGCGCCCGACGTCGGCCACGCAGACCTGCGCACCTTCCGACGAAAAGAGCAATGCCGCCTCGCGGCCGATGCCGCCGGCCGCTCCGGTGATCACGGCGACCTTTCCGTCCAATCTACCCACGCTCGAAAAGCCTCTCGCGCTCGTAGTTGGTCACGACCTTGTCGAACAACGCCTGCTCGGTCCGGGCGTAGTTCAGGTAGTGGTCGATGACGTCGTCGCCAAAAGCATGACGCGCCATCTTGCCATTCTCGAGATTGGCGATCGCGTCGCGCAGAGCGTGCGGGAAGCGCTGCACGTCCGACTCGTACGCGTTGCCCTTGAACTCGGGTGGCAACTTCAGCTTCTCCTCGATGCCCTGCAGCCCCGCCGCGAGCATCGCCGCGAAGCACAGGTACGGGTTGGCGTCCGCGCCCGGGATCCGCGACTCCGTGCGCAGGTGCTGGCCGTGTCCCACGATGCGAAAGCCGCACGTGCGGTTGTCGTGCCCCCACGCGAGCGTGGTCGGCGCCCAGCTGCCCGCGGCGAAGCGCTTGTAGGAGTTGATCGTCGGCGCCAGGAAGATCGCGAGCTCCGACGCGTAGGCGATGTGCCCCGCGAGATAGTGCTGGAACGTCTCCGACTCGCCGTCGAAGGTGTTGCGGTCGCCCTTCCAGAGGCTCGAGTGCACGTGGCACGAGCTGCCGATCCAGCGGTGGTCGGGCTTGGCCATGAACGTGACCGAGCAGCCGTTCTGCTGCGCCATCTCCTTGATGCCGTTCTTGTAGATGACGTGGTTGTCGGCCATGGAGAGCGCGTCCGCGAAGCGGAAGTTGATCTCCTGCTGGCCGGGCCACGCCTCGCCCTTCGAGCTCTCGACCGGGATGCCCGCCGCCTTCATCCCCCGGCGCACGGCGCGGATGAAGGGTTCGTCATACGAGGTCGCGAGGATGTGGTAGTCGAGGATGTACGGCACCGAGGGGGTCAGGTCGGTGTAGTGCTTGGCGTGCGCCTCGGCGAACGTCTCCTTCAAAAGGAAGAACTCGAGCTCGGAGCCGAACATGGGCTCGAAGCCGAGCTTGCGCGCGCGCTCGATCTGTTCGCGCAGCACCTGCCTCGGTGAGGGGCGCACTGGCTTGCCGTCGTGCCACGCCACGTCGCACAGCACCAGCGCGGTGCCCTCGAGCCAGGGGACGAGGCGCAGCGTGTTGAAGTCCGGCAGCAGGTCGAAGTCCCCGTAGCCGCCCTCCCAGTTCGCCATCTGGTAGCCGGGGACCGGGTCCATCTCCATGTCCAGGGCGAGCAGGTAGTTGCAGCCTTCGGTCGACTCGCCCTCGTATGAGGTCTGGACGAAATACTCCGCGTCGACGCGCTTGCCCATGAGGCGACCCTGCATGTCCGTGAAGGCGACGACCACGGTGTCGATCTCGCCGCTGCCGGCGCTGCGCGCGAGGTGCTCTTTGGTCAGCAATCAGTGAGTCCCATCCTGGACGGGCATCGCCCGCCACATCAAGATCGTCGCGGGTGGCGGCGGCTCCGCGCGCGTGCCACGAAGCGCTCGAAGAGGTTGCGCGCCCAGGGCAGGTCGGTCGTCAGCTCCTCCGGGTGACACTGCACCGCAACGATAAGGCCGTCGTCCGACTCCACGCCTTCGACGGTCCCGTCCTCACCCTTGGCCGTCTGGTGAAGGCCCGGCGCGAGCTCGCGAATCGCCTGGTGGTGCAGGCTGTTGACCCGGATCTTGTGCTCGCCCGCGGCGTGGCCGAGCTCTGAGGTCGGGTCGACCTCGATCGTGTGCGCGAGGTGGTTGCGGCCGAACCGGCGCACGTCGTGGTCCTCGAGGTGCTGCAGCAGCGTGCCTCCCAGAGCGACGTTGATGACCTGCTGGCCGCGGCAGATGCCGAGCACGGGGATGTCCGAATCCCGTGCCTGTTGGAAGAGGCGCAGCTCGGTCTCGTCCAGCTCTCGATCAACAGGGCCGACCTTCTCGTCTTTCGGCTCGCCGTAGAAGGAAGGATCGACGTCCCATCCGCCCGGGAGAAGCAGGCCGTCGACGTCCGGCAGCGCGGGCGTGCCGGGTGGGAGCTCGACCGGCTCCGCACCCGCCGCCTCCACGGCCCGGCGGTAGGGCACGTAGTACTCGTCGCCCCGCCGCGGGCTCGTGGTGATCCCGATCCTGGGTTTCTCAGGCACCGCGCCTATCTGGTGGTCGCTCCCGCGGGCGCCGCGCTGCCGACCACTTCGAGCTCCCGCTCGATCGCGGCCAGCTCCTCGGCGCTGCCCTGGACCTTCGGGCCCTTGAACCAGTTCTTTGCGGAAAGCAACCAGTAACCGCCCGCGTAGAGCAGCACCACGCCGACCGCCACGGGCGCGAAGTTGAAAGTGGCCAGGTTGTTGCCCGGCGCCGCCGACGGCAGCAGGAAGAGGATCGAGATGAACACGATCCAGATCACAGCGATCGTGCCGACGATAGGGCTCCACTGGCGCAGGTGCCAGGGACCGCGCTGGAACCTGTTACCGGCGAGCAAGCGGAGCAGGATGGGAATCCCGTACGCGACGTACAGCCCGATCGTCGCTATGGATGTGACCGCGTAGTAGGCGATCGGGTTCCAGAGGTACGGCAGCCCGAGAATGAAGGCCCCGACCGCCGCAAACCAAATCGAGTTGGTCGGAGTCCGCGTCCGCGGGTTGACGCGGTGCCAGAACTGGGAGCCGGGCACTGCGCCGTCGCGCGAGAAGGCATACAGCATGCGGGAGTTCGAGGTGACCGACGACATGCCGCAGTAGAACTGCGCACCGATGATGATGAGGAGCAGCAGCAGCGCGCCGTTCTTGCCGATCGCGTCGACGAAGATGATGGCCGGCGCCGCACCGACCGCGGCGGCCGCGTTCGCGTAATCGGCTGGGTTGATGGCCTGAGTGACTCCGATCAGCAGGATCCAGCCCGCGATCAGCGAGATGATGATCGACCACACGATGCCGCGCGGTCCTGAGACCGCGGCGTTGTGCGTCTCCTCGGTCAAGTGCGCCGACGCGTCATAACCCGTGAACGTGTACTGCGCAAGCAGCAGGCCGGTGAGGAAGACGTAAAAACCAGCGCTGTTTGGAAAGCCGCTCAGGTTCTCGAAATGCGTGAAGACATACGAAGGCGACTGGTGGTACTTCGAGAAGAGGAACAGAACCGCGACGATGATGAGCACGCCGGCGACGTGCCACCACACAGAGATGTCGTTGAGCCGCGCCACGAGGCCGACGCCGAACGTGTTCAGCAGGCCGTGGATGAACAGGACGATCCCGTAGACGAGGATGACCGCCCATGCAGCGGTCGGATAGTTGAACACGAGGTTCAGCCAGTAGTCGACGAAGAAGGCGAGCCCGAAGTCGATGCCCGCCGTGATGCCGACCTGCCCGAGGAGGTTGAACCACCCGGTGAACCAGCTCCAGCCGGCGGAGTTCTTGCCGCCGAGCTTAGCCGCCCAGTAGTACAGTCCGCCCGCGGTGGGATAGCTCGAACAGACTTCGGCCATCGCCAGTCCAACCAGTAGAACCATCACTCCGACCACAGGCCAGCCGATGTTGATTACCACCGGGCCGCCGTTGCTCATCCCGAGGTAGTACAAGGTCATGCAGCCCGAGAGGATGGAGATGATCGTGAACGAGATCGCGAAGTTCGAGAACCCCGACATCCTGCGGCGGAGCTCCTGCGCGTAGCCCATCCGGTGGAGTGCCTCGACGTCGGAACTGTGGGCCTGGACGCTCATGCGGTGCTCCTCCCTAGTAGCCTTGCGCTGGCGGCTTCGCGGCGAAGCTAACAGCAGATCGGATTCTTGTCAAGAATTTTCCGGGAGCGCCTGATTGGGCCAGGATGTAACAAACGTGACAGAGCGGGACGCCGGGGTCGGCGAGGTCGTCCGGCTGCGCATGGACAGCCTCAGCCCCGCCGAGCGCCGGCTCGCCCGGGTCCTGCTCGCCTCCTACCCGATCGCCGGCCTGGAGAGCGTGGCCCGCTTCGCCGAGCGGGCCGGCGTGAGCCCGCCCACCGTGACCCGATTCATCACCAAGCTCGGGTTTCGGGGCTACCCCGAGTTCCAGGAGAGCCTCCGGCGGGAGGTCCAGGCCCGGCTCAGCTCGCCCCTCGCGCGCTATCGCGACGAGCCGCAGCGCACGGGGACCGACTGGATGCTGAACGACTCCCTCGAGACGTCCGGCCACAACCTGCAGGCCACGCTGGGGCTGCTCTCGCACCGCGACGTCAACGAGGCGGTCACCGTCCTGGCGGACGTGAGGCGCCGGGTGATGGTGCTAGGCGGCCGGGTCAGCGCCCCTCTCGCCCGCTACCTTGCCGGGCAATTGCACCTGCTCCGGCCGGGGATCGGGCTGGTGGACGCCGAGCGCAGCGCGCCGGCTCAGCAGCTGATCGACATGCGGAAGACCGACGTCCTGGTGGTGTTCGACTACCGGCGCTACCAGCCGGACACGATCGAGAGCGCGCGCGTCGCCGCCTCTCGTGGGTGCAACGTCATCCTCTTCACCGACCCCTGGCTCTCGCCTGCGTCGGCGTTCGCGCGCCAGGTGCTCGTCACCAGCGTGGAGACGGTGGGGCCGTTCGACTCCCTGGTGGGCGCGATGGCCGTCGTCGAGGCCCTCATCGCGGCGGTCCTGCGACGGTTGGGGCCGCGGGCCGAGGCCCGGATGCAGAACCTCGAGCGCCTGCGCGCCGGCGACGTGCTCGGCGGAACGGATTAGTCAGCGCCGCGGGCGCGCCTTCACCGCCGCCCTGGCGGCCACCAGCTCGGTGAGCAAGGCAGTCCATCGGTTGCCTCCCAGGCTGTCGACCAACGTCGCCTGGGCGCGTTCCCACAGCGGAAGCGCCGCCGCGGCAGCAGCACGCCCCTTGGCGGTTAGAGCAACACGTTTCGTCTCGATCAGCCCCCGCTTCCGCAGGAGCTGAAGGTTTCGGGTCATCGTGGTCCGGTCCGTCCCCACGATCTCCGCGATGGCGCTCACCGTCGTCGGAGCCCCGACCTCGATCGCCATCAGGATGTTCAGCTGGGTCGCGCGCAAACCCGCGGGCCGCAGCGCGGCGTCGTAGAAGGATGTGATCGCCCGAGAGGCCTGGCGCAGGTTCATCACCGCGCAGGCGGCGACAGCCTTGCGGTAGCGGCTGAGCAACACCCCGTCTGAGCTGGCGTTAGCGGGCATGTGACGCTCCAAGCTTGCCAAAAAGTTCCTGACCGTGTATATACACGGCATGCGCAGGACCCGTCTCAGCCTCTTCTACCTGGCGGCCTACCTCCTCGGGGCCGGCGTCGCGCTCACCGCGGCTCCGGGGCTCGCCCTGACCCTTCTGTTCAGCAATGGGCACTACGGCGACGCGTTGCCTCGGCTGCTGGGCGTGGTCCTTCTTTCTCTTGGCGTGGTCATCGTCCAGATCATCCGCCACCAGGTCGAGGCGCTCTACACCACGACCCTGCTGGTCCGCTCGCTGATCGTCCTCGTCCTCGCCGGGCTGTTCGTCTATTCGCAGGACCCGCTCTTCATCTCGTTGATCGTGGTGGTCGGCATCGGGATGATTCTGACCAGCACCAGCTATCTGATCGACCGACGCCGCGCCACGGCCGCGCCCGCGAGGTAGCCTGCCTCGGGAGTTACGATTCGGGCGTGGTGATGGAGGCCGTCAAGGCACTCAGCGCCGAGGAGATCACGGAGCTGTGCGTGCGCCACACGCTGTTCGACTGGTCCGCTCAGGCCGGGCTCAAACCCTTTCCGGTGGCGAGCGCCAAGGGCGTCCACTTCCAGACCACCGACGGCCGGCGATTCATCGACTTCAACAGCCAGCTGATGTGCGTCAACGCCGGCCACGGCGACCGCCGGATCATCGACGCGATCAAGCGACAGGCCGAGCTGCTGCCCTACATCGGCCCGTTCATGGCGACCGAGACGCGAGCCCGCCTGGGCGCCAAGCTGGCCGAGCTGCTGCCCGGCGACATCGACAAGGTGTTCTTTACCCTGGCCGGCGCGGACGCGAACGAGAACGCGATCAAGATCGCGCGCGCGGTCACCGGGAGGCCCAAGATCCTCGCCCGCTATCGCTCCTACCACGGCTCGACCGGCAACTCGATCCAGGCGACGGGTGACCCGCGGCGGTGGGCCAACGAGAGAGCGGGCGGCGGCGTCGTGCACGTGCTCGACCCGTACCACGGGCTGCAGCGCGGCTGGGACACAGTGGAGGAGTCGCTGGCCGACCTGGAGGAGACGATCCAGCTCGAGGGACCGAGCACGATCGCGGCCTTCATCCTCGAGCCGATCGTCGGCACCAACGGCATCCTGATACCTCCGGACGGATACCTGCAAGGAGTCCGCGCGATCTGCGACCGCCACGGCATCCTGATGATCTGCGACGAGGTGATGACCGGGTTCGGGCGCACGGGCAAGTGGTTCGCGGTCGACCACTGGGCCGTCGTGCCCGACCTGATCACGCTGGCCAAGGGACTGACCAGCAGCTACGTTCCGCTGGGCGCGGTCGGGATGCGGCCGAAGGTCGCGGCGTACTTCGACGACCACGTGTTCTACGGCGGCCTGACGCACAACAGCCACCCGCTTGGCTGCGCCGCGGCGCTGGGAGCGATCCAGGCCTACGAAGAAGACGACATGGTGGGCAACTCGCGGCGCATGGGCGAGGTCCTCGCGCGCCATCACAAGAAGCTGCGCGAGCGGCATCCGTGCGTCGGCGCGACCCGGTCGATCGGCCTGTTCGGATGCCTCGAGCTGGTGCGCGACCGGCAGACGCTGGAACCCCTCGCTCCGTTCAACGGTAGCTCGCCGGAGATGAAGGCGATCGCGCAGGCGCTGCTCGACGGGGGCATGCACACGTTCGTGCGCTGGAACACGGTCATGACCAACCCGCCGCTGTGCATCACCGAGAGCGAGTTGGACGAGGGATTCGAGATCCTCGACTCCGCGCTCGAGATCGGCGACCGAGCGGTCCGAGACTGAGCCGCGGTTCGTTCCTGAGATTTCCTACGCTATGAGCGGTTGAACACGCTCAATGTGGTGCTGCCGCTCGGGTCGTCGGTCCTGAGCCTCGTCTTCGCCGCCATGGTGTTCGACCAGTGGCTGCAGCGCCGGCACGCGTTTCAGCTGGTCTGGGCCGTCGGACTCCTCTGGTACGGGATCGCCGCGGGGACCGAGTTCCTCGGCAGCGCGTTTGGCTGGAGCGATCCGCTGTATCGCGCCTGGTACCTGTTCGGAGCGTTTCTCGTCCCCTCCTATCTCGGGGCGGGCACGCTCTATCTGCTGAACAAGACGCGATTCGGCTACTTCGTCGCGACTTCGATCGCGCTGGGCGGCCTGTTCTCGCTCGCGGCAACCGCAAAGTATCCCGGCTCCGCGATGGGCGGATACGTCACGCTCGCGGTGGCGCTGCTTGCAGCCGCATCCGTGGCGACAGCGACAGCCGTCCGGCGAGACCTCCAGGCGCATGTCGCCATGGCGTTCCTCCTGGCGGGCACTGTGGTCGTCGCGGCGCTCGTGGCGACGGCCCGCCTTTCGGGAGGCTATGTCGATCCGACCACCCACGTCCCCGTCGCGGCCGCTTTCCCCGGCTACCTTCGTGTCAGCAGCGTGCCGTTCAACGCCGGCGGCGGCCTCGCCCTCGTCTTTGGGGCGCTCTACTCTGCCTACATCTACATGCCGAAGCGCCGTCCGCTCACGGCGCGGCTGGGTGTGCTCGCGATCATCGTCAACTTTTTCGCGTCACTGCCCGGAGCGGTGAGGGCGCTCGCCCAGGGCAAGCTCAACTCGCGCGTGCCGGCCACGATCCTCATCGCGCTTGGCGCGATCATCCCCGGCGTCACCAGCAGCCTCAACCGCTTCGGCGTCACGTGGTCGTTCTTCCTAGGCGAGTTTCTCGGGCTGGCTCTGATCTTCGCCGGGTTCCTTGTGAGTGAGGAAGTGTTTCGCAACCTGCGGATCGGGATCACGCTCTGGTCCCGCGGGCCGTCTACGTCACTCGAATGACAGGTCGGTAGAGATCTCGATCGCCTTCTCGATGCTCTTCGCCACCGGGCAGCGCGAGGCGTGAAATGCGCGCGACCGCTCGGCGGCCTCGCGCTTGTCGTCCGGGCAGCCCCTCAGCGTGTAGTGGACATGGATCTTCTTGATCACCAGGACCTTGTCCTCGAGATAAATCTCGCCTTCGGCCTCTGAGGTGAGCCGGCCCTCGCTCGCATCGATCCCGCGCGCCTCCAGCGCGCCACCCAGGGTGCCGGTGAGTCAACCGGCAGCGGCAGCGACGACGTAGTCGAGCGTCGTGGCGTGGTCGGGGTACTGGCCCTCCGCCGTGCCGTAGTGCTCACGCACCGCGCCGTGCGTACCGAACGTGACGGGCTGGGGCTCGACAGGGAGATACGCCTGGCGGATGGGTCCGCGCTCGCGGACGATCCTCACCTTCGATATGTAGACGGGACGGAGCGGTTCCTCCACGCGGAAGAGGTTACAACCGTCCGATCAGGTCGTTCAGCCGGCTCGGATTAAACAAATTACGAAGATAATCGGCGCGCTTGCTTCAGGCGTTGCCGCGGCCAAGCGCAGCATCTATCTCTCGGCGGCGCCAAGGGAGGTTCCGGCATGAAAGGCGGGTGGTCGCGAGTGCTCATCGGCGTAAGCGTTTTGGCGACCCTGCTGGGGGCGGGAACAGTCATAACGTTGGCGGATACCGGCGGAGTCATCTATGCCTGCGTCAACAATGCTAACGGCTCGGTCCGCATCGTCGCGGCGCAGGTGTCGTGTAAGCCAAACGAGACGGCTGCGCACTGGAATGTGATCGGACCGGCAGGACCTGCTGGACCTCAGGGACCCGCCGGCCCCGCCGGACCTCAAGGACCTCCCGGTCAGTCTGGTCCTCTACAGCAGGTTGTGGGCGTGGTTTCGGTCGATGACGCCGGGACCTTCTTCCACACGGAAGCGATCGAGTTTTTCAATGGCGTGAGTACGACCACCGTGACCGGCGGCGGGATCAGCAACACCCATGCCGTGTTGGAGCCTGCGCGATTCACGAAGGTGATCGATCACATCAGCATCGAGCTACTGAAGCTGATCGGCACGGGTAAGTCGGTGACGATCAAGGTTCAACTCTGCAGTTCCGTCCAAATCACCCCGACGCCGGCCTGCAACGGCGCCCCGTCCGCGACCTACGAATACGACCACGCCCTGCTGACCAAAGTCGAGACGACTTCCAGTCTCCTGTTCACGAACACGCTTGAAGAAAATGTTGTCTTCGAATACCAAAAGGTCACCGTGACCATCGGGACCTCGTCGGTTTCGCTCTCATAGATCAGGTCGGGGCGGGGGCGACAACCCCCGCCCCTCTGTACGCCTCGACTACTCGACTGGCGTTAAGTTGTCCGCGTGGCCGACGACTACACGCCAATGATGTCGGAGGAGCGCGCCCGCCTCATCCGCGTGTGGCATGACCACGCGTATGAGATGCAGCGCGCGAGCCTGCCGGCGCGCATGCGTTTCATGGGGCTCGACCTGGATATCGCAGAGGATGTGTTTGCCCCGCACAGCGACGACGGCGAAGGCGACCCGTACCACCTGGCCGTGCAGGCTGAGGTCAAAGAGGGCGAGCGAGTGCTGGACATGGGGACCGGGAGCGGAGTGAGCGCGATTCTGGCGGCGCGGGCCGGAGCCGAAGTGGTTGCAGTTGATGTGAATCCGAAGGCCGTTGGGTGCGCGCGCCAGAACGCCGAGCGCAATGGAGTCGCGGATCGGATCACGTTCTTCGCCGCAGACATCTTCGATGGCGTCACGGGGACGTTCGACCTGATTGTGTTCGACCCCCCGTTTCGCTGGTTCAAACCGCGTGACCTACTCGAGATGGGCACGGCCGACGAGAACTACCAAGGACTCACCCGCTTCATGAACCAGGCACCGGATCGACTACGCCGCGGCGGCCGGGTGCTGCTCAACTTCGGAACATCGGGAGACATCGACTACCTCTACAGCCTCATAGCGAAGGTCGGGTTGCGCAAAGAGGTCACGCCGTACGGGGAAGCAACCAGGGATGGGATGACCGCGCACTACTTCTGGATCAGGCTGACCGCCTGACGGTGAAAATGTGGTGGTGGACCCGAGGGGGATCGAACCCCTGACCTCCAGTCTGCCAGACTGGCGCGCTCCCAAACTGCGCCACGGGCCCACGGTGCGCCTCTCGATTGGGCTAGTTAAGGATACCGTCCACTTTCGGGCGCGCTCGGCCGGCCGCTACCATCTCCCGTTGGCTCCGAGGCAAGAGATGCAAACACGCGAGATCACGACCAGCGAACTCAAGGGCGGCGGATACCTCGCGCTGCCGGACCCCCCTGGCCCGCATCCAGGTGTGGTCGTGATCCACGAAGCGTACGGACTGACCGACCACATCAAGGACGTCACGCGTCGCTTCGCCGATGAGGGCTACGCCGCCCTTGCGGTCGATCTCTTCGCTGACCGCATTCGAGCCATGTGCATGGCTCGTTACATGACCGGGTTGCTCACCGGCTCGCTGAACTTTCATGGCATCGACGATCTGAAATCGGCGCTCACCTACCTCGCGAAGCTGCCCGAGATCGACGCCCAGCGCATGGGAGCGATCGGATTCTGCATGGGCGGCGGCTTTGCCATCGCGTGGGCATGCGCCGATTCGCGCCTCAAGGCCATCGCGCCTTTCTACGGAACCAATCCAAGACCGCTGGACGCCGTCAACAGGATCTGTCCCGTCGTTGGCTCCTACCCCGAGAACGATTTCACCGCGCGGGCCGGACGGTCGCTCGAAAAAGCCTTGACGCGCCAGGGGATCGCGCATGACATCAAGATCTACCCGGATGCCCGACACTCTTTCTTCAATGACGCCGGACGCACCTACAACGAGGCTGCGGCCGGCGATTCATGGCACCGCGTCATGAAATTCTTTGGAGACAAGCTCGAGACAAAGAGCTAGAGGGTCGACATGAACGTGCTCGTGACCGGCGGCACAGGAACGCTCGGGCGGCACGTGGTGATGCAGCTGCGGCAGACCGGCCATCGCGCGCGCATCCTGAGCCGTGCGCCGCGGGGCCACGTCGACGCGGTGCAGGGCGACCTGGCATCCGGCGCGGGACTCCTCCAGGCCGTCGCCGGAATGGACGCGATCATCCACGCCGCCTCGGCCACCCGCGAGCCGCTTCGCGGGCGGGCGATCGATGTTCTCGGTACGAGGCGCCTCCTCGCGATGGCTCGTGACGCCGGCGTGCGCCACATCGTCTATGTGTCTATTGTCGGCATCGACAAGGTTGCCTATCCCTACTACCGCACGAAACTCGCGGCGGAGGGCGTGGTACGCGAAAACCTCGTCCCCTGGTCCATCCTGCGAGCGACACAGTTCCACGACTTCATGGAGTACTTGTTGGGCGGTTTTTCGCGCATTCCCGGCGTGACCGCGATCCCGGTCGCGTGGCAGTTTCAGCCCGTGGATGCGCGCGACGTCGCGCAGCGCCTGGCTAAAGTCGTACTCGGTGAACCGGCCGGCATGCTTCCCGATTTCGGCGGGCCCGAGATACATGACTTCACGTCCATCGCCCAACTGTGGCTGGCCGCGCGCAAATCGAACCGCCGGATCGTCAACCTCCCGGTTCCGTTCAAGCTAAGCCGGCAGATCGCGCAGGGCGGTCTGCTCTGTCCGGACCACAAGGACGGAAAGGCGACATTTGGAGACCACCTCGCGCAGAAGTACCCGCTCTCATGACTCGCCTGGTGGATCGTTTCGGACGGACCGGCTTCGCGGCGCTGACGAGCCTCATCTGGGCACTGCCGATGGCCGCATGGGCCGGCTCGTCCGACCTCTCGCCCGTGGACAAGACGGCGTACCCGCGGGTCGCGGCGACGATCGGCGGCGTGATGTTCGTCGTCTGGTTGGTCCTTCTGGCCTGGCTGCTCCGGGTGCGTGTCACGCCACGCCAGCACCGCTTCGCCCTCGCGCAGATGTCGCAGTCAGAGAAGCGCTGGACCCTGCTGCTGTTTGTCTTCGGGACCGGCCTGATCGCCTGGCTGAATGCAGCGGCGACCGTCGACTGGACGCCCCTGTTCGCCGCGGTCGGGAGCGGGAAGGTCGGCCCGATCGTTCTGGCGGCCGTCCTCGCGATCCTGCTCGTCACACTGGTCGTCGGGACCGGGTTCAGCTGGCGGAGGGCGACCGCGGCCTTCCGACTCCGCGCCGCCCGTACGGAGCCCGCCTCGTCCTTATCTAATGTGCGCTAGGCGAAACGCTAGCTCGACTCCGCCTTCTTGGCCAGGTTTGAAAGCAGCGTCCCGAACTCCTTCGAGACCTGCGGACCCAGCATCCCACCCATGACGGGCCCGAGCAGGCCTCCGACCTCGACCGTCTGACTGACCTTCGTCGTGCCGCCGGCAGCCTCGATGCGGCAGTTGAACCGAAACTTCGTCCCCGGGATAACACTGGTCAACAGGGCGAAGCCGCGCCCGGGCTGAACGTCGACGAGTTCCATCCTGTGATGCTGGCCCGCCCGCGTGTTCATCACTCCCGTCGAGCTGGAGATGAACCCGCCCTGCCAGTCCATTGTCGAGACGTTCGGGTTCCATTCGCCCCACGTCGACATGTCCGACCAGACCTTCCATACCTTGTCCGGTGATGCCGTTGTTTCGACCGACGTTCCGTACTCGCGAGCCATCGTTTTCTCTCCTCAGGCTGATCCAGGGTCAGGAACCGGCCTGGATCCGGAGGCGGCCAGGCGCTCACGCGGCACTTCTACGATGTCGCGTGTCTTGAGGAAGTTGAGTGTGACGACCGCTGCCACGAGGAGCAGCGCCCCAAACAGCTCGACCGGACGTAGCGGCACACCTTGTCCGACAGGTGGCGGCAGCGAGAAGATCAGAAACAGGGCGAGCGGATAGCCGAGCTCTGCGATGGTCGCAATCGAGGCAGGCGTGTTGGAAAGCGCCAGGTAGTAGAGCAGCATCGCGAGCAAGCCAGGCACCAGCACGATTCCCATGAAGTTGGGCAACTGGCTGATTGAGTAGCCGCTGAAGGCGGCTCCGCCCTTGTCGATAAGGACGATCACGAGCAACACTGGCAGAGCCAGCACAAATCGCATGCTGGTGGTGACCGGGAAGCTGACGTCCTCGAGTGCGTAGCGGCCGAGAACGGTTCCGCCGGCCCACATGATCACCGCGCCGAGCACCAGCAAGCCGGCCATGAGCTCAGGGTGGCGGATCTGCCACGGCGCGGCCGGATCATCCGCGAAGACGATCAGATAGACGCCCGCCAGGGCGATCGCGGCTAACGGCCAGAAACCACGCTTGCGGCGCTCGCCGAGAAAGACCCGTGCGAATGCGATCCCAAAGACCGGCTGCAGCAGGTAGAGGAGGTAGACCTCGTGCAGCACATCGAAATTGGGCGCTGTGGGGTTGCTGAAGGAATAGCCGATGGCCTTCGTAAAGAGCACGGTCGCTATTGCTTGAGGCCCGATTGCGATCGCGGCGAGGGCCAGCCAGCGACTTCCGCTTAGGCTGCGGAGCGAGTTGGCGTTGAGGACGAGCACTGGCAGCAGAAACAGGCTGATGAGGAGGTCTTCGACCAGCACGATCTGGCCCGAGCTGAGGACCTTGGTGAGCCCCGGCCGGAAGTAGGCGTCAAACGCCCACAGGGCCGCCGCGACACTGACAAGTGCCACGGAACCGGCCTCCAGGAATCGTGAGCGAGGTCTGCCCTGAGTCACTCCAAGAGGGTATCGGTTTGCTGTCGGCGCCTATTCCAAGCGACACAACTCTCCGAGGGCCCTCCCTCCTCCACCGGAGCCCCTCCCCCAGCTCCAAACACACCTACTGAGAGGCGAATTTAGCGAGCACGAAAACCCCGAGCAACCCAGCCTGTTAAGAAAATGAACGGCAAGCGCGACCACGAAAGAATCAGCCCCTAAGCCAGCACCTCGTCCTCGGCCACCTGCGCCTCGAGCCTCACCTCCCCGTGCTGCACCACATAGATCTCCTCCGGCCGGTCATGCCCCTCCAACCTCCGCCTCCCCACCGACACGAGCCGGATGTCCTCCCGCAGGATGTCGGCCACAATCGAGTACGTCGTCTCCGACACGAGGATCTGATCCCCCACCGCCCGCCGCCGCAACTTCGCGCACCGATTCACCGCGGGCGACCGGTAGTCCCGGTCCAGCGCATCCGCCTCCCCCGTCAGCAACGCCATCCGCACCCGCAGCGACAGCCGGTCCGGCCACGGCTCCGCCTGCACCGCTCGCTGCGCCTCCACCGCGGCCACCACCGCATCCGTCGCCCGCGGAAACACGGCGAAGAACGAGTCGCCCTCGCCCCGCTCCTTCAGCACCGTGCCCCCATGAGCCCCGATCGCCGCCGTCAGCACCTGGTCGTGCCGCCGCATCGCCTGGTACATCGAGGCGCGGCTCTGCAGCCACAGCGGCGTCGACTCCACCACGTCCGTCATCAAAAACGTGACGATCCCATCGGGCAGCGTCGCGCCTTCCTCGACCTTGAACCCAGTAGACGTCCCGGGCGACGTCGTCGTCGTCCCCTCGTGAGCCGCACGCGGGACCAGCGTCGCCACCACGACCAGGAAGTCGTCGACCGAATGGACGCGCCGGAAGAAGTGCACGTTGTACGAAGGAAGGAAGCTCCACGACGAGTAGTCCGCAGAAAACGACCCGTCGCGGCAAACGTCCGGCGACATGCTGAGCAGGCGGCCAAGCTTCGTGACGGAGAAACCATCAAGCCCGAGCGACTCGGCCACGTCCGAGCTCGTGACCCGCAGCTCCTTCTGGTCCGCCGCGACCGCGATCGAGACGACTGAAATGAAGTTCTCGAGGTCCGGCTGCGCCTCGAGGTACCGATGCAATTGCTCAATCGAAAGGGAAACCTCGGCCCCATCGTCGAGGACTGAAGCGGACCCATTGGATCCGTTCGCCCCATTAGAACCATTGGAAACAACAGGCGAGCCATGCGAGCCATTCGCCCCCAGCATCCCCACCACGCTCTCGAAACTGTCCGCCACCGCGAACTCGCGCGTCGCGCGCCGGTAGATGTCTCCGACCGACGACCACCTACCGGACGTGACGAAAAAGGAAGCCGCCGCGTGCTCATACAACCAGCCAGCGCCACCCAACCCGAGGTCAACGGACAAAGCGACCGAAAGAAACTCGACCAACAAACGATGCAGCTCCGTGGCGAACACCAGCGGCTCGACGTCCGCGACCTTGATCAGCCTCTCGGTGCCCAAGGCCGGATTCGCGCGCGGCGTCCCTTCCACATGAGTGAACAGCTCGGGCGACACGTACTCACCGTGATTGCGCAGCTTGATCCGCGTCTGCGACACGCGCGGCCCGGGACCTGCGAGGTCGGGGCTGTCCACCACGTGCACGTGCCCGCCTGGCCCCCATACGCGCTGAATGTGTGGCCGCAGGGTGGAGATCAAGCCGTAGAAGCGCTGGATGAACATCAGCGCCTCGCGGTCGCGGCCGGCGTCGAAGCGGTCCTGGCGCACGGCGCGCAGGTCCTCTTCCCAAGAGGCGATGACCGCGCCCCTCAATCCCACGATGCCTGGCTGCATCGATTCCTTCCCTTCAGGCGGGGCGAGCTATGCCCCTGGAAAGCCCCTGCCCGGACGCAAGGTTAGCCCGTCGGCCCCCCGGGGCTACCTTTTCAACTTCTTTCCAAAAGCGCGCCGCGAATTCGACACGAACTCGCACGCGCTACCATCTGTAGGAATCGGTTTGGGGTATTGCCAGGGGCAATCCCTGGCGGAAGGAGGGCTTGGGATGTCTGAAGTCAGAACCACCGCGCCACCGGCAGTCGCTCTTGCCAACCCAGCTGCGCTCGGACTCGGCGGCTTTGCTCTCACCACGTTCGTTTTGAGCACCCACAACGCAGGTCTCGCGCCGGACCTGACGTGGGTGGGTCTGGCCTTTTTCTATGGCGGCGTGGCCCAGTTCGCCGCCGGCATGTGGGAGTTCAAGACCGGCAACACCTTCGGCGCGACCGCCTTTTCGACGTATGGCGCTTTCTGGTTGAGCCTGGCCACTTTCGTGGTCCTTCTCCTTGCCGGCAAGGTGCCCGGCAAAGATGTCACCAACGATCTCGGATGGTTTCTGCTCGCATTCTTCATCTTCAACAGCTACATGCTCGTCTTGAGCGCTCGCACGAACGTGGCCGTCTTCGCGGTGTTCCTCACGCTGGAGGTCACAGAGCTCCTTTTGTGGATCGGCTTCTTCGGGAACAACACCGGACTGATCACCCTCGGCGGCTGGGTCGGCATCATCACAGCCTTCGTCGCCTGGTACGCGTCTTTCGCCACCGTCGCGAACAGCCAGCGCACCCGGCCGGTCCTGCCGGTCGGCAGTCCGATCTGGCCGTAAGGGACTCTCAGGTATGGAGGTCAAACGATGAGCGAAGTCCAGGTCTCCGAGGCCGAGATCGCGGTTCACTGGCAAGAGGAGGGGTACTACTACCCCTCCGCGAAATTCATTGGCCAGGCGAACGCGAACGACCCCGCGATCTACGAGCGCTTCGCCGAGGAGAACTATCCGGAGTGCTTCAAGGAATACGCCGACCTCCTGACATGGGACAAGTACTGGCACACGACCCTCGACACCAGCAACGCGCCTTTCTGGAAATGGTTCGTCGGCGGCCGTTTGAACGCGAGCTTCAACTGCGTCGACCGGCACCTCGCCAAGTACCGGAACAAGGCAGCATTCATCTGGGTCCCCGAACCGGAAGACCAGGTGACGCAGGCCATCACCTATCAAGAGCTCTATGTGCGCGTGAACGAGATGGCCGCGCTGCTGCGCGATTTCTGCGGCCTGAAAGCCGGCGACCGCGTGACCCTGCACCTACCGATGGTTATCGACCTCCCCGTGACGATGCTCGCCTGCGCCCGGCTCGGCGTCATCCATTCGGAGGTGTTCGGAGGGTTCAGCGGCGCAGCGTGCGGCGGCCGCATCGCGGACTCAGGCAGTGAGGTCCTGATCACAAGCGACGCCTACTACCGCAACGGCGACCTGCTCGACCACAAGGTCAAGGCCGACGAGGCGTTGGCGGTGGCCGAAAAGGAAGGCCAGAAGGTGCGGCAGGTCCTGATCTGGCAGCGCCATCCAGGCACCTATTCATCGAAGACACCGATGGTGAAGGGCCGCGACTTCATCGTCAACGAGCTGCTCAAGGACTACAAGGGCAAGATCGTCGAGCCCGTTTCCATGCCGGCCGAAGCGCCTCTCTTCCTCATGTACACGAGCGGTACGACAGCCAAGCCGAAGGGCGCGCAGCACAGTACCGGCGGCTACCTCTCATACGTCGCCGGGACCTCGAAGTACTACCAGGACATCCATCCGGAAGACACCTACTGGTGCTTCGCCGACATCGGATGGATCACAGGGCATTCCTACATCGTGTACGGACCGCTGGCGCTCGCCGCGACCAGTGTCATGTACGAAGGAGTGCCGACCTATCCGGATCCGGGCCGGCCGTGGAGGATCGCGGAACGCCTCAACGTCAACATCTTTCACACGGCGCCGACGACCATCCGCATGCTTCGCAAGGTCGGACCCGACGAGCCCAAGAAGTACAACTACCACTTCAAGCACATGACGACGGTCGGGGAGCCGATCGAGCCGGAGGTGTGGCGCTGGTATTACCAGAGCGTCGGCAAGGAGGAGGCCGCCATCGTCGACACGTGGTGGCAGACCGAGAACGGCGGCTTTCTCGCGACCACGCTGCCCGCCCTGCAGAAGAT
This sequence comes from uncultured Chloroflexota bacterium, assembly GCA_937921725.1. Taxonomy (GTDB): domain Bacteria; phylum Chloroflexota; class Dormibacteria; order Dormibacterales; family Dormibacteraceae; genus 40CM-4-65-16. The sequence goes on along the minus strand of CAKZUH010000005.1, from coordinate 39,816 downwards.
GAAGCCTGGAAGCGCGGGGCCCGGGGTGCTCGGCATCTTCCCGGTGATCCTCGACGAAAAGGGCAACGAGGTGCCGAGGGGCAGCGGCAAGGCCGGGAACATCTGCATCCGCTACCCGTGGCCCGGAATCTTCCAGACCATCTGGGGCAACCCGGAGAAGTTCGTCGAAACCTATTTCAAGAAGTACAACAAGGACCCCAAGAGCAAGGACTGGCACGACTGGCCCTACTTCGCCGGTGACGGAGCCGTGCAGGCGGAGGACGGGTACTTCAGGATCCTGGGCCGCGTCGACGACGTGATCAACGTCGCCGGCCACCGCCTGGGCACCAAGGAGCTCGAATCGGCCTCGTTGACGGTGGAGGAGGTCGCGGAAGCGGCAGCCGTGCCGGTGATCGACGACGTAAGAGGCCGGGCCGTCGAGATGTACATCGCGTTGAAGCCAGGCGTCAAGCCGAGCAAGGAGATCGAAGAAAAGATTTCCGGTGCTATCGAAAAGCTGATCGGCAAGATCGCTCGACCGAAGAACGTCTGGATCGTCCCGGACATGCCCAAGACACGCTCGGGCAAGATCATGCGGCGCGTCATAGCGGGCATCTCGAACTTCACAAGCCCGGGAGACATCTCCACGCTCGCCAACCCGGAGATCGTGGAGACGATCAAGCACCACGTCCAGGCCGAGAAGGTCAACCGCGGGCAGCAGACAAGAGAGCTGAGTCAAGCCGAGTTGGAGGAGATCAAAGCGTTCGGGCGGGTCGAGTAGGGCAAACTTGCGTCCGTGACGCTCGACCCCGCGGTTGAAGCGCCGGCGCGTGCAGCCAAAGCGCGCGCCGGCGAGCCGAGGTCAGGCCAGGCCACGGGAGCCCGGCGCCGGCTCCCGCCCAGGCACCACCTCGCCAACCTCGCCGCGGCGATCGTGGTCTCCGCCCTCGTCCTCTACGTCGCGTTCTTCGGCGCGGGTCCCCTGCCCGCTCTGGGTCCGGCATTCAACCCGACGACCGGCGCGTGGACCATGGCCGCGGACGCGCAAGTCACAGATCGCACGATCAGTGTCGGCCCGTTCGGTGGCGGCCTCCAGCAGCCGGTCAAGGTCGTGCTCGAAAAAGACGGAACCGCGCACATCGCAGCGGGGACAGACCACGACCTGTTCTTCGCCACGGGCTACGTGCACGCGAAGTTCCGCTTGTTCCAGATGGACCTCATGCGCCGCCAGGGCGCCGGCCGCCTATCCGAGATCGTGGGCAGCGCCGCCCTCGACTCCGATCGCTTCGAGCTGCAGCTCGGCCTGCTGCGCACAGCGTGGGCGGAATGGAACGCACTCGCACAAGACGACCCCGTGAAAGACGCGCTCACCGCGTACTCCGAAGGCGTCAACGCGCGCATCTCGGAAGCCGAGGTCCACAGCCAGCTCGACCCCATGTTCACGCTCCTCGGCTACAAGCCCGCGGCCTGGCGGCCAGTGGATTCGCTGCTCATCAAAGGCGACATGACGCAGACCCTCAACTTCACCGACACGCCGCTGTTGATGGCGCAGCTCAACAAATCGCTCGGCGCGGATCTCACCTCCGAGTGGTTCCCGATCCTTCCGCCGAACCAGCAGTCGCCTTACGACCCGGGGCCTTATCCACCGGCGAAAACAGCACCCATCGAATCGATGCGCGCGGTGACCGATGCCGAGGCGCAGAGCGCGAGCGCGCTCTACGAGAAGCTCGCGTCGCTTCCCTCCGGCCTCATCGCAACGGGCGGGGCGAGCAACAACTGGGCCGTCGCCGGCGCGAAGAGCATGAGCGGCGGCGCGATGATGGCGGGCGACCCGCACCTCCACCTCACGCTGCCCGCGATCTGGTTCCAGATGACCCAGGATTCGCCCGGCTTCCACGTCAGCGGCGTGAGCATCCCGGGCACGCCCGGCGTCCTGATCGGGCACAACCAGCACATCGCCTGGAGCCTCACCGACGCCCAGAACCAGCAGACCTTCTTCTACGAGGAGAAGCAGGACGCGGCGCATCCGAACCAGTACATGTGGAACGGCGCGTGGCAGACCTTCAAGACCGTCGCATACGACATCCCGGTCCTCCACGGCCAGACGCAGCACCTCACCGTGAAGCTCACCGTGCACGGTCCGGTCATCTCCGACCGCGGCATCACGACCTCCGTGTGGTGGGCAGGCAACCTGCCGTCCCAGGACCTCGGGGTCCTGTTTCACATCGGCCAGGCGAGCAACTTCAAAGAGTTTCGCGACGCGCTGCGCGACTGGTACTCGCCGACCCACAACTTCGTCTACGCGGACGATCAGGGCAACATCGGCCTGATCAGCGCGGGCTACTTCCCGCTCGTGGCCAAGGGTCAGCCCTGGCTGCCCATGCCGGGCACCGGCGAGTACGACGTGACCGGCACCATCCCCTACGACCAAATCCCGCAGGCCTACGACCCGCCGAGCAACATCCTCTGGTCGGCAAACCAGCGCCAGGTCACGAACGACTACCCGTACTACATCGGCACCGCGGCAAACTTCTTCGACAACGGCTATCGCGCCAACGAGATCCACCGCGTGCTCAGCCAGCCCGGCAAGCTCAGCCCGGACGACATGATGGCCCTGCAGACGGACACCCGCGACTTCCTCGCCTCGGAGATCGTGCCCGTGCTCTTGCAGTCGCTCGACGGCCAGCAGCTAGACGCCAAGGAGTCGGCCGCGCGCGACCTGCTGAAGAGCTGGGACTACCGCATGGAGGCAGGTTCACCCGCTGCGGCGATCTGGGATTACTTCTGGGGCTGGTACATGGACGAGACGTTCCATCCATGGTGGAAGTCGCGCGCGGTGCCGGTTGACATGCAGGAAGTCATCGACATGCTCGGCCAGGACCTCGAGATCTGGACCCTCAGCGATCCGGCCAACCGCGTGTTCACAGCGCCGGGTGTGGGCGCCCGCACCGCCGTCGACGCGCAGCGCACCGCGTTTCACAGGGTGATCAAGGACATGGCGCACCTCCTCGGAGGTGATCCCAAGTCGTGGACCTGGGGCCGCGTCCACACCCGCGTGCTCGAAAACCTGGCCCAGATCAGCGGCCTGAGCTACGGCCCGCGCGCCGACCGCGGCGACGCCAACACGCCGCTCGCGGCGGGCGGATTTCCCTCCACGCATGGACCCAGTTGGCGCATGGTCGTCGACTGGGGCGCGCACATCTTTGAGGGCGTCTACCCCGGAGGGCAGAGCGAAAACCCCGCGTCGAGCTGGTACGCGGACAGGATCGACACCTGGTGGCAGGGCCGCTTGAAACCGATGCTGACCGCCGACGAGGCGACGTCTTCGGACGGGGCGAGTACACGGACGTGGACCCTCCAGCCATGAGGATCGCCGCGGCGCTGCTGACCGGGATCATCATCGCCCTGATGGGCGTGCTGCTCGGCGCCTGGTGGACGCCGTTCGTGGTCGGCGTCGCGCTCGGCCTGGTGGTGCGGCGCCCGATCGTCGCCATCCCGCTCGGCGCGATCAGCGGTTTCTTCTCCTGGATGCTCCCGCTGGCCGGGCAAGAGGTGCGCTACGACCTCGGCCCGACCACCCTCAGCCTTGCCGAGATCATGGGATTCGGCCACGCGGGCTCGCTGCCCGTGATCCTGACCTTGGCCGTCGGCACGCTGCTCGGCCTGACCGGCGCCTGGCTCGCCTGCGCGGCGAGGCTTGTCGTCCCGGCCCCTCGTTGACGGTTTCCTGACAGGGTGATAGCTTTCGAGCCCAACTGAACAACCCGTTTCAGCGTTAGGGGAGGGAAGCCTTGCAGGAGCAGACACACCAGGCTGACGTCAGTGACCTGGCGAGGTTCGGTTACAAACAGGAGCTGAGGCGGGCGCTGGGGGTCTACTCCAGCTTCGCCGTCGCGTTCTCCTACATCTCGCCGTCGACCGGCATCTTCACTCTCTACGCCCTGGGCATCGGCCTCGGCGGGCCGGCCTTCATCTGGAGCTGGCCGATCGTTGTCATCGGGCAATTGATCATCGGCCTGAACTTCGCCGAGGTCAGCTCGCACTTCCCAGTCGCGGGGTCGGTGTACCAGTGGACCAAGTACCTGTCCAACCGGCACTACTCCTGGTTCACGGGCTGGATCTACCTGTTTGCGGGAATCCTCACCGTCACGGCCGTCGACGTCACGGTCCCTATCGTCCTCATCCCGCTGCTCCAGAACCTCGGATTGAACATTCCGAGCGACAGCCCAACCAACCACACGACGGCGATCATCATCGGTGCGCTCATCCTCATCAGCACCACCCTGCTGAACATCTTCGGCGTGCGCCTGGTTGCGCTCGTCAACAACACGGGCGTGGTGTTTGAGATCCTGGGCATGGTCGTCTTCGCGCTGGTGCTTCTCATCTTCTACCACCACCAGGACGCCTCGGTCGTATTCAACGGCCATCAGCTGACCGCCGGCGGCGCCAATCCGCTGGGCACGTTCTTCGCCGCCATGTTCATGTCGCTGTTCGTGATCTATGGCTTCGACACGGCAAGCACTCTTGCGGAGGAGACCAAGAATCCGCGTCGGGAGGCTCCGCGCGCAGTCATCGCCGCCATTGTCGGCGCGGCCATCATCGGGGTCATATTCCTGTTCGCCACGCTGATCGCGATTCCGGGCGACATCGACAAGTACGTCGCCAAGGTCAACGCGAACGGGTTGAGCGGGCCTCCGGTCGACATCATCACGACCAACCTGCCCGGTTGGGCCGCGAACCTCTACTTGTTCGTCGTGTTCGCCGCCATCTACGTCTGCTGCCTGGCCATCCAGACATCGACCATCCGGCTCGCGTTCGGGATGGCTCGCGACGGGAAGCTGCCCCTGGGCAACGTCTTCAACAAGGTCAGCCCCAGCCTCCACACGCCGGTCGGCACGTGCATAGTCATCGGGGCTCTGTCGGCAATCCCGCTTCTCTACTACGCGGGCGCCGGCCTCATCGCGATCGCGGCCACAGGGATGATCTATCTGTCCTACATCCTCGGCAACGTCGCGATCCTCATCGCCCGCATGAAGGGATGGCCCAGAGAATCAGCGCCCTTCAAGCTCGGGAGTTGGGGCACGCTCATCAACGTGCTGGGCCTGGTCTGGGGAATCAGCATGCTGATCAACTTCCTGTGGCCTCGCGCCACCAGCAACCCTCCTTTGAGCGCCCTACCCAACGTCAACCTTCCTGGCTTCCTCGGCAACATCCCTGTCTTCGAAGCCACTGTGGGATTGATCCTGATCATCGGCGCCGTCTACTACGCATTCGCCCAGCGCGGTATGCCCGAGACGCAGGCCATCGCGCCCGCACAGGCGACCGCCTAACGACCGTTTGAAGAGTCACGCGCGCGCCGTCGTCATCGGCGGAGGTGTCGGCGGCGCGTCCATCCTCTACTGGCTCGCGCGCCTCGGCTGGACCGACGCGGTCCTGGTCGAGCGCGCGCGAGTCACCAGCGGCTCGACCTTTCATTCCGCGGGCCTCGTCGGCCAATTACGCGGCTCGCTAAGCCTGACCGAGATGATGATGAACTCGGTCGACCTCTACCGAAAGCTGAAGGACGAGACTGGCCTCGAGACCGGCTGGCACGAGGTCGGCTCGCTCCGCCTGGCCTCGAGCCAGGAAAGGATGGAGGAGCTCACGCGCCAGGCCGCGTGGGCGAAGACCTTCGGCCTCCCGCTCGAGCTCGTCTCCGCGCAGGAAGCGCAGCGGATGTTCCCGCCCATGACGACCGACGGCGTCCTCGGCGCCGCATATCTCCCGACCGACGGCTACATCGACCCGAGCCAGCTCACGTTCGCCCTCGTCGAAGGCGCCCGGCGCCGGGGCGCCGAGATAAATGAGGACACGCGCGTCACCGCCATCGAGGTGAAGGACGGCCGAGTCCGACGCGTCGTCACCGACAAGGGCGACATCGAGACCGAGCTCGTGGTCGACGCCGCCGGAATGTTCGCGCCCGAGATCGGCCGCATGGCGGGCGTGAACGTGCCGCTGGTCCCGTTCGCTCACGAGTACCTGATCACGCGGCCTTCGGGCCTGCCGCTCGACATGCCGACGATGCGCGACCCCTCGCTGCTCGTCTACTACCGTCCCGAGTCGGGCGGTCTGATCATGGGTGGCTACGAGCGCAACCCCGCGCCGTGGGGCCTCGACGGAATTCCCGGCGACTTCAACGGCCGCCTCCTGGAGCCTGACTGGGACCGCTTCGAGCCGCTGATGACCAACGCGATCGTCAGGACCCCCTCATTGAAGGACGCGGAGGTCGTGCGCCTGGTCAACGGGCCCGAGGCGTTCACGCCGGACGGCGAGTTCATCCTCGGGCCGAGCGAGGTGGGCGGCTTCTGGGTCGCCGCCGGTTTCTGCGCGCACGGGCTGGCCGGCGCCGGCGGCATGGGCCGCCTGGTGGCGGAGTGGATCGTCGACGGCCGGCCGGGCCTCGACGCCTGGGAGATGGACTCGCGCCGGTTCGGCCGCCACTACACGAGCCGCGAGTACACCCTCGAGCGGACACGCGAGATCTATTCGACCTACTACGACGTGAAGTACCCGGGCCACGAACGCAGCGCGGGTCGCCCCCTGCGCCTCTCGCCCATCTACCCGCGCCTCACCGAATTGGGCGCTGCGTTCGGCGAGAAGTCGGGTTGGGAGCGCGTCAACTGGTTCGAGCCGAACGGGGCGCGCGGCGACCAGGCGCTGCGGCCGCACGGCTGGGCCGGCCGATTGTGGTCGCCGGCGATCGGCGCCGAGCACATGGCATGCCGCCAGTCCGCGGCGGTGTTCGACTTCACGTCGTTCGCCAAGATCGAGGTGCGCGGACCGGGGTCGGCTGAGTTTCTCGAGCGGCTCACCGACAACCGCGTCGCGCGGGCGGTCGGGGCGCTGACCTACACGCAGATGCTCAATGAAGGCGGCGGCATCGAGTGCGACTTCACCGTCACACGGCTGGCCGAGGACCGCTTCCGGATCATCACCGGCACCGCCTTCGGCATGCACGACCTCTCATGGATCCGCGACCACGCGCCGCCGGGCGGGTCCGTCGTGGTGGAGGACGTGACGTCCGCCTACGCGTGCGTCGGCCTGTGGGGTCCGAACGCGCGCGCGATCCTCCAGCGGCTCACCCCCACGGACATCTCCAACGAAGCCTTTCCCTTCATGACCGCGCGCGAGCTGGCCATCGGGTCGGTGCCATGCCTGGCCCTCCGCGTGACCTATGTGGGCGAGCTGGGCTGGGAGCTGTACTGCCCGTCGGAGTTCGGGCTGCGGCTGTGGGACACGATCTGGGAGGCGGGCGCGAAGCACGGCCTGGTCGCCGGCGGCTACAAGGCGGTCGAGTCGCTCCGGCTGGAGAAGGGCTACAGGGTGTGGGGCTCGGACATCACCTCCGAGACGGACCCGTACCAGGCGGGCCTGGGCTTCGCCGTGAAGCTGGACAAGGGCCCATTCATAGGCGGCGAAGCGCTGGTCAAAAAGCGCGAGTCACCGGCAGCAACAAGGCTGGCGTGCCTGGTCCTGGAAGACCCGCGCCAGGTGGTCCTGGGCTCAGAGCCAGTACGCATCGACAACAAGGTCGTCGGCCGCGTCACGAGCGGCGGGTACGGCTACACCGTGGAAAAGTCGATCGCGTACGCCTACATCCCCTCCTCGATCGACGTCGACACGCCTGTCGAGGTCGACATCTTCGGCACGTGGATCGGAGGCCGCGTGGCGAAGGAGCCGCTGTACGACCCCATCGGCAGCAAGGTGCGCAGCTAGCCGACGGAGGCGCCGAGGCCTGACTGGCGATTTCGCCTCGTTGTGTCCAACGGAGCGCCCACCGCCCCGAATTACGCCTCGCTGGACCCGACGACGCGAAAACCCCGCCGCCTGGATCAGATTCCGCCAACGGAGCGAAACCAAATTTCGAACGAGGGGTCGGATGCCATCGCCTCCATCCGCCCGAAGTGCTTCGCCGCGTAACCCCTGAAGTCGAAGTCCAGGTCGGAGATCCCGCTCTGCAGCACGCCCCACATCGCCTCCCGAAAGTCGGACATGAAGCGCATCAACCGGAGCGAGGCGAGGTCCGAGGGCCGCGCCTCGCCGAAATACGCCTCGAGCAGTCGACGGTCATCCTCGACGGCGAACTCGTGGTTCACCGAGAAGTTCGCGAGATCGAAGAACCGATCGCCCATGCCCGCGTACTCCCAATCCACGATCCGGATCTCGCCGTCGTCGAGAAAGTTTGCGTTGAGGAGGTCGTTGTGGCACGGCACCTCGGGCTGCCCCCCACGCGCCGCGCGGACGCGCTGCGCGATCACTCGGGCATCGTCAAACTCCGGCGGAATGTCGACGCCATTCGCTTCCGCCTTCCGCCGGTAGTCGTCGACGACCTCGTGCGCGTCGAACCGTCCCGGAATCGCCGCCGCCTCGTGAAACCGGCGCAGCGCGCCGGCGACCCGGGAAAGCATCTCCGGACGGCGCATGTCGCCGAGCGAGATCGGCCGCCCGTCGATGAACCTCGCCACGAGCCATCCCTCCGAGGGCACGAAGGCGACCACCTCAGGCCCGACCCCGACCTCATGAGCACGGCGGCCGGCGGCGTCCTCGACGGCCCGGTCGATGCCGAGCTCAGAGGTCGTCACCCCTCCCATCCGCAGGACAAAGACGCCACCGTCGACCGAGACCTTGAAGTTCCGGTTGGTGATCCCACCGCCCAGCTCGCTGACCAACGCCGGCCGCCCCGGCCACAGCCGTTCGACCGCCGCGCGAGCGTCGTCCACCAGCCCCGGATCGTATCTGCTTGAATGGCCGCGTGACGGTCCAGCCCAGAACAACAGAGACCGAGATGGCCGACCTTCGAACAAAGTACATCCCGCGCGGCATCACCAGCGGGCACCCGATCACCGCCGAGCGCGCGAAAGGCTCGGAGCTCTGGGACGTCAGCGGCAAGCGCTACGTCGACTTCGCCGGCGGGATCGGCGTCATGAACGTCGGCCATGCCCACCCCCGCGTCATGGAAGCGGTGAGGGCGCAGCTCGAGAAGGCCACCCACACGTCGTTCCAGGTGGTCCAGTACGAGTCCTACCTGCGGCTGGCCGCGCGGCTGTGCGAGGTGATGCCCATCGACGGCGACAAGAAAGCCATCTTCTTCTCCACCGGCGCGGAGGCCATCGAAAACGCCGTCAAGATCGCCCGCGCCGCCACCGGCCGCCCGGCGATCATCAGCTTCCGCGGCGCCTTTCACGGCCGCACGCTGCTCGCCCTCAGCCTGACCGGCAGCGTCCAGCCCTACAAGCAGAACTTCGGCCCGTACGCGACCGAGGTTTACCAGACCCCATTCCCCTATGCATATCGCGGGTGGAACACGGAGGCGGCGCTCGCCGACCTGAACAACCTGCTCGAATCCGAGGTCTCGCCAAAGCGTGTCGCCGCGATCGTCATCGAGCCCGTCCTCGGCGAGGGTGGCTTCGTGCCCGCCCCGCTCGACTTCATGCGCCGCCTGCGGAAGCTCACCGACGAGCACGGCATCCTGCTCATCGTCGACGAGATCCAGACCGGCTTCGCTCGCACGGGCAAGCTCTTCGCCCTCGAGCACTCGGGCGTCAAGGCGGACCTCGTCACGGTCGCGAAGAGCCTGGCGGCCGGCTTCCCGCTGTCCGGCGTCATCGGCCGCGCCGAGGTGATGGACGCGCCCGACCCTGGCGGCCTCGGCGGCACCTACGGCGGAAACCCGGTGGCCTGCGCGGCGGGCCTGGCCGTGATGGACATCATGCGAGACGAGAAGCTGCCCGAGCGGGCCGCCCGCATCGGCTCGGTGATCGAGGAGCGAATGCTGAGCTGGCAGAAAGACAACGAGATCATCGGCGACGTGAGGGTCGTCGGCGCGATGGCGGGCATGGAGCTCGTCCGCGATCGCAAGACCAAGGAGCCCGCGGACAAGGAGACGGCGAAGATACTCGCCGCCGCGCGCGAGAAGGGGCTGATCATCCTGCGCGCCGGCACGCACCACAACGTGATCCGCACCTTGATGCCGCTCACCATCCCCGACGATCAATTGGAAGAAGGGCTGGACATACTCGGCGCCGCGCTGGGCGCATAGCAAGGAGGCTGCATGAGCACGACGCTCCGACGTCACGAGATGTTCATCGGCGGTGAGTGGACGGCCGGGGCGGGCGGCGACACGCAGGAGATCGTCAACCCGGCGACAGGCAAGGTCATCGCGCACGTTCCGAAGGGAACCGAGAAGGATGTCGACCGGGCCGTGGCCGCGGCGCGCAAGGCGTTCGACGAGACCTGGTCGGAGACCACGCCGCGCGAGCGCAGCGAGCGGCTGCTCAAGCTCGCCGAGGCGATCGAGGCCAACGGCGAAGAGCTCGCCCGCCTCGAGTCGGAGAACGTCGGCAAGCCCATCGCGCCCACGAAGTCGGAGGAGATCCCACCCATCGTCGACTGCTTCCGCTTCTTCGCCGGCGCCGCCCGCATGCTGGAAGGCCGGGCGTCGGGCGAGTACATGCAAGGTTTCACGAGCATCCTGCGCCGCGAGCCTATCGGCGTCGTCGGCTCGATCGCGCCGTGGAACTACCCGCTGATGATGGCCGCGTGGAAGCTCGGCCCCGCCCTGGCGGCGGGCAACACCGTCGTCTTGAAGCCGTCCGAGTGGACCCCGCTCACGGCGTTCAAATTGGCGGAGCTGGCCGCGGACATCCTGCCGCCCGGCGTGCTGAACGTGATCACCGGCGACGGCGAACCGGTCGGTGCCGGCATCGTCCGCCACCCCGGCGTCTCAATGGTCTCGCTCACCGGCGACGTGGCCACCGGCAAGGAGGTTGCGCGCGCGGCCGCCTCCACGCTGAAGCGCGTGCACCTCGAGCTTGGCGGCAAGGCCCCGGTCGTGGTCTTCGACGACGCCGACCTGCAGAAGGTCGTGGAGTGGATCAAGATCGCCGGCTACTTCAACGCGGGCCAGGACTGCACCGCCGCGACCCGCGTCATCGCGGGGCCGCACATCCACGAGAAGCTCCTTGGCGACCTCGTGCCCGCGGTCCACGGCCTCAAGGTGGGCGACCCGATGTCCGAGGACACCGAGATGGGGCCGCTCGTCTCTGAGGAGCAGCTCACGCGCGTCTCGGGCTTCGTCGACCGGGCGAGGAAGACCGGCTCCGAGGTGCTGACCGGGGGCGCGCGAATCAAGAAGCCAGGCTCCTGGTACGAGCCCACCGTGGTCGTGCCGTCGGGACCTGACGCGGAGATCGTCACCAAAGAGGTCTTCGGCCCGGTGGTGACGGTGCAGCGCTTCAGCGACGAGGAGCAGGCGCTCAAATGGGCGAACGGCGTCGAGTACGGCCTCGCCGCGTCGGTCTGGACCCGCGACGTCGGCCGCGCTTTGCGCATGGCACGCAAGCTGCAGTTCGGCACCGTGTGGATCAACACGCACATCCCGCTCGTCAACGAGATGCCGCACGGCGGCTACAAGCAGAGCGGCTACGGCAAGGACATGTCGATCTACTCGCTCGAGGAGTACACGCAGATCAAGCATGTGATGGCGTCGCTCGACTAAATCAATGACGGCGGGCGAACAACCAAAGAAACCCGCACTCAGACTCCAGGGCGTCAAGAAGAGCTACGGCCCTGTCGTGGCGGCGGCGGGCATCGACCTCGTGGTCGAGGAGGGCGAGTTCTTCACCCTGCTCGGCCCGTCAGGCTCGGGGAAGACGACCTTGCTCCGCCTCATAGCCGGATTCGAGCGGCCCGACGCCGGAACCATCGAGCTCGGCGGACGCGATGTGACCGCCCTGCCGCCGTACATGCGCCAGACCAACACGGTCTTCCAGGACTACGCCCTATTCCCCCACATGAGCGTGGGCCAGAACATCGGTTACGGCCTGCGCATCAGGCACGTGCCCGGGCCCGAGCGCCGCAAGCGCATCGACCGCGCGCTCGCCATGGTGCGCTTGACCGAGCTCGAGAACCGCCGGCCCAACCAGCTCTCGGGCGGCCAGCGCCAGCGTGTGGCCCTCGCCCGAGCCGTGATCAACGAGCCGCAGGTGCTCCTGCTCGACGAGCCGCTCGGCGCGCTCGACCTCAAGCTCCGCCAGGAGATGCAGATCGAGCTGAAGCAGATCCAGAAGGAGGTGGGCATCACCTTCGTCTACGTGACGCACGACCAGGAGGAGGCGCTCACCATGAGCGACCGCCTGGCCGTGATGACCAACGGGCAGATCGAGCAGATCGGCTCACCGGTCGACGTGTACGAACGCCCTGCCTCCGAGTTCGTCGCGGGGTTCATCGGCATTTCGAATGTGCTGTTGCGCGACGGCGTGCGCTTCGTCGTCCGGCCGGAGAAGATCCGCATGCTGGCCGAGGGAGAGCCGGCGCCTTCCGGCACGACGGTCGAAGCGGGCCAGGTCGAAGAGGTCATCTACGTCGGCATGTCGACCCGCTACGTCGTCCGGCTCGACCGCGGGGAACAGCTGGTGGCGGTGCGTCAGAATATGGACGCCATAGGCGACGCCCAGAAGTTCGAGGGCCGGCCGGTGCGGCTGGCCTGGACGCCAGATAACACTTTCGTTCTCGACAAGAGGGAGGTAGGAAGCCCATGAAAATGAGGCTCTTCTGTGGACTGGCGGTATTTGCGGTGACGCTCACCGCCTGCGGCGGCAACGCGAATCCGACCGCGACCACGCAGCAGCAGCCTCCGACCGCCACCATGAAGCCGCTCGACAAGATCGACCCGGCCGCTGCTAAGAGCGAGGGCCAATTGAACCTGATCGCGTGGGAGGGCTACGTCGACGACTCGTGGGTCAAGACGTTCACCGCGAATACCGGCTGCCAGGTCCACGCCCAGTACGCCGGGTCGTCCGACCAGATGGTCAGCCTCATGGCCAATGGGGGCGGCGGCCAGTGGGACATGGTCTCGGCGTCGGGAGACGCCGATCTGCGCTTGATCTACAGCGGCGACGTCAGGCCGATGAACGAGAAGCTCATCCCCGACTATCAGTACTTCCAGACGTACTTCAAGAACCCCGGGTACAACACCATCAGCGGCATCCACTATGGGATCTCGCTGCAGTGGGGCCCGAACGTCCTCCTCTACAACACGAAGAAATTCAAGATCGCCCCGACCAGCTGGAGCGCGGTGTATGACCCGGCGAACAAGGGCCTGGTCACAGCCTATGACTACCCGATCACCATCGCCGACGCGGCGCTCTACCTGAGCAAGTCGCAACCGAAACTGGGCATCAAGGATCCCTACGAGCTGACGAAGGCGCAGTTCGACGCGACCGTCCAGCTGTTGACCCAGCAGCGGCAGCTGATCAACAAATACTGGCCTGACGCATCGACGGAGATTTCCATGTTCCAGAACGGCGACGCGCAAATCGGCGCGGCCTGGCCGTACCAGACGATCCAGCTGTTAGCGGCAAGCGCACCGGTCGCCGACACGATCCCGAGCGAGGGTGTGACCGGATGGGGCGACACGTGGATGCTGGCGACCAAGGCTCCCCACCCGAACTGCGCCTACCTGTGGACCGCTTACGTGAGCACGCCTCACGTGCAGGCGCTGCAGGCCCTGTTCTTCGGCGAGACGCCGGTGAACACGAAGGCGTGCGGGGAGATGGAGGCGCAATCGGCAGGCTCCTGCAGGCAGTACCACGCCAACGAGACCGACGCGTCGTATTTCAACACCATCAAGTTCTGGAAGACGCCGATCACCACATGCGACGACGGCAGCCAGAACTGCATCCCTTACGACCAGTGGGTTTCCGCCTGGACGACGATCAAGGGCTGAGTTGGTCGTAGACACGAGCAAACGGCCTCGCCCGAAGGGGGGCGGGGCCGTCGCTTTTCAGTCGATCTTCTGGCGGCTGCCCTGGCTCCGCCCGATCCTCCTCTTGACACCGCCGCTCGCGTGGTTCGTCGCCGTCTACTTCGCGTCGCTGGTCCTGCTGCTCGTGACCGCGTTCTGGACCACCAACACCTTCACGACGCAGATCGTGCAGGTCTGGAACACGAACAACTTTCAGAGGATCCTCGACGAGCCGATCTATCACACGATCATCGGCCGCACGCTGACCATGGCGGCCGCGGTCACCGTCACCGACGCGGTGCTGGCCTTTCCCTTCGCCTACTTCATGGCGCGCATCGCATCTCGTCGCGTGCAGACCCTGCTCTTCGCCGCGGTCTTGCTGCCCCTGTGGGCGAGCTACCTCGCTCGCCTGTACGCGTGGATCCTCATCCTGAATCACAACGGGCTGCTGAACTGGAGCCTGCAGTCGATCGGATTGCCGCCCGCCAACATCGGCTACACGAACATCGCGATGTGGATCGTCTTCTCGTACATCTGGCTCCCGTTCATGATCATCCCGACCTACGCCGCCCTCGAGCGAGTGCCCGAATCCCTGCTCGAGGCGGCAGCCGATCTCGGCGCGCGCCGGTGGCGAACCCTCGTCGACGTGGTCCTGCCGCTGGCCCTTCCTGGGGTGGTGGCCGGCTCGATCTTCACCTTCGCGTTGACGCTCGGCGACTTCATAACGCCGATCCTCATCGGTGGCGCGGGGTCGAGCCTCCTGGGCAATGTCGTGTTCGACAACGTGGGCATCGCCAGCAACATCCCATTCGCGGCGGCACTCGCGATGGTTCCGGTGGCGATCATGGCCATCTATCTGCTGATCGCGCAGCGACTCGGCGCGTTCGAGGCCCTATAAGGCCGTGGAGGGTTTCCTGGCGCGAATCCTGCTTCGGCTGTGGGTCATCCTGATCCTGCTGTTTCTCTTCATCCCGCTGGTCTTGATCTTCGTCTACGCCTTCAACACCTCGAACATCGAGAGCTGGCCGATCCCGGGTCTCACCTTCAAGTGGTTCCTCCCCACCTGGAACGATCCGGACATCCGCCGCTCGCTGGGCCTGTCGCTGCAGGTCGCGCTCGGCGCGACCGCCCTCGCTCTTGTGCTTGGCTCGCTCGCGGCTTTTGCCATCCATCGCATGACCTGGTTCGGCAAGGAGGTCGTGAGCTTGATGTTCGTCCTGCCCCTCGCGCTTCCAGGCATCGTGACCGGCATCGCCCTGTACTCCGCTTTCAGCTTCAGCAACGTCACGCTGTCGATACTGACGATCATCGTGGGCCACACCACCTTCTGCATCGTGGTCGTCTACAACAACGTGCTGGCGCGCTTGCGCCGCACGCAGGGCTCACTGGTGGAAGCGGCGATGGACCTGGGCGCCAACGGATTCCAGGTCCTCCGCGACATCACGCTTCCGCTCATCTCGACCGCGGTGGTGGCGGGCGCGATGCTCGCCTTCGCGCTCTCCTTCGACGAGGTCATCGTGACGACCTTCACCGCGGGGGCGCAGAACACGCTGCCCCTGTGGATCTTCGGCGCGATCCGCCTGGGTCAGCGCCTCCCCGAGGTCAACGTGGTCGTCTCGTTCGTGATCCTGGTCACGATCGTCCCGGTCCTGATCGCCGCGCGCCTGACAGGAGGCGGAGGCACCGCCAGAGTTCCGGCAGCTCGCTAAGGGGTCTTCCCTCTCCCCTCAAGGGGAGAGGGTCAGGGTGAGGGGCGAGCCTAATGAATGAACATAGGAATTACGACCGAAGCCGCCCAGAGCGCCAATCCGACAGCGATCAAGCCGACCTTCTTGTAACCCCAGCCGATGGCAGCGAGCACGAAGGCGATGAAGGCGAGGAGCAACAGGACCGTACCCAGGCTCAGGTGCCCAAGCCGGCCGTCGATCAGCAGCGAAAGCACCCACAGGGCCAAACCAACTGCGATCAGGTCTGTCTTCTTCCAACTCCAACCAACCGCGGCAACGATGAAAACGATCAGGGCGATGATCTGGAGAATCTCGCTTAAACTCATGCGCGCTATTGTCGCCTAGTGCCGGGCAATCGGACAACCGAACTTAACCTCACCGGCAACGCCCTGACGCCCGGCGCCCAGCGCAGTTGGTGGCTGCGAGAGGCGCTGGCTCGGGAGAGCTCAGCGTGCCCTCCGCTCACGGGTGACGTCACGGCGGACGTCGTCATCGTTGGCGGCGGGTTCACCGGCCTCTGGACCGCCTACTTCCTGGCCAAGGCCAAACCCGACCTGTGCATCGTCGTGCTCGAGCAGGACATCTGCGGCGGCGGGCCGAGTGGCCGCAACGGCGGATTCGCGAGCGGCTGGTGGGACGAGCTGGACGGCCTGGTCACGCTGTACGGCCCGGAGGCCGCGGTGAGGGCATGCCGCGCGATCTCATCGAGCGTCGAGGCGATCGGCGCCTTCTGCGAGGAGCAAGGGGTCGATGCGTGGTACCGGCGCGGCGGCTACATGTACGCGATCACCGCCTCGGCGCACGAGCCCATCTGCAAGGACATGGTGAAGCTGGCGCGCGAGGTCGGCGCGGCCGAGGAGCTTCGCGAGCTGAGCGCGGCGGAGGTCCAGGCGCGGTGCGCCTCGCCCGCGTTTCGGGGCGGCGCGTTCATGCGAGACGGGGCCTCGGTGCAGCCGGCCCGGCTCGTCCGCGGCCTGCGCCGCGTCGTGCTCGAGCACGGGGTCAAGATCCACGAGGGCACGACGGTCACCAAGCTGGACGAAACCACAGCCGTCACCCCCAACGGCCGCGTCAAGGCCGCGCATGCGGTGCTCGCGGTGAACGCGTGGGCCACCGCGTGGCCGCAGCTCAGCCCGAGGCTCGTCGCCTGGAGCAGCTACATCGTGCTCACCGCGCCGGCGCCGCACCTCATCGAGGAGATCGGCTGGACGGGAGGCGAGTTGATCAGCGACTTCCGCACCTCGCTCCGCTACTTCCGGACCACGCGCGACGGCCGCATCGCCTTCGGCGGCGGAGGCGGCCGAGCGCGACGCACGGTCGATGACGCGTTCACGCATGACGCGCGGGCCGTCACCGAGACAGCCGAGGGCTTCCGCCTGATGTTTCCGAAGTTTGCGGAGGTGCCGATCGAGGACGCGTGGGGCGGCCCCATCGACGTCTCGCCGACGCACCTGCCGGCGTTCGGCCGGGTCGGGGCCGGCAACGTGTACTACGCGATGGGCTACACGGGCAACGGCGTCGCACCGACGCACCTCGCCGGCCAGGTACTCGCCGACCTGATCACCGGCGCCGACACCGACAACGCTCGGCTGCCCATGGTCAACGCGAGGCCGCGCGCCTTCCCCCCCGAGCCGTTTCGCTCGATGGGCGCCGCGGTCATGCGCCGGGCGATGATCGCCAAGGAGACGGCGGAGGAGCAGGGCCGCAAGCCAGGCTTCCTGGTCTCCCAGCTAGCGCGAACGGCGCGCCGCCTGGGCTACCTACTAGGCCCGGACTAAAAATCTCCTCCCTGCGCAGTGGGGAGGTGGCGGAGCCCCGGCGAAAACCCAACACAAGCTGTTTGCCCAGGCTCCACGCACTTTAAGCTCGAGGGGTGAGCCGAGGGTTCAGAAACGCAGACGAAACGAGGGCGCTCGAAGAGAAGGCCACCTCCGAGACAATCAACGCCATCCTCGAACGGGACCGCAAGCAGGCATCTCACGCCGCCGAGGTTCGTGCTCAGGGCCGATACGGGCTGTGTGAGGACTGCAGCGAGCCGATCGGCGCCGAACGGCTGGCGGCCTTACCTTCGGCGACTCGCTGCGTCCGCTGTCAGGCGGAGTGGGAGCAGGCCAACCGCCTCTAGTCATCGATCGCCGGTGGGTTTAGTTGTAGTTCGGTTGTAGTGCGCCCGGCCGAAAGGTGGGCCGCCGGGCCCGAGTCGAGTTCGGATTGGATCGGCTTCAGCCGTTCCCGACCATCTTGCATCTTGAAGCTGCGCCTTCAGGTTGCTGTGGAAGCGCCGGCGACATTCGCGACGATGCCTAGCGCCTGGGCCTTGGCCACTGCCTGGAGCTGAGAGTGAACTTCGAACTTGGCCAGCACGCTTCTGATATGAGTCCTCACAGTCAGCGGCGAGACCTGCCACTGCGCGGCTATGGTGGCAGTGTCGGCGCCCGCGGCCAGGAGACTGAGAACCTCCATCTCGCGACGCGTTAGGGCCTGCAGTATGGCTTGACGCTCGCGATCGAGACGGCGGCGAGCTCGACGCCAAGTCAGCGCGAACTGGATCTGGCCCGGCTGGATCAACGTCTCGCCGTTTGCCACCTTCTTGATCGCATCAACCACCGTCTCCGAAGCCTCGGACTTGGGCAGGAAGGCCGCCGCACCGGCCTCGACCGCTTCGGCCAGCGCTTCCTCGCTGTCATAGGCAGTCAGAAAAATGAACGCGGTTCGTTTCGTGATCGAGCGGATCGTGATCGCGGCCTCCACGCCTGAGCCGTCCGGCAGCCGAACGTCCATCACGACGATGTCTGGCTCGTGCAGCCTCGCAAGGGCCACCGCCTCGCCGGCGGTCGACGCCATCCCAACCACCTCGATCAAAGGATCACGGTTGAGAAGGGCCGCGAAGGATTCGGCGAGGATGAGATGGTCTTCGACAAGCATCACCGTGATCCGTGCGTCCCGGGCTCGCGGTCTATTGGCGAGCATCATCGCTGGTCGTTCTTCGCGGCCGGGCTGGGACTGCGCTCGGTGCTGGCTGCGAGGAGATCAACGAGCGATCGCATGCTGTCGTCGGACTTGGAAAAAACGGCCACCGCCCGGGCCACCCTCGCGGTGTCTATCTCGTTGACCGGAAGCGACGTGCGAACCACGACCGGGATGGCGGCGGTGCCCGGGTCGGCGCCGAGTCGTTCGAGAACCTCGAACCCGCTCATTCCGGGCATGACGAGGTCCAGGACAATGGCCCGGCACTCGGCTTCCTGCGCGAGCTTGAGCGCCAACTCCCCGTCTGCCGCTTCGATCACCCGCCAGCCAAGGCGTTCCAACTGCTCTTTGGCAACGTACCGGCTGATGTGGTCGTCATCAACCACAAGAACGTACCCAATGCTTCCCGCAACCGATTGGACATTGGGAGCGTACGTCCTGGGTAGTCTCAAGGTGAACTTCGATCCCACACCAAGCTCGCTTTCGACAGTGATCGATCCTCCCATCAGCCCGGCGAGCTTGCGCGATAAGGGGAGTCCCAAGCCGCTGCTGCGCTCTCGCCGGCCGCGTCGCGAATCGAGCTGCACGAACTCATCGAAGATGCGGCTGAGGTCGGCGGCTGGAATGCCGACGCCGGTGTCGGCCACCGTGAAGACAACCTCATCAGTTTCGGGCTCATGCGTAGCCGAGATTCGGATCTCGCCCTGTTCCGTGAACTTCAGAGCATTCGAGATCAGGTTCCTCAGTATGTGGGTGACCTTGTTCTCGTCTGTCTCCATAGTCGGGATATCTGCCGACTGGAACATCAGGGGGACATTGGCGTCCGCCGAGAGAGGTCGGAACATTCCACGAAGAGCACCGAAAACGTCCACCACCTCGAAGGGCGCCGAGCGGAAAGCGACCTTGCCGGCTTGGACCTTGGCGAGGTCAAGGAGGTCGCTGACGAAATCGAGCAGGTCCTGAGCGGACTTCTGTATGTAGCCGATTTGCTTGGCCTGGTCGCCCCCCAGCGAGCCCTCCGCCTGCGTGAGCAGCAGGCGGCACAGCGCCAGGATCGAGCTCAGCGGGGTCTGGAGCTCGTGAGTCACGTCGGACATGAAGCGTGATCGTTCATCGCTCATAAGGCGGACCGACTCCGCTTTGTCATCGAGCTCCGCGTACAGTGCGAGCACGCCGCGATTGGTTTCCTCGAGCTCCCGGTTGACGCTCTCGAGCTCGCCATCACGCCGCCGCGCCTCCTCGAGTAGCCGAAGAAGCTCCGCATCCTGCCGGCTCACCTCCGAATAGGGGTCGGTCGCGCCGACGCTCAAAGCTTCGACTACTTGATCGAGCGTCGCAGACTTGGGCAACAGCCGACTGAACGTCCAGGCCTGCTCGTCCATCTCACCGTCGAAGGGCGGCCCGATCAACCGGCGGGCGGCCACGACGCCGGGGGAGGCGTCCCTGGAGTCGGCGCCGAGCGCAGCGTTCTTCGCCCGGATGACAAGCCGTCGCGGGCGTGACGGCGAGATCCAGAGCTCGAGCTCCCCACCCCCCGCGGCGACCATCTCGCGACCGATCTCGGAGACGCCAGTGGCCAGCTGCACTTGGTCGAACTGGTCGAATCCCAAGCGGGCAGCGGCTTCGCGGACCCGCTGCCTGGCGCTGAGGATGTCGCTGGATGAGTTGATCGGAAGGCGGCCGACAGCGTCGCGTGTCACTCGCCTGAGTCCTTCAACCGAGTCCGTTGCTTCGCGACCACAACCGTCACGTCATCCAGTTGGCGGGCGAAGTCGCGGAACAAGACGGCCGCGATCAAGGTCGGATCCTTGGCGGCCAACCCCGGCAGCTGATCCAATCTCCAGCGGGTGGTCAGGCCGTCGCTGTGAGCAATCAACAGCGCCTTTTTGTCCCACTCGGCTTCGAATTGCCGAAACTGCACCGGCTCCCGGCCGACCGTGCCGTTGACCGACACGAGCCAGCGACTTCTTTCATTTGTGACGATCGCCGCCCCGATGTTGCCGATTCCGCCGTAGGTCACGACGCATGCTTGCGTGTCGACTGTCGCGACTCCGACCGTGGCCCCCCGCGTCGCCCGCAGCGGCGGGTGAAGCGCGCGCAGCACGTCGACCGGGGCTCGCCCCGCCGCTTTGCGAAACGTGCTGACGGCGAGAGTGGCCGCATCCGACGCCAGCAGTCCATGACCGAGACCATCGACCAGGAGGAGCTGGATTCCACACGGTACGGCGGAGAGCGCCCAGCCGTCGCCCGACACCTCTTCCCCATCCTTGGGGACCGAGACCACGCCAACCTCGAAATCCGGATGCCCGATGAGCGCATCTTTGGCGGTGACGCGAGCCAGCACCGCGGTTCCGCGGTTGGCGACCGAGTGGATCTCGAAGTGGGTCGATTGGCGACGGATCGCTCCCATGCCGGCGCCCAAGCTTCCGGCCGACGAGTAGCCGTCCTGCAGCGCCGAGGCTGGGTGCGACATCCCGGGCCCGCGATCGATCGCGATCAGCTCCACCGCCCCAACTCCGGCAGGCGGAGTCATTCCGTTGATGAGGATCTCGCCTCCGGCCGCCGAGTGCTTTAGGAGGTTGCTCGTCATTTCCGCCGCGATAATCGACACTCGAGAAGTAAGAAGCTCGTCAAACCGGGCGCTCTCCGCGGCGCGCACGGCCAGCCTCCGGGCATCCCCGGCATCAGATTGGTCTCGGACCACGACCCGTCGCGTGAGGCCGCTTACTTCCATCGAAGTATCCGCACGATCGTGCCTCGACCAACTTCCGAACGAAGGTCGAACTCGTGGACCAGACGTCGGGTTCCGCTCAGTCCCAGGCCAAGCCCTCCACCAGTGGTGAAGCCGGGCCGCATCGCGTCCTCGACATTCGGGATTCCCGGGCCGTGGTCGGTCACCGTCAGCGCGAGACCTACTCGACCACTGTTGAGAGAGGGCTCGATCATCGCCTCACCCCCGCCGGCATAGGCCACGGCGTTACGGCCCAGCTCGCTCGCGGCGGTCACGATCTTCGTCTGGTCGAGCAAGCTGAAGCACAGCGCGACGGCCTGTTCACGCACGCGCTGGCGCAGGACCACCACGTCGTCCTGAGTTCGCAACGCCACGGTCAGTCGCTCGGGGACCCCCATCAGGCCTGATCACGGATCCCCGCCATGGCCAGCGCGCGCTCGACGTTGAGTGCGGTCCGGACACCGCTGAGTGTCAATCCCAGTTCCACGAGTGTGATCGCCACCGCGGGTTGCATCCCGACGACGATCACCTCGGCATCGAGGAGCCGCGCGATTCCAGATATGTCGGCGATCATGCGCCCGATGAACGAGTCGACGATCTGCAAGGCCGAGATGTCAAGCAGGACGAGCCGTGCTCGGGCGGCGATGATGCGAGCCGCGAGGTCCTCCTGGAGGGCGACCGCGACATGGTCCTGGACATCCGTCTGGATCGTCGCCAGCAGGTACTTGCCGACCTTGATGATCGGAACCCGATCCACGGTTCAGCGACCAGTAGACGTAGCGCCGGTGGATACGACGCGCTGGCCCAGACGGTCCAGTGCGGCCACAAACGCGTCCGCGAGGGTCGCCTTTGTGACCACGTCGGGCAGAGTGATCCCGAGGTGAATGATCGTCTGTGCGATCTGTGGCCTGATGCCGCTTATGAGGCAGTCGGCGCCCATCAGCCGCGCTGCCGACACCGTCTGGATTAGGTGCTGGGCCACCTTGGTGTCGACTGTCGGGACCCCCGTGATGTCGATGATGGCAATCGTGCTGCCGGTTTCTACGATGGCCTGCAGAAGTGACTCCATCACCACCTGAGTCCGCTCGCTGTCAAGCGTCCCAATGAGAGGGAGTGCCAGCATGCCGTCCCAAAGCTTCACCACAGGAGTCGAAAGCTCCAGCATCTCCTGCTGCTGACGCATGCTCACCTCTTCGCGGCCCTGCTGATATACCTCTGACGTGAGCAGGCCGAGGCGATCGATGACGTGGTTCAGTTCCAGGATGGCATCGATGCGGCTGGACGGATCCAGCTCCTGCAGAGAACCAAATAGCGGCTCCTTCAGAGACAGGATGAACAGCGCGGTTTCGGATGGACCGAAGCCGAGCCGCCCCCGCGAGAGCGAGATCCCGCGTAGGGTCGCGCGCATACCCTCCCAGCCGGGGCTTGATACGTCCATCGACCCTGACGCGAGGCCTTCGAGCAGCATCGAAAGCACCTCGGAGCATTGACGTGCCAAGTCGGCGTCGCTGATCAGGTCAGGCCTGGCCGTGGCGCTCCGCTTCTGCACAGCAATCCACATTGCCAAGATCCCCTCGTAGCCGGCGCGAACCAGTGGGATCGGGGTCACCGACGGGTTCGAAGTCATCACGTCCCTTCCTCTCGCATCACGTCCCTTCCTTTCGATCGGCTCGCTTGATGCTAGCCCCCTAAGACCCCCATCGCCTCGCAAGAATTGACTAGGGAAAGACCATCTTCGGAGGCGAGGCGCTCAAGACGGCCACGGGCGACGATTTCGTTATGAGCCAGGGCCTGGTACCGGCTCACTCCGGGTTACTTAGCGGAGCAAGGTTGGCATCGCAGGGGGGCGGCTCAACAGCCGCGGTCATGCAGGGGAAGACCGTCTACTCAGACAATCGGCTGGTCATCACGCGGACGGTGTGGCCGGGCGCTCTGAGCATCTCAGGATCGATCGACCACCTCAACGCCGACGACGTGGCCAGGGCCTTGATCGCTGAGCTCCAAACCGCGGACCACGGTGGAGGCGAGCTGTCTTACGCCGGGAGCGGTACGCAACTGTGCGTCGACTTAAGCCGCCTCGAGTTCGTGCATACCTATGGCATCAAAGCGCTCGTCAATGTGGCGAAAGGCGCCGGCAACGGACAACGCTTGGTCCTCCAGGGGCTACCTCCCCTGATTCGGAAGGTCATGTTAGTCGTCGGCTGGGGCGACCTTCCCGGTCTCGTCCTGGATGCCGGTGCGTAAGTCTTTGATCCAACAGCATCCTGCCTGCATCCCACAAATTGACGAGGCGGGAACCGTCAGTGCTGGCGAGGCAACCGAAGGTTGGCAAGGCCACTCTATTAGGAGGGAATTTGGTCATGCCTGATGAAAGGACGGTGCTCCGCTCGGTCAGTCGCACCTTCCTGAGCGCGAGCGACCAAGGTGGGTATGCCGGCGATGACTCCGGCATGTCCGCGTCGGGATCGCTGACGGCAAATCGATTCCACCCAGAAGGTCAGCGGCGGCTCGTGATGCTGGTCGACGACGACCCGGCAATGGGCGCCATGTACGGCGCCGGCCTCTTGGCAGCCGGCTTTCGAGTCATCGTCTTGAGCGATGTGAGCGCAATTTTCCTGACGATTTAGAAGCAGATACCTGACGTGGCCGTGCTCGGCAACGCCGGCCGTGCGACGATCGCCGGATCCTCAGACTGATCCTGCATCCTACAAAGCCCGCAGAGTGGGCGCGCGGAACGTGTTCATCGAGAGCCAAGCCGCATCGAGGGCCGGTCTACAAATACGCGACCTTCCGACGTACCAGCGGGACTTCTCCGGCCGCAGCATTTATTTGCAGACGGATGTCTACCCCAAGGCCGAGTTGGTTTCAAAATTGGTCAGGGCCCGGATTTGAACCCGGGGCCTCACGGCCCAAAATCTGCGTGGTCGGGTGCTCCCCCTAGGATGGAAACTATTGGTCTTTTTCACGCGGACGAACGCGCACGGGAACCACTTTTCCCTTCGTCCATGAGGTTTCCGACCGCATCATCGATCTTGCGAGCGGACGGTTCCACCGCCTGCTGTAGTCTGCGCCCGACCCCAGTCAGCTCTTCGCCGTGCTCCCTGCCGGCAACTTCCTCACTCTTCAGAGAATTGCCGATCAGCATGAAAGTGGGTGCCCAGAGTCCAATGAAGATACCCAGCCGTTCGGCGTTGGGGGCGTCCTCATCGTTGCGCCAGGCCCAGGCAACGATGCTTCCAGCAATGGAGGCTAGAGCGGCGACATAAGCGGCGTCGCTTGGGATGCCGAAGCGGTGAAGCCATTTCGTAATCATTTTGCCTCTCCTTTTGAATCCGATTCGATTACCCCAAATCGGGGGTCAGCCTGTGGTGACGCGAGTCGCCATCGTGCTGCCCGGCTGGGTCCTGCTTACGATCACGACGACGACGACCGCGATGCCGACCACGACGTGAGGTAGCCAAGCGTTCGGCTGCTTGTTGCTAAAGCCAAACAAGAACGGGGACAACGCCAGAAAGAGCGCGGCTAGAAAGTCGATCACCAGGTGGTAAGGCATGCTAATCAGCTTGACTACGCCCCATTCGTATCGCGTGAGGAGGCTATAGACAATCAGCACCACGCCCAGCACCCGCGGAATGAGGACAGCAGTGCCCCCGACGTCTGCGAACTGAAAAATGGTTGGCGCCAGGATGAGCGCGAGGCCGACGAGGTAGTCGAGGGCCCCGTGGACCCTTGTCGGAAGGAGCCGAATGGACTCCACTTTTCTGTATCTCCCCTTGGGAATTAGAGGTTGCCTGTTCATCACTGGATACGAAGTGCACGTCGCTCCGGATCAAATCCGCCGGTAAACGCATCCCCGAATGGGACCGGGCTGCAGCCGCCGACTAGTGGCCGTCAAGCGGCTCTTGGCTGAGCACTCAAGTAGTCGAAGTGACAGATTGGCCGCCGACCAGGTCAAATCTCCGGCGACTTAGACGGACCTCATGGCCAGTGCGCCAATCGGGCTCGGCCACATGGACCCCGTCATCGCTTGGGAATATCTGTGCTGCGGTGCCCGAAAAAGACCAGCTGCTCGTGTTTTAAGAATCGAGCAAGCCCCTGCCCTCAAGGCGCAGGCTCAGTTTCTGCAGGCCAAGTCGCATTCTTCCTTTGACAGTACCTAGAGCTACTCCCATCATGCCGGCGATCTCGGGTTGCGTATAGCTTCCGAAGTACGCCAGCTCAATGGCCAGACGCTGCTGTCTCGGAAGACTGTCCAAGGCTTCACGGACGGCGGTTCGGTTCACCGAAACTGAGACTCGACTCGAAGGGTCAGACATCGGTTCAATAACTTTCAGCCCGGGTGTTAGCTCACATTCTTCACGCTCGTGGGCCGAGCGGCCCCGCAGGCGGTCGATCGCCCGGTGTCGAACCGCTGTGGTCAGCCAGGTGCGCAGGGAACCCCGGCTAGGGGCAAAGTGCGGCGCATTGTTCCAGAGCTTGAGGAATGCGTCTTGGACGACGTCTTCCGCGCTTGTTGGATCGCGAACAATTCGAATGGCAGTGGTGTAGGCGAGGGCGCGGTACCGTTCATACAATTCCGCAAGCGCGTCTTCGTCTCGCGCGGCAAGCGCGGCCGCTAACTCTGGATCGTCGAGGTCGCGAACGCCAACACTTCGGCGTTGCCCGTGCTTTGGCCACTCAGAAGCGTACGAGGTGGCTGGAGTGTGGCCCGAATCGGCATAGGAGGCTAGCTGGCTCGTATTCGGCCGCACTCGAGCGCGCTCCACGACCGAATCGAGTGCGCGAGGTTCTCCACATACGGGCAACGCGGCTATCGCCTGGGGATACCCACTTTCGCCAAGCGCACTGCTTAGAACTGCGGCGGCGCGAGTACTCACAACATTGATCCGCCGTCGCTTACTTGTCGTACCAACCTACGTACACATGTGGTGGGTACCCATCACTCAGAATTTCCCGGCCGAATTGAAACAGGAGGTCACTGCAAGTGAACCAAGACCCTTTCGAGGGGCGTTCCGTGATCCAGTTCACAAGCGAAAGGGATCGTAGAGCGTTCCTCAAATACGCCGCATTGGTCGGCATCGGCGGCTCGCTCGTCAGTGCGCTGCCGATCAGCAACGCCCTCGCGGCAACGAGTCCATCACCGAGCCCATCCGGGTCACCGAGCCCGTCTGCGTCGTCGGCCCCGTCCGGGTCACCGAGCGCGGCGGGGAGTGGCACAAGCCAATTCGGGGCGGGCGACATCGGCATTCTCAACTACGCGCTGACGCTCGAGTACCTGGAGTCCGAGTTCTATCAGAAGGGGCTCGCGGCCAATATCCTCGGCGACGACGCCAAGTACATCACACCGGTCGCAGCGCACGAAGCGGCCCATGTGGCAGCTCTCACCGCCACGCTGAACAAGCTCGGCGCGACGCCCGCCACGAAGCCGACTTTCGTCTTCCCTCCAACCACCTTCACCGACACGGCGACGTTCCTCAAGTCCGCTGTGATCTTCGAGGAGACTGGGGTCAAGGCGTACCACGGCCAGGTCGTACTGATCAAGGATGGCGCCATCCTCGGCGCGGCGGCGAGCATTGCCGGCGTCGAGTCCCGCCATGCCGCAGTCCTCAACTACTTGACGCAGATGCCCCCGGTTGCCAACCCTGTCGAGCAGCATGCAACGGCTGACGAGATCCTGGCGGCGATCAAGCCGTTCCTGGGAGCTTAGAAGATGTTGCAAAGCATCTGGAATCGCCGTTCGTTCATGGGGCGGACTGCCATCGGCGCCGGCGCCGTAATTGGCGGCAGCACAGCGATCGAGCTTCTCAGCACCACCCGCGTGTGGGCAGCCGCTGAGGGCACCGATGGGGACATACTCAATTTCGCGCTGACACTCGAATACATCGAGGCGACGTTCTACGAGCGGGGCAACGCGGCCAGCCTTATCACAGACGCGCGTGAGAAGGACATCTTCGCCACCATCCAGAAGGACGAAGAGGCCCACGTGCAGGCACTGACCGACACCCTCAACAAGCTCGGAGTGGCGCCAGTCGCCAAGCCGACCATCACCTTCCCCGCAAGTACCTTCGCGTCCCGCGATTCGTACCTCAAGCTGGCGATGATCTTCGAGAACACCGGCGTCGGGGCCTACCTTGGCCAGGCCGGAAGCATCACCAACAAAGACATCCTCCAGGCAGCAGCCGGGATCTTTGGAGTCGAGGCGCGTCACGCGGCCCTGATCGGCGTCATCAGCGGGGCAACTCCCGAGGGAGGCATCTACAAGGGCGCCACGGAAACCCCCATTGCCAAGAGCGACGTTCTCGCGGCGGTCATGCCGTTCATCGGTGGCATGCCCAACACCGGCTTCGCACCTGCGCAGCGGTCCGTCAACTATCTACCGGCTGGTCTCGCCATCGGCGGCGCTGCGGCCGCCTTAATGGCATTCCGTACACGCGGCTCGCGGACGCCGCCGCCGTAGCTGAAGTGACACTCGGGTCGTCGGCGCTCTCGAAAATTCTCATCGTTGTCTCCGGATCAGCGCTCGGGGGGGCGGTGGTCATCACGGCCACCGCCCTAACGACCCCACCTTCCACGCCATCTTTCCACCAGATGGCGCCGGTCAACATTGCTCCCGAACCGAATCAGGGCTCTCCGTTCATGCAGCGAGCCTCGGACCCACCGCCCGTAAAGCTGCTGATACCAAGTCTGAAGATCTCGGCAGCCGTCGAAGCCCTTGGGGTCACCCAGGATTATTCGCTTCAAGCGCCGGCCGGAATTTCAGACGTCGGCTGGTATCGCCTCGGTGCTTCACCGGGTTCGGCCGGCGACGCGATCATCTCCGGACATCGAGGCTATCCCGGCGGCATCCCGGCGGTGTTCAACGATATCAACCGACTCCAGCCTGGCGACGAGGTGGATGTTGAGCTCGCCGACGGCAGCACGGTTCAGTTCGCGGTTACGCGGATGTTCAGCACGCCCTACCGCACTCTTCCGCCCGGATTCTTCGCGACCGACGGAGTCCCGCTTCTGACGCTCGTCACGTGTACGGGCGACTTCAGGAACAAAGACCAAACGTACAGCGACCGGCTGGTGGTCCAAGCGCGGCCAGTCGCCCAAAAACAAAAAGGAGAGATCTAAACATGCCATTCATCAATGGTGGCCACATCTGGCTCATCCTGGGACTAATCGTCCTGCTCGTCATCTTTGGTCCAGGCAAGCTCCCTGAGCTTGGCACCGCGGTTGGCAAAACGATAAAGGCGTTCAGAAAGTCAACCGAGGACCTCAAGGCTGAGATGTCCAACAATGACATAGCGCCGACCGCTGAATCCGTGCACGCCGAGCTGGTCGGCAGCGAGCCTGTCCATACCGAGCCTGTTCGCCACGAAGGCTGAGGCACCAATGGCAACTTTCGTTCCGGGCCTGCACCGCAGTCCAACAAGGTCGGTCGAGGACAGCCAGATGACCGTCCTTGACCACCTGTCGGCTCTCAGGCGCACCTTGATCGTTTCGATTCTGGCGTGGTCCGTGGCTACTGCGGTCGCATTCCTCGTCTGGGGCCGCGTGCTGCAATTGCTGATACACCAGGGCGGCATTGGAGCTGTCTACTACACGACGCCTGCCGGCGCCTTCACTCTCGCTCTCAAAATCTCGCTCTACCTCGGATTCGTGCTCGCGTCACCGGTGATCATTCAACAGATCTGGTGGTTCGTGAGCCCGGGGCTCCATCGCCACGAGCGCCGGCTGATCGTACCGCTGATCGGGGCGACCTTCTTCTTCTTTGCCGTAGGCATCGCTTTCGCGATGGCGATGCTACCTCTCTTTCTCAGGATCCTCTCCGGCTTCGCGCCCAGCAACCTTCACTTTCTGCCTTTCGTCGACGACTACATCAGCTTCGTTCTCGTTCTGGTCATCGGCTTCGGGATCGTCTTCGAGCTACCGGTGGTGCTGTACGCCCTCGGCCGGATGGGAATCATCAGCTCCGGTTGGCTCTATGAAAATCGTCTCTACTGGGTTGTGGGCCTGGGCATCCTCTCCGCTCTCGGCACGCCCGGGGCTGATCCGATTACCCCGTTCTTCATGTTCATCCCTCTCTACGTTTTCTTCGAGGGGACGGCGTTGCTGCTCAAGGTGACCGGCCGATGATGCGTGCTGATGGGTCTTTCCGCTAACGGCCTCTTTCCATCGCCCTGACGACTGACCTTCACGCCCTCCGCTCGGAGCAGCGTCAGCCCAATCTCCCGCGCCCTGCGCGCGGCGAGTTGATCCCCTTCGCCTGCAGCAACGATCGAACCTTTCATCAGGATGTGCCACTTGCGAGCGAAGTCATCCGGCTGGGAAATTCCCGCATCTTCGGCGAGCCGTTGAAGGAAATCTCGGATTCGCGCCAGGTGGGTGGCGCTTGCCTGCCGCACATGGTTGCCAGGTTCAGCCGTCTCCAGGAGCACGTTGATAAAAGAGCAACCTTCAAAGTCGTCGCGGCGGAACCAGTCGTCGAAGACCTCGAATATGGCGAGCAATCGTTGCTCTGGAGCGGCCGCGCGATTCGTGACCTCCGCTTCGAGCCAGCCCATCGTCCAGAGCTGCTCCCGCCTTTGCAGGAAGGCCAACACCAGGTTTTCCTTGGCCCGAAAGTGACGGTAAAACGTCCTCTTCGCGACGCCGGCGCTGGCGATGATCGAGTCCACGCCCACGCCTCGAACGCCCTTATGGCTGAACAGGTCGTAAGCCGCAGCCAGAACGCGCTCCCTGGCCTCGCTGTTTTCCTGCCCTGATACGGAGTCGGCTGTGGACTCGCGGGGGGTCACGGGCAGACTCGGGACGTTGCTCAAATTGGGCGAAATTGTACCGAAGGTAGACAGAGCGGTATACCCGTTTAATCAGAGACGGACTTGTCTCTTTTCGCGCCTGAGAAGCAGGCGCCAACGGTCTGATTTCCGCGAGGAGCGCGAGAGTGGTTTGGAGTCTCAGGCGTGAGTCAAGCGATCGGCCTGGGCCCAGCTACGCCTGCTGCCAGGTGAAGGTGAGCCTGCCGAGACGGTCATCGAGATGATGATGACCTCGGCACAGGAAGTCCGCAGAAGGTGAAGAAGAGGGTATTGGTCGTGGACGACGTCCCCGTTGAAAGGGAGCTCCTAAGGTTGATTTTGGAGGATGGCGGTTACGAGGTGGATGAGGCTCGACACGGCAGCGACGCGATAACTCAGATGGGCGATCCCTTGCCCGATCTGGTGATGACCGACTTGATGATGCCGGTCATGACTGGACAACAGTTGGTCCAGCGCATGCGATCCGACCGTCGAACAGCTCTTGTGCCGATCCTCGTGCTCAGCTCAAATCCGGATGCGGCGAAGATTGCCACGCAGGCCGATGCCGTTGTCGGCAAGCCGTTCGCGAGAGCGAATCTCCTCGCGACGGTGAATGCGCTTGTCCTGAGAGCGAAATAGAGAGTGCTAAATGGTCTAGGACCGCGGCCAGGTGGCCGGCTCTTGATGTCGGACCACATGGAATGGTTGACACGCCTGGCCCCGACCTACGTCCGCTCGACTGGTGCGAAACTCGCATTGAGAGGGACAAGCACGGTCGCCAAACCTTGCGCTTGAGCCGGG
The DNA here is from genome assembly GCA_937921725.1 of uncultured Chloroflexota bacterium. Taxonomy (GTDB): domain Bacteria; phylum Chloroflexota; class Dormibacteria; order Dormibacterales; family Dormibacteraceae; genus 40CM-4-65-16. The sequence continues at coordinate 9,045 of CAKZUH010000005.1, read as the reverse complement.
CCATTCATACCGTCCCACGCTTAATTGATCTGTGAATTTGATAAAGGTCGGCTGGGGGTGAGCAGACGGTCTTCAAGGCCGTGTCCAGCGCGAAGGTGTTGTCTTGCTGGTGCCTTTTTCGGCCGACATCGTTGCTACACGGGTTGCTACACGGTTGCTACACGGGCGTCAGCCCTGGCTAGCGCCTCACCACCGTTTTGAATACAAAAACTGGCTCCGGGACAGGGATTCGAACCCTGAACCTTGCGGTTAACGGCCGCCTGGCGGTAACCAGGCTTCAGAGGGAACGCTTGGGTCGGACCAGGTCCCCCAGCAGGTGCACGCCCCAGCCCTTCGGCATCAACCGCTCTGACAGCACCGACGTCCGGAACATGAAGCTGTTCAACGCTAGGTAGGTCGGGTCGGGCACGACGCGCAGGTCGTACACCTTCAGGCTCGAAGCCTCGGCGTGTGCCCGTATCGCGGCGACGGTGTTGGCCCGGTACTGGACCGGAAACGTGTCCGCTTCCTCGCGCCCGTAAACCCTCGGCACCAGCCGGCGCTGCAGTGAAGGCAGCGCCTTGCCGATGCGGTTGGCCAGCATCAGCGGGTTGCGCATATTCGGCGTGACGAAGACGAAGTGTCCGCCGGGTTTCAGCACACGGTGGACCTCGCGCAGCACGCCGGCCGGGTCCCTCAGGTGCTCCAGCACCCACAGCGAGACGATCAGATCGAACGACTCGTCGACAAACGGAAGGTGCTCGCCGACGCCGCGGAGGATGGGCATCCCGGATGCGCGGTGCTCGCTCAGCGAGGGCACGTCAGGGTCGAGTCCGGCGGCCAGCTTGACGTCGCGCCACAGAAGCTCCACCACGCCGCCGCGCCCGCAGCCGAGGTCGAGCACCGAGCTGTCCCGCGACACATGGCTGCGCACCATCGCCTCGAGCTGGTCGCCGCTCGACCGCCAGCCCGGCTTGATCGCCCGGTAACGCTCCCGATACGCGTTTTGCACGGTTAGCGGCAGAAACGCGCGCCCACCAACCTGCTCCTCCGCCCGAGCCATGCCTGCGGCATTGTGCCACCAATTCACCTCCCCGCTCGCCGGGGAGGTCGGCGGCGCAGCCGCCGGGTCGGGGCATAGGGAACGCAAAATCTGGGAATACTAAGAACATATGGCGAAGGGAGATTTTGTCGAGGTCCTGGTGGACGCAGGCAGCGGCTCGTCGCGTGAATACGTGATCGAAGCCACCCGCAACGGCCGCAGCGTTGAGGTGCGCAGCTCGCGCACCACGGTCGAGGTCCGGGAGCTGACACGGACCGGCGGAGTCGTGCGAACGGCACGGTTCATCGCGCCGCGCGTCCTGGCCGTGGTCGAGCACCCCAAAGAAGACAAGAGAGCGGCCTAAACTCCACCCCCTGGTGGAGAGCTTGCTGGCGGAGTGGGACGGCGAGTGCGTCTCCATGCATCGCGACCGGGAGACCGGGACGCTGATGTTCATCTGCGTCCACTCGACGGCGCTCGGCAGCGCCGCAGGTGGCACGCGCATGAAGCACTACCCGCACCCGTCCGAGGCGCTCCGCGACGGCATGCGCCTGTCCGAGGCGATGAGCCTCAAGCTGGCGAGCGTGCGCTTTCCCCACGGTGGAGGTAAGGCGGTGATCGACCTACCCACGCCCGAGGTCCCGCAGGGCGAGGCGCGCCGCCGCCTGCTCCACGAGTACGGCCGCTTCATCGACTCCCTGGGTGGCCTGTACAGCTGCGCCCCGGACATGAACACGTCGGCCGCCGACATGGACGTGATCGCCGAGGTCACGCCCTACGTCTTCTGCAAGACCGAGGCTGCGGGCGGCTCGGGCGACACCGCTCCTGACACCGCGGTGGGAGTTCTCCACGGCATCCGCGCCGCGTGCCGCCACACGTTCGGCTCCGACGACCTGTCGCAGCGCACCGTCGTGGTGCAGGGCGCGGGCGGCGTCGGCGGGCGGTTGATCGAGCTGCTAGCGCAAGAGGGCGCGAAGGTGACCGCCACCGACATCGATCCAAATCGCCTAGCGCATCTGCGCGAAACCGGCATCGCCGTGATTCCGGCCGATGAGGCGCTCACGACCTATTGCGACATCCTGGCGCCATGCGCGACCGGGGGCATCATCAACGCGCGCTCGATTCCGCAGCTGCGGTGCAAGGTGATCGCGGGCGGCGCCAACAACCAACTCGAGAGGCCGTCCGACGCCGACCTGCTGCGACAACGGGGAATCGCCTACGCACCCGATTTCGTGATCAACGCGGGTGGCGTTCTGCACGGAGGCGGGCTCGAGGAGCAGCACTGGACGCGCGAGGTCCTCGACGCCAGGCTCGCGGCGATCGGCGACGTGATCTACGAGATCCTTGAGCGCTCAGAGCGCGACGGCATCAGCACCGACGCCGCCGCGCGGCGCATCGCGATGGCGCGAATCGCGGAGGCTACGCCCGACCGGGTTTCCGTGCCCTGATGTAGGCGCTGCCCACCTTGCCCGCGCCCGCGAGCTCTTCGGTGGCGTGGATTTCGAACTCCGGCTCGGCAAAACCGGCTGCCACCAGCGCGGCCCGATAGTCGTCGACCGGAATCGTGCCCGAGATGCAGCCGGCCCACGAGTCCAGCTGCTTCTTCAGGGCCGGGGTGAGCGGCTCCAGCTCGACCATGTCCGCGACGGCGAACCGCCCGCCGGGCTTGAGGACGCGATACGCCTCTTTGATCACCGCGGTTTTGTCCTCGGCGAGGTTGATCACGCAGTTCGAGATGACCACGTCGACCGACTCGTCCGCCAAAGGGACGTTTTCCATCGAGCCAATCAGAAAGGTGGCGTTCGTGATGCCGGCCTTCGCGCGGTTGCGGTGCGCCAGGGCCACCATCTCATCCGTCATGTCGACGCCATAGGCGTAGCCGCCAGGCGAAACGCGCCTCGCCGACAGCAGAACGTCCAGACCAGCACCAGATCCGAGGTCGAGGACGATCTCGCCCGGCTTCAGGTCGGCGAGCATCGTGGGGTTGCCGCACCCGAGGCTCACGCCGTCCGAAAGCCCGATCTCCTCCAGCTCCGGAGCCAAGTACGAACCCGCGCAGCCGCATTCAGGCCCGTCGACCTGGCAGCACCCGACACTCGCGCCGGCCGGAATGACCGCTATCTTCCTGGCGGCGTTCGCGTAGCGCGACCTGACGGCTTCCCTGATGTCACCCATGTCAACCACTCTCCTATTTCCCAACGACTCCGTAATCAATCGATGATCGTCGATGGATAGTGTAGCATGTGATCGTGGCGATGCAAGAGCTGACCGTGATTCGCGAACGTGGCGTCTGCTGCGCCCTGCCCAATGTCAATCAGCAATGGGCCGAAAAGAGGGCGGAAACGATGAAGGCGCTCTCCGACCCGACGCGGCTCACCATGGTCGCTTCGCTGTGGAAGGCAGACGCGCCGATCTGCATCTGCGATTTCACGGCGGGGCTGGAGCTGAGCCAGGCGACGATCTCCCACCACATGGCGAAGCTGAGGGAAGCCGGGCTCGTCGAGTTCGAGAAGAAGGGCATCTGGATCTATTACCGCCTCGCCGGCAAACTGCCGACAAGCACCCGAAAGTTGCTAAGTCAGTTACTCGCCTAGCGCCTCCTCGCGCTACTGTTGCCGCGTGCGCGTAGCAGGGGTGGCGCTGGTTTCCGTCTTCGTCGTCGCGGCGTGTGGCGGCAGCCCGACCGCATCGCATCCGTCGCCAACTCCATCGACCGCAGCGGCTTCATCGTCAGTTGCCGCATCGTCGACTCCGAGCGGTCCCGCCGGCCCCGCCTCGCTCGTGCACTGCGCAGTGCCGGTCCCGGCGGGCGACAACCTGGTGATCGGCATGGTGGTCGGCGACCCGACGGTCGTCGTGCGCGACATCCAGGATCCCGCCAACGCGAAGAACCTTTGCAACTTCGATGCGAACGCGATCTCACCGGAATTCGTCAGCTCCTCCGCCGTTGCCTACGCGACACCCGACGGCCAGATCGTCGAGGCCCAGCTCGCGGGCGGTCCAACCACGCTCCTCGCGACGTTCACGGGCGCCCCGTTGAATTCAGGGCAGTTCGCGATCAGCCCGGACGGCCGCTCGCTGACGTATCTCGACGGGAACGCCTGGCGCCTGGCCGGACCATCAGGCAACCGGCTGCTGACCACCCTTCCCGCAGTGCCAGGTCGCGGCATCAACCCCGACGAGGACGACAGCTTCCTCAGCTATTCGCCTGATGGCCTGTACATCGCGCTGTTCCAGACATTCCACGTTGGGGGCACAGGCCAGACCGCGCCCGACCAGATCCGGCGCGCGAGCGATGGCTCGCTCGTCTACTCGACGACCGGCATGACGATGGCGGTGTGGGCGTCGGTGCCGAGCCGGCTTTTCTTTCGCGACACGACCGGCAACGTGCACCGCTGGGATGCAAGCGCCGGACTTTCGTCGATGACCTCGCTGCACTGGATCCGGCCACACTCGTCGCCAGACGGGCGGTGGATCGCGTACACGTTCCGCTCTCCCTCAGGCCTCGGCGGCATCGGCTTCTACAGCGTGCAATCGAACAGCGTGTCGAACACGACTCCACCGGGACGCTCCGGTGTCAGGTTCCTGACCAACGACCTGGTGTGGTACGCGGGCGAAAAGGCGTGCACGTCGAACTGCGGCCCCCAGCCGACGATACCAACCGGCGTCACGTACATCTACAGCATCGCAGGCGCCTCCGAAGTGACCTCGCGCCTGGCAGCCACATACGACGCCTGGCCGCACTACTCCGCCCCATAGTTCCCTCCCCCCTTCAGAGGGTCAGGGTGAGGGGCGCGGAGAGCAGTAGCTTCCCTTCCCCGCTCGCCGGGGAAGGTGGCCCGGCCGCGAAGCGGCCCGGTCGGATGGGGGCGAGCCCTTAACGAATCCCGAGGGCTTAGACGCATGCCGGGCGTTGATCAAGGTCGTGAGGACAACGCCGGCGGGTCAGTAAATGCCCGGGCGCATCCTGCGCGATTGGCTCACGGCCATGAGACCCGGCGATTGATGCCGGTCCCAGGCCTGCACGCAGCTCTCGCACGTGCAGCCTGGGCCGATCGCCGGCGAATCCGATCGCCGGGACCTCCGGGTCAGCTTCAACAACGTTTTCAGGACTTTTCTGCGACGTAGTGCTGCCATGTTGCCTCCGCGGTTAGTGCGACGTTGATAAGCCTAACGGCCGAACGCACGTTTTCCTGCGCCTGACGGACTTTGGTTAGGCACCCGGAGTCCAGCGTTGCTCTTATCCATCGAGGGGACGGGGTGTTCGCAGACCACTCGATTTCAGGAGGGATTCATGTTCAAGTTTCGATTCGCGATAGTCGGGGCGGCCGCGGCGCTCGCCATCGGCACCGCAAGCGCGGTTGCCATGGAGAGGGGCGCCGAGGGCACCAACTCCGACTCGCACGGCGACGCGGTCGCTTCGGCCGCCCGCACCACGTGCCCGCATGGCGATGGCCACGGGGCGTGCGTGAGCGCCGTGGCGCAGACCAATGGCGAAGGCCAGGAGAACAACGACGGGCAGCAGGCCGCGAAGGTCGCGGCGTGCAAGGCCAGCGACACGAAGGAAGACGCAGGCGAGAAGTCGACGAAGGGCGCGGACAAGACCACCCGAGCCGCCGGCAAGGCGGAGGACAAGTCCGAGCATCAGACGTTCGCGGCGTGCGTGTCCGGCGAGACGGAAAGCGCGTCGGGCGACTAGTTCGATGACCTGGTGATCAACCGTCCCGCGACGGAGGGGAAGCCAAGGAGGGGTGGAGCGCAAGCTCCGCCCCTTCAGCTTTTCCTGAGGTGGTGAGGCAACCGCTCAGCACGCCAACCACCTAGCCGGCGAGGTCGTGTTCCTCGAAATGCGCGAATGTCACGGTCGAGGGTTTCGGATCGCGGCTCGCGGTCGTCACGCCTGTGGTCCAACCAGCCAGGTCCACTGCTCCGGAATTGTCGACGTAGTCCACCTTCCGAGAGCCGTTCACGAAAAGCGCTAGACGAGTGGTCGTGCCCCCGGCCAGGTCCGCGCACATTCCGACAACCGTCATCGGCTTCGTTCCGGGGTTCATGTGACTCAATCCCTGCCGGAGAATCCTGCCATTGGATCCGGGCACATTGTCGAAGCGCTCCAGATACCAGACACCGGGCGTCAAGACGAGGAACTCGTAGCGGATCTCGGTCGAGCCTGAGCCGCGTAAGCAATTGACGCCGAATCCGGCTTTGGCGGGAGCGCCGGTCGATTGCGTTGCGGTCGCCGAGGCCCCCACCTGCAGGAGCAACTTGCTATACGGCGCCTTCAACACATGGTGGAACGAGCCCTTCCCGACCACGGCGTAGCCGGAATCGGTGTAAGACGCCGTGGTTCCTGATGACGAGCTGCCTACCGGCCATCCGCTTGCGGCATCGGTGAAGTCGTCTGCGAAGACGATCGAGCCACGACTCGACGTAAGGCTCGTCGTCGGGCTGACGGGGCCGGACTGAACAACCTCAGGTGCCGCTTGGTGGCTGAGCGCCTGGTAAATGAAGACCGCGCCGAACGCCATCGACCCCGCCGAGACCGCTGCGATGACTGCGATCAGGGTGATGAGCAGCCCCAGATTCGTGCGCGACGACAGTGGTTGGACGCTTCGATTGGACTCGATGGGCTAATTACACCCCGTCGCGAGGACACACGGTGAAATCCTGGGCCTGCCATGGCGAAGCCCGTGAAGCCTGCGCGCGGGCTGCACGGGTCTCGTTGCGCGAGCGAAATCAGCCTGCCTTCGTGAGCACGCCTGCACGAGGGCGAGCCGACTGGACGGCCAGCACGCCGGCGAACGCAGAAAGGATGATCAGAACTTGAAGCCAACGTAAGCGCGCCACTGAATTTGCACCTCCCTTTTCGAAGATTGTCGCCGTCAAGGATCAGCGCACTGGCAGGTAAACGGCGCGGCTGGGTGGGGGTTACGCCGAGCCCGGTCAGCCGCCCTGAGCTTCAACCATCGACCGCGGAAGGCGGCCGGGCGAGAAGGTCATGAGGCCTGCCGGAAGCACCCACGGATAGACCTCGACGCGGAACTTGCCGGCGCGGACGGCCGGGTCCTGCTCCTTGAGAGCGCGCGCCTGCTCCGGATCGACGTTGAGGATGGAGAAGCCGCGCAGCTCGCGGTCGGGCGGTCCGAGCACGGGACCGGCGGCGAGGAGGTGGCCGGCCGCGTGCAGGTCGGCCAGATGGCTCATGTGCGCGTCCTGCAGCGCGGCCTCCTCGTCTTCGGTGAACGAGGGAGCGTCGTTGTGGAGAAGCAGCAGGGCGATCGTGTAGCGGTCGAATTCCATCCCTATATCTTCGTGACCTACGGCTGCTCCGATGTGACACTGAATTTGAGACCCGTTTGAGACTGACACGCGGTTGAGGCGGCCCCAAAATGCGCCCATGCGAGGAGATGAGTCCTCCGGTCAGCAGCCTGAATTGCAGTCTCTGGATGAACCGAGCACGCCGGCCATGCCTGTCTCACCAGAAGGATCACCAGGCGTTCTAGAGCCGCCAGCGCCGGCAGTCTGGATCGGCGGCGTCACGGTGACAGCCCTTCCGATCCTGGACTTGATCGGGGTGATAACTGCGCTGGGGAGCTGCGATGGGATCGGGGCTGTCGACATTCTGCTGATCGCGATCACGTTCGGACTGACGGCCGGTGGCATCACCACCCTGGTTCTTGCGTCAGGGAGCGTCGCCGGTTCGCGCCAGCGAGTAACCGCCCGTAACTTGGGGATCGTCGCCGTCGTCATGGCCGCCGTCAGCCTGCCAATCAACGGGTTCGTCGTCCTGCTATCAGGTTTCTGCTTCGGCGGATGACAAGGCGGCGCTGAGCCGGCTGAGGATCTCCTCCAGGATCTCAGCTGAGGTCGCGAAGTTGAGGCGGACGTAGCCCCTGCCAGGTTCGCCGAAGTCGAGCCCGTCGCTCAGAGCGACCTTCGCGTGTTGGAGGAAGTGCTGCTGGAGGGTTAGGCCTCCGGGCACCTCTACTCGGCGGCAGTCGAGCCACGCGAGGTACGTGGCTTCCGGCATGTGATGGCCGAGATCGGCCTGGGAGGCCCATTCGGCAACCCGCTTTCGGTTGCGATCCAAATAGCTCATCACGTCGCTGAGCCACTGGTCGGCCTCGCTCCAGGCGACGATCGTCGCCGCGAGGCCCAAGCGGCCCGGCACGCCAAGGACGCGCTCGGGCAGCACGCGACCGAACCTCTCTCTGAGCGCAAGGCTGCCGAAATGCGCGACCGAGGCGCGCAGCCCGGCGATATTGAACCCCTTCGTCGCCGAGGTCAGCGTCACGGTGCGGCCGGCAGCCGCGGCCAGGGTCGCCATCGGGACATGCATTGCCCCTGGAAAGACGAGGTCCGCGTGGATCTCGTCCGCCACGATGGTGAGGTTGTGGGCGGCGGCGATCGTCGCGATGCCATCGAGCTCCGCTCGCTCGAACACCCGCCCGGTCGGATTGTGCGGGTTGCAGAGAAGGATCATGGAGGCATCCGCCACGACCCGTTCGAGGCCCTCGAGGTCTACGACGAATCGGGTCCCATCGTCGAGCAGCGGGTTCTCGACCAGGCGGCGCCCACTTTCGGCGATGAGCCTCAGGAAGGGCGGATAGATCGGGGTCTGCGCGATGACGCCGTCGCCAGGCTCGGAGAAGGCAAGGATCGTTGCCATCAGTCCCTGGACGACATCGCTGTTCACCCGGGTCAGCGCGGGGTCCGGCCGCCAGTCGTGGCGGCGGGCCATCCACGAGGAGAATGCCTCGAACAGGGCGACCGGGTCGGTCATCTGGCCGTAGCCGTAGTCCTGCTTGTCGACGAACTGCCTCATGGCCTCCTGGATCGCCGGGGCCACCTTGAAGTCCATGTCGGCCACGAATGCCGGCAGCACCTCGGGAGGGTGCGTCCTCCACTTGCCGCCGCGGCGAGCGCGGAGCTCGTCGACGGTGAGAAGGAAGGACTCCATCGCTGGAGATAGTAAGGACGAGCGATCCACTGTTCCCTGTCCTCTTGGGGGGAGAGGGTGAGGG
>CAKZUH010000004.1 GCA_937921725.1 uncultured Chloroflexota bacterium | reverse complement strand
GCGAGCATCGATGCTATGAGCCAACCCGCCGGACCCGACCAAGCCTGACACTCAGTCAGATGCTAGACCCGCTTACGACCCCGCCTCGACCTTCTGCTTGAGGCCGGCCAGGACAGAGTTGAACGTCTTGAGGATCTGACCGCTCATCATCGGGCCGACGATGGGCGCGAGCATGCCCCGCGGCTCGAAGCCCTGGGTGATCCGGCTCCCAGCGCCGCTGGGGCTGATCGTCGCGCGAATCGCCATCTTGGTTCCGGGCAGCGCGGTGCTCTCGAGCTCGAACGAGCGGCCGTCCTCGAAGTGCGTCACCACGACTTGGTGCTTGCCGCCCGACCGCGTGTCGATCATCCCGGTCGCGCCGAGCTTGAGCGGCCCGTCAAGCCGCGACTCCTTCATGTCGGGGTTCCATTCAGGCCAGTGATTGACGTCTGACCACACCTGCCAGACCCTGGAGGGCGATGCCGCGGTTTCCTGCGATGCCTCTCTGAACGCCATGACCCCTCCTCTCGAGCTGAGTTCCGCCGACGTAGACATTGTCCGTCTCCAGCGCGGTCTCTAACGTAGGGAGAAGGGGATCTCCGGGTTCCCCAGCAAACGCCAAGGATTCGTCGAGAAGGCTCCCAGGTTCCGCGGTCAATCTGGAGCACATCGTGAAGTTCCAGAAAGTTACCGGAGGTACGGTGTGATGTCAGAGCAGCAACCAGTCGAGCCGGGGCAGCCGGCTCAACCAGACCAGTCCTTGACGCCGGAGCCGACCCAGCCCATTGGCCCTGTCATGGGTCCTCCGCCCGCGTGGATGCCGCCCCCGCCGCCTGCTCCCGTTCCCATGTGGAACCGGATCGCGGCTTACATCGTCCTCATCGCAGTGGTCGCAGCCGCGGCCGGTGCGGGCATCGGTTGGAGCCTCGCCAGGGCCACCAATCCGCAGACCGCGCAGTCGAACACGCCTCAGTCGCCGATCGTGGCGGCGACGCCCAACACAGGATCCGTGCCCGGCAACACCACCGCCGACGCGATCGCAGCGAAAGTGGACCCTGCCATCGTCGACATCAACACCAGGATCGGCACGAGCTCGGCCGCCGGCACGGGCATGATCATCAGCTCGAGCGGCGAGATCTTGACCAACAACCACGTCGTGACCGGCTCGACCAGCATCAAGGTCACGGTGCAGGGCAGATCACAGACCTACAGCGCCCACGTGGTCGGCGTCGACATCTCGCAGGACGTGGCGGTGATCCAGATCGACCAGAACGTTTCTGGTCTTCCGACGGTGACGCTGGCCAACTCCTCATCGCTCAAGGTGGGGGACACCGTGGTCGCCGTAGGCAACGCGCTCGGCCAGGGCGGCACGCCGCACGCGACGCAGGGGCAGATCACCGACCTCGACCAGACCATCACCGCGAGCACGGGCGGCAATTCTTCGGAAACCCTGAACGGGATGATCCAGAGCGACGCCCTGATCTACGAGGGTGACTCGGGGGGCGCGCTGGTGAACACCGCGGGCCAGGTCGTGGGCATGATCACGGCGGGCCAGGCGCAAGGATTCCGCTCCGCGGCGTCCGACGTCGGCTTCGCGATTCCCTCGAACACCGCGCTCGACATCGTGAACAGGATTCGCGCGCACGACCAGTCATCGGACCTCACCTACACGCAGCAGGGCTACATGGGGGTCCAGGTCCAGACGCTTGACGCCGCAAGCGCGGCTCAATTGGGCGTCAATATCAGCTCAGGCGCGGTTGTGACCGCCGTGGTGCCGGGCTCGCCGGCCGCGAACGCAGGCATCCCGCGCTACGCCGTGATCACCTCCGTCGGTGGCATGGCAGTGACGTCGACCGACACGCTCGGCACAGCCGTCAAGTCGCATAAGCCCGGCGACCAGGTGTCGGTGACGTGGGTTACCTCGAGCGGAACGCACACGGCGACGGTGACGCTCGCCGGAGTGAACCCGTAAGGAAGCCAGGGCTCGGGAGTTAAGGAAGCAGGCCGCCCAGCGCGGCCTGTATCCTTTTCGGGTTGTGCGAATAGTCGTCAAGGATCCAGAGGAGTTCGAGCAGGCGCTGCGCGAGTTCCGCCGCAAGGTGCAGGAACAAGGACTCGTGCGCGAGATGCGACGGCGTTCGCACTACGTTCCGCCGGCCGAGGCCCGCAAGATCAAGAGCCTGCGCGCCCGTCGCCGCAGAACGAGGTAGTTCCAGAGGCAAGCCCCCACCCGGCGGCTTCGCCGCCGACCTCCCCGGCTAGCGGGGAGGTCAAGCCTCCCCCAGCCGCCCGGTATAATTCCCCTGTTCGGTGGCCATGGCGGAGGGGAGACACCCGTTCCCATTCCGAACACGGAAGTTAAGCCCTCCAGCGCCGATGGTACTGTCGGGGCAACCCGATGGGAGAGTAGGTCGTTGCCGAGCACTTCTTGAGTCCCGTCGCCCTTCGGGGTGGCGGGACTTAGATATTTTTCCGGCTAGGTGAGCGCGGGGTCCGGCTCCGCGACGCTCTCCGCCCGCAATCGCGGCAGTAGGACGTAGCACCGCACGCTGAGCAGCACGAGCAGCCCCAGCAGCGCCACCAGCACGTCCAAAACGACCTCGCCAACGCGAGCATGGAAGAGGAAGATCAGCAGCCCCTCGGCCAGCACGCCGAGCGCCAGGATCGGGACGAACACCCGGTCGTGCACCGCCATGAAGAACTGGACGAGCAGGTTGTCGAGCGACAGCGCGAGGCCGACGATCCCTATCGGGACCACGTACGGCGTGGCATCGCGAAAGCCCGGTCCGAACAGCACGCCGACCACAAGACCCGGCGCGATGGCGAAAACGAACAGAGCGCCAAACCCGAGCGCCGTCAGGATCCCGGCAGACGCGAGGAGGATCCGGCCCGGGTGCTCCTCTTTGGCCACCGCCTCGACGACGCGGGGAAACAGGACCTGGCTGACGCTGAGCGTCAGGAAGTAGAGGATCGTGCCGATCTTGTTCAGCCCGCCGTAGATGCCGCCGTCGTGGCTGCTGAGGTAGTGCTCGGCCAGGATGACGTCCTGGTTGTAGAGGATCTGCACGCCGATGATGCCGGCGGCCGCGGTGATCGAGAAGCCGGCCATGACCCGAAGGCGCACCCGCTCGCCGGCGCCGAGGAAGTGATCGCGCAGGGTGTAGAGACCGAGACAGAAGACGAAGACGAGCCCGACGAAAACGGCCGCCATCGCGCCGGATACGGCATAGCCCGCCCGGAGGAGGAGAAAGACGGCCGTCGTACGGACGATCAGCTCGAGCGAAAGGTTCAGCGACAGCGAGGTGAATCGCTGGAGGCCCTGGAGGATGCCCCTCGGAATCGCGACCTGCCAGATCAGCGCGATCGAAAAACCCAGGATGAGGATCGGGATGGTCGAGCCGAGGTGCTCGAAGGCCGCGATTGGGCGCGCGAAAAGCGTCGTCAGCAGGAGGAGAACAAGGCACGGGATGGCAACCAGCCGGGCCGTCCTTGTCAACAGCGAACGCACGCCTGGGTCCCCGCGAGCGGACAGCATCGCCGTGTAGCGGGCCAGCACGACGATCAGGATCAGGGCGGGACCCGTGCCGACCGCGTACACCGCGATCAGGAAGGCGACCTGGCCGTAGGTGGCGGGCCCCAGCACGCGGCCGGCGATGGCGTGATAGACGAAGCCGCCGATGCCGGCGACCAGACCGCCGGCGAAAAGGACCAGGTTCTGGCGGACCAGCCGGTTGCGCAAGAGGAGGGCGAGGCGACCCAGTCTCGCGCCGGTCTGCACTCGGGGGATTGTAGGCGGGCGCGTCCGGGGATAATTCCTTCCCGATGCCAGACGCGTCCAAGCCGATCGTCTCAGCACTGGTCGTCAGCCGCAACTCGAAGGAAGAGCTCCTTCAGTGCCTGAAGGCGTTCTTTGCGAGCGCCGACGTGCCAGTCGAAGCCGTCGTGGTCGACAACGACTCCTCGGACGGTTCGCCCGCGGCTGTGACGGACGAGTTTCCCCAGGCGACGGTTTTGGTGCAGTCGAAGAACCTCGGTTACGGCCGCGCCGCCAACGTGGGGCTCGAGCGGTGCCAGGGTCGGTTCGTGCTGCTGCTCAGCCCCGACGTCACTGTCGACCCGCAGGGCGTGGGGCGGATGGCTGACTTTTTGCTGACGCGTCCTGACGCCGGCGCGGTGGGTCCGCGCCTGTTGCTCGCGAACGGCAAGCTCGACCCCGACGCCCGCCGGGCATTTCCAATCCCGAGCACGCTCTTCTTCCAGACGGTGGGGCTCAGCAAGCTCTTCCCGAAGAGCCCGCGGTTCGGCCGCCACAACATGGGTCACGTCGCCGACACCGACGTGCACGAGATGGATGCGGGCACGGCCGCGTGCCTGATGCTCCGCATGTCGGCGCTGGACCGCGTTGGTTTCTTCGACCCCCGCTACTTCATGTTCGGTGAGGACCTCGACCTCTGCTATCGCCTCAAGCTCGGCGGCTGGAAAATCTTCTATCTGCCGTCGGCGGGCGCCACGCATCACGCGCGGCTCGCACCGCCGGACAAGGAGGGGCGGATGTCATACGAGCGCCACCGCGCGATGTGGGCATACCACTTCAAGCACCACTCGGAGGACGTGTCGGCCTTCGGCAACGGCCTCGTATGGGTCCAGATCTGGGGCCGTTACGTGGCGGATCGCGTGGGCCACATGGTGGGCAGAGGGAGGCAGGAACCAACCTAGCGATGTATCACCAGATCGCCCGCAACAAGCGCAACAGCATCATCGTGACCGCCGCGTTCCTGGCCGTGTGGCTGCTCGCCGGAGCGATCATCGGTGGCCTGGCTTACGGCCAGAGCGGCATCGTGGTCGGGGCAATCATCCTCGGCCTGCTCGGTATCGGGGCGGCGCTGTACGCGTACTTCCTCGGCTCCCAGACCGTCCTGTCGGCGATGGGCGCGCAGCAAGCCGACCCGCGCCAGTTCCAGGTGCTCTATAACGTGGTCCAGGCGCTTGCCATCGGAGACGGGCTGCCGATGCCGAAGGTCTACGTGATCAACGACCCGAGCCCGAACGCGTTCGCCACCGGGCGTGATCCCAACCACGCCGCGGTGACCGTCACGATGGGGCTGCTCCAGATGATGAACAAGCAGGAGCTCGAAGGTGTGCTGGCCCACGAGATGAGCCACATCAAGAACTTCGACGTGCGCCTGCTCCTCGTCGTGACGACGATGATCGGTTTGGCCGTCCTCATCGCCAGCGGGTTCTGGAACACAATTGGCCGCGCGCGTCTTCGCGGGCAAGGGGCGCTGATCGTGCTTGCAATCGGGGTCATCTTCACGCTTATCGCGTTCGTCGTCGGACCGATCATGCAGCTGGCGCTTTCCCGACAGCGCGAGTCGCTCGCCGACGTGAGCGGGGTAGAGCTGACCCGCGATCCGACAGGCCTGATCTCCGCTCTGCAGAAGATCGCCCAGAACGACACGCCGCCCGCGCGATTCAACCACGCGGTCGCGGCGATGATGATCGACAACCCGTCGGAGCATCACGGCAGCTTCTTCGCCCGCCTCTTCGACACCCACCCGCCGATCCAGGAGAGGATCGCGGCCTTGGAGAAGATCGCAAGCGTCCAGCAGACCTAGCTACGCCCGGTCGGAAGCAATGTCGCCTCTCCTCGCGAAGCTCCTCCACGTCCGCCGGACGGAGCTCGCGCGGACCCTGCAGGTGGCCGGCTTCGCGATCGTCGTCGGCTGGGCCATGTACACGGCGTTCAACGCCGCCCAGTCGATCTTCCTGAACAAGGCCGGTCCCCGCGCGTACCCGCTCTTCTTCATCGTCCTGGCGCTGGCGGTGTGGCCGATGGTCGCGCTGCAGGGAGCGCTCACGCGAAGGTTGGGAGTGGCGAGAACTTTTCGCATCACGCTGCTGGCCAACGCGGTCGCGGCCGTCGGCGTCTACGTCGCGTATTCGTTGCGCGAGGATGCGACCGTCGCCTTTGCCGCCTACGTCGTGTACTCGGTCGCGTTCGAGCTCGTTATGCTCAATTTCTGGAGCTTCGTCACGCAGCACTTCAACGTGCTGGAGGGCAAGCGAATCTTCCCGGTCATCGCCGCCGGGTCGAGCATCGGCTACATCCTTGCCGCCCCCACCACGACGGTGGTGGCGATCTACGCCACCGAGCCGCTGATCTTGGTCTGGGCCTTCGGCAGCGCCGTCGCCGCGCTGATGTCTATCGGACTGGAACGATCCCTGTTCCGCCCCGCGTTCGTCGACGAGGCAGACCAGTTTCTCACCGAGCACGAGGTGGAGCGCCACACGCGCGGCATGGTGGCGGTGCTCAAGGCCGCGGTTTCGTATGTGACCGGCAGCAAGCTCGTCCTCGCTCTCGTTCTGCTCGCCCTCGTGCTTCAGATCGCGTGCCGGGTCGGCGACTACCTGGTCGCCTTGCTCTTCGTTGCGGCGACTCACAACAACCTCCAGGATCTGACGATCCTGATCGGCAACGCGTGGCTCGCCAGCTATGTCGTGCAATTGGCGGTGAGCCTGTTCATCACGCCCCTCGTCCTGAACCGCCTCGGCGTGAAGAACGCGATCCTTATCCTCCCGGTCTTCATGCTCGCCGGCTTCGGCGCGGTGGCGGTGAGCCCGATCCTCGCGACGTCGCTCGTCCTTTTCATCGTGCGAAACGGCCTGCAGACGGGACTCGACGACCCCACGCGGAACGTGCTCGGCGGTGCGCTGCCCGCGCAGGTCGTCCCGCGGCTCAATTTCCTGCTGGCCAACCTGATCCTGCCTGGCGCCGCGATCGTCAGCGGGGCCGGCCTCCTGATCGTCCAGCGCGCCACGGCGGCGAGCGTCGAGGTGCTGGCCCTGATCGGGATCGCGGTCAGCGTGCTATTTCTCGTCGCGGCGTGGCGGGTGCGCAGCCTGTACGTCGACGCGATCTACGCCAGGCTGCGGACTCACGCGCTGAGCCTCGCGGACTTCCACCTCGCGGTCGGCCGTCCCACCTCCGAGCAGGTCGTCGAGCTCCAGGGGTACGTCCGCGGCGGCGACGAGCAGTCGCGGGAGTTCGCCGCGGCGGCCCTGGCCAAGGCGTCGCCGGAGGCGTTCGCCACGATGATTCCGGAGCTGCTCGAGTCGGCCGACCCGGTCGTGCGGCGGCTCGCGCTTCAGATGGCGCCGCCGGACAGTGTCACGCCCTCTCAGCTCGAGTCGGCGGCCGCCGACGGGGACGGCTGGGTTCGCGCCGCGGCCGCCGTGGCCGGAATCATGAGGAAGGACCGGTTGGACGGCGGCGAGGAGATCCTCCGTGCGCTCCGCGATTCCGATGTTCCTGACAACCGTGCGGCGGCGACCTGGGCGGCCGCGTTCCTCGCCGAGTACGAGGCGGTGGTCGACGCGATGCGCGATCCGGAGCCCCGCGTGCGGCTGGAAGGCATCCGGAGCTTCGCGAAGCTCAAGGGCAACGTGCCCGATGTGGCCGCGGCGCTCATCGCCTCGCTGAGCGACGAAGATGTCGAGGTCCGCCGCGCGGCGCTCGCCCAGGCCGTCCGCTGGACTGCTCCCCCCGACTGGCAGCAGCGTTACGCGGAGGCGCTTGCCGTCGCGCTGGCCTCGGGCGACCGTGACGTGCGGCGTCTGGCGGCCGAGGCGATGGCGACCCAGGCGCCGGAGGCGATGGCACTCGCCCTGCCCCTGCTGCTGACGCGAGACGAAAGCGCGGCCGCGGCCGTGGAGGCGCTGGTTCGGAGCGGCAGTCCCGAGCTCTTCAACCGGGCCCGCGGCCACCTCGAGGCGCAGCTCTCCAACGGCGTTCAGCTGGCCCAGCTGTCCGCCCGGGTGGCGGCCGCTCAAAGGAGGGTTGACGGCGAGGTGGCCGCCGGCTACGCGCTGCTGCGCATCGGCCTCGACGACTACGTCGGCAGCGCCGCCGCGTCGGGGCTCGCGGCGATGCGAGCGCTGCACGGCAAGCGGGGCTTCGCCACTGTTGAGAGCGGCCTCGTCTCGGAGAGTCCGCAAGCCAGGGGGGAGGCGCTGGAAACGTTGTTAAACTTCGGCCCGCGTTGGCTCGCCGGGCCGCTGTCGCGATTGCTCGAGCCGGAATCGTTCGACCCGGTTCGGACGAGTCCTCTGTCTCGTGCGGAGCTCGAGGCACTCGCGAGCCATTCGGACAAATGGGTGCGCGAAACAGCCGACGCCGCGCTGAACGGGTTCAGTGAGCAGATGAAGGAGCTCATCGCGCTGAAGAGGGTTCCGCTGTTCAGCACGCTGACGCTCGAGCAGCTCGCCAGCGTCGATCGCCTGATGGTGACGCGGCATTACATGAAGGGCGAGTCGATCTTCCGGAAAGGCGACCTTGGCTCCGAGCTGTTCGTCGTGGTCGACGGTGAGATTCGCGTCCACCTGGACAGCGGGGGCCACGAGGTGACGCTGGCCAGACACCAGGGCGGCGGCGTGGTGGGCGAGATGTCGGTCTTCGACGAGCAGCCGCGCTCGGCCAGCGCGCAGGCCACCACCGAAACGACGGTTCGCGTCCTGCGCCGCGATCGCCTGCACGCGATCGTCCACGAGCACCCGGAGGTGCTGTTCGAGTTCATCAAGAACTTGAGCCAGCGGCTGCGCGAGATGGACGAGAAGCTCGAGTCGAAGGCGCCCTCGCCTCAGGAGGAGGCGGCCGCCTCCCTCGACTAACCGCGGAGGGTACGCCTTGACCCCTAAAATTCGCCCGGGACTCGCGGGTTATTGCTCGGTTTCGGTTTCTCCGCGGACTTCGATCTTCTTTCTTGCGGCATCCAGGCGCTCCGTGCAGATCTTGAGGTAGATGCGCGCCTCGTCGACCGCCTTCAGCGCATCTTCCAGCGAGAGGTCGCCGTCCTCCAGGACCTTCAGCTTTTCGTCCAGCTTCTCCAGCGCCTGCTCATACGTCAGGTCCTGGCTCACGACTCCACCTCCTCGACGCGCGCGCCGAGCTTGCCTGACCCGAGGCGGATCCGGATGCGGCGATCGACTGCCGTCCCGGCGGCCGCGCGGATCACCGCGCCCGACTCGTCCTGCGTGATGCTGTATCCGCGCGAGAGCACGGCGTCAGGGCTCAGGGCGAGCAGGCGCTCGCGCCGGTGCTGCAGGCCGCGCGAGGCGGCGGCGAAACGGCCGGCCAGCGCGCGGTCGAGACGGACGGCCGCACGGCGTGACGCCAGTGCGGTGGTGCTGCGGGTGAGCCGGGCGAGCGCGGCGCTGTCCAGGCGGCGCCGCCTGTCGCGCAGCGCCTCCTCGCGGCGCGCGACCTGCGCCACAGGGCTCAGACGGCCAAGGTCGGCGGCGGCCCGTGCCAGGCGGTCCGTGCGCTGGCGGACCAGCGCAGGCAGCAGTTGGAGCACGCGCTGCTTCTTGGCCGCCAGGCGCTCGACCTCGCGCGTGATGCGGCGGCCGATCTCCCGGTCGAGCCGGCGCTCGCGGTCGCGCAGGTAGGCGAGGAGGTCTGCCTTCTTCGGCACGACCCTGGCTCCGGCCTCGGTCGGGGTCCGGCACTCCGCATCACCCACCATGTCCGCCACGGTGCGGTCGGAGGTGTGGCCGAGGGCGGTCACGACCGGCAGCCTGGATTCGAGGATGGCTCGCGCGACCAGCTCGGTGTTGAAGGCATAGAGCTCCTCGAAGCTCCCTCCGCCACGCGCGAGGACGATCACGTCGGCCAGCCCCTCCTGGTTGCAGCGGCGAAGTGCCCGGGCTACGCTCATCGGCGCGCCCCCGCCCTGGACCTGCACCGGGTAGACGACGATGCCCATGTTCGGGTAGCGCTCCCAGATCGTCTCCTGGAGGTCGTTGATGACCGCACCCGTCGGCGATGTGAGGAGGGCGATGGTCTGAGGCAGGAATGGTATGCGTCGCTTGCGCTTGGCGTCGAAGGCACCCTCCATCTCGAGGCGACGCTTCAGCTCTTCGAGCCGCGCTCGGAGCTTGCCGACGTCATCGAACTCGACCTGGTCGACGATGAAGCTAAGGCGGCCCGTCTTGGCGAAGAAATCGATCCGGCCGCGAAAGATGAAGACCTGTCCGTCCTCGGGCAGCGTCGTGACGCGACGCGCGTCGTCGGCGAACAGCACAGAGTCCAGCCGGCTGTAGCCGTCCTGGATCGAGAAGTTGTAGTGGCCCGCGGCGCCGCGCTTCATCCCCGTGACCTCGCCTTTGAGCAGGACCGCGGTCAACGGGCGCAGCTCGCGACGGATCTCGTTCGCGAGCTCGGTGACGGTGAAAGGCCGCTGTGCCTCTTCGGGCTTGAGCACGCGGTCTAGCTTAGGGTTAGCCTCCGATCTGGGACATGCTCTTCATCGGCTTGATGAAGCCCGGCTGATTGATCAGGTGGCCTTCCTCTTTGTGCCAGATCGCCGTCTCGATGACGCGCCCCAGGTGGTCGTCCGACACGCCCGAGCGCATCAGGTCGCGCAGCGGTGTCTCGGTCAGGGAGAAAAGACACGTGCGCAGGCCGCCCTCAGCCGTCAGCCGGACGCGGTTGCACGTCGTGCAGAAGGCCTGGCTGACGGATGAGATGAAGCCGACGCCGCCGGGCGCGCTGTCGGCGAACTTGTAGCGCGTGGCAGGCCCAGGCCTCGTGTCGTGCACGGGGACGAGCGGGAACTGATCCTCGATCTGCTCCTGGATCCGCCGGCTCGGCACCACCTGCTCGTTGGTCCAGATGTTGTCGCCGTCAAGGGGCATGAACTCGATGAAGCGGACCTCGTAACCCTCGCTGTGCGCAAGCCGCGCGAAGTCGACCACCTCGGTGTCGTTGTGGCCCTTCATGACCACCATGTTCAGCTTGATCGGCCACAGGCCGGCCTCGCGCGCCGCGTTGATTCCGTCCATCACGCGCACGAACGCATCGCTGCGGGCCATCTCCTTGAAGGTGTCCATGTGGAGCGTGTCGAGCGAGATGTTGATGCGCTTCAGCCCCGCGTCCTTGAGGGCTTGCGCCTTCTGCCGCAACAGCACGCCGTTGGTCGTCATCGTGATGTCGAGCGAGGGGTCGATCTCGTTGATCATCCCGACGAGCTCCTCGACCTTGACGCGGACGAGCGGCTCGCCGCCGGTGATGCGGATCGTCCGCACCCCGTACCGCTCGACGAAGATCCGGGCGAGGCGCACGATCTCCTCGAACCGGAGGATGTCGTCGCGCTTGAGCCAGTGCAGGCCCTCCGCCGGCATGCAGTAGATGCAGCGGAAGTTGCACCTGTCGGTGATCGAGATCCGGAGGTCATCCGCGACCCGACCGTACGAGTCAACCAATCTCCGATTCGGCATTTAGCCGATGATAGCCGCGATGGGGTACGACCACATCCTCGTCGAGATCGAAGCCCCGATCGCGATCGTGACGCTAAACCGGCCCAAGGTCCTGAACGCCCTGAGCCCCGACCTGATCAGCGAGCTCACGGGGGCGCTGTCCGATCTCGACAGCGACGACAACGTGCGGGCGGTCGTCCTGACGGGTGGGCCCAAGGTGTTCGCCGCGGGGGCCGATATCAGCGACATGGCTGAGCAGACCGCGGTCGGCCAGCTTCTGCGCGACCAGACGGGCCGATGGGCCCCGCTCGCGGGCTTCCGCAAGCCGCTGATCGCGGCGGTCAACGGCTACGCGCTGGGCGGCGGATGCGAGGTGGCCTTGATGTGTGACCTCATCATCGCCGGGGACAACGCCCGTCTCGGCCAGCCAGAGATCAACCTCGGGATCATCCCCGGCGCGGGCGGAACGCAGCGATGGCCTCGCGCCGCCGGCAAGTACGCCGCGATGGAGGTCATGCTCACGGGTGCGCCGTTGACGGCCCTCCGCGCCTACGAGCTCGGGATCGTGAACAAGGTCGTGCCGGCCGAGATGACGATCGAGGTCGCCAAGCGCATTGCTCGGGAGATCGCGGAGAAGCCTCCGCTCGCGGTCAGGATGGCGAAGGAGGCCGTGCTCAAGGCTTTCGAGGGGCCGCTCTCCGAAGGCCTCGCGTTGGAGCGCAAGAGCTTCTACTTCCTGTTCGCGACCGAGGACCAGAAGGAGGGCATGCGCGCCTTCCTCGAGAAACGAAAAGGCGTATTCAAAGGAAGATAAAAGAGATGCCTCCAGCGATGCCAACCGGATCTTCGGCGCCCATGCGGCCCATCTGCGTCGTTGCGGGCTCCGCTCCTCGCTCACGCATCAATCGATGCGCTCGCTCCGGTGCTCGCCCGCGCCTAGCATCTGGACCACCTGGCCACCGAATCTCTCGGTCGGCCCACTGGAGGCATCTCTGAGATGGCGACTGAGGTCGAGCAGCAAATCCGTGTCCACGCGCACGACGGCATCGGGCTGATCCAGTTCAACCGCCCCGAGAAGATGAATGCGATCGGCGCCCTGACGCGCCGGCAGCTCGGCGAGGCGATCAAGCAGGCGGAACGCGACGACGCGATCAGGGTCGTCGTGCTGACGGGAACGGGTCGCGCATTCTCGGCCGGCGCGGACGTGACCGAGATGGCCTTCGGCGATGGTGTGCGGCCAGCGGAGGAGGTCGGCATGATTTTGCGCGGCGAGTACATGCCGATGCTGATGCGCTTGCGCACCATGCCGAAGCCAGTCATCGCAGCGATGAACGGTCCGGCCATTGGCGTCGGCGCGAGCTTCGCGCTTGCGTGCGACATCCGCATCGCGACGCCGGAGGCATACATCCTCGAGGCGTTCGTCAACATCGGACTCGCACCGGACGGCGGGGTCAGCTGGCTGCTGCCCCGCCTCGCGGGCACAGGTGTGGCGTACGAGATGTTCTTCACCGGCAAGCCGCTGCAAGCAGTCGATGCGCACCGGCTGGGGGTGATCAACCGGCTCGTCCCCGCCGACCGTCTCGAGGAAGAGGTGCGCGAGCTCGCCTCCCACCTGGCCGCGCAGCCGCGTCAGGCGATGGCCGGCGCCAAGCGCGCGCTCGTCCATGCGCTCGACTCGAGCTTCGAGCAGGCGATGGAGTTCGAGTCTTACCTGCAGGAGGCGCAGGCCGCGAGCCCGGAATTCGTTGAGGGTGTCAAGAACTTTTTGGCTCGTAGGGCATCGAAGAAGTGAAAGCCCCCACCCGGCGCCTTCGGCGCCGACCTCCCCAGCAAGTGGGGAGGTGAAGGCCAGGCCACCTTCCCCGGCGCGTGGGGAAGGGAAGATTCTTGCCTGAAGCCGTCATCGTCGCGACTGCGCGGACGCCCATGGGGCGTTACGGCGGCCAGCTCAGGGACGTGCGGCCGGACGATCTTGCCGCGGTCGTGCTGAAAGAGGTCTGCGAGCGTGCCCACGTCAAACCGTCCGAGGTCGAGGACGTGATTCTGGGTTGCGCGAACCAGGCCGGCGAGGACAACCGCAATGTCGCGCGAATGGCGCTGCTTCTCGCCGGCTTCCCGGTCGAGGTGCCGGGGCAGACGGTGAACCGGCTGTGCGGGTCCGGCATGCAGGCGACGATCGCGGCGGCGCGCGAGATCCAGTCCGGTGCGGCCGACATCATGGTCGCGGGCGGGGTAGAGAGCATGACCCGGGCGCCGTGGGTGATGCCCAAGCCCGATGGAGGCTTTCCCCGCGGCCCGCAGACCGCTTACGACACGGCCATCGGCTGGCGGCTGGTCAATCCCAAGATGGCGTCCATGTACGGGACGCTGCAGATGGGGGAGACCGCGGAGCGCGTTGCCCAGAAATACGAGGTGTCGCGCGAGGATCAGGACGCGTTCGCCCTGCGCAGCCATCAGCGCGCCGTCGCCGCGCAGCAATCGGGGCGGCTCGGCGAAGAGATCGTGCCGGTGCAGGTCCCCCAGCGCAAAAGCGACGCGCTCACGCTGACCGCCGACGAGGGGCCCCGCGCCGACACGTCGCTCGAGGCGCTGGCCAAGCTGAAGCCCGCGTTCGCGGAGCACGGATCGGTGACCGCGGGCAACGCCTCGCCCCTGAACGATGGCGCAACCGCCCTGGTCCTGATGTCCGACTCGAAGGCGAAAGAACGCGGCCTGAAGCCGCTGGCGCGTCTAGTCTCCGCGGCGCCGGCCGGCGTGCATCCCGACTACATGGGCATCGGTCCGGTTCCCTCGTCGCTCAAGGCGCTCGAGAAGGTCGGGCTTCAGCCTTCGGACATGGGCGTGGTCGAGCTCAACGAGGCGTTCGCGTCGCAATCGCTAGCCTGCATCCGGCTGCTGGGCCTCGACGAGGAGAATGTCAACGTCAACGGCGGCGCCATCGCGCTCGGCCATCCGCTGGGCAGCAGCGGAGCGAGGCTGGTCGGCACTCTCGTGCGCGAGATGGCGCACAGCGACGCGGAGTACGGCCTCGCGACCATGTGCATCGGCGTGGGGCAGGGCATCGCCTCGATCTGGCAAAGAATCTGAGCGAGAGAGACCCAGCCGCGGTCCGGTCGATGTTCGACCGCATCGCGCGCCGCTACGACCTGGTCAACACGGTGCTCTCGGCGGGCATCGACGCCGGCTGGCGGCGCCGAGCGGCGCGCGAGACAGGCCTCACGCGGGGCGGGTTGGCCCTCGACGTCGCATGCGGATCGGGCAAGCTGACCGCGGAGCTCGCCAGGCTCGCCGGCCCGGCGGGTCGCGTCGTCGGCCTCGACTTCAGCGCCCAGATGCTCGAGCTCGCGCGCCGCGATCACCCGGGCATCGAATTCATCGAGGGCGACGCCCTGAGCCTGCCCTTCGACGACTCGACCTTCAACGCCTCGACCATCGCTTTCGGGCTTCGCAACCTTGCCGACCCGGTGCGCGGCCTGCGCGAGATGGCGCGCGTGATTCGGTCCGGTGGGCGCGCTGTCGTGCTTGAGTTCGTGCGACCCCCGCGGGGAGTCACCGGGAGCGCCTACCGCATCTACCTCCGCACGCTGCTGCCGGCGATCGGGGGCGCCCTGTCGGGAGATCGCGCCGCTTATCGCTACCTGAGCGACACGATCGACTCGTACCGAACGCCAGGCGAGCTGGGTGACATCGCGATGCAGGCCGGCTGGACGGACGTCAGGTACCGCGGCCTGGCGATGGGGACGGTCGGAATCCTGTCGGGCGCGAAACCGTAACCTTCCGCACCGTCGAACAGTTCTAGCCGCAACTTGCGAATGATGTCGGCGCAGACCCGTTTGCTGGTCGTTTGCGGAATCCTGATCGCGGTGACCGCGGCAAGCGTCACCGCCCTTGCCATGAATCTGTCCCGCCCCGCGACGGTGACCGCGCCGCCCGCGCAGGTGCTCACCCTGGCCGCCTCGGCATCCGGCAACACGATCACCGTCGTGGGCGTCGGGATCGGCTCCGCGACGCCCAACCAGGCGCTGCTGAACCTCGGCGTCACGGCGACGCGGCCGAACGTCCGAGACGCGGTCTCCGCCGCGGGGTCCGACATGACCCGCCTGCTGGCCGCCGTTCACGGCCAGGGCGTGCAGGACAAGGACATCCAGACCACCGCGCTGTGGGTTTCGCTCCAGACGAACTGCTGCCCTCAGACGGTGATCGGCTACAACGCGGCGACGCAAATCACGGTGACCGTGCACAGCATCAACAACGTCACGCCGCTCATCGAGGTCTCTGCGGACGCTGTCGGCAACGACCTGCAGATCAATGGGATCACCCTTTCGGTGTCCGACCAGACCGCGATGCTGAAGGCCGCGCGAGCCAACGCGATGAACGACGCGAAAGAGAAGGCGCAGGACTACGCACAGCTGTCCGGGCACCACCTCGGAGGCCTGGTCGGCGTCTCGGAGGTCGTTTCCACGACGGGTGGGTTCTCCTGCGACCAGTGCGGCGGCAAGGGCGCAGGTGGCGGTGGAATCCCGATCCAGGCCGGCGTGACCTCGATCACCGTCAACGTGGCGGTGACGTACGAGCTCGCCGCTTAACTAAGGGCTCGGCCAGGAGCCGCTCGACGGATCTTCGGCGCCCATGCGGCCCATCTCCGGGTTCAGCTCCTGCGCTGCTCGCTCACGCATCCATTGATGCGCTCGCTGCGCTGCTCGTCGCTTCACCCGGATCTGGACCACCTGGATCGCCGAATATCTCGCCGAGCGCTCCCGCCCGAGCCCTAAGCGTTTCGGTCGACTGCCGAGCGCGCCAGGCCGACCAGGATCGGCCGCAGCCCGTCGAGCTCGATGGCTTCGAGCTCGCGCACGGCCTCCTCGACGAGCTCGTTCGCCTCGTTCCGCACCCGCCCCAGCGCATCGCTCGATGTCACGAGCTCGGCCACGCGCCCAACCTCCCGATCGCCGAGCGCGCCGGCGAGCAGCGCCCGCACCTCAGGACCAACCTCGCGGTCGTCCGCCGCGTAGATCAGCGGAAGCGACAGCACACGCTGCCTGATGTCGAGGCCGACCGGCTTGCCCGAGCTCGGGCTGAAGTCCACCATGTCGTCGACCATCTGGAAGGCCGTGCCCAGCAGCTCGCCATATCGGCGCAGCGCGCCGACAGCCTCGGGCGTCGCACCCGACAGCAGCGCACCCGAGGCGCAGGCGGCGGCGAAGAGAGACGCCGTCTTGCCGCGGACGACCTTCAGGTACGACTCCCTGTCGCCGGGGTAGGCGCCGCGGAGCGCCACGTCGTCGATCTGTGACGCGCACACGGCCTCCAGCGCCTCGGCGATGGCCGAGGTCACGTCGCGGTTGCCGATCTCGGCGATCATCCGCGTTGCCTTGGCGAAGTAGTAGTCGCCGACGGCGATCGCGCGCTCCGGCCCTTCGGCCGCAGCGACCGTCGGTCTGCCGCGACGGTGCGTGCTCTCGTCGACGTAGTCGTCGTGGATCAGAGTCGCGTTGTGTAGGAGCTCGACGGCGGCCGCAAGGGCCGCGGCTCGCAGCGGCTCGTTCACCGGCCCGATGCCGGCGGTCAGCTGGACGAGCTTGGGTCGGAGGCGCTTGCCGCCCGCCTCGACGAGACGGCGCATCGGCGCGGCGACGGACTCGGGATCGACCAGAAGCTGCCGCGCAAGCTCGAGCTCGACGAGGGCCTCCGACGCTTCCCTGGACGGCCGGACGAAATCGCCATCCAGCTGTACCGCCACCTCGCGCTGTCGCGGCCCGTCGAGCTCCACCGCAAACACCGACTGCCACCGCCCCAGGACCAGGTCGCCGTCCTCGACCAGCAGGGTCGACGACGAGGTCAGGAGGAGCTGGCGGCAGTGCGCGTGGCCATTCTCGGGCTCGTCCACGGGGACGTCGACGCGTCGTGCGAAATCGTCGTGGTGATACCCGGCACCCGCCGGAGCGATTCGCTCGAGCAACGCTTGGAAGTCGCGCAGCAGGAGAGGCTCGTTCTCGTTGACCGCCAGGCCGAGCGTCGTGTGCAAGGACTGAAGGTAGACGCGGCCGGTCCGCAGGCCGGAGTCGCGGATTTCCTCGCGCAGGCGGTCGGTGAGGTCGACGAACTCGGTGGCGTGGCGCGTCCCGAATCGCAGCCGTGCGCCGATCAACGTGTCAGCGCTCGCCGAAGCAGCTGACGCGTCGACGGCACGGACTGCTCTGCGGCGGCCGCCGAGGACATGGCCTGGATCGCCTCCGCGAAGGCGACCTGCACCTGGAGCGGCCCGTTGTCGGCCAGGAGGCGTGAGCCGCGCGCGAGGCAGAGGTCACCCATGAGCAGGACGGTCGGCGGCGCGGCTCGGCCTCCAAGGCCCTGCAGGCGGATCCCGATCTCGATCAGCGCCGCGGCCAGCGCGAGCTTGGGCTGGGCGCCGGCCTCGAACTGGCTCACGTCTTCCTGGTAGGCCCGGTAGGCGTCGGAAAGGCCGTCGGACCACAGGCCCTCCAGCCGCACCAGCTCGCGCTCCGGGACCTGGACCACTATTCGACCACCTCGATCGCGCTGCCCGCGAGCTGGCGGAAAGCGGAGAGGGCGCGCAGGCACGATTCGTCGTCTCGCGTCACGACGTAGTACAGCCCGAAACCGAGCACGGTGTTCAGGACCAGGGGGACCAGGACGTCGCGCGGGATGGTGAGCCGGATCCGGCCGTCCTTCTCGAGACGGTCGAGCTGCTCCTGGATCACCTCGCGGTAGCGCGTGAACAGCTCGGGCAGGTAGGCGCGGAGGCGTTCGGTCCGCGGCGCCTGGACCAGGAGGTCGAAGGCGGCGAGCTGGACGTCGCCCAGGCGGCGGAGCGAGTCCCACAGCGACTCCACGCCGATCTCCAGCACCTCGAGCGGGTTGGTCAATTGGTTGAGGGCGGTGCGCAGCTCCTCGACCGACCGGGCGGTCAGGAAGCGCCAGGCTTCGACCAGCAGCTCGGACTTGGTGGGAAACCAGTACTGAAGGTTGCCGATGGCCACGCCGGCCTTGGAGGCGATGGCCCGGACGCTGGTGCCGGAGTAGCCGTTCTCGAGGAGGGATTCGGCCGCCGCGTGGATGATCTGATCCCGGGTGCTCTCCGTCGCGGTGGCCCCTGTCATACGTATGTACCAGAGTACCAAGCACAAGCTCTCCGTGTAGGCAATGCCCTCTCCCCTTCAGGGGAGAGGGTCAGGGTGAGGGCAAGAGGAGGGCCGAGCCCAGAAGGAATACCCCATCGCCGGGCCGGTGCGACAATTCCCGTGGCTTGCGGAGCATTGCCGAGGTCTTTCCCAACCGACTGTGCGGCGTGCTGCGCACCGACAACGCCGATGCCGGCTTCCAGGCGTGCCTGACGGCGATGGAGGCTGGCATCCACACCATCGAGATCACCAAGACCGTGCCCTCCTGCTTCGACATGGTCCGGGGCCTGATCGCCACGACCGGAGGCCGCTACCCGGTTGGGGTGGGCACCATCTGGGATCCGGGCGCCGTCCACGAGGCCAAGGCGGCCGGCGCCTCGTTCATCGTCACTCCCGTAGTGCTCCCCGAGGTCTCCCACGCCTGCCGCAAGGAGGACATCCTGTGCGTCCTGGGCGCGCTGACCCCGACCGAGATCTACCATGCGAGGCTCGAGGGCGCAACGATCGTGAAGGTGTTCCCGATCGCGCCGGTCGGCGGGCCGCGCTACATCGAGGCGTTGAACGGCCCGCTCGGCGGTGTGCCGTTCTGGGTCTCGGGCGGCGTGCCGATCGAGGACATCGGCGCCTACCTGCACCTGGGCGTCAAGGCGATCGGCCTGACCGGCTCGCTGTTCCCGGCGGACGCCCTGGCCCGCGGGGACATGGAGCCGATACACCAGAACGCCCAACGCGCGGCGAAGGCCGCGGCGGAGGCGATCGGGGGTTAGTTCGCGGTCGTCAGCAGCCTACGTGGTGGCTGCACATGGTGGCGGTGATGTTCGAGTACAGATTGATCACCTGGCCCCCGGTCAGGAGCAGCGCGACGATCACGACCAGCACGATCAGGGCCAGGATCAGGGCGTATTCGACGAGCGCCTGGCCTCGCCTTCCGGTTCCCGGCTCGCCTAACACCCCACGTGGTAGTTGCACATGGTCGCCGTGATGTTCGAATACAGGTTGACGAGCTGATTGCCAGTCGTGATCAACGCGATGATCACGATCAGCGCGATCAGGGCAAGGATGAGCGCGTACTCAACCATTCCCTGGCCTCTCTGTTTTGGCATGAACCGATGATGAATCAAGGGGCTTACAGACCTGAAAGCTTAACCACCGAGCCCCCGGTACTGGTCGTTGCTTGTGCCAGCGCCTGCTCGACGACCACCCGCACCATCCGCTTCCGCCAGAAATGGCTCAGGTCGGCGTTATCCAGGGGTTTGGCGGGCTTGGCGGCCATCTCGGCAGCTTCCCGGATCGTGTCGGTGGAGATGGTCCTGCCCTTCAGGAAATCTTCAGCCGCCGTCGCCTCGAGAGGGTGCGAGGCCACGGCAGACAGGACGATCCGGCACCTGACGACCGTATCCCCGTCCAGCTCCGCGGCGACTGCGGCTCCGGCGATGGGAAAGTCGATCGAGCCGCGCCGGCGCAGCTTGACGTAGGCGCTTCGCGTCTTCGCCACAGCCCGCAGACGCACGCCCGTCAGGACTTCGGACGGCTGCTTCGCGAGGTAGTCGATGCCGTCGTCGCGATAGAGGTCGCGGACCGGCAGCTCGCGGTCGCCGTCGGGTCCGGCCAGGATCGCGACACCGTCGAGCGCGATGGCCATCGGCGCGGTGTCCGACGAGGACACGGCCCAGCACCGCGGGCTGCTCGGCGCCACGAGGCAGATGTCCCCGTCCTTCTTCAAGCAGAACCCGGCGGCTTTCCGCCACTCGTATGTCATGTCGTAGTAGTTGCATCGGGTGTCGACGCAGAGGTTGCCTCCGATCGTGCCCGCGTTGCGCAGAGGAGGCGACGACACGAGACCCGCGGCCTGCGCGTAACCCGCGTAGCGAGCGTTGAGGTGTCCGTCGCGCGACGCGGTCGCCAGGGTCGCGCCCGCGCCGATGGAGCATTCATCGGATCCGTTGCGGATCGCGCGCGACAGGAAATCGAGACCGATCAGCGTGTCGATGTCGAACTGCCGGCGCTTGAGCTTTGGGAAAAGGTCTGTGCCGCCCGCGACGAACATCGCGCGAGGACCGAGCTCCGTGGCCATCCGCGCGGCATCTCGTGCCGTCTTCGGCCGCAGATATTTCAGTCGAGGCAGCCGGAGCATTCAGGAATCCCTCGGCGGTGGCTGCACTTTGATCACGGGCGGATATGCGATGGCGGGAAAATGCGCCGGGCCGTAGCGTGGCGGCTCACCTTTGTCCTTGCGCCGCAGCGCCTCGACGATCTTTTCCGGCGTGGCCGGGATCTCATCGATCCACACGCCGAGCGCGTCGTGCAGCGCGAGGCTTACGGCAGGTGGAACCGGAAGCAGCGGACCCTGTCCTGCTTCCTTGGCGCCATACGGACCTTCGGGGTCGAGCGTCTCGACGATGAACGTCTCAACATCGGGCATGTCGAGGAACGTCGGCGATTTGTACTCGAGCATCGACGGCCACTTGTGGAGGCCATTGCGAAAAACCTGCTCCTCCATCAACGCCTCGCCGAGTCCCATGTACACGCTGCCCTCGACCTGCCCCTCGACGAGGAGCGGATTGATCGCGCGGCCCACGTCGTGCGCGATCCAGATCTTGTTGACGTTGACGAGCCCCGTGCGCGCGTCGGCGTCGAGGTCGACGACGCACGCCGAGTAGCTGTAGGCCGGGCTTGGCCCCACGCCCGAGCCCTTGTAGGGTCCGGCGATCTTCGGCGGCGTGTAGCTGCCGGCGCTGGTGAGCGTGCCGAAGCGCGCCTCGGCCAGGACGCTTGCCTCCTCGAAGGTGAAGTCGCCGACGCGCCCGTCCGTCACCGACACCGACGCCGCGTCGCGCCCCATCTTCGCGGCGGCCGCTTCGACGAGCATCGCTCGCATCTTCCGGCCCGCCTCGAGCGCGGCGTTGCCGGCCATGAAGGTGACACGAGAGGAATAGGAGCCGAGGTCGATCGGCGTGGTGTCGGTGTCCGCGGTGACCAGCCGGATGTCGGACGGCTGCAGGCCGAGCTCTTCCGCGACGATCGTCGCCAGCACCGAGTCCGAACCCTGACCGATGTCCATCGCGCCGCAGTAGACGGTCACGCCGCCGCGGTCGACCTTGATCTGGACCTCGGAATGCGGCATGTCGTTCCAGTAGATCGCGGTGCCCGCCCCGGACAGGTAGCTCGAGATGGCGAATCCCATGCCATGGCCCGGCCGCCGGGCGCGCGTGCGATACCCGGACGCCTCCATCACGCGCTCGGTGCATTCCTCGAGCCCGCACGAGGTGACGCGAAGCCAGTTGACGGTGCGCGTGTTGGGCCGGACGAAGTTGCGCCTCTTCAGCTCGACCCCGTCCAGACCCAGGTCGCCCGCCAGCTTCTCGAGGTGCACCTCGAGGGCGAATCGAGGCTGCGGCGTGCCGTGCCCGCGCTTGGGACCGCACGGCGGCTTGTTGGTGAAGACCCGGCATCCTTCGAACCGGTACGCGGGGATGTCATAGGTCACGGTCTGCAGGGCGCCCGTATAGAAGGTCGAGGCCACGCCGTAGGAACCGTAGGCGCCACCGTCGAGCGCGCTGCGGAAATGCATCGCGGTGATGCGGCCGTCCTTGGTTGCCCCGGTGCGCACCCACATCAGCACCGGGTGACGTCCGCGGTGCGCGTAGAAGACCTCTTCGCGAGTCAGGGTGCACTTCACGGGGCGGCCGGTGAGCATCGCCAACTTGCTGACGATGATCTCGTGCGCGAAAGGGTCGGTCTTCCCACCGAAACCGCCGCCGTGCGCCGCGCCGATCACGCGGATCCTGTGCATCGGCAGCTCCAACACCTTCGACAGTGCGCGATGCACGTAGTGCACGACCTGCGTCGAGGACCACAGCGTGACCCGTCCGTCGACATAGGTCGCGATCGCGCTGTGCTGCTCCATCGGCAGGTGTGTGTTGCCCTGGAAGAAGAAGACGTCTTCCCGGACCTTGTCCGCGCGCGCGAATCCATCATCGACGTCGCCGAATTCGAGGGCGACGAACTTGTGGACGTTGTTCGGGCCGCCGTAGTCCTGGATGCGCTCGTCCTTCGGCTCGGCCAGCGCCGCCTCGATCGACATGACCGGGTCGAGGACCTGGTACTCGACCTCGATCGCATCGCACGCCGCCGCGGCGATCTCCTCATCTGTCGCGGCGACCGCCGCGATGGGATCGCCGACGTAGCGCACCTTCTCGTGCTCGAGGGCGCGCTCGTCCTGCGTCACGGGGAGGATGCCGAACTTGATCGGCAGGTCGATCCCCGTGATGACCGCCTGGACGCCGGGAATGCGCCGCGCCGCGGACGTGTCGATGGAGAGGATCCGAGCGTGGGGGTGGGGGCTGCGCAGGATTCTGCAGTGCAGCGTGCGCGCCGGCAGCATGTCGTCCGCGTAAATCGCCCGGCCCGTGACTTTGGCCGCGGAATCGACCTTGGGCAGGGCCTTGCCGACAACTCGAAGTTCACCTCCCCGCTCGCGAGGGAGGTCGGCGCGAAGCGCCGGGTGGGGGCTTTCCCTCACAGCATTCTCCCGGCAGCAAGTTCCACCGCCTCCAGGATCTTGATGTAGCCCGTGCACCGGCAGAGGTTGCCCGCGAGCGCCTCGCGGATCTCGTCGCGTGAGGGCCGCGGGTTCTCCTCCAACAGCGAGCGGGCCGACAGCAGGATGCCCGGCGTGCAGTAGCCGCACTGCGCGGCCCCCAGCTCCGCGAACGCGACCTGCAGAGGATGAAGCTCCGAGCCGTGCGCCATGCCCTCGATCGTCGTTATCGAGCGACCCTCGAGCTGGATGGGCAGGACGAGGCAGCTCAGGTGCGGCTTGCCATCGACGAGGACCGTGCACGTGCCGCACTCGCCGAGCTCGCATCCGTGCTTCGTGCCGGTGAGCTGCATGTCCTCGCGGAGGACCTCGAGCAGGGTCTTGTGCGACGGCACGAGCAGGTCTCGCTTTTCGCCGTTCACGTCGAGTGTGAGCACCACACGCTCGACGTCGCGCGAGACCTCCCGCTTCACTCTGATGCGAGCATATCCCTAAGGGCTTTGGCGCACTCCCAGAGGTCGGGCGCGACAACATGCGCGCGGCTGCGGGCGGGCTTCGGGTCGTCCGGGTAGACCAGGATCGTCCACATGCCCAGCGAGAGCGCGGGCTCGATGTCGTTCTCCTCGCGGTTGCCGATCACGACGCAGTGGTCGGGCGGCACGCCCGCCCGCCGCACCGCCATCTCGAACACCGCCGGGTGCGGCTTCAGATGACCCGCATCCACCGAGGTGACGATTCCGTCGATGTACCCGGCCATGCCGAGCATCCGGAAGTCGTCCCAGTAGCTGCCGGCGTCGCGCCAGTATGTGTTGCTGGCGATCACCGTCCGTAGGCCGAGCGCGTGAATGGTCTGCAGCAGCTCCAGCGCTCCGGGCAGCGGCTTGAATCGGTCGTGAACCGGAATCGCCATGGCGCGGCGGATGCGGGAGACGGTCTCGTGGTCTGCGGGGAGCCCTTGTCGGGCGAGGCAGTCAGAGATCAGCTCGACAGCGCCGACCACCATCACAGCTTCGGTCGTCACGGTCCGAGCTTCGTCGCCCGGCTTGCTGCTCTGAAGCAAGTCATCGACCAGCGTGTCGATGACCTTCGGGTCGTGGCCGGCCATCGCCGCAGCGATCCGCAGACGGCGCCCCTCGCCGTCGGTCTGCCGGATCGGCCAGGAATTCGGCCACAGCGTGCCGCCCACGTCGATGAGGGCGACCTCAAGGGCTCTTCGCCTCCCCACTCGCTGGGGAGGCTGGCCCGGGCCGTTCACGGGCCCGGCCTGGTGGGGCCGCTGGTACGGGCAATCACGACGGTCACCCTATGATCGCTCCATGCTGAGATGGCTGACCTCAGGGGAATCTCACGGGCCCCAGTTGACCGTGGTGATCGAAGGATTGCCCGCCGGCCTGGAGATCTCCGAGCAGGATCTGCGCCGCGACCTGGCCCGGCGGCAAGGCGGCCATGGGCGAGGCGGCAGGCAGAAGATCGAGACCGACGTTGCGCGCATCGTCAGCGGCGTGCGCGGCGGGTTCACGATCGGAAGCCCGGTCACCCTCGTCCTGGAGAACAAGGACCACGTCAACTGGACCGCCCAGATGACCGCCGCCAAGGAGGGCTTCGAGCCCAAGGTGGTGACGCGCCTGCGACCCGGCCACGCCGACCTCGCCGGCGCCCTGAAGTACGGCCACACCGACATCCGCAACGTGCTCGAGCGGTCGTCGGCACGCGAAACCGCGACGCGGGTTGCGGCGGGCGGCGTCGCACGCAAGCTGCTGGGCAACTTCGGGGTCGAGATCGTGAGCTTCACGCAGTCGATCGGCACGATCGACATCGGCTTCGACGGGTACGACCCCGACACTTTGAAGGTCGAGGACGTCGAGGCGTCGCCCGTGCGGTGTCCGGACCCCGAAGCCTCGCGGCGGATGGTGGCCGAGATCGACGAGGTCGCGGAGCTCGGCGACACCCTCGGCGGCACGTTTCGCGTGATCGCCCGAGGCGTTCCTCCAGGTCTGGGCAGCTACGTGCACTGGGACCGCAAGCTCGACGGCCGCCTGGCCCAGGCGGTGCTTTCGATCAACGCGATCAAGGCGGTGGAGTTCGGGTCTGGATTCCAGGGCGTGGCCAGCCGGGGATCGGAGTTCCACGACCAGATCGATTACGAGGACGGCCGGTTCCGCCACCTGACGAACCGCGCGGGAGGCCTGACCGGCGGCGTCACCAATGGCGAGCCGATCGACCTTAGGGTGGCGATCAAGCCGATCTCGACGATGAAGAAGCCGATGCAGTCGATCGACCTCAAGACCAAGGAGAAGACGGAGGCGCACTACGAACGCAGCGACGTGTGCGTGGTGCCGGCCGCCGGGGTGATCGGCGAGGCGGTGGTGGCGCTGACGCTCGCGGACGCGTTCCTGGAAAAGTTCGGCGGCGACTCGATGGCCGAGCTGGAGCGCAACTACCGCGGGTACATGGAAACGATCGCTCAGTAACCCGGTGAAGGCCATGTCGATGGCTGAGGCCATCGAACGGTTCGTGCCCGACGGCGCCACCGTCGCGATTGGCACCGCCCTCGAGCCGCTGATCCCGTTCGCGGCGGGGCACGAGATGATCCGCCAGGGGCGTCGGGACCTGGAGCTCGTCGGTCCGATCTCGGACGCGCTGTTCGACCAGTTGATCGGCGCGGGCTGCGTGCGGCGCGTGACCGCCGCGTGGGTCGGCAACGTCTCTGAAGGTCTTGGCCACTGTTACCGGCGCGCGTGCGAGGACGGCGTGCCTCGCGCCATCGAGGTCCACGACCACTCGAACTTTTCCATCTCGCTCGCCCTCTGGGCGGCGGCCTGGAACGTGCCGAGCCTCCCCACGCGGACGCTGCTCGGCAGCGATATCCTCCGGACCAATCCCGACCTTGGGGTGGAGGGCGGGCTGGTCCACGTCAACGCCGTGCGGCCCGACGTCGCGATCGTCCACGTCCAGCGCGCCGACGACCTCGGCCGCGCCCACGCGTGGGGTCCGCTCGGCATCACCGAAGAGGCGGGGCTCGCGGCGGATCGGGTGATCGTGACCTGCGAGGAGCTAGTCGACGCGAGCGTCACTCTGAGCGACCCGAACCGGATCCTGTTTCCCGAGACGAAGGTGGTCGCCGTCGTCCACGAGCCGGGGGGCGCGCATCCCTCGCCGGTGCAGGGCCACTTCAAGCGCGACCACGCTTTCTACCGCGACTACGCCGAGCGGTCACGCAGCCGCGAAGGCTTCGAGTCGTGGCTGAAGCAATGGGTCCGCGATGTGAACGATCGCGCGTCCTATCTGACGAACATCGACGTCGAGTCGATGCGGATCAGGACCCACCGACCATCTGTGCCCGCGGACTTCGGTGACGACTAGATACACACCGCAGGAGCTGATGGTCGCCGTCGCGTCGCGCGAGATACGTGATCACGACCTCGTGTTCGTCGGCATGCGGCTGCCGATCCTTGCCTACGCGGTCGCGCGCAACGGCCACGCGCCGAACGCCCGCGGACTTTTCGAGGTCGGCCTGATGCGCGACCAGCCGGCATCGGCGTTCCTCGGCACAATGGGGGATCCGCCGAACGTCGCCGGCGCGCTCTGGGCGACCCGGATGTCGAACGCGATGGCGTTGATGGCCCAGGGCAACGTGGACCTCGGCTTCATCGGCGGAGCCGAGGTCGACCGGTTTGGCAATCTCAACACGTCATATGTCGGCGACCCGCGCCGGCCGAAGGTGAAGCTGCCGGGGAGCGGGGGAGGCGCCGACATCGCGATCCTCAGCCGGCGCTGGGTCACGCTCATGAGTCACGAGCGGCGCCGGCTCGTCGATCGCGTGTCGTTCATCACGTCGCCCGGCTACGGCGATGGAACCGCGAGATGGCGCAAGCGCAACGGGATCCTGGGCGCGGGCCCGGTCGCCATCATCACCACGCTGGGCGTGCTGCGGTTTCCCGAAGGCGGAGGCGAGGCGTACCTCGCGTCGGTTCATCCTGGAAGCAGCGTCGAAGAGGTGCGCGCGGAAACCGGGTGGGACCTGAAGGTCGCGGACGATGTAAGCGAAACGTCAGCGCCAACACCCTCGGAGCTCGACGCCATCAGGCGTTTCGACCCGGACGGCTTCTGGACCCACCGATCTACGTAGTTACAAAAGCCTGACGTGGTGCCGACCACGGTCTAACAGCCTCGCCTCATCTTCGGCGTTGACCTTGATGGGTCACCCAAAACAAAGCCGAGGAGAGAACGAAATGAACCCGTTTGCAGCAGTCGCCGTCAAAACCGTGGGCGCGGCCGGTGTCGCCGCGCTGCTCAGCGTCGGCGCGGTCAGCGCCTTCGCCGCGAGTCCCTCGCCGTCACCGAAGCCGACAGCCGGCACGACCCAACCGTCGACTGACCGGCACGCCGACCGCCGAGCCATCCGGCGCGCCGTCATCGAGTCCGAGGCGGACGTGCTGGGCATCAAGCCCGAGACGCTCGTCGCCGACCTGAAGGCCGGCCAGAAGGTGTCTGACCTGGCCAAGGACAAGGGCATGACCAAGGAGCAGTTCGAGACCAAGCTGGTCGCGAACCTCAAGCCGCGGCTCGAAGCGCTCGTCGAGAAGAAGGTCATCACGCAGGCCCAGGCTGACAAGGCCGTGGACCGGATCTCGAAGGGTTACGTCCCGTTCTGGAACGGAATTCACCCCCGCAAGAAGTAACCAACTCCTCCCCCTGAAGGGCCCGGCCTCCCAAGCCGGGCTCTTTCCTGCCCCGCTCGCCGGGCAAGGTGACCCGGCCTTCCCTTCCCCGCTCGCCGGGGAAGGTGACCCGGCCGCGAGGCGGCCCGGTCGGATGGGGGCGTTCACGGTCTGATCCGCGAACGCGCCGCCATCGAAATCTGCTTCCACTTCTTCCGGTCCTCTATCCGCAAGCGCGCGTCGCTCTTCTTGGCGATCGCGCGCAGCTCGCGCTGCAGCTTCCGATAGCTCTCGAGACGTCCGCGGTCGAGACTCCCGCCGGCCAGCGCCGCCTTGATCGCGCATCCCGGCTCCGACAGGTGCGCGCAGTCGCCCCGCGGCAGCGAAGCGCGAGCTGCTCGATGTCCTCGAAGATGCTACCGAGGGCGTCCTCGCCCCCCCACAGCTGCGCCTCGCGCAGGCCCGGCGTATCGATGATCATCCCCCCACCGGGCAGCTGAATAAGCTGACGGTGGCTCGTCATGTGGCGTCCCTCGCCGGAGCGATGGATCTCCCGCGTCCGCATCACGTCCGCGCCGACGATGCGGTTGATGAGCGTGGACTTGCCGGCCCCTGATGGGCCGAGCAAGACGCCGGTCTTGGCCGGCCGCAGCAACCGGGTGATCTCGTCGATGCCCTCGCCGGTGACCGAGCTCGTCACAACGACGGGCGTCTCGGCCGAGGCCGACTCGAGCTCTTCGCGCATCTCGGCCGGCGACTCGGTGACGTCGGCCTTGGTCAGAACGACTATCGGGACCGCGCCGCTCTGCCACGCGATGGTCAGGTAGCGCTCAATGCGCCGCACGTTGACGTCGGTGGCCGCGGCGACGACAAACGCGACGTCGACGTTGGCGGCCAGCACCTGCTGCTTCGTCTCCACGCCGGCCGCCTTGCGCGAGAACACCGTGCGGCGGGCAAGGACGTGGGTGATGCGGTCGCCCTCGAGCGTGACCCAGTCGCCGACCGCGGGATCGGCGAGGCGCGCTGAGGCACGCCGGCCTTCGGCGCCGTCATGGACGAGATACGCGGCGCCGTAGTCGGCGATGACGCGCGCGGGAATAGCGTCGGGCGGCGCCAGCTCCTTGAGTTTTTCGTCGAAGTAGGAATCCCAGCCCAGCGAGACGAGCTGGGAGGCAGCTTGAGACAACTCGAATCCTCCGGTTGAGAACGGGTGGGCGTATCGGTCCACCCCACCCTTTCCCTCCCCATGAATGGGGAGGGGTACGGAGTCAGTCCAGCGCGGGGGCGGCCGACGGCCGGGCAACGGTGTTCACAACTTCTGCCATTCGAACGCCACCTCCTTCTTGATTTCTAGCGCGACAGGTTATCACTGTCCTTTGAACTCCGCCTTCCGTTTTTCGCCGAACGCCTTGATCCCCTCGTCAGCGTCCGCGGAGACGAACACCCTCGCGATCGCTTCGCGCTCCAGGGCGAGGCCGACGTCGAGCGGCGTGCCGTAGCCCTGCGTGATCGCCAGCTTCGCGTGGCCGAGGGCGACGCTTGGGCCGGCGGCGATCTTGGTCGCGTAGTCGATCGCTCCGTCGCGACATGCGGCCGCGTCGGGGTACAGCCTGTCCACCAAACCAATTTCCTTAGCCTGGCCGGGACTCATGGTGGTGGCGCTGAGGATCAGGTCCATGGCTTTTGACAGCCCGACGAGCCGCGGCAGGCGCTGCGTGCCGCCTGAGGCTGGAAACAATCCGAGATTCAGCTCAGGGAGGCCGATCTGGTACGAGCCCTCCGCCGCGAAGCGCAGGTCACAGGCCAGCGCGAGCTCGAGCCCGCCGCCGAGGCAGTGTCCCCAGATCGCGGCGATGAAGACGATGGGCGTGTTCTCCATCTTGCGGAAGGTTTCGTGCGCCAGGAGCGGGGTCATGACCCGCGAGCGGGTCGTGCCCGCCGCGAAGGCGCTGACGTCCGCGCCCGCGGAGAAGAACTTCTCGGACGCGCTCGTCACTACAACGGCGCGTATGTCCTCGTCGACCCGCACGTCGTCGACCGCGCTCGCGAACGACCGCAAGAACGCGTAGTCATAGGCGTTGGCGGGCGGGCGGTCCAACACCAGGATGCCCACCCCGCCCTGCTTCTCCACTCTGACCGGCATGTCTCCGTCTAACCTTATCGGAGTGATGAAAGTACGAACTCACGGGGGTGCCGCATGGCGACGATGATCATCGAGGGCGAGAGGACAAAGGCCGCGTCCGGCAAGACGTACGAGGTCCGCAATCCCGCCACGGGCGAGGTCGTCGACGAGGTTCCCGCGGGCGGCGCGGCCGACGTCGACAGGGCGGCTCAGGCGGCCGCCAAGGCGTTCGCGACCTGGTCGAGGATCCCCTCCAATCAGCGCCGCGAGATCCTGCACAAGGCCTCGCAGCACATGCTGTCCAAGGTCGAGGAGATCGCGGTCCTCCTGACGAAGGAGCAGGGCAAGACGCTGCTCGAGTCACGTCTCGAAGCCCGGCGATTCGGCGAGAACATCGGGTGGTTCGCCGACCTCGCTGACAAGGTGCACGGGCAGTACGTGCGGCTGCCCGACCTGACCACGTACGGGCTCGTGGTGCGCAAGCCGATCGGCGTGTGCGGCGCGATCGTGCCGTGGAACTTTCCGCTGACCCTCGCGGCCAACAAGGTCGCTCCCGCGATCGCCGCCGGTAACACGGTGGTCCTGAAGCCCGCGAGCACGACTCCGCTTGCGACCCTCGCCTGCATCGAGGCGCTGATCGAGGGTGGGCTGCCCGAAGGCGTCGTCAACGTCGTGATCGGACAGGCGACCGGAGAAGCGATCGTCGAGCACCCGCTCATCCGCAAGATCGCGCTCACAGGTTCCACGCCGACGGGCAAGCGCGTGATGGCGAAGGCCGCGGAGCATCTGAAGAAGGTGACCCTCGAGCTTGGCGGCAGCGACCCGTGCATCGTCCTCGACGACGCGGACCTCGAGGGCGCCGCGCGAGCGATCTCCGTCGGCCGGTTCTTCAACTGCGGCCAGCAGTGCCTCTCGACCAAGCGGCTCTACGTGCAGGAGGGCGCTTTCGACGGCCTGATGGAGAAGCTTTTGGCTCGGGCTGCGAAGCTCAAGCCCGGCAACGGCCTGGACAAGGACTCGCGGATGGGGCCCATGCACTCGCAGACCCAGCGGGCCGAGGTCGAGGCGCAGATCAAGGACGCGGTCGACGCCGGGGCGAAGGTGATCTACGGCGGAGGAAGGCCGAAGGGCTCGGAGTACGAGAAGGGCTGGTTCATCGAGCCGGCGATCCTGACGGACGTGCCAGACGGCGCTCGCATGTGGACGGAAGAGGTCTTCGGTCCGGCGCTTCCGGTGCGCAAGGTGAAGGACCTCGACGAGGCGCTGCGGCTGGCCAACGACTCGCAGTACGGCCTGGGGTCATCGATCTGGACGAGCAGCATGGCGGCCGCGCACCGTGCGGTGCAGGAGCTCGAGGCCGGCTACACGTGGGTCAACGCGCTCGTGATCGCTCACGACGAGCTGCCGTTCGGCGGGACCAAGCAGTCCGGCTTCGGCAAGGAGCATGGGGTGGAAGCCTTCCTCCAGTACACGGAGGAGAAGTCGGTCGTCTATGGGGGAGTCTGAGTAACCGGTTCGGGTAATCGATGGGCGTGAGAGTTGGGCTGACGGTCATCGGGGCTCTCGTGCTGCTCGCCGGGGCGGTTTTCGCCGGGCAGGGGCTCGGCTACATCCCCGGGAGCTTCATGACCGGGGACGTGCATTGGTTCTGGATCGGATCGGCGATGGTGGTCTTCGGGGTTGCCTTAGGGGTTGTCGCGCTCCTCAGGCCCGCCAGAAGGGTCTAAGCCAGAAGGGGTTTAAGCCAGAGTGGTCTGGGGCAAGGTCGACTTCGCGCCCCTCACCCTGGCCCTCTCCCCAAAGGGGAGAGGGAAGACGCCGAAGGTTTTAGGCCGTCCTTCCGTTGAGCCTGTCCCAGTGAGCCTGGCACTCTACGCAGCGCGTGGCCGCGGGCTGGAACTTCAGCCGTGCCTCTGGAATGCGCCGGCCGCAGCCTTCGCAGATTCCGTACGCGCCTTCGCGCAGCCGCTCGAGCGCGCGCTCCACCTGCTCCCGGTTCTGGTCCAGGAGGT
Source organism: uncultured Chloroflexota bacterium (assembly GCA_937921725.1). Taxonomy (GTDB): domain Bacteria; phylum Chloroflexota; class Dormibacteria; order Dormibacterales; family Dormibacteraceae; genus 40CM-4-65-16. Next base: position 102,892 of record CAKZUH010000004.1, on the reverse strand, counting down.
GGACCAGGAGGTCGGACGTCTCCCGGTCGGAAAGCGCCTGGGCCAGGTCGGTGTCTTCCGGAATGCCCGTGATCACGCCGCCGACGATCTCGTTCAAAGGACGGTGCAGCCCGGCCTCCTCGCCGCATTGGGCCGCCAGAAGCTCGAGCCGCCGCCTGTCGGCCTCCAGCCTCTCCTCTGGAGCATCTCCCGTGTTCTTTCGAGTTGCCATTGGAAAAACCCCCCTCCAAACTCATTACCCATCGCGGCGGCGTTTGGATTTCGAGAGTCACAACGCGTACACCGGCACGCTTACCCGCTCCCGCACAATTAGTCGCCGGATGCGTTCCCCGCTGCTGCCTGCAATTCCCCCGAAGGCGCTCGCCGTGATTGCCATCGTGCTGGCGCTTGCCGGCTGCCAAACCGGCTCGGGCGCGCACCCGGTGCCGAGCGTAGCGCAGATCGGGGCGGATCTCAAGTGCTCGCAGGGGGACCACGCTTTCGAGGACCAGCAGGTGGGCTGGGGGTTCTGCTACCCGGAGAACTGGAGGTATCTGGAGCGGTCCCAGGCCATCGAGAGCCCGCCAGGCCTCGACCTCACCTTCGACATCACGTACGTGCCCGCGATCAAGGCGCCCTGCCCGACGCCGGCCACGCCACCCTCCGGCTCCCCGAGCCCCGCCGCCAGCCCGTGCCCGGGCGACTTCGCCAACATGATCATCTCGACCTACGAGCGGGGCAGCTCACCGGACCTGACGAGCTGGCTCCATGACAACCTGGCGAAGGCCACGCCGGGGGATTCGATCTCCTGGGGTAACGCCACGGACGCGGTGAGGCTCACCGACGGCCGGCGCGTGGCGCTGACGCCGCACCACGTCGTCGTGATGGACCTCCACGCGGGACTGCTGAACCTCGAAACTGAGATGTCGGCGCGGCTGAACACCTGGAAGTTCAGCTTTTAGGCGTTTAGCTCGGCCTTCGAAAGAGGGACTGCATCTTGATCGCGAGGCCCATGTCGCCTTTGATCTTCAGCTTGCCCTGCATGAATGCCGCGGTGGGGTCCTGCTGTCCGGTCATGATCTTGACCCAGTCGTGCGCGTCGGCCAGGAGCGTGAGGTTTGCCGGCTCGCCCGGGTCGCCCTTGCCCGATTCGGCCTTGCCGTCGTGAATCTTCACCCACCACTTGCCGCCCGCGTCTCCGCTGAGGTCGAACTGGATAGTCGCCTTGGTCGTGCCGGCCTTCTCGGGGATCAGGTACTCCGGCATCGCCTCAACGATCTGGTCGGGGGTCATCTGCGCTTCTGACATCGGCTCCTCCTGTGGCAATCGCTTTCGTTTTTAGTACGTTCGAGTACGGCTCAGTACCTCATGTTACCGGCACCCTCAGGGAGAATTCGCGGATGGCCATCGAGGTTGCGCTGAGCGAAGTCGCGGCGGGCGTTTTCGAGTTGCGCCTGCCGATTCCGTTCGAGGATGGCTTGGTCAACGTCTTCCTGTTCCCCGACGGAAAGGAAGCCGACCTGCTCGACTGCGGGATGAACTCCGAAGAATCGCTCGAGGCGATCCACGCAGCGCTGCGGCAGCTCGGTACGACGCGGCTGCGGCGCCTGGTCGTCACGCACATCCATCCCGACCACTACGGCGCCGCGGGCGCCCTGGCCGGCGAGGGCATGGCCGACCTCTACATCCACCGGCTCGAGGTCCCCCTAGTGCATCCGCGCTACGTCGAGCTCGAGCATCTCGTCGAGCAGGTGAGGACCTACCTGCTGGTCAACGGCGTGACGGGCGATGAGGCGGAGGTGCTGAGCAACTCGCAGCGGGCTTTGAGCCAGGTCGTGAAGACCGCGGAGCCATCGGTCGAGCTCGACGGCGCTGAGCTGCTCGAGATGGGCCGCCACCGGCTGCGCGTGGAATGGACGCCGGGACACTCGCCAGGGCACATCTGCCTGCACGAGCCCGCGACGGGGCTGCTTTTCGCCGGCGACCACATCCTCCCCGACCTCTCGCCGAACATCGGCCTGCATCCCCAGAGCACGCCCGACCCGCTGCACGAGTACCTCGCGGGTCTCAAGCGCCTCGCCGCCTACAAGACCGAGCTCGTCCTCCCTGCCCACGGGCGGCCGTTCACCGACGTCAAGGGCCGGGTCAGGGCGCTGGTCGCGCACCATGAGCGGCGGCTCGACCAGATCGAAGAGCTGGTTGTCGGCGAGGAGAAGAGCGGATGGCGGGTCGCGCTGGATCTTTGGGGGCCGCGCGACAACTTCTACGAAAAGCGGCTCGCGCTCCAGGAAGGTCTCGCCCACTTGCAGGCCCTTGCGGTCGACGGGCGGATCATCAAGACCGTCACGCCTTCGTCTGTGCGATGGCGACGGTCTTAGACCCCACGAGTTCAAAGGACCCCGCGCTAGCGAGCTCGCCGTGAACTCGCGGGGACCCCAGATATGATGCCGAGTGGCAGGAGATCGGCCGGGTAGCAGCCAACGCCGACGACGCCTGGGCCGGCGTGGGCGCCGACCACGGGGCCGAGCGGCTGGATCATCAGCGTGTCGGAAATTGGTTCCAGCAGGCGCGCGACACGCTCCGCATCATCTTCTGCGTCGGCGTGGCCGACGATCACGCAAAGGCCCTTGCCTCGGTCCACCTCACGCGTGAGCTCGACGATCCGGTTCAGCGCGCGGTCGAAGGTCCGCACGCGTTCGAGCGGCGTGACCAGCCCGTCGCGAATGCAGAGCACCGGCTTCACCTGCAGCACCGACCCGAGGAGCGCGCTCGCGAGACCGATGCGTCCGCCTCGCCGCAGAAACTCGAGCGTCGCCACCGAGAAGTAGGTCTGCACGTGCTTGCGCATTTCGGTCACCCGCTTGACGATCGCGCCGGCGTCCTCGCCCTGGGCCGCGAGCTGTGACGCGGCCAGCGTGATGAGACCCAACGACATCGACACGAGCTCCGAGTCGACGACGTGCACACGTTTCGAGTCGGTCATCTCCGCGCCCTGCACGGCGGACGCGTAGGTGCCGCTCAACTTTTCGGAGATGTGGATCGACACGACCTCCGCGTGATCGTTGAGTAGACGCGAGTAGGTCTCAGCGAACTGACCCGCCGAAGGCTGCGACGTCGTCGGATGCGTGGTGGCGTGGGGGAGCTTCCGATAGAACTCGCTTGGCCTGATGTCGACGCCGTCGAGCAGCGACCGCCCTTCGAAGTTGAGTGTGAGCGGGACCACCGTGATCGAGCGCGACTTCAAGAGCTGCGGCGGAAGGTCGGCGGTCGAATCGGTGACGATCGCGACTGTGCGGTCCGTCACTCCGGTGGGATTCCGGGTGGACTTGGGTCGTCCCGGCGGCGATTTCTGCGGATGGGAAAAATTCGATCCTCCATCGGCTTGAGCGCGACCAGGACGACCACGACCAGCAGAGTGGCGAAAATCGCGACGCCATAGTAGGCGAATCCAACAGCCATTCCGAGCGAGGCAGCGACCCAGATCGAGGCGGCCGTGGTGAGGCCCCTCACCTCTTCGCCCTGGCGCAGGATGCTGCCCGCGCCCAGAAAGCCCACCCCGGTCACGATCTGAGCCGCGATCCGAGTCGGGTCGACGCGAGTTCCGAATTCGGGCAGCAAACCAAGACCCGCGAACATGCAGGATCCCGCGCTAATCAGTGCCATCGTGCGAAGTCCGGCCGGGTGGCCGCGGAACTCTCGCTCTGCCCCGAGGACGAGTCCGAGAGCGAGGGCGATCAGGATGCGAATGGCGAGGTCTACCTCGCCGTTGAGGTGCGTCTTGTCAGCCCCGCCCGGGGCGCCCTCCGGGCCTGTCCTTTTCACCGGGCTCGTCCTTGGCGCCCGGCTCGTCGGGAAGCTCGGGGAGGTCCAGGCTGTTCACGAAATCGCGGAAGACCGCCAGCCGCTCCTCGTCGACGACCGTTTCGGTCTTGTCCTTCTCGTCGCCGATCTCGTCGGCCTCGGGGATGATGCCCGCGCTGTCCATCACCTCGGAGGCGACGAAGATAGGGCACTCGACGCGCACCGCCAGGGCGATCGCGTCAGACGGCCGGGCGTCGAAGTCGAGGTCGCGGCCGTCCTGCTTCACGTACAGGCGCGCGTAGAAGACCTGGTCGGCCAGGCGGGTGACGACGATCCGCTTAACGCTGATGCCCAGGTCGCCGAAGGCCGTGGCCATCAGGTCGTGGGTCAGCGGACGCCCGAGCGAGTTGCCCGAGATCTTGGTCGCGATGGCCTGCGCCTCGAAGGATCCGATCCAGATCGGGAGGTAGCGGTCAGCCTCCTTTTCCTTGAGGATCACCAGGTGCTGAGCCGTCGGCATGTGGATCCGGATGCTGTCCACGGACACCTCGATGAGGTTCTTCATCCTCGGTTCCATATTACCCTTCGGTCCTCCGCACCCCTGCTATTTGAACGCCGACGCCCCCCTTCGGGTGTCGATCTGGACGTACGTAGAATCCGAACGTGGCGAAGGGACGACGCGGGCGGCTCATCCTGATCGACGCCCACAGCCTCATCTACCGGGCGTTCTTCGCTCTCCCGCCGATGAGCACGTCCGACGGCCGGGTGACCAACGCCGTCTACGGCTTCACCTCGATGCTGGCGATCGTGCTGGCCACCCGGCCCGAGTACGCGATCGCCGCCTTCGATCTTGGCAAACCCACATTCCGCTCCCAGGAGTACGAGCAGTACAAGGCCGGACGCCGCGCGATGCCGGACGACCTCCGGCCGCAGTTGGACATGGTGCGCGACGTGCTCGGTGCCTTCTCGATACCGATCTACGGCGTGGAGGGCTTCGAGGCGGACGACGTCATCGGGACGCTGGCGCGGATCGCCGAGGAACGCGGGCATGCGGTCACGATCGTCTCCGGCGACCTCGACTGCTTGCAGCTCGTGAGCGAATCGGTCGAGGCGCTCGTGCCGCGCCGTGGCATCACCGACACATTCGTCTACGGGCCCGGCCAGGTGCGGCAGCGGTACGGCATCGAACCCGAGCAGCTCGTGGACTTCAAGGCGCTGCGCGGCGATACGTCGGACAACATCCCCGGCGTGCCGGGCGTCGGTGACAAGACCGCCGCGAAGCTGGTGCAGGACTTCGTCAACGTCGAGGCGCTGCTCGAACGGGTAGACCAGCTGCCGGAGGGCCGGCTGAAGACGTCGCTCAAGGCGAACGCCGACCAGGTTCGGCTGGGCAAGAGGATGGTGACCATCGTCCGCGACGTGCCGGTCGAGCTGGAGCTGGAAAAAGCGCGCTGGACGCGCTACGACTACGACAAAGCGCGGCGGGTGTTCGACCACCTCGAGTTCCGCCAACTGTTGACTCGTTTCCCGCCACCGGACCAGGTTCCGGTGCAGCCGGCGCTCGCGCTCGAGCCTGCTCCTCAGGCCGCGGGGCTGAAGCTCGTCGAGGATCCGACCGAGGCCGCGGCTCTGCTCGACGGTTCGGGCGACGTCGGCGTGTTCACCTTCGCGGAGGGCGCCGGCCGCGGCTCGCGCATCCTGGGCCTCGGCGTGTCGATGGGCGGCAACACCTTCTACGCTGCAAAGCCCGATGCGATGGATGCGGTCGCAAGCACCCTGTCCGGGCGCCCAATCTCCGGGCACGACGCAAAGGAGACTGAGCTCGCGCTGAGGTCGCTCCGCGGCGGCAAGCGTGAATGGTCGTTCAGCACGTTCCTCGCCGCCTACCTGCTCGGCGCGGGGTCGCGCGACCCGCGCCTCGAGGACCTGGCGCGAGAGTTCCTCGGCGTGGAGCTCGTCAGCGCGGAGCAATTGCTCGGCACCGGCCGCGCCGCGCGTAAGCCTTCGGCGGTCTCGGAGAATGAGGCGGCGGAGTTCGCCGCGCGACGCGCGGAGGCGATCCTGAACCTGCGCCCGCGGCTCGAGGCCGAGATGCGCAACCTCGGGGTCGACTATCTGTTTCACGAGATCGAGCTTCCTCTCGCGGGCGTGCTTGCCGACATGGAGTCGGACGGCGTCGCGATCGACGTGCCGTACCTCAAGGACATGCAGGACGAGCTCGGCGGCCAATTGACCGCGATCGAATCGGAGGTCGAGCAGGTCGCGGGCCAGAAGTTCAACCTCAACGCTCCGCAGCAACTGGCCAAGGTCCTGTTCGAGGACCTCCGCCTGCCGGTCGGCAAGCGCACGAAGACGGGCTACTCGACCGACGCCGATACGCTCGAAGCGCTGCGCGAGAAGCACCCGATCATCGGGCTGATCCTCGAGCACCGGCAGCTTTCCAAGCTCAAGTCGACCTACGTCGACGCGCTGCCGCAATTGGTCGATCCGATGACGGGTCGGGTGCACACGTCGTTCGGCCAGGCGAGCACCGCCACCGGGCGGCTCGCGTCGTCCAACCCCAACCTGATGAACATCCCGATCCGCACCGAGCTCGGGCAGCGCATCAGGCGCGCGTTCAAGGCCGGACGGCCGGATCACGTCATGGTGTCGGCCGACTACTCGCAGATCGAGCTGCGCATCGCCGCGCACCTGAGCGGGGACCCGATGCTGATGGGTGCGTTTGCCGCGGGCCAGGACATCCACACCGCGACCGCGGCGGCGGTGTTCAAGGTTCCGATCGAGCAGGTCGATCCCAACCAGCGTCGACTCGCGAAGGTCGCCAACTTCGGATCGATTTACGGGCAGGGCGAGTACGGCCTGTCGCAGCAGCTCGGCATCACCGGTGACGTCGCGCGGGAATTCCTCGGCCAGTACTGGGCGACCTACTCGCGGCTCAAGGAGTACCTCGACGAGGTGCGGCGCAAGGCGCGTGAGGAAGGCGTGGTCGTCAGCTTGACCGGGCGCCGCCGCGCGATTCCCGACCTGCGCTCGCCGAACTTTCAGCTCCGCAGCGCGGCCGAGAGGATGGCGATCAACTTCCCGATGCAATCGCTCGCCGCGGACATCATCAAGATCGCCATGGTGAGGCTGCATCGCGAGATCGAAGCCGACGAGATCGAGGGCCGCATGCTGCTGCAGGTGCACGACGAGCTGCTCTTCGAGGTCCCGCGCTCCGAGGTCGATCAGTTCGCCGAGAAGGTGCCGCGCATCATGACCGGCGCGTACGAGCTCGAGACGGGGATCGAGGTCGAGATGAAGGTCGGGGCCAACTGGGCCGACATGAAGAAGCTCGCGGTCGTCCGCGCATAACGGTGCCCGAGCTTCCTGAAGTCGAGACGATCGTGGCCGACCTGCGGCCTCACCTCACCGGCCGCACGATCGTGCGCTGCGAGCTGAGCTTCCCGACGATCGTGCGCCACCCCGAGCCGGAGGTCTTCGTCGACGGCGTGGTGGGGATGCGCATCGAGTCATTGCAACGGCGGGGCAAGTACATCCTCATCGGTCTTGGTGGGGATCTGCTCCTCGTCGTACATCTCGGCATGACGGGACAGTTGCGTCTCGTCGATGAGGCGACCCCGCTCGAGAAGCACACGCACGCGGTCTTCTTCCTCGACGACGGGCGCCAGCTCCGGTACCGCGACCCTCGCCGGTTCGGTCGCCTGCTGCTTGGGACCGAGCAGGCGTTGATCTCATCGAAGAAGATGCCCTTGCTGGGTCCCGAACCGATCGATCCCGAATTCGGCGCCGACGACTTCTACCGGCGCCTGCGCAAGCGCCGGACCGCGCTGAAGGCGGTCCTGCTCGACCAGGGTGCGATCGCCGGCGTTGGCAACATCTACGCGGACGAATCGCTGCACAAGGCAGGCCTGCGGCCTGACCGAGTCGCCGGAAGCATCAGCAGGAAATCCGCGCGACGCCTTCAGGACTCGCTCCGCGTGTCGCTCGAGTCGGCGATCAAGAATCGCGGAAGCTCGGTCGACACATATCGCGACGCGTGGGGCGAGATGGGCGAGCAGCAGGAGCAGCTCCTCGTGTACGGGCGCGGCGGCGAGCCGTGCATGACGTGCGGGCGGCCGCTGCGCTCGATCCGCATCGCCGGCCGGACCACGGTTTTCTGCACGCGTTGCCAGCGCTGATACCACGCCTCCTGGCGATCGGCGTTTTGTGCGTCGTCTACGTCGGCCTGACCATCTCCATCACGGCCGGCGCCTTCACCAGCCTCGACACGCAGGTCGCGCAGGGAATGCACAGCGCGTGGCAGCCATCGCTGCATGCTCTCTTCCAGCTCATCGCCGAGCTCGGCGGCGTCGAGGTGACGACGATCGTCATGGCCGGCCTCACCTTTTATCTATGGCGCGCAGGTTTCGGATCCGACGCGCTCGTCTTCATCGTCTTTCTCGCGGCGCAGGCGCTGGAGTTTTTCTACAAGCTGAACTTCTACCACCCGAGTCCGCCCCGGTCGCTATCGGAGACGGATGGACCGAGCATCACCAACTTGCTGTCGGGCGCGGCTGCGGGGAACAGCTTTCCCAGCGGCCACATGCTGCGCACCGTGATCGCGTACGGATTGCTCGCGTTCGTCATCCGGCGCCTATCGCCATCGCCGATTGTCAGAGCAATCGCTGTGGTGGGGGGGACGGTCGTGATCGTCCTGATCGCATTCGATCGCCTGTACCTCGACGTCCATTGGGAATCGGACGTCGTCGGCGGCCTGGTCCTGGGCGCGATCGGCCTTCTCGCGGGGACCGTCTGGCTGGACCGTCCGAGAAAACCCCAGAATTAAGCACGAACCGATGGGCGAGAAGGCTGTCTTGATCCTGGTTACCACAAGTGGCCGCGACGATGCCGAGCGGCTCGGCGAAGGTCTCGTGGTCGAGCACCTGGCGGCATACTGCTCGGTCGTGCCTTCGGTCGCATCCTTTTATTACTGGGACGATCAATTACAGCGCGCGCACGAGTCGCTGCTCCTGATCAAGACGCTGGAATCCCGCGCCGAGGCCGTTCTTGACTACGTGCGCTCGAAGCACAGCTACGAGAACCCGGAGATCATCCAGCTCCCGATCGAGGGAGGCTCTTCCACGTATTTGAACTGGCTCGAGCAGCAAGTAGCGAAACCCGGTCTGTAACCGTTAAACCAACACTTAGACTGCGAAAAATGAAGGCGGGGGCTACTGCCGTGACCGATCCTGGCGACTCGAGCGGCTCCAAGCGCCGGCGCCGCCGTGCGCGTCGCGACGCCCGCGTGGCGCAGGCCGAACACAAGGAACACGGCGAACAGAACGGAGGCAACGGGGCCGAGGCCCAATCGCAGGTCGATGAGAGCAGCGTCGTCGCCGTGGCGATCCTCGAATCGCCCGAGCCCGCCGTCGAGCCCGCGGTCGAGCCTGCCGCCGCACCCGAGCAGCCGCCTCCTCCGCCGGTGCACGACGAGTTCCGCGACCTCCTGGGCCAGGCCGTCGGCCTCAGGCTCGACTCCGTGTCTCGCGAGTTCGGCGGCCGCAACGAGATGCAGGTCACGGCGCTCCGGAACGTCACGCTCGACGTCGGCCCTTGCGAGTACGTCGCCATCGTCGGCCCGTCCGGCTGCGGCAAGAGCACGCTGCTGTCCCTCATGGGCGGTCTCGACCGCCCGACCGCCGGCCACGTGTACGGAGCCGGTCTGCCTCTCGGGGAGCTGCCTGACCGCGACCTCGCCGACTACCGGCTGCAGCGCGTCAGCACCATCTTCCAGACCTTCAACCTGATCTCGTCGATGACGGTCGAGGACAACGTGGCCCTGCCGTTGACCCTGGCGGGGGTCGAGCTCGAGGAGCGGCGCAAGCGCGCCCGCCACCTGCTCGCGATGGTCGGCCTCGAGGACCGCGCCGGGCAGCGTGCGAGCCGGCTCTCGGGCGGTGAGCAGCAGAAGGTGGCCGTGGCCCGGGCTCTGGCCAACCGGCCGGGCCTGATCCTGGCCGACGAGCCCACCGGCAGCCTGGACTCCACCGCCGGGGAGGGCGTGCTCAACCTGCTGGACGACCTGAACCGGCGCGGCGCGACCGTCGTCCTCGTGACCCACTCGCCCGAGGTGGCGCGCCACGCCAGGCGGGTGGTGCGCATGATCGACGGGGAGGCCGTCGAGACCGAGGCCGGCAAGCCGACCGTCCGCAGCCAGGAGCCCGTCGACCCCGCCGCCCGGATGCACTGGAAGGACACGCTCAAGGTCGGCCTCGGCAGCGCCGGCCGGCGGCCGCTGCGCACGGTGCTGACCACCACGGGCGTCGCCATCGGCATCGCGGCCCTCAGCCTGATCGTCGCGCTCGCGGGCGGCCTCCAGCAGGCGCTCGACGCGCCGGCCCTCGCGACCAGCCAGGTCCACCAGGTCGCCGTGTACCCGGTCGCGGACGCGAGCAGCGCAGGCTTCGACAGCGCAACCCTGGGCACGCTCGCTGGACTGCCCCATGTCCGTGCCTCGTGGGGCCAGATCGGGCTGAGCGGCACCTTCGGGTCGACCGGATCGGCCCTCGCGGGCAACGTCCCAGGGGTCACGCCGCCAGGTCAATTGGTCTCGCTGCCCCCGATGGGCTCGTCGAGCGCGGTGCCCACCCCGAGCGCGGGTCGCATGCCGGGCTCGGACGCTGCCTACGAGGTCTTGCTGACCGACACCGAGGCCGCCGCGCTCGGCTTTCGATCGCCCGACGCGGCGGTGGGCACCGACGTCACCTTCACCGCAACTGCGGGCGGGCTGGTGCCGTCTTCCACGAACAACAAGGTGACCACGCCGGTCGGCCTGAAGCTCGTCGTCGTCGGCATCGTGTCCACGAACTTCATGCCGGCGGGCGCGCCTGGCGGCTTCGTGCCCTACGGGGTCATGCGCACCTACTGGACGAACCTGGCCCAGGCGAACAAGTGGAAGGGTGGTGAGTTCACGAGCATCACGCTCCTCGCCGATTCGGGTCTGTCGGTCGAGGGCCTGCAGCGGCGCGTGAATGCTCTCGGGTTTCAGTCCCAGACCTTCGGCGACCAGTTCCGCAACTTCGAGGACCTGCTCGGCAAGTTGAAGCTCGCGCTGCTGGGACTCGCCATCGTCGCGCTGCTGCTCGCGTGTCTCGGCATCGCGAACACGATGTACACCGCGGTGCTCGAGCGAACCAATGAGATCGGAGTCCTCAAGGCGCTGGGCGCGCGATCGCGCGACGTGCTTCTTCTCTTCCTCGCCGAAGCCGCGGGCATCGGCATCGCCGGTGGGTTGATCGGCACCATCGTGGCGGTGGGCCTCGGGCGCCTCGGCAACGCGGCGGTCGACCGGCTGACGCAGTCCGTGACTGCGTCGAGCTTCGACGTCTTCCGCATCGACGTGGTCGTCTTGCTGGTGGCCGTCATCCTGGCCGCAATGCTGAGCACGGTCAGCGGACTCTTGCCCGCTCTGCGGGCGGCCCGGCAGGAACCCTCCCGCGCGCTACGCCACGAGTAGTTTCGGAGGCCACGAATAGTTGAGGGCCTCCGCCTACCCCCTGGTCGACGCCGATGAGGCCGCCGAGCTGGTCCTCGACCACACCGCGACGCTCGGCGTCGAGCACGTCCGACTGGCGGACTGCTTCGGCCGGGTGCTGGCGGACGACCTGGTCGCCTCGTCGCCCCTGCCGGCGTTTCCGTCGAGCGCTGTCGACGGCTACGCGCTGCGTGCGGCCGACGCCGGCAAGACGCTGCGGGTACTCGGTGAGTCGGCGGCCGGGCGGCCGTATGGCGGGCGCGTCGAGCCCGGCGCCGCGGCGCGCATTCTGACCGGCGGCGTGGTGCCCGACGGGGCCGACGTGGTGGTCATGGTCGAGGACGTGCGGGTGGACGGCCACGGGGTCACGGTGCCGTCCCGGTTGAAGGCCGGGACGAACTTTCACAAGGTGGGCGACGACATGAGCGCGGGTGACCGCGTGCTGGTCGCGGGCACCCAGCTCGGAGCGGCCGAGATCGGGCTCGCCGCCGCCGTCGGCCAGGCGGAGCTCGGGGTGCGCCGGCGGCCGCGCGTGGCGCTGATGTCGACCGGGGATGAGCTCGTCGAGGTGGGGAGGACGCCCGGTCCTGGGCAGATCCCGGACTCAAACCGCTGGGCGCTGCTGGCGGCGCTGCGCGAGGCGGGTGCAGACGTGGAGGTGCTGGGCATCGCACCGGACGAGCCCGATCCGCTGCGCCGCCTCGTCGAAAACGCACTCGAGCGGGCGGACGTGCTGGTCACTTCGGGCGGCGTATCGGTCGGCACGCACGACCTCGTGAAGCCGCTGCTCGAATCGCTGGGCACCGTCCACGTCGGCCGCGTCAAGCTCAAGCCCGGCAAACCCTTCACGTTCGCTACACTTCGCGCCCCTCACCCTGTCCCTCTCCCCAGGGGGCAGAGGGATGAAGTCGGGAAGGTCGCGTTCGGCCTTCCTGGGTTTCCTGTTTCGTCGCTCGTCACCTTCGAGGTCTTCGTGCGGCCGGCGCTGCGGAAGATGCAGGGGTTTGCCCAGCTCCGCCGGCCGACGCTGCCCGTCCGGCTCGGCTACGACGCCAAACCGACGGCGGAGCGCACCGAGTACCAGAGGGTCACCCTCCGCCGTGACGGGCGGGAGCTGGTCGCCGAGACGACAGGTTCCCAGTCTTCCTCGCGGCTGATGTCGCTGGCGGGCGCCCACGCCCTGATCCGGATCCCGGCCGGCGATCAGGGCATCAAGGCCGGGTCGATCGTGGAGGCGATGATTCTTTCCCTGCCCTGACCTTCCCACCCTACCGAACGTTTGTGCGCCTTAGAATTAGGCTTCTCCGATGCCCAACCGCTTTCGTGTCGACGCACCCTTCAAGCCCGCCGGCGACCAGCCCGAGGCCATCGCGCGCCTCGTCGAAGGCGTCCAGTCGGGCCTGACCCAGCAGGTCCTCCTCGGCGTCACGGGGAGCGGCAAGACCAACGTAATGGCCTGGGCGGTCGAGCAATTGCAGCGGCCGGTGCTGGTCCTCAGCCCGAACAAGACGTTGGCGGCCCAATTGTGCGCCGAGTTTCGCCGCCTCCTGCCTGAGAACGCGGTCGAGTATTTCGTGAGCTACTACGACTATTACCAGCCCGAGGCCTACATCGCGCGGACCGACACCTACATCGAAAAGGACTCGAGCCGCAACGACGACATCGACCGCATGCGCCACTCCACGACGCAGGACCTGCTGACGCGGCGCGATGTGCTGGTCGTGGCGAGCGTGAGCTGCATCTACGGCATCGGATCGGTCGAGGACTACATGGGCGAGTCGCTGAAGGTTGAGAAGGGTCAATCGATCCGGCGAGAGGTCTTCCTGCGCAAGCTCACGGAAATGCTGTACGAGCGAAACGACTACGACCTCGCACGGCTGCGGTTTCGCGTGAGGGGTGACGTGGTCGACCTCGTGCCCGCAAACGAAGAGAGGGTTTACCGCGTGGAGTTCTTCGGCGACGAGGTCGAGCGCATCCAGGAGCTGGACGCCGTCACCGGCGAGATCCTCGGCACGAAGAACGAATTCACCGTGTTCCCGGCCTCGCACTACGTGACGCCGGCCGACAAGCTGCGGCTCGCGATGACCGACATCGAGGCGGAGCTCGAGGAGCGGTGCAAATGGTTCGAGGACCATGGACGGCTCCTCGAGGCGCAGCGCCTGCGCCAGCGGACGAACTTCGACCTCGAGATGTTGCGAGAGACGGGGACTTGCGCGGGGATCGAGAACTACTCGCGGCATCTCACGCGCCGTCAGCCAGGCGAAGCGCCTTACACGTTGATGGACTTCCTGCCCGAGGACACGCTGATCTTCGTGGACGAGTCGCACGTCGCCGTGCCGCAGATCAACGGAATGCTCGGCGGAGACCGGGCGCGCAAAGCGGCGCTGGTCGAGTACGGGTTCCGCCTGCCCAGCGCCTTCGACAACCGGCCGCTCAGCTTCGAGGAGTGGGAGGAGCGCGCCGGCAACGTCGTCTACGTCTCCGCGACGCCGGGCGACTACGAGATGCGCCGGTCGCAGCGCACGGTCGAGATGGTCGTCCGGCCCACCGGCCTGGTCGATCCGACCGTCGAAGTGCGGCCGACCGAGGGACAGATCGACGACCTCCTCGCGGAGGTGAAGAGGCGAGCCGAGGCGGGACAGCGCTCGCTGGTGACGACGCTGACCAAGCGCTTCGCGGAAGACCTCGCGGACTATCTCCGCGAGTACGGCGTGAAGGTGCGCTACCTCCATTCCGAGCTCGACGCCATGCAGCGGATCGAGGTGCTGACGGCCCTGCGCAGCGGAGAGGTCGACGTCGTGGTCGGAATCAACTTGCTGAGGGAAGGACTCGATTTGCCGGAGGTCGCGTTCATCGGTATCCTCGACGCCGACAAGGAGGGCTACCTCCGCGCCTTCCGGTCATTCATCCAGATCATCGGACGCGCGGCGCGAAACGTCGAAGGGCATGTGGTGATGTACGCGGACTCGGTCACCGATTCGATGCGCAGGGCGCTGGACGAGACCGAGCGACGGCGCACGAGGCAGACCGCGTACAACGCGGAGCACGGCATCACGCCCGAAAGCGTGAAGAAGGCGATCTACGCCCTGGAGATCAACGAGAACGATCTCCAGGCGGATGCCGTCGAGATCATGGCCGGGGCGGGCGTCCCGCGGGAGGACCTGCTGGCAATCGTGCGCGACCTGGAGAAGGAGATGCGCCGGCTCTCCAAGGAGCTGCAGTTCGAGGACGCGGCGCGCGTGCGCGACCGGATCATCAAGCTGCGGCGCCGCCTGTCAGGCGAGGACACCCCGAAAGAGGACGACGGCGAAGTAGCGATGGCGATCGCCGCGGCGCCGAAGCAGAAGACGATGGTCAGAAACTGGAGAAAAACGCGACGCGGCCCTTGAGGCTCGGCCAGAAGCCCCTCGCCGGATCTTCGGCGCCCATGCGGCCGATCTCCGGGTTCAGCTCCTGCGCTGCTCGCTCACGCATCTATTGATGCGCTCGCTCCGCTGCTCGTCGCTTCACCCGGATCTCGACCACCTGGATCACCGAATCTCTCGGCGAGGTCTTCCGTCCGAGCCCCTAGGAGACCCGACCCTCGACGATGTTCTTGATCATGCCGAGGATGCGCTTGCGCGAGCCGCGCAATATGGGGACGTTCGCCAGGGCGATCAGCCGCACGATGAGGTCGGTCGTTTCGTCGATGACCTCGAGCGTGCGAAGGCGTCCGGGCGAGCGGTCGAAGATCCAGAAGTACAGGATCCCCATCTGGTAGAGCCAGAGCATCAGCGGCAGCATCTCCGCGATGTCGGCCGGAATGCGTGCGTCCGAGCCGTTCACGACCTCGCCGTAGAGCGCGACGACCTCGTCGCGCAGCGGCTTGGCCGCGGCGCCGAACGGATTCAGCGGACTCGAGGGATTAGCCACCGTGCTGAAGATCGAGCCGGCCACGGTGTGGAACGGCTCGCACGTGATCACCACCGCGCGGATGGTCCCGCGCAGGCGGCCGGCCAGATCCTTCTCGCGGCTGAGCAGGGGCGCGATGGCGGCCGCGTGCAATTCGTGCGTGTGCCGGTAGAACTCGAGGACGAGGTGCTCCTTGGAGGGGAAGTAGTGGTACGAGCTGCCGAGCGAGACGCCGGCGTGGCCGGCGATGGCGCGCATCGTGGTGGCGTCGTAGCCCCGCTGCTGGAAGAGGTCGAGGGCGGCTTGCAGGATCACCGCCCTCGAGGTTTCTCCACGCTTGGTCTTGGGCTGGGCGATCGCCAATGCCTACGCTCCCGGAACCGGCTCGTACGGGTTGTAGTTCGGAGGAAAAACGACCTTCTGGCGGAGCGGCCGGCGGATCATGTGGAAGACGAACAGGTTGAAGAAGTGCATGGCGCCGAGAACGAGGAGCGCCACGCCGAGGCGGGTGGCCGTCTCCTGGACCATGTCCGGCACAGATCCCGGAGCACCTCCGGAGTTGATGAGGAGCGCGACAGCGCCGAAGTTGACCAGGTAGAAACCAACGACAAGCAGGTGGTTCACCGAGTCGGCGAGACCCTCCTCCTTGAACACGGACACCAGAAAAGCGCGACCACGGCGGTAAAGGGTCCGGCCGACCCAGATCGTGACCATCGCGCTGGCGGCGAGGTAGATGAGGTAGTCGACGAGACGAAGGTCCATTTCAATCACCCCAGTTCATTTAATTTGAACATGTTCAAGTTAGAGCTTAAATGAGGCGGATCTGAATGTCAAGGGGATTAGAACGTGTTCAAAACTTGGAGCGCGCGAAAGCGCTGCTGGCCGCCCCGCCCGCGGGCTGGATGGAGACCCTGGGCGCCCGCATCAGCGAGGCTGAGCCTGGCCGCGTCGTCCTCGAGCTCATCGCGGGTCCCCAGCACCGGCACGGCGGCGGCGTCGTCCAGGGCGGTGTGATCACCCAGATCGCTGACGCCGCGATGGGGATGACGCTCGCCACGCTCCAGGAAGACGGGATGTGGAACACCACGATCGAGCTGAAGATCAACTTCATCCGCCCGGCGATCGACGGCAGGCTGCGGGCCGTCGGCCGTGTGATCGAAATGCGCCAGACCCTCCTCTTCAGCGAGGCGGACGTGTTCGACGACCGCGACCGGCTCATCGCCCGCGCCTCGTCCACGTGCATGCCGGTGCCGGAAGGTCAGGGCCGTGAGTAGCGAGACAACAAGCGGACGCCCCCACCCGGCGGCTTCGCCGCCGACCTCCCCGTCCCCATCCGGCCCGGCCGCTGCTCGGCGGGGCGACCTTCCCCAGCAAGTGGGGAAGGGAAGTGGGGAGGTGAACATGTCGCCCGCTTGGCGGTGGCTCGGGATGGTGCTCATAGAGTCGGCCGAGGGGAGCGCCGTGGTCCAGATGACGCCCTCGGCGGACATGGCCAACCACGCCGGGTTCGTCCACGGTGGCATGATCAGCACGCTGGCCGACTCGGCGATGGGTCGCTCGCTGCGCACCATCAGACCCGCGGTCGTGCGCACGATGAGCTTCGACCTCAAGCTCAGCTTCATCTCGGCGGCGAAGGTCGGCGAGGCGCTGCGGGCGACGGCTCACATCGTGCACGCCGGCCGGCGCACGGCGGTTGCCGAGTGTCGGGTCGAGGGATCGGGCGGGCGGCTGGTCGCCACCGCCAGCGGGACGTTTGCAATCACGCGAGAGAAGGAATAACCGAAGGTCCGAATGCCGACTGACCAGATCACGATCCGCGGGGCGCGCGAGCACAACCTCAAGAACGTCACCCTGTCGATCCCGCGGGACAAGCTCGTCGTCTTCACCGGCCTTTCGGGGTCCGGCAAATCCTCGCTCGCCTTCGACACGATCTACGCCGAAGGTCAGCGGCGCTACGTCGAGTCCCTCTCGGCTTACGCCCGCCAGTTCCTCGGGCAGATGGAGAAGCCGGACGTCGACATCATCGAGGGGCTGTCGCCGGCGATCTCGATCGACCAGAAGGGAACCTCGAAGAACCCGCGCTCGACAGTCGGCACGGTCACCGAGGTCTACGACTACCTGCGGCTTCTCTACGCGCGAGTCGGCCACCCGCATTGCCCAGTCTGCGGGCGCGAGGTGCGCCGGCAGACGGTCGAGCAGATGGCGGACCACGTGGAGAAGCTGCCCAAGGGGACGCGGATCATGGTCCTCGGCCCGGTCGTCAAGGGCCGCAAGGGTGAGTACCGCTCGCTCATCGAGGACGTCCGCAAGTCGGGCTTCGTCCGTGTCCGGGTGGACGGGAGCCTGTACGAGATCGGCGAGCAGATCCCGATGGACAAGAACAAGAAGCACGACGTCCAGGTCGTGGTCGACCGGATCGTCGTCGGGCCCGAGCAGCGCACACGGCTGGTCGACTCGATCGAGACCGCGGCGCGGTTGGGCGGCGGCTCGGTGATCATCGCGCCCGACAAGGGTGAAGAGATCCAGATGTCACAGGACTTCGCGTGTCCTTATGACGGGACGAGCGTGCCGGAGCCGGAGCCGCGCAACTTCTCGTTCAACAACCCGCATGGCGCTTGCCCTGTGTGCACCGGTCTGGGCTCGCAGCTCGTCGTCGACCCGGACCTGGTCGTGCCCGATCCCTCGCTGTCGCTGCGCGAAGGCGCGGTCGCGGCGTGGAGCCGCTCCCAGTTCTTCTATCCGGAGCTGCTGGAATCGGTCAGCAAGTTCTTCGGCATCGACATGGACAAGCCGTGGTCGAAGCTGACGAAGCAGCAGCAGACGATGCTCCTGAACGGGACTGGCGAGAAGAAGATCCGCTTCGGCTACAAGAACCAGTACGGGCACTCGCGGTGGTACGAGGCGCCGTTCGAGGGGGTGGTCGCGAACCTGCAGCGGCGCTACGACGAAACGCAGTCGGAGTACCTGAAGGCGGAGCTCGAGCGCTACATGTCGGACAAGCCCTGCCCGGCGTGCCAGGGCCGCCGGCTGAAGCCCGAGTCGCTGGCGGTGACGGTCGCCGATCAGAACATCGCCGACGTCACGCGGCTTTCGGTGGACAACGCGATCGCGTTCTTCGACACGCTAGAGCTGACCGAGCGTGAGCAGCTGATCGCGCGCGGGATCCTGAAGGAGATCCGTGAGCGGCTGCAGTTCATGATCGACGTCGGCCTCGACTACCTGACCATCGAGCGACCCGCGAACACGCTGAGCGGCGGAGAGTCACAGCGGATCCGGCTGGCGACTCAGATCGGGTCGAAGCTGATGGGCGTCCTGTACATCCTGGACGAGCCGTCGATCGGCCTCCACCAGCGCGACAACCGGCGGCTGATCAACACGCTGCTGAGCCTGCGCGACCTCGGCAACACTCTGATCGTCGTCGAGCACGACGAGGAGACGATCCGGTCGGCCGATTACATGGTCGACATCGGTCCGGCGGCAGGCGAGCACGGGGGAGAGATCATCGCCGCGGGCCCGGTCGAGAAGGTCATCCAAGACCCGAACTCGATCACGGCCGCGTTCCTCCGCGGCGACCGGATGATCGCCGTGCCGGCGCAACGGCGGAAAGGGAGCGGCAAGACGCTGGTGATCCGCGGCGCGAAGGCGAACAACCTGAAGGACATCGACGTGGCGATTCCGCTCGGATGCTTCGTGGCGGTCTCGGGGGTCAGCGGCTCGGGCAAGTCGTCGCTCATCACGGACATCCTGAGCCGCAAGGTGGCGCAGTTCTTCTACCGCGCCAAGGAGCGGCCGGGCCCGCACCGCGCCGTGGAGGGCCTCGAGCACCTGGACAAGGCGATCGACATCGATCAGTCGCCGATCGGCCGCACACCGAGGAGCAACCCGGCCACCTACACCGGGATGTTCACGCACATCCGCGACCTTTACGCGAGCCTGCCGGAGGCGAAGATGCGCGGCTACAAGCCCGGCCGGTTCAGCTTCAACGTCAAGGGCGGGCGGTGCGAGGCGTGCCAGGGCGACGGGATCATCCAGATCGAGATGCAGTTCCTGCCCGACGTGTACGTGCCGTGTGATGTGTGCCACGGGACGCGCTACTCGCGCGAGGTGCAGGAGGTGAAGTTCCGCGGCCACTCGATCTCCGACGTCCTCGAGATGACGGTCGACGAGGCGCTCGACGTCTTCGAGAACGTGCCGGCGATCAAGACCAAGCTGCGGACGCTGCACGACGTCGGCCTCGGCTACATCCGCCTCGGCCAGCCCGCGACCCAGCTCTCGGGCGGAGAGGCGCAGCGCGTCAAGCTGTCGTCGGAGCTCTCGCGGCGCGATACGGGACGGACGCTGTACCTGCTCGACGAGCCGACGACCGGCCTGCACTACGTCGACGTCGAACGGCTGCTGGCGGTGCTGCACCGGCTGGTGGAACACGGCAACACGGTGGTCGTGATCGAACACAACCTCGACGTCCTCAAGACGGCTGACTGGCTCATCGACCTCGGACCGGAGGGCGGCGAGAAGGGCGGCTACGTGATCGCGGAGGGCACGCCCGAGCAGCTTGCGACGAACCGCAAGTCGGCGACGGGCGAGTACCTGCGACAGCCCCTCGCGAGAGCACGATCGCGCAAAACCGCCGCGTCGTCCAACGGCGCCGGTCGGCGCCGGCCGCGAGTCGCAGTCGGCTGACGACCCAAGCCGACGTCGACACCGACGGCGCCGCGGGTTACCGACTGCTCTGGCGCGTCGAGGGTTTTCCGCGACTCTTCCTGAGCCTCTCGCTTGGGCGGATCGGTGGCCAGATGCTATCCGTCGCCCTGGTCCTCTTCGTGCTGTCGCGTTACCACTCGCCGCAGCTCGCCGGCGCGGCGACCTTCCTGCTGATCTTTCCGGGCTTGCTCGTCTCGCCCATCGCCGGCGCGTTCCTCGACCGCTACGGCCGATCTTTGCTGATCACGCTCGATTACGCGATCGGCGCTGTCTCCCTGTACCTGATCGCCGGGCTGTCGGCGCATCGCGTCTTGCCTGCCGCGCTGCTCTTGCTCATCTGTGGTCTTTGGTCGTTGACCGGTCCTCTGAGCGCAGCCGGCGGGCGGTCGATGTTCCCGATCGTGGTGCCGAGTCATCTCTGGGAGCGGGCCAATGCCTTCGACAGCAGCAGCTATGTGCTCGCCTCTCTGATCGGCGCGCCTATTGCCGGGGTGCTCGTCGCGTCGGCGGGCGGGGAGTGGGCGATCGCCGCAGCCGCGACCTTGTTCGCGTTGGCGGCTGCGGCGATGCTGACCGTTCATGACCCCGGACCGCGGCAGTCCGACAGCAACGTCGTCGCCGACGCGTGGGACGGCCTCGTTTATGTGGTGCGCAACCGGACGCTGGCGGGGATCGCTCTCACGCTGAGCACATGGAGCATCGGTTGGGGATGCCTGGTCATCGCAGTGCCCGTGATGTTGCTTGGCCGTCTCCACCAAGGACCGGCGACGGTGGGGTACCTGTGGGGCCTGATGGGCGCCGCGGGGATCGTGTCCGCGCTCGTCTCGGGTCGGATCAAGACCCTTGGGCGCGAGAGACAGATCATGGTGGCCTCTCTGCTACTGGGCGTGGTGGCGATCGTGCTTCTCCCGCTGGCGGCGTCGGTCGCGGTGGTGGCCGTGGCCATCGCCCTGATCGGGCTCTCCAACGGGCCGTTCGACATCGCCTTCATCACGCTGCGGCAGCGCCGAACCGACCCGGCGAAATTCGGGCGGGTCTTCGCCGTATCGATATCACTCAACACGATCGGAACCCCGATCGGCTCAGCTTTGGCTGGTCCGCTGATCGCCTGGTCGCTCGATGCCGCGCTGTGGGTCGCGGTCGCCGCGACGGCGATGGCCATGATTTTCCCGATCCTTGTCATACCGGCCGAGGATCGACCGGCGGCGGCTTAGTGCTGGCCTATGCCGCTCGCGATCAGGGCGACGATCCCGCCGATGACGCTGAGCACGATTCCGACGATGCCTCCGAGCAGGCGGCCGCGGCGGATCGCCTGGATCCCGTAGAACAGGCCGATGATCGGCAGGACGGGCAAGTAGAAGTTCGTGACGAACGGCACGACGATCGACACGAGGCCGCAGCCTATCGACCACAGGGCGGGTCCGGTGAACTGGTAGAGCATGCCCGGCCCGCCGGCGGTCCCGGCGATCGGCGGTGGCATGTAACCGGGTGAGCCGGGGGCGAAGTACGGCGGAGGGGGCGCGGCCGGACCCGGAGGTGGCTGATACGACTGTTGGCCCCCAGGCGGTCGATAGCTCGGCGGTTGAGACGGCGGAGGAGGCGGCGGCGGTGGTGGTGTCGGTCCCGACGGATCAGACATCGCGGTCCAATCCTATAGCCGCTGGGACGGCTAGCGCGAGTGCCCGAACATCACGATCCCCAGCACGAAGATCGCGAAGATCACGACGAGGATGAACAAGATGAGGAGGGCGAAGTGCAGGATGCCGAGGATCAGACCTACGTTCGCCATCCACATCCCGCGCTCGCCGCTCGGCCGGATCTGACCTCGCGCCAGGGCGCCGGTCACGATCGCGACCAGGGCCAGGCTCCCGCCGCCGACGCCCGGCAGCGGTATGTGGCCGAAGATCGAGAGCACCGCCGAGACCATGCTGACGATGCTCAGAACGTTGTACTTGCCGCCCTGGCTGCGGACCAAGGGCGCTCCGCCCGCGGACGGAGGAGGCAGCTGGCTCACGGCTTCGAGTTTACGGATTCCTAAAATCGGCCACAGGCATGGCGATATCCCTCGAGGACACGATCAAGCGGCGGCTCCAGGCGGTGCCCGAGAGCCCTGGCGTCTACATGTTCCGCGACAACAAGAGCCAGGTCATCTATGTCGGCAAGGCGCTGCGCCTGCGCGACCGCCTGCGCTCGTACTTCACGCCCGGCTACGCCCAGACCGCACGCGTGGCCGAGCTCATCCGCAAGGCCAACGACTTCGAGTTCGTGACGACCGCGAACGAGGTGGAGGCGCTGGTCCTCGAGAACAACCTCATCAAGAACTACCGGCCGCGATTCAACATCAGGCTGAAGGACGACAAGAACTACCTCTACCTCAAGCTGCCGGTGACCGAGGAGTTTCCGCGGGTCCACTACTCGCGCCGGGTGCAGAACGACGGCGCGCTCTACTTCGGTCCCTACACCTCGGCGCTGTCGCTGCGCTCGACTGTGAAGTCGATCCGCCAGCTGCTGCCGTTCCGGACGTGCTCCGACGAGATCTTCAAGCAGGGCAAGGTCTGTCTCGACTTCCACATCAAGCGCTGCCCGGGGCCGTGCGAGAGGCGCATCACCTCCGACGACTACAAGGCGCGGATCAACGAGGTCGCGCTTTTCATGGAGGGGCGGTCCGACATCCTCGTGCGGGAGCTCAAGCAGAGGATGGAGGACGCCGCCAACCGGCTTGACTTCGAGAACGCGGCTCGCTACCGCGACCAGCTCCAGTCGATCGAGCGCATCGCCGACCGGCAGAAGGTCCTGACTCGGGGTCGCGACGACCAGGACATCGTCGCCTACGCGCGGAGCGGCAACGACGTCTATGTCGAGGTCGCTTACGTCAGGCAGGGCAAGATGGTCGGCCACGACGGCCACGCGCTCGACGGTGCTGCGGACGCGAGCGAGCCCGAGCTGCTGCGCGGCTTCATGCTCCAGTACTACTCGAGCGCGACCCACGTGCCTCGCGACGTCGTCCTTCCCGGGCCGGTCGACGAGCCGGAGCTCATCACCGGCTGGCTCAGCCAGAAACGCGGCCGGCCGGTGACCATCGAGATCCCGCAGCGCGGCCGCAAACGCGCCCTGGTGACCCAGCTCGAGGAGACGGCGAAACAGGAGCTCCAGCAGATGCGCATCCAGGCCGACTACGACCGCAGCCGCACGGAGCCGATGCTCGCCGCGCTGGCCGAGGCGCTCGACCTGGAGAGCACGCCCAGGCGCATCGAGTGCTACGACATCTCCAACATCCAGGGCGACTCCGCGGTCGGCTCGATGGTCGTGTTCGAGGACGGGCGCCCGCGCAACGAGCACTACCGGCACTTCCGGATCAAGTACGTGCCCGGCCCCAACGACTTCGCGATGCTGCAGGAGGTCCTGCGCCGCCGGCTCGAGAGGCTCGAGCAGGCGCAGCGCCGCGAGGAGGCGGACATCGTGGGCGACCGGTCGTTCACCAGCCGGCCGGACCTGATCCTCATCGACGGGGGCAAGGGCCAATTGAGCGCCGCCCTCGAGGTGCTGGAGTCGGCGGGTTACGCGGACATCCCGACGTTTGCGCTGGCCAAGGAGCGAGAGGAGATCTTCGCGCCGGGTCGCGTCGACCCCATCGTGCAGGAGAGGAACTCGCCGGGCATGTTCCTCGTCCAGAGGATCCGCGACGAGGCGCATCGCTTCGCGATCACGCATCACCGCAAGGTGCGCGCGCGCAAGGCGCTGACGTCGCCGCTCGACTCGGTGGAGGGCATCGGTCCCGCGCGCAAGCGCGCGCTGCTGCGACACTTCGGTTCGGTGCAGGCCATCCGCGAGGCGCCGGTCGACGAGATCGTGAAGCTCGGCATCCCGGAGCGCCTCGCGATGCGACTCAAGGAAACCCTTTGACTCGAGAGTCACGGCCGGAGCCCCTCGCCGGCGCTTCGACGCCGAATGCGGCCCATCTGCGTCGTTGCGGCCTCCGCTCCTCGCTCACGCATCACCGATGCGCTCGCTCCGGTGCTCGGCCGCGCCTAGCATCTGGGCCACCTCGACGCCGAATCGCTCGTCGAGGTCTCCGTCCGTGACTCTTATCGTCGTCGGCGCCGCCGATGAGCAGCGGATGCAGGATGCGATCGGCGCTTTTGAGGCGGCCGGTTTCCGGCGCATCACGGAGCTCGACGGCCTGGGCGATGGTGACTTCGTGCTGGGCGTCAGTGACGGAGGCGCCGAGGTGCTCCGCGAGGCGGACCGGCGGGCGATCAAGTACGTGCTGGTCCACGACGGCGAGAGCGACGGCCACGAGGGCGGCTCGTTTGAGCGGGCGCACCACCGCATCGAGGCAGGCCAGCGCGACGAGCTGGCGCGGCATCTGCGCAGCCGCGAGCGTCCTCTCATCACGTGCCTGGCCTTCGCCTACAAGAACGGAGCGCCCGCGGACGCCGCGCTGCTCATCGACGCCCGCTTCCTCGACAACCCGTATTGGGTGCCCGAGCTGAAGCACCTCTCCGGCCGCGACGCCGCGGTGGTCGACTACGTCATGAATCAGCCGTCCGCCGGCCGCCTGCTCGACGACGTGCAGCGCATCGTGCGTGACCTGCTGCCGCTGTACCGATCCAAAGGCCGGATGCATCTCGTGGTCGCGTTCGGCTGCACGGGCGGACAGCACAGGTCTGTCGTCCTGGCGGGCGAGCTCGCCGAGCGGCTGCGCGAGATCGAAGGCGTCGACGTCGACTTCGTCACGCGCGACATCGACTGAGAGTGGCGGGCCCGGGAAGCGGCTCGGCGATCCATCGGCCTAGGCGGCCGGGCGCCTTCGGCGCCCGGCCGGGCGCCTTCGGCGCTGAAGCCGGCGTCAAGGGGCCCGGCGCCGCGTCGCTGCCCCCGCTACCCACGGCGCGGGGACCCCAGTAGGTGTGGGCTCCTAGCTTCGCCACCCTTTCCTTGGCTCCGGCCGCCGATGCCGCGTTTCGCCGAGCCCGTCCCCGAGCCCGCCACTCTTGACACGAGCCCTCGTTTTGGGTGGCGCGGGCTTCATCGGGGTCGCCGCCTGCAAGGAGCTGATGCGGCGCGGCGTGGAGACGATCGCCGCGGGCCGCAAGGAGCGGCCGTACGGCACCTTCACCAGCTACGTCGCCTTCGACCGCACCGACGAGGATCAGCTCGCGCGTGCGCTCGCGCAGACCCAGCCCGACGTGCTCCTCGACCTGGCCTGCTATCAGCCGGCCGAGGTCAAGGCCGTCGCGCGCCATTTCATAGGCGAGCGCTACGTCTTCGTGTCGACCGGCGTGTACCCGGACCTCCACGGCAAACCCGCTCGCGAGGATGATTTCAAACCGCTGGCCGGCGAGCCGCCGGCCGTGCTGGATTACCGCGAGGGCAAACGGTGGTGCGAGACGGCGCTCGCGCGTCTCGAGGATTTCCCGTGGACGGTCGTTCGGCCACCCGCGGTGTTCGGCCCGACCGACCACACGCTGCGCATCGCCGCGTACATCCAGCGCGTCGCCGACGGCGGGCCGCTGCTCGTGCC
This sequence comes from uncultured Chloroflexota bacterium, assembly GCA_937921725.1. Taxonomy (GTDB): domain Bacteria; phylum Chloroflexota; class Dormibacteria; order Dormibacterales; family Dormibacteraceae; genus 40CM-4-65-16. The sequence goes on along the minus strand of CAKZUH010000004.1, from coordinate 77,483 downwards.
GGCCGAGACCTACGAGTGGCAGGCCGGCCTGGCCTGGGTGAAGGACATCGGGTTCGTCTGCGCGCTTGCCTGCGACCCCCGCAAAAACTCCGTGCACAAGGCGTACAACGCAGCCTTCGAGAACGTGAGCCTGCGGGCCCTGGTCGAGGGCATCGCGCGTGCGCTTGGCAAACCCGTCCGGCTGCACCCGGTGCCGTTCGCGGAGGTGCCCGAAGGGGCGAGGCCCTACGGTCCGGATCCCGCCCGGTCGGCCGGCTACGTCATCGAGCGGGCGCGGCACGAGCTTGGCTTCGAGCCTTCCGCGCTCGAGGACGCCCTGGCCGAGACGCTGGCCTGGTACCGCGTCGCCCACCCTTCGCATCCCGGTTACGCCGGGCGCGCCAGGGAGCTCGAGATTGCCGGTGCCGCCTGAGCAGCTCGAGATGCCGGCCGTAGACTCCGGAACGAGATGACCACTCGGCGCCTTGCGCCTTACGCGGTCGCCGTCGGCGGAGCGATCGCGGTCACGGTCGCGATCGGCCTCGTCACTTCGCTTGCGTCGGTCTCCGGCCTGTCCGCCCTCTACGTGCTGCTCGTCCTCTGGCTCGGCGCGCGGTGGGGCAGAGGCCCGGCCATCGCCGGGAGCATCGCGGCCTTCCTGCTCTACGACTTCTTCTTCGTCCCGCCGGTCGGCACGTTGACGGTCCGCGGGCCCGCGGAGGTGCTGGAGCTTGTCGTGCTGCTGGCTATCGCTCTCGTCACAAGTCAGCTCGCCGCGTCGCTGCGCCGGGCGCAGTCGGCGGCCGAGGCGATCGCGCGCGACTCTCGCGCCCTGTACGCGCTGGCGACCGCGACGCTGCGCGCCAACGAGGTCACCGGGGGCCTGGAGATGGTGAGCGAGAGCGCGACCAGGCTCGCGGGCGTCGATCGGTTTGCGGTCGTTTCGATCGCCTCAGGCCAGGCCACCCGGCTTGCGGGCTCGTCCCTGACCGCCGACGAGATGAAGCAGGCGCACTGGTCGTTCGACAACGGAAAGGCCGTCGGCGTCACGATCAAGGACGGCCAGGTCGTGCCGGTTAAGGCTTACGGCGCCGCGGGCAACACGGACTACCTGCCGCTCGGAAGCGGGGTCGTGGTGCTGGCCCTTGGTTCGACGCAGCCCGAGCCGGGCTCGCTGCGCATGCTCGCCGGCCTCATCGGCCTCGCCGACCTGCTCCTCGACCGGCGCCGCGCGACCCTGGAGGCGGAACGTGCTCGCGAGTTCCAGGCATCGGACCGGCTGAAGGCTGCGATCCTGTCGAGCCTTTCCCACGAGCTGAAGAGCCCGATCGCCGGGCTTCGCGCCGGGTTGACCGCGCTCACGACGCCCCAGGCCGGCCTTGCCGAGGAGCAGCGCGAGCTGCTCACCGACCTCGATCGCCAGGCGACGCGCCTCGACCGGATGGTCGGCGACCTGCTGGCGCTGTCGCGGCTCGAGGCGGGCGTCGAGCTGGAGAAGGAACCGCACGGATTCGCCGAGCTCGTCGGCGGCTCGCTGCATCAGCTCAGGACGCAGCTCGAGGGCCACGACGTCGCGGTGCGCATTCCCGACGACCTGCCGCCGGTGGAGGGCGACGAGCTGCAGCTGGGCCGCGTCATCACGAACCTGCTTGAGAACGCGATCGAATGGGCGCCGCCTGACGGCGGCATCGAGGTCGGCGCCGTCGCGCGCGACAACTTCGTCGAAGCATGGGTCGAGAACGACGGTCCCGCCATCGCGCCGGTCGACCTGGACCGCGTCTTCGACACGTTCTGGACGCGGCGGCCGCGCGGCACGGGACTCGGCCTTGCGATCTCCAAGCGCGTCGTGGAGGCCCATGGCGGAACCATTCGCGCCGAGAACCGCCGCCGGGGCCCGCGGTTCACGTTCACGCTGCCGCTCGCCCGCGTGCCGGCTTAACAGTGGGCGGACGCGTCTTGGTGGTCGACGACGAGGTCGAGATGCAGCGGGCGTTGCGCGCCGGGCTGCAATATCACGACTTCGACGTCCGCGCGGTGGGGAGCGGGGAGGAGGCGTTGCGCGAGGCAGCGGGATGGCGGCCCGACGTGATCCTGCTCGACCTCGGCCTGCCCAAGATGGACGGCTTCGCCACGCTGCGCGCGCTGAGGCCGATGACGCGCGCGGCCGTGATCGTGGTGAGCGTGATGCCTGGCGAAAAGGACAAGGTGCGCGCGCTCGACGCGGGCGCCGACGACTACGTGGTCAAGCCGTTCGGCACCGAAGAGCTGGTGGCGCGGATTCGCGCGGTGCTGCGCCGCCAGGCCGACGTGACCTCGGGGGAGCCGGTGATCCGCTCCGCCGATCTCGAGATCGATCTTGCGCGCCGGCATGTCTCGGTGGGCGGGCGGGTCGTGCATCTCACACCGACCGAGTACGAGCTGCTGCGCTACCTGGCCCTGCACGCTGGGAAGCCGGTGAGTCATACGACGCTACTGAGGCAGGTGTGGGGCGAGTACGCGGTGGGCGACAAGTACAACACGCGATACGTGGTCGCGCAGATCCGCAAGAAGCTGGGTGACGACCCGGCCAAGCCCCGCTACATCGTCAATGAACCGGGCGTGGGGTATCGGCTAGAGGGTTAGCCCCCACCCGGCGCTTACGCGCCGACCTCCCCGGCGAGCGGGGAGGTTAAACCCTACTGCTCCGAGTGGCCTCGGTTCAGCAGGTAGGCCGCTATGAAGGCCACCACTATCAGGCCTGGGGACCAGCCCAGGCCTGGGCCTGTTGGGTCATAGGGAGACAGGTCGACGAACACCGCGAGCCCGCTGATCGCCGCGAAGACGAGGACGATCAGGATGCCCCGGATGTGCCCGTGGCGGGCGAAGAACAGCTCGATCTCCAATTGCCAGGCCGGGCGGTGGCGCTCGTGGCCGCGCCGCACCGCCGCGACATGCGCGCTGACGCGCTCGCGCCGGCCCATTCGGTAGCGCGCGCTCCTCGGCAGGCTCTCGAAAGGGATGTGCTCGACGTCGCGTTCGCGAGGCGGGGGCACCTCGAGCGGCTCCCACAGCGGCTCGTGGCGGTACCGCCTGTACAGCACGTAGGTGAGAGCGCCGAGGCCAAGCCACGCCATGAAGATGAAGGTGGAGTTGGAGATGTTCTGAAAGATGAGCTGGGTGAACACCGTGCCGATGAAGAGCGCGCCCACGATAGAAAGGACGGGGATGCTGTCGCGCCCGAACCGGACGTTCCACGGCATGCGGTAAGGACGGTGCAGGGCCGGCTCGATGAACCGGAGCCGCATCACCGACAGATGCGCCGAGCAGAACGCGAATGTGGCGGCGAGCGAATAGACGGCGGCCATCAGGTCGATCTGGGCGCCGTGGACGATGATGCCCGGCAGGACCAGGACCGCCGCGACGATCCCGAAAACGACGATCGAAACGTACGGAGTCTTGTACTTCGGGTGGAGCTGCGCGAAGCGCTTGGGCAGCAGGTCGAATCCGGCCAGTGAATAGCTGAGTCGCGAGATCCCGATCAGGCCCGCGTTCGTCGCGATGACGAGGATCGTGAATGCGAGGATGCCGACCCAGATCTCGGCCCAGAAGGCGAGCGGCTGCGTGAACTTGCTCACGATGCCCGCCACAGGGTCGTCCTTGTAGCGGGTCGCCAGGTCGGTCACGAATTGATTCGTGTTCGGGTCGACGTGAATGGGGAAGACGCTCATCCCGATCGTCGGGAGAAAGGCCGAGACGAAGAGCACCGCGATGATGACCCACCACGTAGCGCGCGGCACGTTGCGGCCCGGGTCCTTCGCCTCCTCCGAAAGGTTGGAGATGGTCTCGATCCCGGTGTACGTCACCATCGCGATGGAGATGCTCGCGAGGAAGCTGCCCCAAGTCGGCGCGATTCCCAGGTGCACGTTCGCGATGACCGTCTTGATGTTGAGCAGAAGGACCAGGCCGAGGATCACGAGTACGAACTGCGTGATCAGGTCGGTGAACGCGAGCGCCAGGTTGAGGGCGCTCGACTCCTGGATCCCGATGATGTTCACGAGGACGAGGAACCCGATCAGGGTGATCGTCGCAACGACATGCCAGAGGTCGTTCTGCCGCAGCTCGCGAAACAGGGGGCTGTACCTCTCGAAGACGCCGAGGTAGCCGATCGCGAAGTAGGCCGAGATCGAGACCGTCGCTGTGTAGTTGAGGAGCTGCACCCAGCCGACGATGAAGCCGATCGGCTGGTTGAAAGCGCGGCGGGCGAAGCTGGAGCTGCCGCCGGCGTGGGGCAACGCCGCCGTGCCTTCCGCGTAGTTGAGGGCGGTCGTGACGAAGATGAACCCGGCCAGGATGAGCGCGACCGGCGTGAGGCCGAGAGCGAACGCGGCGGTGACGCCGAGGGCGTAGTAGATGCTCGAGCCGACGTTGCCGTAGCAGGCCGCGAAGAGGGCCCCGGGACCCAGCGTGCGCGGAAGCTTGGCCGGCCTGCGGACGACGACCCGGAGGTCTCCCGGCCTGCGGCCGCGCCGGGCCACCGAATCCATCGGGTTCGAGGTTAATCCAAATCCATACCCGATCCATACGGGTTCGGCCGTGCTCCTAACAGAGAACTCACACGGGACCTCCTAGCTTGGGAGCATGCGAAGCGCAGTTCTGCAGCTCTCGAGTGCGAGGACGCCAAACGAGCGTCGTCAGGTGCTGCGTGCGGCGAGCCGGCAGCTCGAGCGCGCGGAGATCTACATGGCGGCCGTCGCGTTCATGGACCTGGACGACCGGGAGGCGCAGCGCGCCGTCGGCCGGCTGCGGACGGACCTCGAGAGCCTCCGGCGCTACCTTGACGAGCAGAGAGGCGCCATCCGGACATGACCGAAGACCAACTCCGCACCCGCCGCAGGATCAAGGTCCGCGGCGGGAATCTCGGCGCGTTTCTGTGCTGGGCCGTCGTCTTCGCGGACATCGGCACGTCCGTCTACTACGTGCCCGGCATCCTCTACGGGCACTTCGGGCCGCGCTCGGCGATCTTCGTCCTGATGACGCTGTTCGTCTTCGTCCTCCTGTGCGTCAAGTACGCGGAAGTGACGTGGCGCTATCCCGAGGGAGGCGGCGTCGTCAACGTCTCGTCCCAAGCGCTTCATCCCTTTGCGGGCCTGCTCGGCGGGTTGTTCATCCTCGTCGACTACTACCTCACCGCGGCGATCAGCGCGCTGTCCGGGATGCTGTACCTGGCCATCGTCGCGCCGTACCTGCTCCCGTTGGTGATGACGGTGACGGTCGTCGCCCTTATCGGCCTGGGCATCCTCAACGTGCTGGGCATCAAGGAGAGCGCGCGGACGACCGCGATCTTCGCGACACTCGCCGCCGCCGGCCAGCTCGTCGTCGTTGTGGCGACTGCGATCTACCTCGGGTCCTCGGGAATCATCGAAAGCTTCCGGGCGGTCATGCACGGACCGCCGTTGAACGTCGGTCTCGTGATTACGGGCTATGGGGCGGCTTTCCTTGCCTTCTCCGGGCTGGAGAGCATCGCCCAGCTTGCGCCGGCGATGCGCGAGCCGCGCCGTAGGGTGGCTAACCGCGCGATGCTGGCCGTCGTCGCGACGATGGCGGTCACCGCCCCGCTGCTGACTCTGTGGTCTACCACGCTCCTCAGCGGAAACGCCGACCCCAACCAGTTCATCTCACTGCTGGGTCAGCATGTCGCCGGACAGTTCCTCGCGGACTACGTCGCGATCAGCGGATCGATCCTGCTCGTCTTCGCGAGCAACACGGCGATCATCGGCGCGTACCACGTCTTCATTGCGCTGGCGCGGATGGGATTCCTGCCTCGCGTGCTGGAGCGCCGCAACCGCTGGCGCCTGACGCCGCAGTGGGCGATCCTGGCCGCCGTCGCACTGCCGGTGGTGATCGTCATCGGGTCGGGCGGGAATGTCAACTTCCTCGGCGACCTCTATGCGTTCGGCCTGCTCGGCACCTTCGTCCTTACGTGCGTCAGCCTCGACGTCGTGCGCTGGCGTGAGTACAGGACCTGGTCGCCCGGGCGCGTCGCGTTCTACGCGGTCGGCGTGCTGACCACGATGCTGGTCATTGCGGCGTGGCTGATCAACCTCGTGGCCAAGCCGGACGCGACCAAGTTCGGCGGCGGGCTGACGGTGGTGGGCCTGATCATCGGCCTGGCGACCTACCGCTACAGCCGGGGCCATCGTCCGGCCGTGTTCCCTCTGCCGTTCCGGCCACAGAGGGCCGCGGAGTCGATTGCCGCCTTCGGGCGGCGGCGCGGCATCAGCGAGGTACTGATCATCCTTCCGCACGAGCAGATGGCTGCCGAGTCAGTGATCGCGGAGGGTGCGCGGGCGGCCGAGGGCAGGGGAGCGGTATTCCTGTACCGAGGCGACCGCTACCCAAACCAGCACCACGAGCTGCTCGAGGTCAGCGACCCCTGGCTCAGGGACTACAAAGCCCACGACGCGTTCGCGCGGGCGGAGATGCTCGCGCGCAAGTCGGTGCCGCACCGCCGCTTCGTCTACATCCCGGGCAACCTGCCGCGCGAGATGGTGGGCGAGGTCTGGAGGACCATCCACCCGAACGAGACGGTGGTCGCCGTCGAGGACAAGGACATGCTCCCGCCCACGGCGGTGGATCGCGTGCGGCGCCATCACACCGACGCCTGCACGGTGCTCCATATGTACACGCACAAGGTCGTGCCTCTGCCGCAAACCGCTACGGCGTGATTACGAGTTCTTTCAACTCTCGGGGATAGTCCGTCATCACCCGGCGGCCGTCCTCCGTGATGACGACCGTGTCCGAATGCCGGAACCCACCGAGCTCCGCGAAGTAGACGCCCGGTTCGACCGTGAACACCATGCCCGGCTCCAGCACCGCGTCGTCGCCACGGTCGAGGAACGGCGCCTCGTGCCCTTCGAGGCCGATCGAGTGCCCGACATGGTGGCGCAGGTTGGCCGCCACGCCGAGCTCGCCGGCAAGACGCACGGTGGCGAGCTCCACCTCGCCCGCGGGGACACCGGGCGCCATGACCTCGATCGCGCGAGTCTGCAGCGCCAGCATCGCCGCGAAGGCGCGCTCCTGCTCGGGGGTCGGGTCGCCGACGATCATCGTTCGCTCGAGCTCGCTGCGGTAGCCGTCGATGTTGGCGCCCGCCCCGGTGACGAGAACGTCCCCGGGCTGGATGCCGTGGCCCTTGACGAAACCGTGCGGCATTGCGGTCGAGCGGCCCGCGACGAACATGCACGTCAGGCCGGTCTCGTCCAGGCCGCGCGGCCGCCAGCCCGGCATCTCGCGCACCATCTCGAAGAGCGACTCGTTGGCCGCCGGCATGTAGCACTCCATCTCGGTCTTGCCGGTGGTGATGGCGCCCTGCATTCGGTGATGGGCCCTGACGGCCCAGTCGCAGCTGAGCTGGATGCAGTCGAGCTCGTCTGCCGATTTGACGCGGCGCAGCGCTTCGATGATCGGCTCACCGTCGACGGGGGCTACGCCCGTCAGGTCGCCGAGTCGCGGGCCGCGATAGCCCCAGTACGGCACGTAACCGTCGTGGTCGGCGCCGATCCGCTGCGGCCGTGCGCTCATCTCGGTGAGGATCGCGGCCACCGACTCCATGGGGTGCTCGGCGCCCGGATATTCGAAGTAGATGCGCACCTGGTCGAGCGCCGTGGCCGACTCGGCGTGCTCCTTCTCGACCGCCGGCACGACGAGGGCCGACTGGCCGCTCGACCCGATGACGAGCGCGATGGGGCGCTCGGTCGGGATGTGGTGGAAGCCCGTCAGGTAGGCGACCCGGGCGGGGTAGAAGACGCAGAGGGCGTCGAGCCCCGCGGCCTGCATCCCGGCCGCGACAGCCTCTCTCCGCATGGCGTATTCAGGCATCGAAACGTGCGGGACTTCCCTCCCCGCTCGCCGGGTAGGGCCAGGGTGGGGACTTCCCCCAGTTGATTTCTTAGTACGAGGCAAGGCGCCTCATCGCGTCCGCGATCTTCTGCGGGCTCGGCATGAAGAACTCCTCCCCCGGCGCGTTGAATGGCATCGCGGGGATGTCAGGCGCCGCCACCCGCACGACCGGCCCGTCCAGGCTTTCGAAGGCGTGCTCGGAGATGATCGCCGCGACCTCCGCGCCAAACCCGCCGGTCAGGTTGTCCTCGTGCACCACGATCGCCTTGCCGGTCTTGCGGACCGAAGCGAGGATGGTCTCACGATCGAGCGGGGCAAGCGTGCGCAGGTCCACCACCTCCACGCTGACACCCTCGCCCGCTAGCACCTCGGCCGCCTCCAGGCAGTAGTGCGTCATCAGCCCCCAGGCGAAACAGCTGAGGTTCGTGCCTTCGCGCCGGATCGCGGCGGGACCGATGGGCACGAGGTGGTCGCCGTCGCGCACCTCCTCGGTGACCAGGCGGTACACCTTCTTGTGCTCGAGGAATAGCACAGGGTCCGGGTCGCGCACCGCCGACTTGAGAAGGCCGTGCGCGTCCGAGGGCGTGCTAGGCACGACGACCTTCACGCCCGGCACGTGGGCGTAGAAGGCCTCGATCGACTGCGAGTGGTAAAGGCCTCCGTGCACGCCGCCGCCGAATGGCGCCCGGATCACGATCGGCACGGACCAGTCGCCGTTCGAGCGGTAGCGCGTCCTCGCCGCCTCGCTGACGATCTGGTCGAAGGCCGGGTGGATGAAGTCGGCGAACTGGATCTCCGCGATCGGGATGAGCCCGTTTAGCGCGGCGCCGATCGCGACGCCCACGATGGCGGACTCCGCCAGCGGCGTGTCCAGCACGCGCGCCTCGCCGAAGCGCGCGTAGAGCCCGTCCGTGGCGCCGAAGACACCGCCCTTGCGTCCGACGTCCTCGCCCAGGACGAGGACCCGCTCGTCGCGCTCCATCTCCTCGGTCATGGCCGCGCGCACGGCCTCGATCATCCGCATCTCAGCCACTTGAAGACACCCAAAAGAAATTGTGGCGCGGTGAAGGTTTATGTGCGTTGGAGCGCGCAGATTGGGCGGTAGACTGCGAGAGGAAAAGGGGAGAGGTAATCACCTTCCTGGAGGTACGCCCGATTTCGTTCTCGGCGGAGGTCAAGAACGAGATGGCGGGGCTTCTACCAGCCCGGCCCTGCTGTCAGCTGAGCGAGCTGCTCGGCATCTAGTTCGGCTCGCGTGGTCGCCTTCTGAGCAGCCACAGCGGCCGCTCCGTGTACTTTTCGCTGCTCCGCAACGCGGTGGCGCGCAAGGTCGTGCGTCTCGGCCGCGCCGTGGGCCGGACGGACACCAAGTACCACGCGGTCAAGACCCGCAAGCGGATGTCGTTCTTCATCGAGCTCGGGCTGCCCCCTGAGCTTGTCCACGCCTTCACCCAGCCTCCCGTGCAAGCCCTGCCCGATGCCGCATGCGACCGCAAGGCGATGCTCCGCGGCCTGTTCCTCGGCTGCGGATCGGTCAACGCGCCGAACTCGCGCTACCACCTCGAGTTCGTCGCGCCGACGGCATCATGGGCGTCGGCGATCGCGCGCATGTCGGAGAGCCAGGGCGTCAAGGTCGGAGTCACGGAACGAGCCGGCCAGCAGGTCGTCTACGTCAAGGACGGCGACGGCATCGCGCGCCTGCTGTCCGCGATGGGCGCCAGCCGAGCCGTGATGGAGTTCGAGAACGTGCGCGTGGTCCGCGAGGTGAGCGGCGAGGTCAACCGCCGCCTCAACTTCGAGACCGCCAACATCGGCAAGACGATCGGCTCGGGACTTCGCCAGGCCGCGGCCATCGACCGGCTCGAGGGGGATGGCAAGCTCGACCATCTGCCCCCGGCGCTGCGCGAGATGGCGAAGTGGCGCTCGGCAAACCCGGAGCTCAACCTCGGCGAGCTCGCCTCGCGCATGAAGCTCTCCAAGTCAGCAGTGAATCACCGGCTGCGGCGGTTGCAGCAGTTGGCAGGCTCGAACGGGAAGCTCGCCGGCTCCGAGAGCGCGCGCCGCTCCGCCTAACATTTACGCCATCCCCTCCCGCCGCGCGCCACGCGCGACTCATAGGAGCTCGGCCCAATGGCACTCAAGGTTGGTATCAACGGCTTCGGGCGGATCGGCCGCAACATTTACAGGGCGGCCTGGGACCTGAAGCCGGACTTCGAGATCGTCGCCGTCAACGACATCGGCGACGCCAAGACGTTCGCCCACCTGCTCAAGCACGACACCGCTCTCGGCACGTTCGCGCCCGCGGTCAAGGCGGAAGGCGATGCGATCCACGTCGACGGTCACACCGTCAAGTTCATGACCCAGAAGGACCCTGCCGAGCTGCCGTGGAAAGACCTCGGCGTCGACCTGGTCATCGAGTCGACCGGGCTGTTCACCGACGCCCACAAGGCGCGCGTGCACATCGACAAGGGCGGCGCGAAGAAGGTCGTGATCTCGGCGCCCGCGACGAACCAGGACTACACGGTCGTCATGGGCGTCAACCACAAGGGCTACGACACGGCCAAGCACAATGTCATCTCGAACGCGAGCTGCACGACGAACTGCTTCGTGCCCCTGGCCAAGGTCTTGCACGACTCGTTCGGGATCGAGCGCGGGATGATGACCACGATCCACGCGTACACCGCCGACCAGAAGCTGCAGGACCTGCCCCACAAGGACCTTCGCCGGGCCCGGGCCGCGGCGGACAACATCATCCCGACGTCGACCGGCGCCAACAGGGCCGTCGCCGAGGTGCTGCCCGAGCTGGCCGGCAAGTTCGCGGGCATCTCGTTTCGGGTGCCGATCCTCGACGTGTCGGTCGTCGACCTGACGGTGCAGCTCGGCAAGACCACGACCGCGGAGGACATCAACGCGGCCTTCGAGGAGGCCGCCAGCGGCGACCTGCGCGGCATCCTGGCGGTGAGCCATGAGGAGCTGGTCTCGTCCGACTTCAAGAACGACCCGCACTCGTCGATCGTCGACGCACCGTCGACCGCCGTTCTGACCGGCGATTGGGCCAAGGTGGTCAGCTGGTACGACAACGAGTGGGGCTTCAGCTGCCGGATGGTCGACCTGATCTCGTACATGTCGGAGCGGCTCTGAAAGCATCGATCTCGGCCGTCGACGTCGCGGGCAAGCGCGTCCTCGTGCGCGAGGATCTGAACGTCCCGCTGGCGAACGGGGGCATCGCGGACGACTCCCGCGTGCGAGCGGCGGCGCCGACGCTCCAGCATCTGGCGCAGCGCGGCGCCCGCGTCATCGTGATGTCCCACCTCGGGCGTCCCAAGGACCGCGAGCCCGACCTGTCGCTGCGGCCGGTGGCCGAGGACCTCGCGCATCGCGTCGGCCGCGAAGTCAAGTTCGCCGAGGACTGCGTCGGCGAGCCGGCGATGACGGCCGTTGACGGGCTTCAGTCCGGCCAGGTGCTTCTGCTGGAAAACGTCCGCTTCCATAAAGAGGACGAGGCGAACGACGCGCAGTTCGCCCGGAGGCTCGCTTCGCTGGGCGACCTCTTCGTCAACGACGCCTTCGCCGCCTCGCACCGGGCGCACGCCTCGGTCGTCGGCGTCGCTTCGTACCTGCCCGCCTACGCGGGTGAGCTGATGGAGGCCGAGCTCGAGGCCCTGCACCGGGCCCTCGACAACCCGCGGAGGCCGATGGTCGCAGTGGTCGGCGGGGCCAAGGTCTCGACGAAGGTCGGCGTGCTTCGCCACCTGATGAGCAAGGTCGATTCGCTCTTGATCGGCGGCGCGATGGCCAACACGTTTTTCAAGGCGCGAGGGTGGCCGACGGGCGCCGGCCTCGTCGAGGACACGGCACTGCAGGAGGCGCGGGAGGTCGAGGAGCTGGCCGGCGACAAGCTGGTCCTGCCGGTCGACCTCGTGTGCGCCCGCAACGTGGAGCCGGGGGAGCCGCTTCGCATCTTCGATGCGGACCGGGTCGAGCCGGAGTGGAAGGCGCTCGACATCGGCCCCAGGAGCATCGCGCTGTTCAGTGCGAAGATTCGCGGCGCGGGCACTGTGATCTGGAACGGCCCTGTGGGCGTCGCGGAGATCAAGGACTTCGCCGACGGCACGAAGGCGGTGGGAGAAGCCATCGCGGAGTCCGGCGGGTTCACGCTCGTCGGGGGTGGCGACACCGTGGCGGCGATCGAGTCGCTCGGCCTGGCAGGACGCTTCTCGCACGTGTCCACGGGCGGTGGCGCCACGCTCGAGTACCTCGAAGGCAAGGAATTGCCCGGCATCGCGATTCTCAAAGAAGCGTGAGCGCTTGAGCACCCGCCCGCCAGGGATGCCGCTGGTCGCGGCCAACTGGAAGATGAACCCCGTCAACGAGGATGACGCTCTCGACCTCGCGCGGGGCATCCTCTCGGTCGCGCGAGGCCATTCCGACCGCGTCGAGGTCGTGATCGTCCCGCCCTTCCCGTGGCTGCTCGGCGTGTACGAGGTGCTCGACCAGTCGGGCGTCAAGCTCGGCGCGCAGGACTGCTTCTGGGAGATGTCGGGCGCCTTCACGGGAGAGGTCTCGCCCGCGATGCTCAAGGGCTTGTGTCAGTGGGTGATCGTCGGTCACTCGGAGCGCCGTCTGTTTCTAGGCGAGACGGATGAGATGGTGGCCAAGAAGGCGGCGGCCGCGCTCTCCTCCGAGCTCGGCGTGATCATGTGCGTCGGCGAGCTTGCCGACCACTACGATGCCGGCACCTCGGACGCCGTCGTCAGCGCCCAGGTGAAGGCAGGGCTCGCCAACTGCTCGGCCGACGATTCGGCGCGGCTGGTCATCGCGTACGAGCCGGTGTGGGCGATCGGCACCGGCAAGAATGCCGACCCCGAGCACGCGTACAAGACGATGCGCCTCATCCGCCGGGTCGTGGCGGAGATGATCGGCGCGGGCGCCGCCCGCAAGGTGCGCATCCTCTACGGAGGCAGCGTCAACTCCAAGAACGTGCAGCAGTACGTCGAGCTGCCCCTTTGCGACGGCGCGCTGGTGGGCGGCGCCAGCCTGGACGCAGACGAGTTCGCCCACATCGTCAAGATCACCGCCGAGGTCTACGGGCATCGCTAACCCCGCACCGAGAACCCTGGTCCTGCTGCGGCATGGCGAGAGCACCTGGAACCTCGAAAACCTCTTCACCGGATGGACTGACGTGCCACTCAGCGAGCGCGGCGTAAGGGAGGCCAGGGAGGCTGGCCGGTTGATGAAGGAGGCGGGGTTGCGGCCGGCGGTCGTGCACGAATCGCTTCTGCTCCGCGCGATCCAGACGACGCAGCTGGCGCTTGGCGAGATGGAGCTGTCATGGATACCGGTCAAGCGCACCTGGCGGCTGAACGAGCGCCACTACGGCGCGCTGCAGGGCCTGAACAAGCAACAAACCGCCGAGAAATACGGCGAGGACAAGGTCAAGGTCTGGCGGCGCAGCTACGACGTGCCGCCGCCCGACCTCGAACGGTCGGATGCGCGGCACCCCTCACACGATGCGCGCTACGCCGCGATGCCGCCTGAGCTGCTGCCGAGCTCGGAGTGTTTGAAGGACGTGGTCGCCCGGATGCTTCCTTACTGGTACGACGCGATCGTCCCGGACCTGCTGGTGCATCCGTGCGTGCTGGTCTCCGCGCACGGCAACAGCCTGCGCGCGCTCGTCATGCACCTCGACGCTTTGAGCGACGCGGAGGTGGTGGAGCTCAACATCCCGACGGGAGTGCCACGCGTGTATGAGCTGGGCGCGGACTTCCGCCCGAAGTCCTGGCGCTACCTCGGCGACCCGGACGAGGTCGCTAGACGCTCCGCGGCGGTGAAGGAACAGGCGTCGGGGTCGAAATCTTCGACCTCTTAGACTGAGTTCACCTAAAGAGCGAATTCAAGCAAGGGGGTCCCTGAACATGGCATTTGAACTTCCGCCGCTGCCTTACGCATTTGACGCGCTCGAGCCCCACATCGACGCGAAGACCATGGAGATTCACCACGACAAGCACCACGCGGCCTACGTCAACAACGCGAACGCGGCTCTCGAGAAGCACCCCGAGCTGGGCAAGAAGACGGTCGAGGACCTGCTGTGGGGCATCAACGAGGTGCCGGAGGACATCCGCACGGTGATCCGCAACAACGCCGGCGGTCATTCGAACCACTCGATCTTCTGGTCGATCATGGGCCCGCACTCGGGGGGCAACCCCAGCGGCCGGATCGCGGACTCGCTCAAGAGCACGTTCGGCGGCTACGACCCGTTCAAGGAGCAGCTCCAGAAGGCGGCGGTCGGGCAGTTCGGGAGCGGGTGGGCGTGGCTGATCGCGGACAGGACCGGCAAGCTGTCGATCAAGTCGTATCCCAACCAGGACAGCCCGCTCATGGAGGGTCTCACGCCGCTGCTCGGCGTCGACGTGTGGGAGCACGCCTACTACCTGAAGTACCAGAACCGGCGCGCCGACTACGTGACAGCGTGGTTCAACACGCTGAACTGGGACGCCGTGAACGCGCGCTTCGGCACGGTCTGGGCTTAGCTCCCAGGCTCTCTGGGTAAAATCCGGGTCCATGGCAAAGCTGCAGAACGCCCTGGTGATCGCGGAGGCCGTTTTGGCGGTCCTGCTGACGGCCGGCGTGCTCATCCAGACCCCCAAGGCGTCCGGGCTCGGCGGCACGATCGGCGGCGGCGACTCCGGGCTGGGCGGCGGGTATCGGACCCGTCGCGGCCTCGAGCGCCAGATCTACTGGACGACGTGGGTCGTGGTCGTCGCCTTCCTCGCCTGCTCGATCGCCAACGTCTGGGTCACGACGCATTTCAAGGCATAGAGGCGCGGCCGAAAACCTTCGGCGAGAGATTCGGCGATCCAGGTGGCCCAGATCCGGCTGAACCTCCGAGCAGCGGAGCGAGCGCGTCGTATGACGCGTGAGCGAGCAGCGCAGGAGGTGAAGCCGGAGATGGGCCGCATTGGGCGCCGAAGATCCGCCGACGGCTTTTCGGTCCGCGCCTCCAGGTTCGTCGCCGCCGCGTTTGCGGCGGTCTTCGTCCTCGGAGCCTGTCAGCCGGTCGCGACCGTCCCGAAGCCGGCGCGCGGGGGGACGGCCATCGAGGCCCTCGTCGGCCAGCCCAACGTGCTCAACCCGCTGTTCGAGTCCAATGACAGCACGCGCGACGTGGACAGCCTCATCTACCAGGGACTGACCACCGTCGACGCGCAGCAGAACGTGGTTGGCCTGCTGGCCTCCGGCTGGGCGATCTCCGCGGACCACCTGACCTACACGTTCGACATCCGGGACGGGGTCAAGTGGGCGGACGGCCAGCCGTTCGGCCAGGACGACGTGATGTTCACGTTCCATGTGCTGCAGGACCTCGAGTACCAGCAGCCGGGCGCGGATTTCTGGCGGCTCGTGGGCATAGCCGCGGCGGGCACGTCGCAGGTGGTGTTCACGCTGAAGGCGCCGAGCGCGGCGTTCCCCCTCGCCCTACGCGTCGGCATCATCCCGAAGCACATCTTCGGCGGGATGGCTCCGGCCCAGATCGCGGCCAGCCCCTTCAGCGGACTGCACGCTCTCGGGACCGGGCCGTTCAAGGTGGGGGCGATCAACCAGCTCGCCATCACCCTCGACCGCAACCCGTATGCGGTCCCGCAGCCGTATCTCGATCACCTCGTGATGCGCACGTATCCGGAGCCGCAGGCGGCGATTCGCGCCGTGCTGTCGGGGGCGGCGGACCTCGTGGGCGGCCTCCAGCCGCAGGAGGTCTCGGCGCTGCAGGGACGGACCGACCTGACGGTGCAGGAGCAGCGCCTCTTCACGAGCTCGTTCGTCACCTTCAACTCCGACGGCGACGGCAAGCCGTTCTTCAGCGACCCGAAGGTCCGGCTCGCCCTCGTCCAGGCGATCGATCGACAGCAGATCGTGAGCGACGTGCTCGCGGGACGCGCGGACCCTGACCCGAGCCCGATCCCGACAGCCAACTGGGCGTACTCCGCGTCGGCGGCCAACCTCCATCCCTTCGACGCGGTGGCCGCGGCCAAGGCGCTCGACGATGCGGGTTGGATCCTGGATCCGGCGACGAAGCTCCGGTCCAAGAAGGGCACCCAGTTCAAGGTCACCCTGGTGGCCGCCGACTCGTTCCCCAACCGCCAGGTCGCGGACGCCATCGCCCGGCAGATGCTGGACGTCGGCGTCCAGGTGGACGTCAAGGCGCTTCCGGCGACGCAGCTCGTGCGCGACTACCTGCCCGGGCACAGGTACCAGATGGCGCTGGTGTACATCGACGTCGGGCCCGACCCCGACCAGTACACGTTCTGGCACTCGGGCGCGGACGTGGGCTCGCTCAACTTCGCCTACCAGCGTGGTTGGGGGCTGATCGACAAGGACCTGGAGGACGGCCGGAACGCGATCGATGCACCCTCGCGCCTCGCCGCCTACATCGACTTCCAGATGCTGATGGCGGACGCGGCGCCGGCCATCTTTCTCTACGCGGGCCGCTACGAATACGTGGTCTCGCAGCGCGTGCATGGGGTGCACATGAACAAGGTCATCGAACCGACGGATCGGTTCCAGTACGTGACGGACTGGTACGTCGCGACCACCGGATAGGCTGGGGTCGTGGATCTTGGTCTTGCCAGGCGGCGAGCGCTTGTCACGGCGTCCAGCAAGGGGATCGGGCGAGCTTCAGCGGCGGTTCTGATCGCCGAGGGCGCGAAGGTCTATATCTCGGCGCGCGAGGCGAAGGCGCTCGAGACCAGTGCACGCGAGATCGGCGCCGCCGGATGGTCCGTCGCGGACCTCTCGAAGGGGGGCGACCCTGAGTCGCTCGTCGAGGCGGCGGCCGGGAAGCTGAGCGGCCTCGACATCCTCGTCGCGAACGCGGGTGGCCCGCCGCCCGGTGTCTTGCAAAGCCTGCCGCTCGAAAGCTGGGAAGAGGCGTTCCACCTCGTTCTCATGAGCGCGGTGCGACTGGCCCGAGCGGCGCTTCCGCACCTCAAGCGATCCGACCAGGGCCGGATCGTCTTCATCACCTCGATCTCGGTCCGCCAGCCCATCCCCAACCTGGTCCTTTCCAACTCGCTGCGCGCGGCTGTCACCGGCATGGCGAAGACTCTTTCCGCCGAGCTTGTCTCCGACCGCATCACGGTCAACTGCCTGGCCCCCGACGCGATTCGCACGGACGCGCTTCGACGTCTCGGGGACCTGAGCCAGATGGAGCAGCGCGCGCCGATGAAGCGCCTGGGCGATCCGGAGGAGGTCGGCGCCGTGTGCGCCTTTCTCTGCTCCCGCCAGGCGGGCTACATCACGGGCCAGACGCTGGGCATCGACGGCGGCTCGCAGCTCGGCGTCCACTGAGTGTCTCGGCGCCGAGTTCCTTGCATCTGAGCGGCCTAGATGGCCGGGCGCCTTTGGCGCTGAAGCCTGCGTCAAGGGACCCGGCGCCGCGTCGTCACGCATCTCCGATGCGTTCCTCCTAGCGCCACCCTTTCCTTGGCTCCGGCCATCGATGCCGCTGATATGCGGCGGACCTCGTCGCCGAGACACTAGGATTCAACCTCTGTGAGCCCATCGATTCGATTCGCGGAGCGCATGTCGCGTCTCGGCACCGAGGGCGCGTTCGAGGTCCTCGCCAAGGCGCGGAGGCTCGAGGCCGAGGGCAAGCGGATCGTCCACCTCGAGATTGGCGAGCCGGACTTCGCCACCCCCGACAACATCGTCGAGGCCGGCATCGGGGCGATGCAGAACGGCTACACGCACTACACGCCCGCGAGCGGGATCCGCGAGGCCCGCGAGGCGGTCGCCGGCTTCGTCACGCGCATGCTCCACACCGACGTCGCGGCCGACGACGTCGTCCTCGTGCCCGGATCGAAGAACGTCCTGCTGTTCACGCTGCTCGCGTGCATCGAGCTGGGCGACGAGGTGATCCTTCCCGATCCCGGTTACCCCGCGTACGCGTCGCAGGTCAACTTCATCGGCGGGGTGCCGAAGACTGTCACGCTGCGCGAGGACCGGGACTTCCGCATGGACTTGGACGAGCTCGAGTCTCTCGTTACGCCGAAGACCCGGATGCTGATCATCAACACGCCGCAGAACCCGACCGGCGGTGTGTTGACCGCGGAGGACATTGATTTCGTCTGCGAGCTGGTGCAGAAGCACGACCTTCTGCTCGTCTCGGACGAAATCTACAGTCAGCTGGTTTACGGCTTCCACCACGTCTCGCCGCTGTCCAGGCCCGGCATGCGCGAGCGGACCGTGCTGATGGACGGCCTGTCCAAGTCTTACGCGATGACGGGATGGCGCCTCGGCTACGCTGTTGCGCCGCGCGAGCTGGCCGCCAAGCTCGACACCCTCATGATCAACTCCTCGTCTTGCGCCGCGGCGTTCACGCAGATCGCCGCCATCGAGGCGCTGAGCTCGCCCGAGTCGGAGCACGCGGTGCACCGCATGGTCAAGGTGTTCGAGCACCGGCGCGACCTCGTGGTGGACGGCATCAACGACATCCCCGGCATGCGCTGCGCGCGCCCGCAGGGGTCGTTCTATGTATTCCCGAACATCGAGGGCACGGGATTCGACGAGCACGAGCTGGCGGACCGCCTCCTGAGCGAGGCGGGAGTCGCGGTCCTTCCGGGGACCGCCTTCGGGCACGCGGGGAAGGGATTCATCCGCCTCGCCTACACGCAGTCCGAGGACGAGCTGAAGCTCGGCCTCCGCCGGATCAAGGAGTTCATCGCAGCCCAGCGCACCTAGACCTATAGTCTTGGGCTCATGGATGACGGGCTTGTCCGTCTGACCGAGCCGCTCGTCAGGGAGGGAGGGCGGCTCCGTGCGGCATCGTGGGAAGAGGCGCTCACGCGCGCCGCGGCCGGTTTCGAGGCCGCGCGCAAGCAGGGCCCGCAGGCGTTCGGCATGTTCAGCTGCTCGAAGACGACCAACGAGATGAACTTCATGGCGCAGAAGTTCACGCGCGCGGTCATGCACAGCAACAACATCGACAGCTGCAACCGGACTTGACACGCTCCCAGCGTCGCCGGTCTGGCGACTGTGTTCGGAGCCGGAGGCGGGACGTCCTCATACCGCGAGGCTGAGGAAACCGAGCTCATCATCCTGTGGGGCTCGAACGCGCGCGAGACGCACCCCATCTTCTTCCACCACGTCTTGAAGGGTGTCCGCAGCGGGGCGCGCCTTATCGCCGTCGATCCGCGGCGCACCAGCTCCGCCGAGTGGGCGGACGTGTGGCTCGGCCTCGACGTGGGCAGCGACATCGCGCTGGCCAACGCGATGGCCCGAGAGATCATCCACGCCGGTCTGGCGAACATGGAGTTCATCGCGGGCGCCACGACGGGGTTCGAAGACTTCGCCCGATGCGTCGAGGCGTACACGCTGGAACGGGGGGAGGCTGACACGGGCATCCCCGCGGCCGCGATCAAGGACGTGGCCCTCTCGTACGGTCGGGCGGACCGCGCGATGATCTGCTGGACCCTCGGTATCACCGAGCACCACAACGCGGTCGACAACGTGCTGGCGCTCATCAACCTCGCATTGCTCACCGGGAAGGTCGGACGCTACGGCTGCGGCCTGAACCCGCTGCGCGGACAGAACAACGTGCAGGGCGGCGGCGACATGGGCGCCATCCCCGCCCGATTGCCCGGGTTCCAGGACCTCGAGGTGCCCGAGATCCACGAGAAGTTCGCTACGGCGTGGGGAGGCGCGCAGTTCCCCGACAGGAAGGGTTGGCACCTGAGCGAGATGTTCGAGGCGATGGACCGGGGCGAGCTGCGCTCCGTCTACATCGTCGGCGAGAACCCGGCGCGGAGCGAGGCCGACCAGACGCGCGCCGTCCGCCTTCTGCGCGGTCTCGAGCACCTGGTCGTGCAGGACATTTTTCTCACGCAGACGGCTGAGCTCGCCCACGTCGTGCTGCCCGCCGCCGCGGGCTGGGCGGAATCGGAGGGCACGGTCACCAACAGCGAGCGCCGCGTGCAGAGGGTGCGCCGGGCGCTCGAGCCGCCGGCTGGCGCGCGCGACGACGTCGACATCATCTGCGACCTAGCGCGCCGTCTCGGCGCTGACTGGGGCCACCCGACCGCGGAGCAGGTCTGGGACGAATGCCGCAGCCTGTCGCCGATGCACGCGGGGATGGCCTATCGCCGCCTCGACGAGATGGGCGGGATCCAGTGGCCGTGCCCCGACGAATCGCACCCTGGCACTCAGTTCCTGCACGGACGTCTGTGGGAGGACCCGGTCGGCGGTCCGCGAGCTCCCTTCTTTGCCGTGGAAAACGACCCGCCGGTCGACCGTTTGACCGAGGAGTTCCCGATCCGCCTGACCACCGGCCGCAGGCTCGACTCCTTCAACACCGGCGTGCAGACCGGCGAGTACACGTCGCCGCTTCGCCGCGGCGAGGCGCTTCTGATCTCGCCGGAGGACGGGCGGCGCTACGGGGTCGAGGATGGCGAGAGCGTTTTGGCGACCTCGCGGCGCGGATCGGTCGAGGTGCCGGTGCGCTTCGAGCCGACGCTGCGGCCGGGCCTCGCCTTCATGACCCTCCATTTCCCAGACCAGGTCGCGACCAACGTGTTGACGATCGACGCGACCGACCCCAAGTCGGGCACCGCCGAGTTCAAGGCGAGCGCGATCCGGATCGACAAGATCCCGGCCGCCGTCTAGTTGGACATCCGAACCACCGGGGGTCCCGCGACCGCCGAGGAGATGGCGGCGGTCGATTCTTTGCTCGGTCCGGCCGACTCGCTGTGGTCGGGCGGAGAGCGGCGGCCGGCGGACGACCACGTGGCGTATGGCGGGCGCTCCCGGCGGTCCCAGAGGCATTTGCTGCTGCCGGTCCTCCACGCGATCCAGGACCGCATCGGCTGGGTGAGCCGGGGCGCGCTCGAGTACGCGTGCCGGCGACTGTCGATTCCGCCGGCTGAGGCTTTCGGGGTCGTGAGCTTCTACGCGCGCTTCGCCTTGCACGATCGCGGGCCCCTCGCGCTCCATGTGTGCGACGACGTTGCCTGCAAGTGCGCGGGCGCGGACGAGATCTGCGCGAGGCTCGAGTCCACAGTTGGGCCTGCCGGTGGCGCCTGGCACCGCAGCGCGTGCCTCGGTCTGTGCGATGTCGCGCCGGCCGCGCTCGTCGAACGCTCCGGTGCCGCGCACGAAGAACGGCAGCTTGGATCGATCACGTTCGAGGAGGCGGACGGCATCCTCCGCGGTGGAGCGTGGCCGCGAGAGGCCGCGCGGCCGATGCCCCGACAACGCGGGCGAATGCTCCGGCGCATCGGCGAGTACGATCCCGACAGCCTCGACGGCTACCTGTCGGTTGGAGGTTTTGAGGCGCTCGCGCGGGCCCGCGACGTGGGCGCCGAGGCGGTCATCCGTGAGGTCACCGACGCGCGGCTGCTGGGTCGCGGAGGCGCCGCTTTTCCGACCGGTCGCAAGTGGGAGTCGGTGGCAAAGGCGGTTGCGCGACCGCACTACCTCGTCTGCAACGCCGACGAGTCAGAGCCGGGGACGTTCAAGGACCGGGTGCTGATGGAGAGCGATCCATTCGCTGTCGTCGAGGGCATGGCCATCGCGGCATTCGCAACCGGATGCGACAAGGGCTTCGTCTACATTCGGACGGAGTACCCGCTCGCTCGCAAGCGCATCGAGAACGCGATCGCCCAGACCAGCGCACGGGGGCTGCTCGACATCGACATCGAGGTGCGTCGCGGGGCGGGCGTGTACATATGCGGCGAGGAGACCGCGCTGTTCAATTCGATCGAAGGCAAGAGGGGAGAGCCACGTAACAAACCTCCCTTCCCGGTCGAGGTCGGGCTATTTGGCAAGCCGACGCTGCCGAACAACGTCGAGACGCTGGTCAACATGCTCGACATCGTGGTCGGTGGCGGCGCGGCGTTTGTCTCGATCGGCACGAAGGACTCGAGCGGAACCCGACAGTTCTGTGTGTCAGGTGACGTCGAGCGGCCTGGCCTATATGAGGTCGCGATGGGAACGCCGCTCCGCGCGCTCCTCGACATGGCTGGGTCGCACAAGCTGCAGGCCGTGTTGCTGGGTGGCGCAGCCGGGTCATTTCTGACCCCGGAGCAGGTCGACGTGCCCCTCAGCTTCGAAGGCACGCGAGCCATCGGCGCGACGCTGGGCTCGGGCGCAGTAATCGTCTTCGGCGAGACCGCCGACATGAAGCAGGTCCTGCTTCGCATCGCGCGGTTCTTCCGCGATGAGTCATGCGGCCAGTGCGTGCCGTGTCGCGTGGGCACGAAGCGTCAGGAGGAGATCCTCGAGCGGATGCTAGCGTCGCACGGCGGTGACAGCCGCGCGGACGTGATGCTGCTCAGCGACATCGCGCAGGCCATGCGTGATGCGTCGATCTGCGGCCTGGGACAGACGGCGGCCAGCGCCATCGCATCTGGATTGACGCAGCTGAAGGTGCTGAATGGCTGACGCGGTTTTCGTTGGGATGCCCAAGCGGATGGTGGGCCTGAGCATCGACGGCCGAGACGTGGAGGTCGTCGAGGGGTCGACCATCCTCGACGCCTGCCGCCGCATGGCGATCGACACGCCGACGTTGTGTCAGCTCGACAACCTCACGCCGATCAACGTGTGCAGGGTGTGCGTGGTCGAGCTCGAGGGGTCGCGGGTCCTTGTGCCGGCGTGCTCGCGCAAGGTCGAGGCGGGCATGAAGGTGCGCACCGATTCCAAGCGCGTGAGGCACAGCCGGCGGTTGGTGCTTGAGCTGTTGGGCTCGTCGGTCGACATGTCCCTGTGCTCGCCGGAGGTGCGCGGGTGGATGGCGCGGTACGGCGCTGAGCCCGATCGCTTCGGGGCGGTCGCGACGGTGGCGCAGCCGGTGAAGGTCGACAACGACCTGTACGTGCGCGACTACTCGCGATGCATCCTCTGTTACAAGTGCGTCGAGGCGTGCGGGGTCGACGCGCAGAACACATTCGCGATCGGGGTGGCGGGGCGGGGCTTCGACGCACACATCTCGACGGAGTTCGACGTGGGGTTACCGGACTCGGCGTGCGTGTACTGCGGCAACTGCATCGGCGTGTGCCCGACGGGGGCGCTGATGTTCAAGAGCGAGCACGACATGCGGGCTGCCGGGACCTGGGACGAGTCTGCGCAGAACGTGACCGAGACGGTGTGCCCGTACTGCGGGGTGGGGTGCATGCTCGAGCTGCACGTGCAGGACAACACGATCGTCAAGGTGACCTCGCCGCTGGATCACAGCGTGACGGCGGGGCACCTCTGCGTGAAGGGGAGGTTTGGGTTCGAGTTCGTGCAGCGCCGCCGGGGGGAATAGCCGCCGCCCCGGAACCGGACTGCGATGAGGGGCCAGGGCGGGCCCAAGGGCTGCATCGACGCGCTTGGTAGGCGCGGAATACGAAAATGCCAGCGTCATTGTGCGACCGACTCTGGTCAAAGACTCGGCATGCCCGACTTCGAACAATGCCGGATGGATATTGTGGTCGGAAATCCATGTGCCGCTGGCCGACCATGATCAGCAGACGAACCCATGTAACGGTGTGACAGGGTACTGGGCGACCCAAATATTTGCTCATGAGCTTGGGCATGCATACGGTTTAGCTCACCACGGTGCTATCTGCAGCAACGTGACTTTAATGAGCCAAGGCTCGACTTTCACGGGTCCGACTAGCATCGATATTGGCCCATTTCCTGGCTGCAGCGGGGGCCCGGGGACCGGCGGTGTTCGCTGTATTTACGAGCAGACATGATGAAAGGAGCAATCAAGGTGGGACGCAGACACGATGGCCTCAGGATATCGGCCCTCGTCTGGGTCACAGCGGCAATGGCGCTTGTTATCGGCCTATCGGTTGCGTTTGCTTCTGCCACAGGCAAGGTGCCTTTCAACCCCTGGGGCGGACTCACAGATCAACAGAAACAAGCTCAGGTTGATGCCGTTCATGCGGCTAACGTGAAATACCTAGAAGACTTCGAAGCTAGGCATGGAGATCCGAGGTCTCTCCCCGTAATCAAGCTAAGTACATACCAGCCCCCTGCCGCGAGCGTGGGGGCGGCCACGGCGCAAGCGCGCCTGATTGTGCATGGGCGAGTCAGCTCCGTGCATTTCATTGCCGACCCAACCGGCAACCTACCGCAGATGAGCGCAAACGTGACGATTTCCGAGGTCGGAAAAGGATCACTCGCGAGCGGCCAAATTGTCGTGAGGCAAATTGGTGGGCCGGTTGCTCAGCCACATGGCGCCGGTGCCCTTATCGAACTCGAGTATGAGCAATTGATGCTGCCTGGAGATGAAGTGCTTCTATTGGTTACGCCAATGCCGGATGGCGGGCAATACCGCGCCGTTTACGGCCCTGGTGTTCAGTTCATCCGGGGAGGCAGTCTCGCAGGCGAGTCGTCGGCGAGGTACGGAATCGACGGTAAGCCGTATTCGGAGATCTGGAAGGCGCTAACCGATCCCAGTCTTCCCACATCCTCATATCCGTTACGGGATCAGTCTCAGTAACCCTTTCAGGGTTGCTCTCCGTCGTCTCCATCGCCGTCCCCTCCGCTGCCATAAGGCGGGCGGGCGCTTGCGTTGATGATGGAAGAAGAACCGGGGGTGGACTCGATTCGGGCGCCTGCGCGGCCAATTGAGACGGACCTGTCTGGGCGGCGATTCCGATAGCTATCAATACTGCGGCGGCCGCACCTACAAGGATGTTTGCGAGCTTCCCCATGCATTTGAACCCGGGGAAGCTCGCAATGGACTGATCCGGGCTAATCGCCCTTCTTGTCGCCGCCGTCGTGCTCGCCTGACGTAGAGGGCGCCGTGACAGCCTTGGTGTCGTCGTTCGTCTCAGAGTCGGTGTCGGTGTCCGCTGCTTCGGGCGTGTCCGTCGGCTCCGCGGTCGGTGGCGCCTCGGGCGTGTCGGTCGCCTCAGGGGTGTCGGCCGGCTCGGTGCGAGCTCCGCTTGCCTCGTCTGCCGACACGCCGGTCTGCACGCCGACGAGCTTCGCCAGCGAGAGCCCCGAGTGCGCCGAAGCGCCGATCGCCGCGATCAGCATTGCCGCCGCGGCCGCTCCGATGATCAAAACAACTGGTCTTTTCATGCCCTTAGGAACGCCCTGGACTCCTCAAGTCGGAAGTGTCCCATCAACGTTCGGGGGAGGGGGTGGGGTCGGTGCCCGAGCCGGAGTGGTCGCCGTCCCCTGAAGTCGGTTGGGGCGATTCAGGCTGCGGCGTGGCTTCGGGCGTCTCCGGGCTCTCGGGTCGCGGGGACGACTCCCCGTCGGGTGTGTGGGCGGGTACGGCCGGCACGACGGCCTTGGTCGCGGGGGTCGGGCTCCCCTCCGGTGTCGGGCTCGGCTCGGCAGTCGGGTTCGGCTGGATTGTGGTCACGATGCGCTGCGTCCACACCGCCGGGTTGGCGCTCCCGGTCGCGGCGAACGCTGTCAAGGCCAGGATTCCGGCGACACCGGATGCAAGGGCCAACCTCGTGAAGCGCAGCGGGCTCAAGGCCCGAGTGGACACCGTGGCGTATCGCGGCGTGGGGTGACCGGGCTCGATGCGGTCGAGGGCGGAGCGCAGCCGCCACTGAAAGCTCGGGCCGAGCGGGTCGCGGTCAGTCTTCGGCATGGGACTCACGTTTGTCTGAAGGGAACGCTTGATCCGCTCGAAGTGAGAAGGAGGGATCGAGTATGTCCCGCAACCTCTCCGCCGCCTGGTGCAGCCGCGTGCCGATCGTGCGCTCCGATACGCCGAGCGCCGCGGCGATCTCCCGGTTGTTGTAGCCGTGGTAGTGCCGCAGCACGATCGCCGCGGCGAGCTTCGGCGGCAGGGCGCGTAGGGCGGTCAGGAGGTCGGGGCGCGTCGCGGCGTCGGCCGGGTTGACGCTGGCCGCGGGCCGGCCGAGGCGGCGCAGCACCTCGGCGACCGTCCGCAGCCGCGCCCGGCGGCGGTACGAGATCGCCCGGTTGACCGCGATGCGGTGCACCCACGCTTCGGCCGGGGCGTCAGGCCGCCACCGGTTCCAGGCTCGGAACGCCTGCACGAACGCGTCCTGCGCGCAGTCCTCGGCCTCGGCGGGGTCGCCCAGGATCGCGGACAGAGTCCGGTAAACGCGTGGGTATGCGGTCCGGTAGAGCCGGTCGAAATCCTCCCGCGATCCCGGTTCGTAGCCCTCCCCCATGGGTTTGTATAACGGGCTAGGCTACCCGAGCATGCCGATCGTCTGGACCGACGACCCCGCGGCGAACGCCCTCCTCGAGAGCGATCCGCTCGCGCTCCTGATCGGGATGGTGCTGGACCAGCAGGTCAAGATGGAGAAGGCCTTCGGCGGCCCATACGAGCTCAAGCGCCGCCTCGGCCACATCGACGCGCGGCGGATCGCGAACATGGATCCGCAGGAGCTCGACAAGGTGTTTCGCGAGCGCCCGGCGCTGCATCGGTTTCCCGGTTCGATGGCGCGCAGGGTGCAGGCCATGTGCGCGGCGATCGTGAAGGACTACAACGGCGACGCGGGCTCGGTGTGGCGCGACGCCCGCGACGGCGACGACCTCGCGGCGCGGATCAAGAAGCTACCCGGCTTCGGCGACATGAAGGTGAAGATCCTCGTCGCCGTGCTGGCGAAGAAGTTCGGCGTCAAGCCGA
This sequence comes from uncultured Chloroflexota bacterium, assembly GCA_937921725.1. Taxonomy (GTDB): domain Bacteria; phylum Chloroflexota; class Dormibacteria; order Dormibacterales; family Dormibacteraceae; genus 40CM-4-65-16. Next base: position 51,022 of record CAKZUH010000004.1, on the reverse strand, counting down.
AGGGTTGGGAGAAGCACGCCGCGACATGGCACACCGTCGCGGACGTCGACTCAGCGGAGTCGATGGCGCACGCGCGCGAGGTCAAACGGGAGATGAAGGCCGGCAAGCACTGACGTCTACTGCGTCGCGACGACCACCCTGATGCGATTTGGGTCGGAGGGCAGCCACGGCAGGCCAAACGGGTCTCTGATAACCTTTTGCCTCCGGCTCCACCGCAGAGAGCGGAGCGGAATAGCTAGAACGAGCAAGAGGTGACCAGATGAGAGAGCAATCATTAGGCGCGGGCAGCGCGTCCAAGTCGGGCTTCGCCCGCTGCACGCCCACCCGCGAGGAATCCCGGGAGCTGGCCAAGAGCTTCGCCCTGATCCCGGTCTATCGCGAGGTCCTGGCCGACATGCTGACCCCGGTCCGTGCGTACAGGCTGCTGTGCCCGCCCGGCGAGCCCGGCTTCCTGCTCGAGAGCGTCGAGGGTGGGGAGAGGCTGGCCCGCTACTCGTTCATCGGTTTCCAGCCGCGAGCTCTCGACCTGGGCGACGGCAACCCGCTCGATGCCCTCGCCGTGGTGGCGAAGGAGCAGACGGCGCCGGTCAAGGGCATCCCCCGTTTTCACGGTGGCGCGGTCGGCTACCTCGGCTACGAGACGGCGCGCCACTTCGAGCGCCTCCCTGTGGCCAAGGGCGCGCCTCCGCCGATGCCCGAGGGCGCCTTCCTGAGCGCGGAGGACCTCGCTGTTTTCGACCACGTGACCCGGCGGCTGAAGCTGCTCACCATCCACCGGCCAGACCGCGAGGACTACGGCGAGGCTGTCGCTCGCGTGGACGAGATGGAGAAGCGCCTCGCCGGCGACCCGCCGCCCACCGGTCCGCGCGGCGTGGACGGCGCGCCCTGGGAGGCCAACGTCACGAAGGGCCAGTTCCACGCGATGGTCGACGCGGCGCGCGAATACATCATGAGCGGGGACGCGTTCCAGGTCGTCCCGTCGCAGCGATTCAAGAAACCTCTGGCGGCGAGCGCCTTCGACGTGTACCGATGCCTGCGCGCGATCAACCCCTCGCCCTACATGTTCTTTCTCGCGCTGGGCGGCGACCGCCACGTGGTCGGGACGTCGCCCGAGAAGCTGGTCCAGGTCGAAGGCACGCGCGTCGAGACCCGGCCGCTCGCCGGCACGCGCCGCCGCGGCGCGGATCCGGATGAGGACAAGCGCCTCGAGAAGGAGCTCCTGTCAGACCTCAAGGAGCGGGCCGAGCACGTGATGCTGGTCGACCTCGGGCGCAACGACGTCGGCCGCGTCGCCACGCCCGGCTCCGTCAACGTCGACCGCCTGATGGAGGTCGAGCGCTACTCGCACGTGATGCACATCTCTTCGACCGTCAGTGGCCAGCTGCGCGAGGGAAAGACGTCGCTCGACGCGCTGCGCGCGGCGTTTCCCGCGGGCACGGTGTCGGGCGCGCCGAAGATCCGCGCGATGGAGATCATCGCCGAGCTCGAGCCCGACCAGCGCGGCGTCTACGCGGGGTCGTTGGGCTACGTGAGCTTCGGCGGCAACCTCGACATGGCGATCACGCTTCGCACGGTCGTCGCCGCTGAGGGCCATGCGTATGTCCAGGCCGGCTGCGGCGTCGTCGCCGACTCGCGCCCGGAGCGCGAGTACGAGGAGACGCTGGAGAAGGCGGGCGCGATGTTCAAGGCCATCGAGATGGCAGAGGACATGTGATGCACCTCGCGATGGTCGACAACTACGACTCCTTCACCTACAACCTCGTCCAGTACCTGGCGGAGCTCGGCGCGGAGCCTGTGGTGTTTCGCAACGACGGCGTTACCGTGGACGAGCTCGCGAGGTTCGACGGCATCGTCATCTCGCCTGGGCCGGGAACGCCGGACGACGCGGGAATCTCGAACGAGGCGATCCGTGCGCTGAGCGGCAAGGTCGCGATCCTCGGCGTGTGCCTCGGCCACCAGTGCATCGGGCAGGTCTTCGGCGGCGACGTCGTGCGCAACGAGCCGGCGCACGGCAAGACCGCGTGGATCCACCACGACAACTCGGGCGTGATGGCGGGCGTGAGCGAACCGTTCGAGGCGACGCGCTATCACTCACTGATCGTCAAGCGCTCGTCAGTGCCGGCGGAGCTGGTGGTCACCGCGTGGACGCACGACGGCACCGTGATGGGGCTGCGCCACGCGCGGCACCCGACCTACGGCGTGCAGTTCCACCCCGAGTCCGTGCTCACCAAGGAAGGCAAGAAGATCCTCGGCAACTTCGTGCGCCGGGCGGCGAAGGTGGCTTCGTGATCGAGTGGATCGCAAAGCTCGTCCGATGTGAGAATTTGACCGAGGGGGAGGCCGCTGCCGCGTTCGAAATCATCATGCGCGGCGACGCGACGCCCATCCAGATCGCGGGGTTCATCGTCGCGCTGCGCATGAAGGGCGAGACGGTCGAGGAGATCACCGGCTTCGCCCGCACGGCTCGGGCGATTGCGACCCCCATCCACGTCGAAGGTGCGCTGCTCGACACGTGCGGCACCGGCGGCGACGGCCTGGCGACCTTCAACATCTCGACTCTCTCCGCGATCGTCGCGGCCGCATGCGGGGCGCGTGTCGCCAAGCACGGCAACCGCGCGTCCTCCTCGGTGTGCGGCTCGGCGGACGTGCTCGAACAGCTCGGGGTGAAGATCGACCTGGCGCCCGAGGGCGTGGCGCGGTGCATCGACGAGGCCGGCATCGGGTTCCTTTTCGCCCCGATCTTCCACCCGTCGTTCCGCTACGCGGGAGTGCCGCGCCGTGAGCTCGGGGTGCGGACTGTGTTCAACGTGCTTGGCCCGCTGTGCAACCCGGCCGGCGCGAAGTACCAGGCCCTCGGCGTGGCCGACGCGACCATGGCGTCGAAGATGGCGGACGTCCTGGTCCGCCTCGGCGTCGAGCGGGCGATCGTCTTCCACGCCGCCGACGGCATGGACGAGCTGTCGGTCGCCTCGCCGTCCTATGTCATCGAGGTGGACGGGCACCGCAACGAATATGAGCTGGACCCCGCCGACCTCGGCCTTCCCAGGGCCCCGGTCGAGTCGATGCGCGGCGGCGGCCCCGAGGAAAACGCCCGCCTCGCGCGCGAGGTCCTTGCCGGCGCGAAGGGGCCGCGCCGCGACGTCGTCCTCCTCAACGCCGCGGCCGCGCTGCGGGCGGCCGGGCTCGCGAAGGAATGGAGGGAGGGCATCGGGATGGCCGCCGAGGCGATCGACTCTGGCAAGGCCGGCGAGGTGCTGCAGAGGTGGGCCACAATCTCGCAGGAGTGACCCAGGAGTGACCCAGGAAACCGAAGACCTGCTCTCCCGCCTGGTCCTGGAGGCGCGGCTGGACCTCCAGCGCCGCCGCTACCTCATGGACTCGGACCGGTTCGAGGAGACGGTCGCCGCCTACAGGCCCAGGGATTTCCTTGGCGCGCTGCGCAAGCCCAGCCTGGCTGTGATCGCCGAGATGAAGCAGCGCACGCCAAGCATGGGTGTCCTGGCCGAGAACTACCGACCGCCCGATCTTGCCCACGCCTACACAGAGGGCGGGGCCGCGGCCATCTCTGTCCTGACGCACATGGCGGGCTTTGGCGGACGCCCCGAGCACATGAGGGCCGTGCGGGCGGCAACCAACCTCCCGATCCTGCGCAAGGACTTCGTGACCGACCCCTTCGAGATCGCGGAGGCCCGGGCGTGCGGCGCCGACGCCGTGCTGCTGATCGTGGCCGCACTCGAGGCGGACGAACTGAGGAGGCTGGTGGCCGTGGCGCGGAGCCGCGGCCTTGCCGCGCTGGTCGAGGTTCACGACGAGGCTCAGACCGCCGCCGCGCTCGAAGCGGGCGCGACCGCCATCGGGATCAACCATCGAGACCTGCGTACCTTCGCCATAGACCTGGCGCTGACGGAGCGGCTCCGAAAGCTCATCCCGAGCACAGTCGTCGTGGTCGCGGAAAGTGGCATCCACACGGCGGAGGACGCGCGGCGGGTGCGAGAGGCGGGGGCTGACGCCATCCTGGTGGGCGAGGCGCTGATGCGGGCGCCGGATCCCGCGACGCGGATCAAGGAGCTGACGCAATGATCAGAGTCAAGATCTGCGGAATCTGCGACGTCGAGGGCGCGCGGGCGGCGGTCGAGGCGGGCGCCGACATGCTGGGATTCCACTTCTGCGATTCCCCGCGGCGCGTCTCGCCCGAGGAGGCGAAGGCGATCCTGGAGGACCTCGCGGTCCGGACCAAGGTCGTTGGCGTGTTCATCGACCAGCCGCCGGACGAGGTGCGCCAGGTCGCCGACTTCGTGGACCTCGACATGCTCCAGCTGCACGGCTCGGAGCCGTCGGGCTTCGACTGGGGGCGCCCGGTGATCAAGGTCTTGAAGATCAGGGACGGCGACGTCCCCACCGCGCCAGAAATTGAGGCTTGGCCCGACCCCATCATGCTCGACTCGTGGTCGGCCGACCAGCGCGGAGGGACCGGGCGCACTTGGGATTGGGAGCTGGCGCGGCCGCTGCTGAGCTCGCGCCGCGTGTTCATCGCCGGCGGTCTCGAACCGGGTAACGTGGGCAAGGTCGTGAGCGGGTTCAAGCCATACGGCGTCGACGTGTCCAGCGGAGTCGAATCGGCCGTGCGCATAAAGGACCCCGACAAGGTCCGGGCCTTCGTCCACGCGGTGCGCCTGGCCGAGGTCCTGTCGTGACGAGCCGAGCGGCGCCCATACCGGGGTCCCCGCGGAATCGCCAGATTCCGTGGGGTGGTCTGACTCACCCGGTCGACGGACGGTTCGGCGCGTTCGGCGGCCAGTACGTGCCGGAGACTCTGATGAGCGCTCTCCACGAGCTCGAAGACATGTGGCACGAGGCCAAGGCCGACCCGCAGTTCCAGCTCGAGCTCGCCGGCCACCGGCGCGCGTTCATCGGCCGCCCGACGCCGCTGTACGCCGCGACGCGGCTGAGCGAGCACTTCGGGGGCACGCACATCCATCTCAAGCGCGAGGACCTGTGCCACACCGGCGCGCACAAGCTCAACAACGCGGTGGGGCAGGCGCTGCTCGCGGTGCGGATGGGGAAGAAGCGGATCATCGCCGAGACGGGAGCCGGCCAGCATGGCGTGGCGACCGCGACCGTGTGCGCGCGGTTCGGCCTGGACTGCACCGTTTACATGGGCTCGGAGGACATGCGGCGCCAGTCGATGAACGTGAGGCGCATGAAATTGCTGGGCGTCGAGGTCGTCGAGGTGAGCAGCGGCTCGAAGACGTTGAAGGACGCGATCACCGAGGCGATCCGCGACTGGGTGACCAACGTCAGGACGACCCACTACATCATCGGCTCGGTCGTAGGGCCGCACCCCTACCCGGAGATGGTGCGTGACCTGCAGCGGGTGATCGGGGACGAGGCACGCGAGCAGTACATGTCGCTCGACGGCAAGCTGCCCGACGTCGTGGTCGCGTGCGTGGGCGGCGGCTCCAACGCGATCGGCGTCTTCACCGCCTTCCTCGATGACCGTGATGTGAGCCTGGTCGGCGTCGAGGCGGCGGGACGTGGGATTCGCTCTGGCGAGCATGCGGCGTCGCTCGTCGGCGGCCGCCCGGGCGTGCTGCACGGGTCGTACTCATACGTCCTGCAGGACGGGGACGGCCAGATCCTGCCGACGCACTCCATCTCCGCCGGGCTCGACTATCCGGGCGTCGGGCCGGAGCACGCGTTCCTGCGCGACATCGAGCGGGTCGAGTACGTCGCCGTCGGCGACGAGGACGCGCTCGCCGCGTTCAAGCTGTGCACCCGGCTCGAGGGGATCATGCCCGCGCTGGAGCCGGCCCACGCGATCCACCACGCGGGCGTGATCGCGAAAGAGCTGGGGCCGGGCGGGCGGATCCTCGTCTGCCTCTCCGGGCGCGGCGACAAGGACATGGATTCGGTCGAAACCCCCACGAAGTCGGAGGCTTCGCCGCGACTTCGTGGGGACCCCCAGAAAGATGCTCACTAAGGTGGGTCGGCTGGAGGATGCCCTCCGCGCGAAGAACGACCTCAAGCTCGTCCCCTACATCATGGCCGGGCATCCCACGGCGAAGAAGTCGATCGAGGTGGGGAAGAGGCTCGCGGCGTCCGGTGTCGCGGCGATCGAGATCGGCATCCCGCACTCGGACCCGCTGGCCGACGGTCCCGTCGTCCAGCACGCCGGCCAGGTGGCGCTGGAGAACGGCATGACGGTGTCAGGCGCGCTGCAGGTTGCGGCCGCGGTCGCCTCGGAAGGCGTGCCGGTGGTACTGATGACGTACATCAACCCCGTGCTGTCGCACGATCCGCGCCGGTTCGCGGCCGAGGCGGCCCAGGCCGGCGTGGCTGGCGTCATCGTCCCCGACCTGCCGATCGAGGAGGCGGAGCCGGTGGCGGCGTGGTTCCGCGCCGCTTCGCTCGACACGGTGTTCATGGTCGCGCCGACCACCCCGCCGGACCGGATCAGCGCGATCGCGTCACATTCCAGCGGGTTCGTCTACTGCGTCACGCTCACGGGCATCACCGGGGCGCGCAAGGAGATGCCCGAGGGGATGGGCGACCTTTTGCACCAGGTCCGGGAACGGACGCAGCTTCCCGTCGCCGCCGGTTTCGGCATCTCCAAGCCCGAGCACATGAAGTTGCTGCGCGGCGCCGCGGACGCGGCGGTGGTGGGCAGCGCGATCGTCGACGACATCGACCACGGCGGCGACGCGCTGGCCCTGGTCAAGGAGCTGCTCAAGGCTTGTCGGTAAGAGGGATCCGCGGCGCGACCACGGCGACCGCGAACACGGCGGAGGCGATCATCGACGCCACCGAGGAACTTTTGACCGAGCTCGTTCGGCTCAACGACCTCGACCCGCAGGAGATCGCATTCGCCTACTTCACGACCACGCCCGACCTGAACGCGGAGTATCCGGCGCTCGCCGCGCGGCGGCTCGGCTGGTTCGACGTGCCGCTGCTGTGCGGCCACGACATGAACGTGCCGCAGCCGAACCCGCGCGCCGTGCCGATGTGCATCCGCATCCTGTTGCTCTACAACACGCCCCGGCCGCAGTCCACGATGCGCTTCACCTACCTGCGCGGTGCGGAAGCGATCAAGGCCGACCTCGATTACATGAGAGGGACATTGGGAGTGAAGCCTTGATCATCGTCATGTCGCACACCGCGACCAAGGCCGAGATCGACGCGGTCGTCGACCGCGTGGAGGAGATCGGCCTGAAGTCCGAGCTGTCGCGCGGCGAGGAGCGCACGCTGGTCGGCGTCATCGGCGGCAACGCGTACGCCTACAAGGACGCCTTCTCCCACCTCGGCGGGATCCACGAGATCATTCCGATCACCAAGCCGTTCAAGCTCGCGAGCCGCGAGTTCCGGCGCGCCGACACGATCGTCGACGTGGGCGGCGTGAAGATCGGCGGCGACGAGGTCGTGGTCATGGCCGGTCCATGCTCGGTCGAGGGTGAGGAGATGCTCCTGGAGACCGCGCGCCACGTCGCGGCGCAGGGAGCGCGCGTGCTGCGAGGGGGCGCGTTCAAGCCGCGCACGTCGCCCTACTCGTTCCAGGGCCTCGGCGAGGCGGCGTTGAAGATGATGGCCGCCGCGCGGGACGAGACGGGACTCAAGGTCGTGACCGAGGTCGTGTCGCCTGGCGACGTCGGGCTGGTCGCGCGCTACGCCGACATCCTGCAGCTCGGCACACGCAACATGCAGAACTACGCGCTGCTCCAGGAGGCGGGCCGCTCGGGCAAGCCGGTGCTGCTGAAGCGCGGCATGTCGTCGACGATTGAGGAGTGGCTGCTGGCCGCGGAGTACATCCTGTCGCAGGGCAATCGCGACGTCATCCTGTGCGAGCGCGGCATCCGGACGTTCGAGACCTCGACCCGCTTCACCCTGGACCTCAACGCAGTGCCGCTCGTGCGCGAGCTGTCGCACCTGCCGGTGATCGTCGACCCCTCGCAGGCGACCGGACGCTGGTCGCTGGTCGGCCCGATGTCGCTCGCGGCCGTCGCCGCCGGCAGCAACGGCCTGATCATCGAGGTCCACCCGACGCCGAATCAGGCGCTGTCGGACGGGGCGCAGTCGCTCGACTTCGAGGCGTTCGACCGGCTGATGGGCGACGTGCGGCGCCTCCTCGGCGCGATGCAAAAGCAACTGGCCTGACGCGGTCCATGTCAACCGTTGGGGTCGTGGGGCTCGGCCTGATGGGCTCGTCGTTTGCGCTTGCGCTGAAGAAGGCCCGGCCCGAGACGGTGATCGTGGGCAGCGATCGCAATCCGGTGGTGGTACGCAAGGCGCTCGACCGTGGGATCGTCTCCACGGCCAACACCGACCTCAGCGCGGTGGGGATGGCGGACGTCGTCGTGATCGGCGCGCCCATCAGCGCGATGCGCGAGCTGTTCGCCAAGCTGGCGGCGACGATCGGCGCGCGGCCCATCACCGACATGGCGAGCACCAAGGCGAGCGTCATGGAGTGGGCCGCGGCGGAGGGCATCGAACTGGTGGGCGGCCATCCGATGTGCGGCAAGGAGGCGTCGGGCATCGACGCGGCCGATGCCTCGATGTTCGAGCACGCGCCGTGGGTCCTGACGCGCAACGAGCCGCGGATCACGGAGCTGGTTGAGGCGGTCGGCGCGAATGCCGTGGTGATGGATGCGATCACGCACGACCGGCTCGTCGCGGGTGTGAGCCACGCAGCATTCCTTCTCTCCGTGGGCTATGTGCTCGCCCTTTCTCGCCGCAGCGATTGGCCCGAGGCGTCGCGCCTCGCGGCGGGGGGGTTCCGCGACATGAGCCGCCTGGCGGCCGGCGACCCGGACCTCTACGCGGGCGTCGTCAAGACCAACCGCGAGAACCTGATCGAGATGCTGGACGCGGTCAGCGCGGAGCTGACGAGGATGCGCCGCCACCTGGAGGCCGGCGACCCTCGCCTGGTGGAGCTGTTCGAGGAGGCGCGGTCGGCGCGAGAGCGCTGGGCGGCCTCCGAGCAGAAACAAGAGAAAGACAAGACTCGTTAGGCGGGCATGAGGCGGTTCGCTGCGGCGTGCTTGTCGGGTGCTGTACAGGTGCGCGGTGGGCCAGGCAACTTGGCGAGCAGCTCGAAAATCAACAGACTTTTCATTCTGATGACTCTTTGAACTGCCAGACTGCCACCCTGGAGCTAGGCGGAGAGAAGAGCACGTGCGCGAAGCAGGTAACCGACTTATGGAGGCAGGCCAAAAGCTGGCGGACTTGACCGGCTACCGCGGGGCGAAGGACGTCAAGGACCTGAATCGGGAACTGGCCGAGGTCGGAGAGGCGCTGGTGAGGGCCGGGGAGGCCCTGACTGCGGCGATCGGGAAGGGCTGACTCGTCGCGCTTTGCCGGGGCGCGTCGCGGTTGAAGGCGCCAGGCGGGGCTCAGCTCCAGGTTTACGATGCGCCCCAGATGGCTATCGTCAGGCGGTGGGCGGCGCCAGCATGCGCAGCTCTGCTGTTAGGCGCGCCCGATGGTGCTGCCTGCGGCGGATCACCCCCACGGCGAGACGGCCGGCCCGCCGCAGTTCGTGCTCCAGAGCGCGCAGGGTGTTGACCCTTGCTCCCTTCGCTCCCAGTTCTGGAACGGGGGCTCGGGCACTGACCGTGGAGTGGGTGCTGCCCGCGAAGTACGCGCCCATCTCGTCCTACTCTTTCACCGCGAACTTCAAGAACGCCGGCGGTGCGGGCCGCGCCCACATGACCTTCGCGGCTCGGTAGCGCACGGAGTACATCGACCTCCAGGGCCTGTGGCACGTCCGCTTCGTCAAGGACGCGACCATCACGTGCAAGGCCGAACTCCCGGTCACGCAGCCGGGCTCGGTGGGCGCGGCGAAGTGCAGCCTGTCGGCCCCTGATGCGGGCGAATACATGGGCGACTACACCTACGTTCTGTCGCAGCGATCCTGAGGGCATGGGCTGGCTATAGCAGTGGGGAGGCTGGGGTTGGCCGGGATGGGTGGCCCTCGCCAGCATCGGCACCGTCGGGACGCTCATCGCAGCCCTCGCCCAGATCGAGGGAGAACGTCGCCGACAACGCAAGCTCGAACACGCAGACCGACTAGAACGCCATGGTGCTCAGGCGCGGTTGATCTCAGCGGTTTTGGGGCCAGAGGAAGGCGGCTCCCTGCGTACAGCAATCGACCTCATCAACAGCTCAGACGAGCCCGTCTACAGGCTCGTTGCGGCCATTGTGTTCATCCAGGGGGCCGGATCACAGACGATCGAGCGGCTGCTGGAGTACAGCAAGCGGAAGGAGGTCCGAGGGGTGCCGATCGCCACCGTAAGCATCCTGCCTCCGAGGGGTGCCTTCCGAGTGTGGATTCCGGGCCTTGGTTGGTCGGCGCGATAGGGAGCCGAGCTCGCGTTCACTGATCGGGCCGGCAGCCACTGGATCAGGCGGGCAGGAACCGGGCAGATTGATGAGTTGGCTGAGGGGCCGTTCCAGCACTTCGGTCGTTCCGGCCTGCACGGACCTAATGAGTTCCAGACGCCCGAGCGCGTCGCCGAGAGTTAGGTGTCCTCGATTCAATTCCCTCTGACAGTCGATGCGGAAGGATCGAGTTAGCTGCCGTCGTTTGCCTGGCTATCGCTCGAACAGCGCAGTTGACCGCTCGTCGTGGACCACTTAGCGTCCATTGTTGGCCCCGATCGGCTGAGAAGTAACCGAGGAACGACTCCGCAAGGAGAAGCGACTCGGGAGCGACTCAGTTGGTTGGGGTCACTTCTTTCACTGCTCGCGGCGAGCGATGTTGTCAGCCTGATTGCTCGGGCTCCGGCTTGCGAGCCGGCGTGACCAAGGCTGCATCGAAGATGTCAGGAAGTTCTTGCATCGGGTCGGGCTTACCCTCGATCCACTCCTCGGGCCAATCGTCGATGGTCATCTCGTCCAGAAGCTGCTCCATGACACCGCCGGTCGCTCGATGCAGGCGGTTCGCGAGTCGCACCAGGTCGGCATTGCTGGTCGCGATCAGGGTGGTGTAGAGCGCGTCCCAGGCGGCCACCAGCTCGGATGCGGCGTCCTGGCGCGCAGATCGCCACTCCTCGTAGCGCTGAATCCACTCCGCGCGTTGTTGGGCCGCCCATTCCTCCATCCGAGCGTCATTCTTCGCCTTCTGCTCAGCCTTATAGGCGGTCCATTCTTCCTCGGTCGCGAAGTCTCGCCGCCGCTTTCGACCTCCCGGCATGCGTCAGCCTATGAGGGCGCGGAATAGTGCGGCGTTCATGCCGGGCTCGCTATGGCAGGGGAGTCCCCGCATAGCGCCCTCTTCGGTGGCAACGGGCGTGGACCACTCTGCCGTTCGCGACTTCAGTTCGCCCTCCGGACCACCACGGATTGATGTGGTCGTACTCCTCCGTTCCTCGCTCGACCGGCTGCGAACAGACTCCACACACCCCACCGGAATTGCTCCAGAGCGTTTCCTTTTGCTGGTCGTCAAACAGGCGGCGGGGGTCAAGGCCGGTGAAGGTCACGCCGGCGAGTCGTTCCGTTACGAACCACCAGTAGTGATGCCGGATAGTCGAGGCGTCAACGCTCTTGCCGATAGGGGCTACGGACGGGCTCGGCTCGCCCAATGCGGAACGTACCTTCTCGAGTTCTGAGGGCACGTTGAACCGACCCGTCGCGTCCAAGTCCTGTGTTAAGAGGAGCAGGCTGAAGAGCGTGTTCTTCGTGATCTTTGACTTGGTGCCGCCAGTCGTGTATGGACGTCCGCGGAGCGTTTCCTGTGTCCACGTGAGGAGCTTCTCGAAGAGGAGGGCCTCCGGCCCGCGATCGTCGAAGGCGGTGTTCTCGTGATACATCTCATCCAGAACGGGCGAGCGAAGGCTCGGGATTTCACCTTTGCGGCGGCGCTCCAGGAACAGGCACAGTAACTGCGCACACGTCTGCCTGCCATCTAGATATCGATCTTCAGAGTCCTCGGAATCACGCGAGCCCCCACCTCGACGATCCACCGTGTCGAACAGCGAATACACCGGGCGTCGGTCTAACTTGCCGGCCAGCCTCTCCATCCATGGCCCAATATTTCCGGGCCAGGCATCGCGTACCTCCTGTCGGGTTAGAGCTGTTCCGGCCTGTAGCCGGATGAAGAGATCGCGCACTTCCTCGTCACTGGCCGTTGGTTCAAGAACGACAACCGCCAGCTTCGTGTCGAGGAACCTGCGCTTCAGATCATCGCCGAGTTGGGAGAAGCCGAGCCCTCCCCACGGTACGCGTTGCTCACGAACGCTCTTCGGCAGCCGGAGCTTACTGGGCTCGGGGACTGGCCAGTGGTCGCTTCGATATGCGGCCATCGCGATGATGCGTTGCTGTCCGTCGATCACTTCGAGTGTCTCAGTGTGGGTTCCGATGACACCTTTCTCCTGATGCATGCGGAAGTAGAAGCGGGGAAGCGGATAGCCCCTGAAGATGGAGTCAATTAGCAACTGCTGCTGCTCCAGGCGCCACTTGCTGCCTCGCTGGTACTCCGGATTCGGCTGAACGGTCTTGTGCCAACTCGCGGTGAGGTCATCCACCGTCAGCCACTGGGTCTGCTGCTGGACTTGCACGTTGATAATTGTGCGTCCGGAGGGTGGAGGCTGATGGGCTCGGTCATGAACGGCTCGCCCGTCGTGAGACGAACGGTCACAGTGATCGGAGTCTCGGATCCAAACACTCCACCGGGAGTGTCGAGCGGAATTTCCCATCAATGAGCTGCAGACGCCGGAACGTGTCACGGAACCTTAGCTCTGTGCTAGTCGGCCATCCCCGCTTGACGACGTAGCCCAATCACAGTCCGGCATCATTCAGAGCGTGATCGCGACCGTCCGTCCGGCTCGGAAGCTCGACGGAACCATCACGGTTCCCGGCGACAAGTCGATCTCACACCGCGCTCTGATCTTCGGGTCGATCGCGTCAGGGGAGAGCCGCGTGCGAGGCCTTTCGGCGGGCGCCGACGTGCAGTCGACGGCCTCGTGCCTCCGCGCGCTTGGTGTCGACATCGAGGGCTCGCGCATCGCGGGGCGCGGCATGTGCGGGCTGCACGCCGCTTCCGGCGCGCTCGACTGCGGCAACTCCGGCACCACGATGAGGCTGCTCGCCGGATTGCTCGCGGCCCAGGATTTCGCGAGCGAGCTGGGCGGCGACGAGTCGCTTTCCCGCCGGCCGATGGACCGCGTCGTCGAGCCCCTGCGCCAGATGGGCGCGGACGCCGCGTGGCCGCCCCTTCGCGTCGGCGGCAAAACGCCGCTTCACGGCATCGAGTACGCGAGCCCGGTCCCGAGCGCCCAGGTGAAGTCGGCCATCCTTCTCGCCGGCCTTTACGCGGACGGCAAAACCGAGGTCGTCGAGGCCGTGAAGACGCGCGACCACACCGAGGTGATGCTGGCGGCGATGGGCGCGGCAGCTTCCGTGGATGGCCTTCGGGTCGCGGTGGAACGCACGGAGATGCTTCAGCCGATCGACATCTCAGTTCCGGGAGATTTCAGCGCCGCGGCGTTCTGGCTGGCGGCCGCCGGACTTTGCGCCTCGCATGTCCGCCTTCCCGGTGTCGGGGTCAACCCGACGCGGACCGCATTTGCGGACGCGCTGACGGCGGTCGGTTTTCAGATCAAGCGAGGGAACCCTCGGCTCGAAGCAGGCGAGCCGGTCGCGGACCTCGAGGTGGGCTTCGTCGACCTGCACAGGCCGATCCGGCTGGTGAGCGCCGCAGCCGCAGAGATGATCGATGAGCTCCCCGTGCTCGCGGTGGTCGCCACGCAACTGCCTGGCACCAGCGTGATCAGCGGCGCGGCGGAGCTGCGAGTCAAGGAGTCCGACCGCCTAGCGGCGATGGAGGCGGGTCTGAACGCGATGGGCGCCGATGTTGTGGCCACCGAGGACGGCTGGATCATCAACGGGCCGCGGGACCTGGAGGGCGCGCGCGTCGACTCGTACGGCGACCACCGGGTCGCCATGGCGCTCGCCATCGCGGGGCTGATCGCCCGCGGCAAGACCGAGATCGACGGCGCGGAGTGCGTCGAGATCTCCTACCCCTCCTTCTTCGACGACCTCGAATACCTCGCATGAAGGTCCGCTGTGAGATCGACGTCGACCCGGTGACCCTCGAGCTCTACGAGCTGGAGGTCACGCCTCCGCGCGACGATTTCGAGCTCGAGGTCAAGCGGGCCGAACAGGCCGTGCGGACCGGCGAGGTGGGGCCCACCGACCGGGCGCGCGACCTGTACCGGCGCTTCGGCCTCGACCCGACCCGCGTGCGGCCGTCGTCGGAGGCGCTGCTGCGCCGGATGAAGAAGGGCGAGTCGCTGCCGCGGATCAACTCGCTGGTCGACGTGGCCAACGCGCTGTCGGTGCAGCTCCAGGTGCCGGTCGGCCTCTACGACCTGGACAAGGTCAAGGGCGAGGAGCTCGTGATCCGGCTGGGCGCCGAGGGCGAGAGCTACGCCGGCATCGGCAAGGAGAAGGTCAACGTGGCGGGGCGGATCTGCGTCGCCGATGCCGAGGGGCCGATCGGCAACCCGAGCGCCGATTCGGCTCGCACGATGATCACCACCGACACCGAGAGGGCGGCGTGGATCTACTTTCTGCCGGTCCGCGACGACGACGTCGACCGCACCGCCGAGCTCGTCGCCGTGTTCGGTCGCGGCCTCATCCGGGTCATCTGAACGTGACGGCGTCGGAGCAGGTGCTGTGCGTGAGGCGGGATGACATCTTTCCCGACGGCGCGTGGCACGGCTTCGTGTCCCAGAACCTGGACCGCCTCCAGGCGGTGATTCGCGAGCGGCACTTCTTCAAGCCGCGCGCGGAGGTCGAGAACGATCCGAGCTTTCAGCAGATCATCCCGTACGTCGTGTTCCGCCACGACGGCCGGTACTTCCTGACGCACCGCCTGCGCGCGTCGTCCGAGAAGCGGCTGCGCAAGCAGTACTCGCTCGGCGTCGGCGGGCACATCAACCCTGGGGACCTGGACGCGGGGGATCCGATCCTCGACGGCCTGAAGCGCGAGTGGGAGGAGGAGGTCGTCTACGACGGCCGGTTCGAGGCCAGGCTGATCGGATTTCTGAACGAGGATTCGTCACCGGTCTCGAAGGTGCACCTGGGCGCGGTCTTTCTCGTCGACGGCGACACGCCGAACATCAGGATTCGCGAGACCGACAAGCTCGCCGGTGAGCTGCTCACGCTGGACGGGATGCGCATGTACTACCTCGCGATGGAGTCGTGGTCGCAGATCGTCTATGACCGGCTCACCGCGAGCGAATCTTGAGATACGTCGCGGCGGGCGGGGCGCGCGTCTCCAAGATAGGCCTGGGCACCTGGCAGTTCGGCTCGACCGAGTGGGGCTACGGGCGCGACTACGAGAGCAAGACCGCGGGAGAGATAGTGCGCCGTGCGTTGGACCTGGGGATCAACCTCGTCGACACGGCCGAGGTCTACGGCATCGGACGCTCCGAGCGAATCGTGGGCGAGGCGATACGCGGGCGTCGCGACGAGGTGTTCCTCGCCACCAAGCTGTTTCCAATTGGCCTTCCGTTCATGACGCGCTTGCGCGCGCGGGGAAGCATGCGGCGGCTCGGCGTCGACCGTGTCGACCTGTACCAGCAGCACTGGCCCAGCGCGCTGTTCCCGCCGCGGGCGACGATGCCCCGATTCAGACGCCTGCTGGATGCGGGATTGATCCGGCACGCCGGGGTGAGCAACCACTTCCTTGACCAGTGGCAGGCGTGCGAGGGGGCATTCGGTGGCCCTGTGCTGTCCAACCAGGTGCGGTTCAGCCTGGTCCACCGCGAGGCGGAGCGCGAGCTGGTGCCGTGGGCGCAGCGAAACGGCCGGATCATCATCGCCTACAGCCCGCTCGGCCAGGGCCTCCTGTCGGGTCGGTACCAGTCCGCCTCGCCCGGCAACTTCCGGCGCTTCCGGCGCGACTTCAGCGCGGAAGCTCGGGCTCGCCGCGCGCCGCTGGTGCAGGCGCTGCGGGAGATCGGCGATGGCCACCAGGCGACGCCCGCCCAGGTCGCCCTGGCCTGGCTCGTGCGCAAGCCGAACGTGGTTGCGATTCCAGGCGCGTCGAGCGTGGGCCAGCTCGAGGAGAACGCAGCGGCCGCGGACCTTGCTCTGTCCAGCGACGAGGCGGCGCGACTGGATAGCCTGAGCGCGTGAGATTAGAGGCGGTCGAGCTGCGCCGGATCCGGATGGACCTGGTCGCGCCTTTCGAAACGTCGTTTGGAGTCCAGACCGAAAAAGACCTGCTGCTGGTCAAGGCGGTGATGGACGGCGCTGAGGGCTGGGGCGAGTGCGTCGCAGGCGACAAGCCGGACTACTCGTCCGAGTACGTCGATGCGGCGCAGGACGTGATGCTCAAGCACCTGCTGCCGAGGCTGCTCGACCGCGACATCGCCGCCGCGGACGTCGCGGAGGAGCTGCACTGGGTGCACGGCCACCGCATGGCGAAATCGGCCATCGAAATGGCCGTGCTCGACGCGGAGCTGCGCGCGCGGGGCGAGTCCTTCGGTCAATTCTTCGGCTCGGTGCGTGCCGAGGTCGATTGCGGCGTGTCCGTGGGCATCCAGCCTTCGATCGCCGACCTGCTGCGTGTGGTCAACGCTTTCATCGATCAGGGCTACCGGCGGATCAAGCTGAAGATCAAGCCAGGGTGGGACGTCGAGCCGGTGCGCGCGGTCCGCGAGCGGTTCGGCGACGTGCCGCTGCAGGTCGACGCCAACACCGCTTACTCGGTCTCCGACGGCCCTCACCTCGCCCGCCTGGATCCCTTCCACCTCCTGCTGATCGAGCAGCCGCTGCCCGAGGAGCAGGTCCTGGCGCACGCGCAGCTGGCGCACCTGGTGCAGACGCCGATCTGCCTCGACGAATCGATCACGTCGGCGCAGTCCGCCTCGGACGCGATCGAGCTGGGCGCGTGCCGGGTGATCAACATCAAGCCGGGCCGCGTCGGCGGCTATCTCGAGGCGCGGAGGATCCACGACCTCTGCCTGGCGCGGAGCGTGCCGGTGTGGATGGGCGGGATGCTCGAAACCGGCATCGGCCGCGCGGGCAACGTGGCGATGGCCGCGATGCAGAACTTCACCTTGCCCGGCGACACGTCGGCCTCGGACCGCTACTACCGGCGGGACATCACCGAACCGTTCGTCCTCCACGAGGGCCGTTTGAAGGTGCCTCGCGGCCCAGGCCTTGGCGTGACGGTGGACGAAGAGTATCTCGACTCGATCACGTACTGGAAGGAGTTGGTGGAGCCGGCCGGGCTACGCTCCGGACGCTAGCGGGAAGCTGGCCATGAGGCCGCTCATCGCGTTCGCATGCGCTGCCTCCCCGAGCCTGGAGACCCCGAGCCTGTCCTCGATCGTCGCCAGCAGCGAGTAGTGGTCGTATGCCTGGCTGCTCCGGTGGAGCAGCGGGTGCGGGTGGATGACCAGTGTGAGGACCGAGTTTGCGCTGTCCTCGCCCTCGTCCCAGGTGATGAAGAGGACGCCGTTCTGCTTCCACGCGGGTGAGCTGAGGATGGTGGGCACCGTCTGCGCGAGCCACGCGTCGGCGACCGCGGTCGAGCAGTCGTGGCCGTCGTGGCACATGTCGGGCGTGATCCAAACGAACCGAGGCGGCGTGCCGGCCATGTCGGTCGCGAACTGGGAGAAGGGCACGACCTGAACGGGGCATGTGCCGCCGTAGTAGGCGAACGGGTTGTGCTTCAGCGCGTAACCGTTCCCATTGCGATAGCAGCCGCCCGACATGCCCTCCATGTAGGCGCGCCACTCGATGCCCGCGGCGGTGAGCTGCGCGCCTAGTCCGCCGGCGGGCAGGCTATGAAAACCGTCGTCGGCGATGCCCCACGTGCTGCCTGACGTAATCGCGAGATAGTTGGGCAGGCTCGGGTGAGAGACGCCGTGATAGTTGGTCGCGACGCCGTACTGGGCGGCGAGCTGCGACGTGTAGCCGCCCTGGATCGCCTGGCTCGCGGAGCGGTTCTCCATCACGATCACGAACACGTGAGACGGCGCGGGCGCCGGTGTGGTTTGCGCCGAGGGCGAGGGCTGATTCTGCACATTAGCCACCGGCGTCGAGGCCGGCTTGACCGCGACCGGCTGGCCCCCACACGCGGCGCCTAGAAGGCATGCGCCGATCGCGAGGGCTACGATCCGCCCGGTGTTGCGGCTGAACGCGGGGCCGTGGTCGCTTTCTGTGATTCCCGAACGAGGCGGTCGAATCGCCTCGCTTCGCCTCCACGGCGAGGAGCTGTTGGACCAGGGCATCGGAGTCGACCAGCCTACCGCGAAGGGCTTTGTCGATGGCGGGGCGTGGGGCTGGGACGAGATGGTGCCGAACGTGGAGGCCACCGATTCGCTGCCCGATCACGGCGAGGCGTGGCGCGTGCCGTGGGAGGTGCTGAGGGCGGACCGCACGACGGCGGTCATGCGAGCTCGCGGCCGGATCGTGCCCTGGGAGCTGGAGCGCACCATCGAGCTGGGGGACGAGGTGCGCGTCTCCTATGTCTATCGCAACGCCGGTGCCGATCCACAACTCGCCTATTGGTGTGCGCATCCGCTCTTCAAGTACGAGGCGGGCATGGAGGTCGGCGTGCCCACCCCGGGCGGCGGGTCGAGCTCCAAGGTGTTCCTGCCCAAAGGATCGATCGACCGCTTTCGCCTCCGATGGAAGTCAGGCGCGGCGATCGAGCTGCGTTGGGACTCGCACCTCACGCCGTACGTGGCAATCTGGGTGTGCGATGGCGATCTTGGCGGCTACCACCAGGTCGCGGTCGAGCCCGCGACAGGAGGCAACGACCGGCCGGATCCCGCCGCGCCTCCGCCGCTGCTCCAACCCGATGAGCGGTACGAGTGGTGGCTCCAGATTCGCGCTCTCTAAACTGACTCCCGTGCCCAAGGTCATCGGCCTGCGCTGTCGAGAATGCGGCGCCGAGTACGAGCTGCAGGCGACGCACGTCTGCGAGATGTGCTTCGGCCCGCTCGACGCGGTGTATGACCAGGCCTTGCTGAAGAAGGTTGTCAGCCGGCAGCGCATCGAGCAGGGGCCGAAGTCGATGTGGCGCTACCGCGACCTGCTTCCGATCGAGGACTCGGTCAACGTCGTGACGCTGGGCGAGGGCTTCACGCCGCTGGTCAAGGCGGACCGCCTGGGCGCCGAGCTCGGCCTGCGCAACCTGTACGTGAAGAACGACACCATGAACCCGACCAACTCGTTCAAGGATCGCGTCGTCTCGGTCGCGATCAGCTGGGCGCGCGCACACGGTTTCGAGACGATCGCATGCGCGTCGACGGGCAACCTGGCCAACGCCGTCGCCGCTTACGCCGCGCGCGCCGGACTCGAGTGCTTCGTCTTCATCCCGGTCGACCTCGAGCCGGCAAAGGTCGCGAGCATCAGCGTGTTCGACCCCAACATCGTCGCGGTGCGCGGCAACTACGACGAGGTCAACCGGCTGTGCAGCCAATTGCTCGAGTCGACGCCGTGGGCGTTCTGCAACATCAACATCCGGCCGTTCTACGCCGAGGGCTCGAAGACGTTGACGTTCGAGACGGCGGAGCAATTGGGGTGGAAGCTGCCGGACGAGATCATCATCCCGATCGGGAGCGGGTGCCAGTTCGTGCGCCACCGTCAGGCCGTGCGCGAGCTTCTCGAGTTTGGATTGGTGCGCGGCGACCGGGTGCCGGCGTTCACCGGTGCGCAGGCTCTGGGATGCGCACCGGTCTACAACGCTTTTGTGTCCGACACCCCGGATCGCGTCCTGCCCGTGAAGCCGAACACCATCGCGAAGTCGATCGCGATCGGCAACCCGTCGGACGGCGTCTACGTGAACCGCATCGCACGCGAGACGGGTGGGGTCGTCGAGGCCGTGACCGAAGAGGAGATCGTCGACGGCATCCGGCTGCTGGCCCGAACCGAGGGGATCTTCACCGAGACAGCTGGCGGCGTGACGATCGGGGTGCTGGCGAAGCTGGCGCGCGCGGGCCGGTGGAATGGGGATGAGACGGTGGTCGCTTACGTCACCGGGCACGGGTTGAAGACGGCCGATGTTCTGGCCTCCGCGAACGGGCACTCGTCGCGAAGGGTCGAAATAGAACCGACGATGAAGTCGTTTCGGGAAAAGGTGACTATTTAACCGATGCCGCAATTTCGAATTCCCGGTCCGCTGCGCCGCCTGTCCGAAGGTCACACGACCGTCGACGTCGAGGCGACCGACGTGGTCGGGGCGATCGTCGCCCTGGACGCCGCGTACCCGGGCTTCAAGGACCGGCTGTTAGACGAGAACGGCGATTTGCGCCAGTTCGTGAATCTCTATTTGAACGACGAGGACGTGCGCCTGGTTGGCTCAGGCCTCGGGGCCAAGGTGGGGGAGAAGGACGAGATCTCGATCGTGCCGGCGGTGGCGGGGGGGTAAGCCCCCATCCGACCGGGCCGCTTCGCGCCCGGGTCATCTTCCCCGGCAAGCGGGGAAGGGAAGCCGACCTCCCCGGCGAGCGGGGAGGTGAAGCTCAATCCTCCAGGTTGCGGCGCACGGCGGTTAGGTTCTCGCGCCAGATCTCTTCCGGTACCGGTGGGAGGATGTCGTCCCAGATCGTGGCGAAGCTGCCGATCAGCTGAGGCATGCGCGCGGGCCGGGCGATGAACCACCAGTGAAGGTGCTCGCTGCCGTCGCCCCACCGGCAGACATGGACACGGCCGACCCCGTCCAGGGCGCGAACCGCGCGCTCGATTCGAGCCTGAAGGCGTCCCAGCTCCGACGCCATCTCGTCGGGTAGATCACCAGGTTCGCCGTAGTGCGCGCGGGGCTCGAGCCAGAGGATGAGCGGCAGGCCAACCGGCTCTGGCGTCGCGCGAAGTCTCCATCGCTCGACCGTCCAGAGGTAGTCGGTGTCGGGTATTGCGCAGGTGACGCAGTCCACGCCTCCGGCACCAGTGCGTGGAATCTCGTTGTCCAACGGCGGTCGCAGGGCGCCGAGGGCGCATCTCGCCTTCGAAGGGAAACGTGTCCCACTCGTGAACGGGCGGCATGCGAAGCGAATGACTCACGCGCTGGTATAGCTGCTCGGGTGTCTCTGGCATGAGCGGAGCATGCCAGCTTTCTGCCTAGCTCAGGCCGCCCAGCGCATCCCCGGCGCGCGTGTGCGTTTTGCGATCACGTGGTCGGGTGGGATGAATTTGATTTCGGCGCCTGCTTTGACCACTTGCCATCCGCCCTCATGTACCAAGCGGTGGTGGTAGTAGCAGAGAGGAAGCATGTTCGGCAGGTTGCTAGGCCCGCCCCGGGACCAGAACTCGATGTGGTGGGTGCTGGTCCAGCTCGGTGGGCGATCGCAGCCTGGGCCGGCGCACCCGCGATACCGTGCCTTGAGCGCTCTGCACTGGGCTGGCGAGGTGGCTCGGGTGGCTCGGCCGACATCGACCACCACCGAGTCGGCTTTCAGGATCCGGGAGAGTGTGCCGTCGCACGCCAGCCGCTGCACCGTCTTGCTCGAGACCGGCATTCCGCCAAGCAACTCCGACGCGGATGCACCCAACTCGCCCTTCAAGCCTTCCAACGTGGTGTTCACGTTGATGTGAGGCCGGACCCTGTTGCGCCGAGGCAGCGTGCCCTGATCCATCGCGTGTTGGATGGCCTCGACCAACCCGTCGGCGCGGCGCTGCTTGGGCGTCCGGCCGTCATCTGGACCGAGCTTCTTGGCGAGGGATTCGATCGCAGTCTTGACCGCCGCGCCGCCTTCCGGGTCGAGGACGCCGGTGAGGTGATACATGCCCTTCATCTCGCTGATATGGAGGAAGCGCTCTTCGTAGTTCTCCTCGGTGTCCCGGTCGAACCCATCGGGATCCATGACGTAGCGGGTATGCGCGGCAAGATCGCGCATGCCCTTGACTGAAAACCGACGAGCGTATTCGATGAACTCCTCCTCATTGAGCTCGTCGCCTCTCTCGCCCAGCTGGTCGCGGAGATGGCAGATCACGGCGGCGGATTGATAGCCGATCTGTCCGGCTTCCAATGCCTCAGCCACGTCGGGAAGCGATTCGAGCTGCTTGCCGACACGCAGACGGTCGGAGGCCGAGCTCTGCGACATCGTGAATGTGTCCATGACCCACGACACCGCGCTGCAGTGGCCGTTGACCAAGTGATCGCCGCGCTCGGTGGCCTCGTGGACCATCCCCGCGAACCTGGTCTCGAGCCTGTCTAT
The DNA here is from genome assembly GCA_937921725.1 of uncultured Chloroflexota bacterium. Classification (GTDB taxonomy): domain Bacteria; phylum Chloroflexota; class Dormibacteria; order Dormibacterales; family Dormibacteraceae; genus 40CM-4-65-16. The sequence continues at coordinate 28,853 of CAKZUH010000004.1, read as the reverse complement.
GACCGAGCGAAGCTCCTTGGAATCGAGATCCTTGGCCAGGTCGATGATCGCGTCCGCAGCGCTTTTGGACATGCACCATATTGTACCAAACAGGCGTTCGATGTCAACATTAATTTTCCGCCGATTGTATTCATTCAGACACCGAACTCGGCATCCCAAGCCTCTCCCCGGCACCCTCTTCCCAGTGAAAAACCCGGGCGAGCCTTAAACTCCGCGCGTGACCCGTCGCCGCCTGAAATTGATCTTCACTTCCTCCCTGGTGAAGGAGCCGGTCATCTACCAGCTCGGCCGGAAGTTCGAGATCGTGACCAACATCCGCCGGGCCGACGTCAGCAAAGACCAGGGGTGGGTACTGCTCGAAGTCTCCGGCGAGCCTGAGGAGCTCGACAAAGGTGTCGAATACCTGGAGTCTCGTGGGGTGACGGTCGAGCCGGCCGAAGGGGATTTGGTCGAGTAGACCTCGGGTATTACCGGGGGGAAGCCCCCACCCGACCGGGCCGCTTCGCGCTCGGGTCACCTTCCCCGGCAACCGGGGAAGGGAAGCCGACCTCTCCGGCTAGCGGGGAGGTGAAGCTATCACTAGGCGTGCTCCTGGGAGCGGTTTGGTGGATGGGGGGAGGGCGTTGATCATTTCCAGTAGGCGCGGGCCAACGTTCTTTGTTTCCGTGCGGAACGGGGCGAACGCGTCGTCGCGGTCCGGGTACGCGCGGAAGTGCAGCTCAACCTCGCGACCGTTGCGCGCCGGTGCGTGCGACGTCAGGCGGTTGAAGTCCGGCGCGGGGATCAGCCACCACACCACCGGCCTCAGGTCCAGGACCAGCACGATCACGTAGATCCACGCAGGGTCGCGAGGAATCGTGTCCTCCTTGTATGTGGCGTTCGACTGGACGAACCCCGACGTGCCCAGCTCGAAGCACGCCTTCGCCTGGAGGGACGCGAACGCGCTCTTCCCCTTCACCGCCACGACCAGGTCGCGATGGTCGTCGTCCGCGTCGACCTGGAACGGAACCAGCGCTCCGTCAGACGTGAGCATCGCGTAGACGGCGAGCAGGTACTCGCCGATGCGACCCGCCTGCACGTCGCTTACCTTCACAGAGATATATTCCCGCCGGATGACACAAGACGTCGAGGTCGCAATCATCGGCGCCGGTCAGGCCGGCCTCGCCACCAGCTGGTATCTGAAACACGCGAAGGTCGAGCACGTGATCCTCGAGGCCGGCCGCGTAGCGGAGACGTGGCGCACGCGACGCTGGGACTCGTTCTGCCTCGTCACCCCGAACTGGAGCGTGATGCTCCCCGGCGCGCCTTATTCAGGGCCCGACCCGGACGGCTACATGAACCTTGCGGAGCTGATCGACCACTTCCAGAGCTGGTCCGATTCGTTCCGGGCCCCTGTGACCGAGGGCTCCGAGGTCTCCGCGTTGGAACCCGACGGCGATGGTTTCATGCTCAATCTGCCCAATGGAAAGATGCGGGCGCGCACGGTCGTGGTCGCGTCCGGTGGATACCAGCGCGCCCACCTCCCCGCAAACTCCAACCAGCTTTCCGCGACCGTGAATCAGCTTCGAGCCGAGGATTACACCAACCCAGCCGACCTGCAGCCTGGCTCCGTGCTCATCGTGGGCGGCGGGCAGACGGGGTGCCAGCTGGCCGAGGAGCTGCACGAGTCCGGGCGCAAGGTCATCGTTTCTTGCGGCCGGTGCCCATGGGCCCCCCGTCGCATGGGTGGCCATGACCTCGTGTGGTGGACGGTGCAGTCCGGCTGGTGGGACCGCACGCAGAAAGACCTGCCCTCGCCGGCGGCCCGTTTGACCGGCAACGTGCTGAGCACCGGCCACGGTGGGGGGCACGACCTCAACTTCCGGACGCTGCACGCGCTCGGTGTCGAGCTCGTCGGCAGATATCTAGGAGTGGAGGACGGCAAGATCCACTTCGCCGACGACCTGGCTCAGAGCGCCGACGCGGGCGACACGATGGCCGCCAACTTCAAGAAATACATCGACAAGCTGTGCGGAGCAAGGGGCCTCTCTGTCCCTTGGGAGCTGCCCCCGCCGATGCGGGTGGCAGCGCGGACCGACCTAGACATCCCAAGGGAAGGCATCAGCACCGTGATCTGGACGAGCGGCTATCGCCCGGCCTACGGCTGGGTGCACATTCCCGTCTTCGACGACATGGGCTTTCCCATCCAGGTAGACGGCCGCAGCGCTGTGCCAGGCTTGTATTTCATGGGTGTGCATTTCCAGCGCAAGGCGCAGTCGGCGGTCCTGTACGGCGTGGGCGAAGACGCCGAGCTCGTCGCGCGCGACATCATCGAGCACCGCCGGTGAGAATCGCCGTCGCCATGTCGGGTGGCGTCGACTCGTCGGTGGCCGCGGCGCTCCTGCAGGCGCAGGGCCACGAGGTCGTCGGCGTGACGCTGCAGCAGTGGCCGCGCGACGACTCCGAGGAGGCTTCGGGCCACGGCGGGTGCTGCTCGCTGAATGCGGTGGAGGACGCGCGGCGCGTTGCCTCGCTCCTCGACATTCCTTATTACTGCTGGAATCTGGAGAAGGAGTTCGGTGAGAGGGTGATCGAGCCCTTCCACCGCGCCTACCTGGCCGGCCGGACGCCGAACCCCTGCGTGCGCTGCAACGCATTCGTCCGCTTCGACCTGATGCTGGCGCGCGTCCTCGAGCTGGGATTCGACCGGCTCGCGACCGGCCACTACGCGCGCATCGTCGACGGGCCCGACGGGCCCGAGTTGCACGCCGCGGCGGACCCGGCCAAGGACCAGTCCTACATGCTGTACCACCTCAACCGTGAGCGCCTGCGGCGCATCGTGTTCCCGCTCGGCGCGATGACCAAGCCCGAGGTGCGCGAGCACGCGCGCGAGTTCGGACTTCCGGTCGCGAACAAGCCGGAGAGCCAGGAGATCTGCTTTGTGCCGCGGGGCGAGACCCGCAGCTACCTCGCGGCGCGGCTCCCGGTGCGCACAGGGGTCGTGGTCGACTCCGCCGGGCGCGAGCTCGGCGCGCATGGCGGCACCGCGCTGTACACGGTGGGGCAGCGCAGCGGGTTCGGCGACCTGGTGGAGCCGGGGCCCTGGTACGTGCTGCGCGTCGACGCGCCGGCCAACCGGATCGTGGTCGGAAGGCGGGAGGAGCTGGCCACGCGCGAGGTCATGCTCGAGGACGTGACCTTCGTCGACGGTGAGGCGCGCGCGCCACTAGCCTGCGAGGCGCGGCTCCGCTACCACGCGCCGGCCATCCCGGCCGTCTACGCAGAGGGGCGGCTTTCCCTCGAGGAGCCCTTCTTGGGCGCGGCGCCCGGCCAGGCGGCCGTCCTCTACTCCGGGACCCGCGTGTTGGGTGGGGGGATCATCTCCGCGGCGGCCTGACCGATACCGGCATAGGATTGCGCTGTGCCGAAGGTGCGCGAAGTGATGGCAACCGGACTGCAATCGGTGGGCCCGTCCGAGACCGTCGGCGAAGCGGTGTCGGTCATGGCCCAGAATCGAATCGGCTCCGTGCTCGTCATGCAGGACGAGCGGCTTGTCGGGATCTTCACCGAGCGCGACACGGTGCGCGCGCTGTCGCTGTCGCATGACGCGGCGAGGCACGAGGTCGGCGCATGGATGACGCCCGACCCCACGACGGTCGGTCCCGACGTCGACACCGAACACGCGCTGCGCACGATGCTCGACAACGGTTTCCGGCATTTGCCCGTGGTCGAGGACGGCATCGTCGTCGGCATGATCTCGATGCGAGACGTCGCCGGCTGATCAAAGCATTCGAGTCGTAAGCTAGGCGACTCTTTGGGTCTCTTCGCCTTGCGCCGTTACGTTCCGTACCTGCGGCCGTATGTCTGGCTCGTCGTGGTTTTCGGGCTTTCGCAGCTGGGGAGCCTTGTGGCGGCTGCTTCGATCCCTAAGGTGATCCAGTACATCATCGACGGGCCGATCACGCACCACGACCTCGGCCGCCTCGTCCCGGCCGCCGGGCTGCTGCTGCTCGTGGCGCTGGTCGAGTTCGGGTTCATCTTTCTGCGCCGCCACTTCTCGGGCGTCGCGTCGCTGCGCATGGAGACGGACCTGAGGAACGATTTCTACGCGCACCTGCAGGGCCTGCATGTCGCGTTTCACGACAACTGGCAATCGGGTCAGCTCCTGTCGCGCGCGATCTCCGACATCGCGACAGTGCGGCGGTTCGTCAGCTTCGGCCTGATCTGGTTCCTCCAGACCATCGTCACGTTCATCGTGGTCTTCGTCCTCATGGCGCAGCTCGACTGGCTGCTCGCGGTGGTCGTATTCGGGTGCATGGTGCCGATCGCGTTCTTCAGCCGCATCTTCCACGACAAGTACAGGCTCATCGCGCGGCGCCTGCAGGACCTGACCGGGGACATCACGACCACCATCGAGGAGATGGCGACCGGCGTGAGGATCGTCAAGGCGTTCGGGCGGATGCCGCTCATGCAGAAGCGCTTCGACGCCCAGGCGGCGCTCATTCGCAGCGTGAGCCTGACGGGGACCAGGGAGCGCGCGCTCCTGTGGAGCGAGCTCAACTTCCTGCCGAACCTTTCTCTCGCCGCGGTCCTGTTCCTTGGCGGCCTCAACGTCGTGCAGGGCCGGCTCACCATCGGCGGCCTGGTCGCATTCATGAGCTACGTCTTCATGCTGGTGTGGCCCATGGACGCCATCGGCTGGGTGCTGTCGATGAGCGAGGAGTGCCAGACCGCGTCGGAGCGTCTCAACGAGGTCCTCGACTCGCGGCCGGAGATAACCGACCGTCCCAGCGCGCACGCGATGGAGCGGTCCCGCGGGCGGCTCGAGTTTCGAGGCGTCGGCTTCAAGTACCCGAGCTCCAACGAGTGGATCCTCCGCGACCTGAACCTGGTCGTCGAGCCGGGCGAAACGGTGGGCATCGTCGGACGCACCGGCAGCGGGAAGACGACGCTCAGCTACCTGGTCCCTCGGCTGTACGACGTGGCGGAGGGCGCGGTCCTCGTGGACGGGGTCGACGTGCGCGACATCCGGCTCAGCTCGCTGCGTTCGCACATCGGGTTTGCCTTCGAGGACCCGATCCTTTTCTCGGCCTCCGTGCACGAGAACCTCGTCATGGGCCGGCCGGTCGTCTCCGACCGCGAGCTGAAGCGCGCCATCGACGTCGCGCAGGCGGGCTTCGTGTGGGACCTTCCGTGGGGCCTGGAGACGCGCGTTGGCGAGCAGGGCTACACGCTCTCGGGCGGTCAGCGGCAGCGCCTCGCGCTTGCGAGAGCCGTCCTCGGCGCGCCGCCGATCCTGGTTCTCGACGACCCGCTGTCCTCGGTCGACGTGCACACGGAGGCGGTCATCGAGGAAGCGCTCGCACGTGTCCTCGAGGGCGTGACCGGCCTGCTCGTCGTCCACCGGCCGTCGACGCTCGCGCTGGCCGATCGCGTCGCGCTGATCGACGGTGGAACGGTCGCCGCGGTCGGAACCCATCACGAGCTGATGCGCTCCAACGACCTCTACCGCGCGCTGCTGTCGCAGGAGTACGGGGAGGTCGTGGCATGAGCGTCCCCACCCGGGCCGCGTCCCCACCCGGCGCCTCCGGCGCCGACCTCCCCAGCAAGCGGGGAGGTGAAGACCGATGGCGCGGAGTCGCGGCGGAAGAGGTCGACGAGTTCTCGCCGAGCGTCGCCGGGCTCCTTCGCCGGCGCAGCCGCCGGCTGCTCTTCAACCTGGCGCGCCCCTACCGCGGCCGCATGGCACTGTCGGGCCTCCTCATCATCGTGCGGTCCTCCGCTTACCTCGCGCTGCCATACCTCGTCGGTCTCGGCATCGACAAGGGCATCCGCCCCGGTCGCAGCGGCAACCTCAGCATGCTGGAGCTCATCGTCGGCGCGCTGCTGGTTGCGTTGGCTGTGAACGCGGCGGCCAACTACGGCTTCCTTCGCCTGACCGGCCGCATCGGCGCCGACATCCTGTACGACCTGCGCCGCACGCTGTTCGCCCACGTTCAGCAGCTGTCGCTCTCCTTCTACGAGCGGTACACGTCGGGCCGCATCATCTCCAGGCTGACCTCGGACATCGACGCGCTCAGCGAGCTCCTGGCGACCGGGCTGACCTCCGTGCTCACGTCGGTGATCTCGGTCGTGGCGATCACCGTCATCCTTCTTCGCCTCGACCTGCGACTGGGCATTGCCGCACTGATCGCGATGCCGATCGTGGTCGTGCTGACGTGGTGGTTCCGCTCCAACTCGGCGCGTTCCTATCGCGCCGTGCGCCGGGCGATCGTGCTGGTGATCGTCCACTACGTCGAATCGCTGGGCGGCATCCGGGCGGTGCACGCGTTTCGCCGCGAGCCGCGCAACCAGGAGATCTTCGTCGACGTGAACGGCCGCTACCGCGACGCCAACATCTGGTCCAACAGGCTGTCGTCGACGTTCGGGCCGGCGATCCAGTTCCTCGGCCGCGTGACCACCGCGTCGGTGCTGCTCTACGGCGGGTATCTCGTGATCCAGGGCCAATTGACGCTTGGCGTGCTGACCGCGTTCGTCCTTTACCTGAGGCAGTTCTTCGACCCGATGCAGGAGCTGTCGCAGTTCTACAACGTGTTCCAGGCGGCGGGCGCCGCGCTCGAGAAGCTGGCGGGCGTGATCGAGGAGGCGCCCACCGTGCCCGAGCCCTTGTCTCCGGCCGTGATGCGCGAGGCGAAGGGCGCGATCGCTTTCGACCACGTGACGTTCGCCTACCGGGACAAGCCGGTGCTGCACGACCTCGACGTGCGGATCCCCGCGGGCCAGATCGTCGCGCTGGTGGGGGAGACCGGGGCGGGGAAGAGCACCATCGCGCGGCTCATCTCGCGCTTCTACGACCCGACGGAGGGTCGGGTCACGCTCGATGGGGTCGACCTGCGGTCGATCGCGGTGGCGGACCTGCGGCGCGCGATCGTGATGGTCACGCAGGAGAGCTTTCTCTTCTCGGGCACGGTGGGCGACAACATCCGGTTTGGCCGGCCTGACGCGACCATGGCGGAGGTGGAAGCCGCGACTCGCGCGCTTGGCGCGCACGATTTCATCGCCGCGATGCCGAACGGGTACGACACGGACGTGCGGCGGCGGGGGGTTCGGCTGTCATCAGGCCAGCGTCAGCTCGTCGCATTCGCGCGCGCCTTCGTCGCCGACCCGCGCGTGCTCATCCTCGACGAGGCGACGTCCTCGCTCGACCTTCCCTCGGAGAGGTTGGTGCAGCGCGCGCTGCGCACGCTGCTGCGGGGGCGGGCCGCGTTCATAATCGCCCACCGTTTGTCGACGGTGGAGATCGCGGACCGCGTGCTGGTCATCGACGCGGGGCGGATCGTGGAGGACGGGGCGCCCTCGGAGCTGCGCCGGAGGAGCGGGCGGTACGACTCGCTGCACCGCCAGTGGGTGGAATCGCTCGCGTAGGTATCAGCTCGGGGAAGTCCCCACCCGGCCCGGCTCACTTCGTGAGCCGGGCCGACCTCCCCAGCGAGTGGGGGGGTGAAGTTCTTGCTAAGCCGTGCTCGTGTCTAAATAGAAGCGCCTCCAGCCCACCGGCACGAAGCCTAGTTTTGCCAGGATCGGGGCTGACATCGGGCCTCCCCATACGGACAGGCCTGCTGCTCCTGCTTCGCGCGCAATCTCCAGGCGTCGGGCCACCATCGTTCGGTAGATTCCGCGGCCGCGGAACTTCTTCCTTACGGCGCCGCCTGTGATGATCGCTCCGTGCGGCGGGTGCAGGGTCAGGCCGGCGCTGCCGGCGGGCTCGCCCTCGACCGTGACCAGCAGCATGCGCCGGTTCCCCGCCTCGAGCTGATTGACCCTTCGTCGTTCCTGCATCGCCAGCTGGTCGGGGTGGCTCGCTCGCTCCGGGTCCTCGAACGCCTCGGCGTTGACGGCGTCCGCCCGGCGAAACGTTTCGGCGTCGGCCAGCGCGTCGTGGATCTCCACGCCTTCGACGGATCGGGAACTGATGTCGGCGTCGATGGGCAGGACCATCACGTCGACGGCAGGCGCGAGCGGCTCGGGAAGGATCCCGCGCCTGGCCAGGTAGTCAGCGAAATCGGGCGGCTCCGTCTCGGGGTCGGTCACCCACATGATCGGCAGGTGGCGCGGGGCCACCGCGGCGTGCACCTCGTCGATGATCTCGTCTGCTTCGCCGGCGCTGCACCTGATCCATCCGACGCCATTCGGACCTGGAATCGGGTAGTCCGGCTGGAGGACAAGCCGGTAGCGCTCTTTGTCGAAGATCTCAATCCCCGGGCCCGGCGGCTGGCGGTGGTGGTTGGCGAACTCGATCAGCGCCTGCGATACTCCCCGCATGCGCTCATTGTCGCGAGCCCTGGCTCGGTGGGAACCGCTGCGCGCCGCCTCGCTCTTCCTCGGGGTGGTGTGGCTGGGCCTTGTCGGCGCCTTCGCGTTCGGCGCCTGGAGCTCGGGACCGAGCGTCAGCGCGCTCGTCGCGGCCGCCGCCACCGTGCCGATTGCCGCAGCCGGCTTTATGTATGCTTGGCGCAATCCGGCGCCTTTCGACCTATAGCCGGCAAATCAGCCGCCACCTTAGACACGGAGTGTCCATGGACTCCCTCCACGCGATTGGTTTCTACGTGTCCTCCGGAGTTTCGGTGGCCGGCGGCCTCGGGGTGGCATTGCTGCCCAGACGCGACATGCGCGGGGCTTCGCTGCTCGTGGTGGCGATCGGCGTGGCCGGCATCTACCTCGCGCTTTCGGCGGGCTTTGCGGCGGCGGTCGCACTCGTCTGCTACGCGGGGGTCGCGATCGCGCTGGCGGGTCCCCGGTACCGCTCGATCGACATCGCCGTAGGCCCCATCTGGCGGCAATTGGGCGCGGTCGGCGCTGCCGCGTTGCTGGCGCTGCTCGCCTTCTCCGCATTCAAAGGCGCGTTCGCCCACGCGACCTTCTATGGAGGGACGTTCGGCACCGCCGGGATCGGCCGCCTCCTGTTCGAGCACGACGCCCTCGCCGTGGAGGCGGTCGCCGCGCTCATCCTCGTCGCGTTCGCGGGCGGGGCCGCGGCGTGGCGGGCCAGGGACCGCACGCGATGAGCGCCGGCATCGTGTCCGTGCTGTTCGTCGCCGCCGCTCTGGTCGCCGCCGGCGCCTTTGCCGCGGCCTGGCGCAGGGACCTGAGCGCCGCACTGGCCGGTGTCCCGTTGATGTTCGCGGGCGCGGGGGTGGCGTTCGTCGGCGTCGCCAGGTTTGGGGCAGCGGGCGGCCCGCAGCTGTTCGGCCAGGAGTTCGCGGTGCTGCTGGCCGTGGCGTCGCTGGCGCTGGTCGCGCTGGGTGTGGGGATGGCCGGCCGGGAGAGCTCTCGCTGAGCCTGCTCGCCCACCTGGGCGGCATCCTCGAGGCAGCGTCTGGGGCGGCGTCGGGCACCAGGGCGGGGTTTTTCACGTTCGACCCATCCACGACGCTGCCCTGGGCGGTGCCGGTGCTGCTCATCGCGCCGTTCGTCTCGTTCCTGCTCGCGATCTCGAGCATCCGGACGCGGCGATCCGCGGCGGCCATGGCGATGTTCGGCGCGCTGGTCAGCCTCGCGCTCACGGTCCTCGTCGGGTGGGGCCTGGTGAAGCGCGGCACTCCTTTCCAGGCGAGCTACCAGTACATCACCATGTCGGTCGCCTTCAGCGGGCCGACCAACTTCCAGTCCTTCGCGATCGACCTGACGATGCGGGCAGACAAGCTGACCGTCGTCGCGCTGTTCGCCATCGAGGTGTGCGTCATCGGCGCGATCGGCTGGAACCAGGTGATGGGCCGCGCGGAGCCCGGAGCGGCCCGTTTCCATGCCCTGATCACCGCGCTGCTGTTCGCGGCCACCGGCGTCCTGTTGAGCCAGGACCTGGCCGAGCTCTTCGCGTTCTGGGCGATCGGCGGGGCGATCACGTACTTGCTCCTCGAGCACCGATGGGGCCTCGACGAGCCCGCGAGACGGGCGCAGATCGCGCTCGCGCTGCCGTTCCTGACCGACCTCTGCTTGCTGTGCGGGATCAGCTGGCTCTACGCGCGATACGGCACGCAGAACCTCAACTCGCTGCTGCCCATCCTGCACACGAACCCAGGGTGGACGGTGCGGTCGCTCGTCGTGGCGTCGGTGCTCATCTTCGTTGGCGCCGCCGGCCGCCTTGCGCTGTGGCCGCTCGGGTCGTGGCTGACGCAGACCGCGGTGAGCGCGCCGCCCGCGGCGATCGCGATCGTGCAGGCGACCTGGTCCGTCGTGGCGATCGTCGTGCTGTTCCGCCTGATGCCGATCTTCGTCGCCTCGAGCCCGCAGCTGCTGCAGGTCTGCGTGGTTGCGGCCGTCGCCTCCGCCGTCGCGGCGTCGCTGCTGGCCCTGTTCGGCAACGAGCCGCGCAGGGTCCTCGTCCTGACCGGATCCGCGGCCGCCGCGGTCGGATGCGCGGTGCTGATACAGGGTTTCCGGACCACGCCGAGCCCGTACGCCATCGCCGGTGTGGCCGCGATCTTCGCGCTCGCGCCGGCGCGCGCTGGCGGATTCCTCGCGATGTCCTCGATCGTCGCGGCGATGCGCACGGACGCGTTGAGCGAGATGGGCGACGCTTGGAGGCGGATGCGCGCCAGCTCGGTGGCGCTGCTCCTTTCCGCGGTGCTCGTCGCGCTCAGCGCGGGCGCGGCCCTGGCGATCGGCGTGAGCTCTCGCTCGAGGGTTGGGCTGGCGCTGGGTGAGGCGGTGTTCGTCATCGCCGTGTGCGGCGTGCGCGTCTTCATGGGCGCTTCGTTCGGCCCGCTGCGCAGGCGCCGCGCCTTCGAACCGGACCGCGTGCGCGAGGCGCCGCGCGAATCGCTGACGTGGCCCTTCTGGCTCATTGTGGGAGCAGGCGCTTTCCTCGTCGCGTCGCCGATCTCCGGCTGGCTCACCTTCCTGGACACGCAGAAACACTCGGCCGCTCCCGTGGGCGCCCTGGTCCTCTGGCTTGCGGTGGCCCTGGCCGGCTTCGCGGTGGCGGTGGCCGCGCACGCGATCAACAAGGACGCGGCGGTCGCGGCGTCTTCGCGAGGGGGTCGCTGGCTCGATCGCGGCGCCTCGTTCGTGTTCGCGCAGGTCGACCGGTTCCTCATCGCGCCGGTGACCGACATCGCGCGCCGGGTGGGGGAGTGGATCCCCGCCGGTGACGGCGCGCTGGGCCGGTTCTCGAACGCGTCAGGCCAGCTCGCGCTTTCCGCCGGGCGCGGCCCGGCGATCGTGCTCGTCGTGGTCCTCGCCATCCTGGTCGCGCTCGCGTTCGCGCTGCTCGGTCCGGGAGTCGTCCGATGACCTTCCTCATCGGAATGGTGAGCGCGACTCCATCGCCGGCTCCGGTACCGGGCGCCAACATCTTCACCTCGCCGTTCCTCCTCAGCCTGCTGGTGTGGACCCCGGTCATCGTGGCGGCGGCGATCGCGGTCATGCCCAACCCGCGCGGTCGCTACGACACGCTGATGAAGCAGATCGCCTTCTTCACCATCCTCGGCCTGACTTTCATCCTCTTCATCGCATACAGCCAGTTCGAGAACTTCATCCCGACGATGCAGTACGAGGAAAAACTCGCGTGGCTGCCCGCGATCGGAGTCACGTACCACCTCGGCATCGACGGCCCGGGCATGGTGATGCTGATCCTCTCGTCCCTGATCGGCATCGCCTCGGTGGTCGCGTCGATCGGCGTGCGCGAGCGAGTGCGGGCGTATTTCTGCCTGCTCCTCCTCGCGCAGTCGTCGGTCACCGGAGCGATCGTCGCGCGCGACATGTTCGTGCTGATCCTGTTCTGGGGCGCATCCGCCGTGCCGCTCGCGGTCCTCATCCTCGGCTGGGGCGGCCCGCGGCGGACCGGGGCTGCGTGGAGGCTCCTCGGCTACTGGGGTCTCGGCACCGCCGCGCTCGTGATCGGGACGATGACTCTCTACAGCGTCACCGGCGGGCAGAGCTTCGACATGGACACGCTGCTCAAGGCGACGCTCTCGCCGCGCATCCAATTGGCGGTGAGCATCGTCATGATCGTCGCCGCGGCGACTCGATTGCCGCTGTTCCCGCTGCATGGTTGGGTGCGCGACGTGTACGCGGAGGCGCCGGTCGGCGTCACAGTGATCGTCGCGGGGACGGCGGCAAGGCTCGGCGGGTTTCTCCTCCTGCGCACTTTGATCGGCGCGATGCCGGCCGCCGGCCACATCCTTTCGCCGCTGCTCGCGGCCCTGGCGGCGCTGACCGTCGGCTACGCCGGCCTTGCCGCGATGCGCTCGCTCGACATCAGGCACGTGGGCGCCTACCTCTCGATGGTGCCCGGCGGGATCACGATCCTCGGGTTCGCGTCGGTGGCTCCGCTCGGCATCGCGGGCAGCGTGCTGAGCCTGTTCACAGGCGGACTCGCCGCGGCGCTGATCGTCGGGATCTGCGCGACGGTCGCGGAGCGCGCGCAGTCGCGCAGCCTGCTGGTGCTCGGCGGCCTCGCGCCTCGCATGCCGAAGCTGGCGTGGCTGCTGACCATCGCCGGCCTCGCGCTGCTCGGGGTGCCGATCCTCGCCACTTTCACGGCCGAGGTGATGACGTTCTTCGGCGCTTTCAAGAACCAGCCGATCGGTGCCTTCGCGGTCGCGGCGGGGCTCGCGGTCACGGCGGTGGCCCTGGCCATGCTGCTCCGGCGCGTCATGTTCGGCGCGCCGAACCCGGAAGCCCCTGGCGTCTCTGACGCCTCGCTCGGGGAGACGTGGTACCTCGGTCTGCTGGCCGGGGCGCTGCTCTGGGTCGGGTTGTTCCCGGGCGGCCCGAAGATCCCGGGCACCGAGGTGCCTCTGTTCGACCCGGGGCTCGTCAACCAGATGGGCGCGGGCATCTCGGACATCGCGTCGCCGTACGTGGCGCCCACGCCGGGGGCCGCGCAGTGACGAGGTACTTCGTGCTGCTGCCCGAGGCGCTCGTCGTCACCGCGGCGGTGGTCGTGCTCTTCGCCGCCCGCCTGGGTTGGCTTCCGCGCACGTCGCGGCGCTACCTCCCGCAGGTCGCGGCGGTGGTGGTCCTCGCCGCCCTCGGCGTGGAGCTGTGGGCCGGCGCGACCGTGAGCACGTTCTTCGGCGGCGCGCTGGTGCAGGACCGATTCGCCCTGTTCGCCAAGGCGGCGGCTCTGCTCACGGTCGCAGTCGCGCTGGCCGCCGCGGACTGGACGGCCGAGGACTCGCCGGCTTTGGGCGTGGCGATGCCGCTGATGGCGGCTTTCGGCGTCATGGTCGCCGCGTCGGCCGCCGACCTCGTCGGCCTGTGGGCAGGGCTCGAGCTGGCCGCCGCGGCTGCCGCCGTGATGGTCGCCCTGCGCCGGCCCGACCTGGGCCTGCGGCTGCTCGTCGCGGGCGGGTTCGCGAGCGCGCTCGTGCTCACGGGGCTTGCGTTCCTGTACGCGACGACCGGCAACGCCGACCTGACCGCGATCCGCGCGGTCCTGCTGAACCAGGCGCCGGCGCTGACGCTTGCCATCCCCGTCCTCCTCTTGCTGGGTGGGCTGTCGGTGCGCGCGGGACTCGCGCCGTTCCACGTCGCGTCGGTTCCCGCGGGGGTTGGCGCGTCGCCGTTGGGGGCGGGTCTCGTGGTCGGGTTCGTCGCGGTGGCGGCGGCGATCGTGGCGATCAAGCTCGCCGCTGCGCTGGTCCCCGTCCCCGCCGTGTTCGTGCCGTACGCGCAGGTCGCGGCGGCGGTGGCGATGGTGGGCGGTGGTGCGGCCGCGGTTGCAGTCCGGTCGCCGCGGCCCCGCATGGCGTACCTCGCGGCGGGGCAATTGGGCTGGGTCGTCGCGGGCCTGTCCACCCATTTCCGCGCCGGCGTGGCGGCGTCGCTGTTCCTGCTGGGCGCGTTCGCCGTTGCGGCGACGTGCGGTCCGGCGCTGCTGGGACGGGCGGAGGGCGGGGAGCCGGCGGTGGCGGGGCTCGGTTCGGTGCGGCCCGCGCGGGCCGCGGGGCTGGCCCTGGCGATGCTGTCTTTGGCCGGGGCGCCGCCGCTCGCGGGGTTCTTCGGCGAGCTGACCGTGGCCGCGGCGCTGGCGCAGAGCGGGAACTTCGTCCTGCTCGGGCTCGGGCTGCTCGGCTCGGTCCTGAGCACCGTCGCGGCGGTGGCCACGCTTCGCGTCCTCTTCATACAGAGCCCGCTGGAGGAGGCACGGCGGGGCGCTACGGCGGCTCTCGCTCCACTGACCGTGTTCTCGACCGTGGGGAGCGTCGCGTTCTGCTTCGTGATCGCGGCGTACGGGGTGTTCGCCTACCCGATCATCGGGCTGGCTGACCAGGGGGCCGAAGCGCTGGGGCTGCGGTAGGGGGTCGGCCGCGTAGACTCCGGGGTACCTAACGCAGCACGCGTCTTACCAAACGTCCTGGAGGTCCCGCCTGGCCGCTCACAAAAAACGTCCTCGGGCTCGCCCCAGAGCTCGAGGACGGCGAAGCAGCAAGCGCCGTTCGCACCACCTGCTCTCGCGCCTGTCCCTCATGTTCCTGTTCGTCATGTCGGCCCTGGCGCTGGTCGGAACTGGGGCGACCATCGGGGTCGTCGACTACTTCGCGGGGGACCTGCCGTCGATCGACGCGATCCAGACGGCGAACCTCAGCCAGACCACGCGCATCCTGGACCGCAACGGCAACCTGATCGAGGCGCTGTATCACGAGAACCGCACCGTGGTGCCCCTGAGCAAGATCAGCGTCAAGCTGCAGCGCGCGACGATCGACACCGAGGACCGCACGTTCTACGACAACTCGGGGGTCGATTACCGGCGGCTGGCGATCGCCATCGTGTACGACCTCACGCATCACTCGGCGACGCTCGGCGGTTCGACGATCACCGAGCAGGTCGTGAAGAACGACGTGCTCGACACGACCGAGGCGCAGACCCGCACCGTCAGCCGCAAGTTCCGCGAGCTGCTGCTGGCGGAGGAGATGGAGCGCCGCTACACCAAGCAGCAGATCCTCGAGCTCTACCTGAACACGATCAACTACGGCAACGGCGCGTACGGCGCGGAGGCCGCGGCCGAGACGTATTTCCAGGTCCACGCGAGCGACCTGAGCTGGGCGCAGGCTTCGTTTCTCGCCGGGCTGCCCCAGGCGCCGAGCGACTACGACCCGTTCGGCACGCCGGACCAGGTGACGGCGGCGAAAGAGAGATGGCGGCAGGTGCTGAACGGCGTGGTCACGGTCGGCGACGTAAGCGCATCTGCGGCCGACGCGATGTACGGCAGCGACCTGATAGCGAAGATGATCGCGGCGCACAAGGCGCTGCCGATCGCGCACAACCCTATGACCGCGCACTTCGTCGACTACGTCATCCAGTACGTCAGGCAGCGCTACGGCGACCTCGCGCTCTACGAGGGCGGCCTGCGCATCACGACGACGCTCGACCTCGCCACGCAGGCGATGGCCGACAAATGGGTGAAGTCCGGCGTGCAGGCCTACGCGCGGCGGGGTGTGAACACGGGCGCGATGCTGGTGATGAATCCGAGCGACGGAGAGATCATCGCCATGGTCGGCAGCGCGAACTACGACAACCCCGCGATCCGCGGGCAGATCAACCTCACGGGCATGGACCCGCTCGGGTGGCGCGGGGTCGGTTCGTCGTTCAAGGTCTACACGTACGGCGCTGCGCTCCAGGCCGGGCTCATCACGCCGGCGACGCTCGTCAACGACCAGACGTCTGTGATCGGGGGACACACGTTCAGCGATTGGGATGGCAAGCACGAGGGATACATCACCCTGCGCAGCGCGCTGGCCCAGTCGCGCAACCTGCCCGCGCTGTGGACGTACGCGTCGGAGGGCGGTGACCGCGTGGTGTCGTTCCTGCACAACCTAGGCGTGACGGCGCCGATCGAGAATCCCGACGGCGTGGCGACGACGCTGGGCCACGACGCTATCTCGATGTCGGAGCACCTCGCCGCGTACTCCGCGTTCGACAACGGCGGCTACCGGATCAGCCCGCACGGTGTGCTGCGCATCACCGACCCCGCGGGCAACGTCCTGGAGGCGTTCGACCCCAACTTTGGTCGAACCCAGGTGATCAGCCCTGAGCTCGGCTACGTGATGACCGACCTCTTGCGCGGGCCGGTGAAGATGTACCTCGGCGATCTCGGTGGGCGGCCGGTGGCGGGCAAGTCGGGGACGACCGAGGCGTACACCGGGTCGATCTTCATCGGCTACACGCCGGACCTCGCGGTGGCCGCTTCGCTGATGCACATAGATGCGGGACCGACGTGCAACTCGGGGTACGCGTACCTGGCGACGAACTTTCCGCCGTCGGGGTGGCAGTGTCCGACGTCGGTGCTGTTCGGCGAGAACGTCGGCATCTCGGTCTGGAAGCCGTTCCTCGAGGAGTACTACTCATCGCACGCGTGGCCCGCGATGTGGGTGCAGCCGCCCGGCGTGGTGACGCGGCAGGTGTGCGCGTACGACGGCGGGTACGTGTCGAGCGGCGGGTACAACGAGATCTTCCTGAAGGGGGTGGGGGAACCGCAGTATCCGTGCGGGGCGAACCCGTACCCGGGTGAGAAACCGTACTCCGTGCCGGCGGCGTCGTCCTCGGCTTCGCCGTCGTCCTCGGCTTCGCCGTCGCCTTCGCCTTCGCCACACTAGTCCGCGTGTACGCAGACCGGTCGGCGCGCATCGCCGGTACCCTCTATGTCATCGCGGGCCTCGCGTGGGCGTGGCTGAGCGGGCAGCCGGGGCCGGCGTGGCTCGAGTCTTTCTGGTTCGTGACTGTAGCGGCGGTCGGCGGGCTGCTGCCCGGCCCCGCCAACCAGGTCACGCTGGCGCGTGCATATCTCGCGGCCCCGGCGCTCGTCTACTCGCTCCATCAAGACTTTGCGTTGCTCGCGCTGGTCGTGGCGATCGCGGGGGTCACCGACCTCGTCGATGGCACCATCGCGCGGCGGTTCGCTCATCCATCGACTTTGGGCGGAGGACTCGATCCGGTGGTGGACGGCGTCTTGACAGGCGCGCTTGCAATCGGCCTTGCGGTGGGGGGAACGTTTCCACTGTGGCTCGCCCTCGTCGTCATCGCGCGGTACCTGCTGCCGGCGTTGGCGGGCGGCGTCTTGATTGCCACGGGCCACCGGCCCGAGCTGCGCCACACGGTGACGGGCCGGGTGTCGACCGTCTTGATCCTCGTCCTGCTGGGTGGCGTGTGCCTGTTCCGAGCCCTGAGGCAGGATTCGAGCGGGCTGTTGAATGCCGCCGAGGTGGTGATTCCAATCGCAACTGTCGCCACCTATGTCCACCTGGCCTTTGCGCTGAGGCGTCCGGCCGGGGCTCCTGAGGCCGGGTAAGATGGAGCGCGGTCGCGCTAAGTGGGGTGCTGGCGGTACCCTGCACCGGCAATCCGCCTTAGCCGGACCGAATTCCGTCGCTGAGGTCTGGGTTCTCAGAACCGGCCGCGGCAAACGGCGTTGAAGGTCGGGACCTGCGCAGCTCGGGTCTCCGAACCCCGTCAGGTCCGGAAGGAAGCAGCGGTAAGGAGAGCTCCCGGGGGTGCCGCAGCCATCTTGGCCAGAGCCGCGAACCGCTGTGCGGCTGGGGGTCTTCGATCGAAGCGAGGGTGCGCGACCATTTGAAATTCAATGCCTGAGTACCAGTCGCTCTACCGCAAGTACCGGTCGCAGACGTTCGCCGACCTCGTCGGGCAGGACGCCTCGTCGCGCGCTCTGCAGGGCGCGATCATCTCCGGCCGCGTCTCGCACGCGTACTTGTTCAGCGGTTCGCGCGGCACGGGCAAGACGTCGGCCGCACGGCTGCTCGCCAAGGCGCTGAACTGCACCGGGCGGCCGCGGTCGTCGGCCGAGCCGTGCAACAAGTGCGATTCGTGTCTCGAGATGATGGCGGGCGCTTCGCTCGACCTGATCGAGATCGACGCGGCGTCGAACCGCGGCATCGACGATGTGCGCGACCTGCGCGAGAAGGTGAACCTCGCCCCGGCGCGTGGGCCCTACAAGGTGTACATCATCGACGAGGCGCACGGGCTCACCGGGGACGCGTTCAACGCATTGTTGAAGACTCTCGAGGAGCCGCCGCCGCACGCGGTGTTCGTGATGTGCACGACCGACGCGCAGAAGATGCCGCTCACCGTGATCGGTCGGTGCCAGCACTTCGTTTTCCGGCGGCACGGCGAGGACCAGATCGTTTCCCGGCTGACGCACATCGCTGCGGCCGAGAAGGTTTCCGTCGATGACGACGCCATGCGGTTGATCGCGCGCACCGCGCAGGGATCGATGCGCGACGCGGTCGGCCTGCTGGACCAATTGGTGCCTTTGGCCTCGGGGCCGATCACGCTCGAGTCGGCGCGCTCGCTGCTGGGCATCGCGGACCCGCGCATGCTCGATGGGCTGCTCGACCATGTCCTGTCGGGCGAGGCGAGCGAGGCGCTGGCGGAGCTGAACGGCGTGTACGCCGCAGGGGCTGAGCTGCGGCAGGTGGTGCGGGGGCTGATGGAGGGGTGCCGGGACCGGTTGCTCGCGGCGCTGAACAAGCACGACCTTGCCGGCGCGCGGCGTTTGTCCGCTGTGCTCGATGCGCTGCTCCATCTCGACGGGGAGGTGCGGCGGCACGCCGAGCCGCGGTTCCTGGTCGAGGCGACGCTGGCCCGCCTCGCGGTGGAGCTGGGGACGCCCACGGTGATCAGTGAGCCTTCGCCCCCACCCGACGCGCTTCGCGCGTCGACCTCCCCAGCGAGTGGGGAGGTGAAGCCTTCGCCCCCACCCGACGCGCTTCGCGCGTCGACCTCCCCAGCGAGTGGGGAGGTGAAGCCGGTTAGTGGGTGGTCGGAGGTGCTGGAGAAGCTCAACCGCACGGTGCGCGCGGTCTATCTCGACGCGCAGCCAGAGGTCGACGGGTCGACGCTGATCCTTTGGTTTCGCTATGGGTTCCACCACAAGAAGGCGCAGGAGCAATCGCCGCAGCTCATCCCGCTGGTGCGCGAGTGGTTGGGCGAGGCGACGAAAATCGAATATCGGCTCCGCGAATCGGAAGGCACCAAGCCGGCGGCGCGACCGGCAAGCCCGGAGGATGATCCGTTCGTGAGAGAGGTCGTGCGTCGCTTCGACGGGCGGGTGACGAGGGTGAAGGAGGTCTCCGAGTGAAGGATCCGATGAAGATGCTGCGCCAGGTCCAGCAGATGCAGGACCGAATGGGCAAGCTGCAGAAGGAGCTCGAGACGGAGACGGTTTCGGCGACGGTCGGTGGCGGAGCGGTGAGGGTCGTCGCCACAGGCACGCAGACGCTGGTGTCCGTGCGGATCGACCCCGACGCCACCGGCGACGCCGAGATGCTGCAGGACCTGGTCGTCGCGGCGGTCAACGAGGCGATGGAAAAGTCGAAGCAGATGGCGTCGGACAGGATGCAGGCGCTGACGTCCGGCCTGGGTCTGCCGCCCGGTCTGCTCTAGGGCCGCATGCCGCAGCTCCCCGAACCACTGGAGCGGCTCATCCAGGAGCTGTCGCGGCTCCCCGGCATCGGTCCGAAGACCGCGCAGCGGTTGGCCTTCCACCTGCTGCGCGTGGATCGCGTGCGCGCCGACTCGCTGGCGCGGGCGATCGAGGAGGTCAAGGACCGCATCGGTTTCTGCGAGCGCTGCTACAACATCGCCGAGGGCAGCCTGTGCGCGATCTGCCTGTCGCCGCGGCGCGACGCTTCCGTGCTGTGCGTCGTGGAGTCGGCGTTCGACGTGCTGGCGATCGAGCGGACGGCGGAGTTCAGCGGCCTGTACTTCGTCCTCCACGGGGTGATCTCGCCGATCGACGGGATCGGCCCGGAGCAGATCCACGTCCAGCAATTGCTCGACCGGGTGCGCGACGAGGCCGTTTCCGAGGTCATCATCGCCACGGACGCGGACATCGAAGGGGAGGCGACGGCGGTGTACCTGCAGCGGGCGCTTTCGCCTCTCGGCGTCCAGGTGACCCGGCCGGCGCACGGCCTGCCGGTGGGAGGCGACCTCGAATACGCGGACGAGCTCACCCTGGCCAGGGCGATGGCAGGCCGCCGGGCGTTCTAGGGCCTCTTCCGGCCGATTTGCAATCTTGGCCTGAAGGCGGGTATCATTCGCAGGTTCCTCCCCCGAACAGGTTTCGTGCGCCCAAAAGGGTGGCAAGAACCAGGTTCGGCTCGAAGGAGCCAGCACCTTGACAACTGAAGAGTGGGAAAGACTCTGAGAGTCTGAGAAGACTCAGGGCGAACGCTCTGGGTCCTCCGTTTTTGACGGAGAGTTTGATCCTGGCTCAGGGTTAACGCTGGCGGTGCGCATAACACATGCAAGTCGAGCGAGGGCTCATTTCCCGCAAGGGAGATGAGTTCCTAGCGGCGAACGGGTGAGTAACACGTGGGCAACCTTTCCTATCGCGGGGGATAACAGCGGGAAACCGCTGCTAATACCGCATGTAGTCACCAGTCGCATGGCTGGTGAAAAAAGCAGCAATGCACGATGGGGTGGGCCCGCGGCCTATCAGCTAGTCGGTGGGGTAACGGCCTACCGAGGCGATGACGGGTAGCTGGTCTGAGAGGACGACCAGCCACACGGGGACTGAGACACGGCCCCGACTCCTACGGGAGGCAGCAGTGAGGAATCTTCCGCAATGGGCGAAAGCCTGACGGAGCGACACCGCGTGTGGGATGAAGTCCTTCGGGATGTAAACCACTGTTGGAGGGGAAGACATCGACGGTACCCTCCGAGAAAGCCCCGGCTAACTACGTGCCAGCAGCCGCGGTAATACGTAGGGGGCAAGCGTTATCCAGATTTACTGGGCGTAAAGCGCGTGTAGGCGGCTGGTTAAGTGTGATGTGAAATCTTCGGGCTCAACCCGAAAACTGCATTGCAAACTGGCCTGGCTAGAGTGCAGGAGAGGGAAGCGGAATTCCAGGTGTAGCGGTGAAATGCGTAGATATCTGGAGGAACACCAGTGGCGAAGGCGGCTTCCTGGCCTGTAACTGACGCTGAGACGCGAAAGCGTGGGGAGCGAACCGGATTAGATACCCGGGTAGTCCACGCCCTAAACGTTGCGAACTAGGTGTTGGTCGGATTGACCCGATCAGTGCCGCAGCTAACGCATTAAGTTCGCCGCCTGGGGACTACGGCCGCAAGGTTAAAACTCAAAGGAATAGGCGGGGGCCCGCACAAGCAGCGGAGCGTGTGGTTTAATTCGAGGCAACGCGAAGAACCTTACCTGGGCTTGACATGTAGAGGAAACGCTCGTGAAAGCGAGCGCCTCTCGCAAGAGATCTCTACACAGGTGGTGCATGGCTGTCGTCAGCTCGTGCCGTGAGGTGTTGGGTTAAGTCCCGCAACGAGCGCAACCCCTGTCCTTAGTTGAATAATCTAGGGAGACTGCCGGGCGAAACCCGGAGGAAGGTGGGGATGACGTCAAGTCCGCATGCCCTTTATGTCCAGGGCTACACACACGCTACAATGGCCGGTACAACGGGTCCCGACACGGCGACGTGAAGGCAATCCCTTAAAGCCGGTCTCAGTTCGGATTGTTGGCTGCAACTCGCCAGCATGAAGTCGGAGTTGCTAGTAACCGCAGGTCAGCACACTGCGGTGAATACGTTCCCGGGCCTTGCACTCACCGCCCGTCACATCACCCGAGTCTGGTGCTCCCGAAGTCGCTGGCCGAACCCGTAAGGGACGGAGGCGCCGAAGGAGTGCCCGGTGAGGGGGGTGAAGTCGTAACAAGGTAGCCGTACCGGAAGGTGTGGCTGGATCACCTCCTTTAAGGAGCTTCTCCTTTGTTGGAGGCTCGTCAAGTCAGAGTCCGCAGTAACAAACGCGATTAGGTTGGTGAAGAGTAGTCGGCGACGCCGGGGGCGCGCAGGGCGCACCTGGTCAAATCGGCGAAGAGTAATCGTCCCGAAAGCGCGGGATCTTTTATCGAAAGATAAAAGGGAGGCGGCTCAGTTCGCGGTGGAAATCCGTCGCGTTTCGTTTTTTCGGAGTGCACAAGCAAACAAGATTCAGGGAATTCGTTCTGTCTTTCCCACTCTTCAGACTTTCAAGGTCTGAAAACCTCCCGCGGGTCCGGCGATCCGCGTGCGGAGGGAGACATCCGATTACGCCAGCAGTCCGCTGCGCGGGGCGGGTGTCGCTAATAGCACGGCGTTGCCGTGCCCCAGGGGATGTAGCTCAGCTGGGAGAGCACCTGCTTTGCAAGCAGGGGGTCAGCGGTTCGAATCCGCTCATCTCCACCAGCACATTGACAACCGAATAGGTCTATCGAGATCTCCAGAATGCCGTAATGCAATATCTGGATCCTCTTTCTGATTTTTCGTGACTTGTAGTCATTGCTTCAGCGACTGAAGAGTGGTTATAGGTCGAACAAGCTAGTAAGGGTCCGAGGTGGATGCCTAGGCACCAAGAGCCGAAGAAAGACGCGGCTACCTGCGATAAGCGTCGGGGAGTTGGAAGCGAACGATAAAACCCGGCGATTTCTGAATGGGGCAACCCGCTCGAGGTAATGCTCGAGCACCCCTGGTTGAACACATAGACCAGGTGGAGGGCACCCGGGGAACTGAAACATCTTAGTACCCGGAGGAAGAGATCATTCCCTTAGTAGAGGCGATCGAAAAGGGAGCAGCCTAAACCGTGTGCGTGCCAAGCCGGCAGGCGTTGCGCGCGCGGTGTTGTGGGATCGTTTATCGAGCTCTGCCGAGCTCGAGCGAAGTTATAAAGCCAGCGGTTAGCAGAGGCAGGTGGAAACCTGCGCCATAGAAGGTGAAAGCCCTGTAGGCGAAAACTGACTGGTCTTCGTAACGACACCCGAGTACCCCGGGACACGCGGAATCCTGGGGGAATCCGCGCAGACCACTGCGTAAGGCTAAATACTCTTGGTGACCGATAGTGAAGAGTACCGTGAGGGAAAGGTGAAAAGTACCGCAGTGCGCGGAGTGAAATAGAAACCTGAAACCTTGGACCTACAAACTGTCAAAGGCCTAGGTACACAATCCTTCGGGAGCGTGTACAGGCTGATGGCGTGCCTTTTGTAGAATGAGCCGGCGAGTTACTGTTTGTGGCGAGGCTAAGGGGTTTACACCCGGAGCCGTAGCGAAAGCGAGTCCGAATAGGGCATGACCTCCGCAAGGAGGCTGTAGTCGTAGGCAGTAGACCCGAAACTTGGTGACCTACCCATGGTCAGGATGAAGCGGAGGTAAAACTCCGTGGAGGTCCGAACCGACTTAGGTTGCAAACTGAGCGGATGAACTGTGGGTAGAGGTGAAATGCCAATCGAACCAAGAGATAGCTGGTTCTCCTCGAAATGCCTTTAGGGGCAGCGTTGTTGTGGGCTGTCGCAGGTAGAGCACTGAATGGGCTAGGGGCGGTTCCCCCGTTACCAAACCCAACCAAACTCCGAATGGCGGCAGGTTAAACAGCAGCAGTGAGACCGTGGGGGCTAAGCTTCACGGTCAAAAGGGAAACAACCCAGACCATCGGCTAAGGTCCCAAAGTAAAGACTAAGTGGCGAAGGAGGTCGCTTCGCACAAACAACCAGGAGGTTGGCTTAGAAGCAGCCACCCTTTAAAGAGTGCGTAACAGCTCACTGGTCGAGTGAAGTGGCGCCGAAAATGATCGGGTCTCAAGTCTTTCACCGAAGCCATGGAGTCGCGGCGCAAGCTGCGATTGGTAGAGGAGCTTCGTGCAAGCGTTGAAGCATGAACGTAAGTCCGTGTGGAGTTTGCACGAGTGCGAATGCCGGCACAAGTAGCGTAAAGGGGGATGAAAAATCCCCCCGCCGTAAATCTAAGGTTTCCTGGGCTACGTTAATCGTCCCAGGGTCAGTCGGGCCTAAGCCGAGGCCGCAAGGCGTAGGCGATGGACAACTGGCGCACATTCCAGTACCACCTCGCGTTCGTTATCACCGATGGGAGAACGAAGCAGGGTAGGCCAACCGGACGATCGGATGTGTCCGGCCAAAGCCGTAGGGAGCTCTGATTGGAAAATCCGTCGGAGCGCTAATTCTGAGAGCTTATGGGGAGCTTCCCGCGAGGGAGGCGTAGTGGCTGATCCCAAACTTCCGAGAAAAGTCTCTAGGGAGAATGCAGGTGCCCGTACCGCAAACCGACGCTGGTAGATGGGAAGAGGATTCCAAGGCGATCGAGAGAAATCTGTCTAAGGAACTCGGCAAAATAACCCCGTAACTTCGGGAGAAGGGGTGCCTTTGGCGGTGTAGGAGTTTACCTCCGAAGCCGTTGAGGGTTGCAATGAAATGGCCCAACCGACTGTTTACTAAAAACACAGGTCTCTGCGAACCCGTAAGGGGACGTATAGGGGCTGACGCCTGCCCGGTGCCGGAAGGTTAAGGGGAGAGCTGCAAGGCTTGAACTGAAGCCCCGGTAAACGGCGGCCGTAACTATAACGGTCCTAAGGTAGCGAAATTCCTTGTCGGGCAAGTTCCGACCCGCACGAATGGCGTAACGAGTTGGGCGCTGTCTCGGACAGATACTCGGCGAAACTGCAATACCTGTGAAGATACAGGTTACCCGCGGCAGGACGGAAAGACCCCGTGGAGCTTTACTACACCTTGGCATTGGACTGGGGTTTAGCGTGTAGAGGATAGCTGGGAGGCTGTGAAGCTCGGGCGTTAGCCCGGGTGGAGCCAACAGTGGAATACCAGCCTCGCTGAACTTTAGCTCTAACGGTGCCCCTGATCGGGGTTCCGGACAGTGCCTGGCGGGTAGTTTGACTGGGGCGGTCGCCTCCCAAAAAGTAACGGAGGCGCCCAAAGGTTCCCTCAGCCTGGGCGGAAATCAGGCGCAGAGTGCAATGGCATAAGGGAGCTTGACTGTGAGACATACAGGTCGAGCAGGGACGAAAGTCGGGCATAGTGATCCGACGGCCCGGTGTGGAATGGCCGTCGCTCAACGGATAAAAGTTACCCCGGGGATAACAGGCTTATCGGGCCCAAGAGTTCACATCGACGGCCCGGTTTGGCACCTCGATGTCGGCTCGTCGCATCCTGGGGCTGGAGTCGGTCCCAAGGGTTGGGCTGTTCGCCCATTAAAGCGGTACGCGAGCTGGGTTTAGAACGTCGTGAGACAGTTCGGTCCCTATCCGCCGTGGGCGCAGGAGACTTGAGG
Organism: uncultured Chloroflexota bacterium; assembly: GCA_937921725.1. Classification (GTDB taxonomy): domain Bacteria; phylum Chloroflexota; class Dormibacteria; order Dormibacterales; family Dormibacteraceae; genus 40CM-4-65-16. Next base: position 3,795 of record CAKZUH010000004.1, on the reverse strand, counting down.
AGGGTTGACCCTAGTACGAGAGGACCGGGTTGAACGGCCCGCTAGTGTACCGGTTGTCACGCCAGTGGCAGCGCCGGGTAGCCATGGCCGGTTTGGATAAGCGCTGAAAGCATCTAAGTGCGAAGCCAACTCCAAGATAAGGTCTCCCACCGGGTTAACCGGGTAAGGGCCCTGGTAGACGACCAGGTTGATAGGCCGGAGGTGTAAGAGAAGCAATTCTTTGAGCTGACCGGTACTAATAGCCCGAGGGCTTGTTCACCTATAACTCACTCTTCAGCTCACTGAAGGTGGGTCAAAACGAACAGACAATTGGATCCAGCGCAAGAAAGCAGATGGAGAATCTCATAGACCTAATTCGGTTGTTTCAATGACAGCTGATGCACATCCCCTAGAGGGCGAGCGCAGCGCCGACCTTCACTGGTCGGCGCGCGCCCTCGAACTGGCCCTCCAGGCGGACTTCCGGACGAGTCCCAACCCGATGGTCGGAGCTGTCGTGCTCGACAGCGAAGGCCACCTCGCCGGCGAGGGTTTTCACCCAGTGCCTGGCCAGGCGCACGCCGAAGAGGCAGCGCTCGCCCAGGCCGGAGAGCGGGCAAGGGGCGGCACGCTCTACGTCAACCTCGAGCCGTGCTCTCACGCCCATCGCAGCCCCTGCTGCGCCGACGCGATGATCGCGGCGGGTATCGCGCGGGCGGTGATCTCGATGATCGATCCAGATCAACGAGTCCGCGGCGCCGGAGTGCAAAAGCTCGATGCCGCCGGAATCCGGACCACGGTCGGGATCCACGAGGAGCGTGCCCAAAGGCTCAACGAGTTCTACGTGAAGCACCGCCTGACCGGCCGCCCCTTCGTGTCCGCCAAGTTCGCAATGAGCCTCGATGGCAAGATCGCCACCCACAGCGGCGAATCGCGGTGGATCACCGGCGATGAAGCCCGCGCACACGGCCACCGCCTGCGCCATCAGCACGACGCGATCCTTGTCGGCATCAACACCGTGATCGCCGACGACCCTGAGCTCACAACGCGCCTCGACGGCGAGGACGGCCGCCAGCCCGTGCGCATAGTGCTCGATTCCCAGCTTCGAATCCGAAAGTCGGCGCGGGTCGTCGGCGCCAACACACTGATCGCAACCACGAAACCGGGACGGGTCGGTCTCGCCGAGGTCGTGAAGCTGCCGGCCACCGCCGATGGTCGCGTCTCGCTCCCCGATCTCCTCGACGAGCTCGGCAAACGCAACATCATCAGTCTCCTCGTGGAAGGCGGCGGCGAGGTGCACGCAGCCTTCTTCGCCCAAGGTCTCGTCGACAAGGTCTACGCCTACATCGCACCCAGGCTGATTGGGGGACGGGCTGCGCCCGGACCACTTGGCGGTGAAGGCCTCGAGCATCTGGCCGACGCGAGCGGGCTGACCGAAGTCGATTTCGCGCGCGTCGGGAATGACATCCTGATCACGGGCTACGTGAATGTTCACCGGGATAGTTAGCGCCGTCGCGACGGTCGTGGAGGTCCGGGGCAGCCGCCTCGGAATCGACCACGCCTGGATCACGCGGCACCTGAAACTTGGAAGCAGCGTCGCCGTCAACGGGTGCTGTCTCACCGTGGTGAAGAAGAAAGGGCCGGTCTTTTTCGCCGATGTCGTCCCCGAGACGCTCCGGCGGACGAATGTTGGCGCCTTGAAACCGGGGTCCGGAGTCAATCTCGAGCTTCCGCTCGGCGCTGCCTCGACCCTCGACGGCCACTTCGTGCAGGGGCATGTCGATGCCACCGCCACCGTGATGTCGGTTCAGACCGCGGCGACGGGGCGTGAGGTCACGATCGAGCTTCCGACGGCGCTCCGCAGGCTTGTCGCGGTCAAAGGCTCGATCGCCGTGGACGGCGTGAGCCTGACCGTCGCGGGGGTGGACAAACCTCCGGGAACGTTCAAGGTCGCGCTTATCCCGCACACGCTCGAGATGACGATTGCGGGCCAGTACAAAAGAGGCACCGTGGTCAACCTCGAAGCCGACGTGATAGCGAGATACGTAGCCCGAAACCTCCGCCGGTAGACTTCGTCAAACCAATGACCCTGGCCACCGTCCCCGAGGCGCTCGCCGACTTCAAAGCCGGCAACTTCGTCATCGTCGTGGACGACGAGGATCGCGAAAACGAGGGCGACCTGGTCGTCGCCGCCCAACTCGTCACCCCCGACCACATCAGCTTCATGACGCACCACGGTTCCGGCCTCGTCTGCATGCCCGTGATCGCAAGAAGACTCGACGAGCTCGGCATCGCGCCGATGGTGGAGCACAACACCAGCCGCCTGGGCACCGCGTTCAGCGTGAGCATCGACGCCCGCGACATCACGACGACCGGCGCTTCCGCCCACGATCGCGCGGCGACGATCCGCAAGGTGCTCGACCCGGACGCGAAGGCTTTGGACTTCTCGATGCCGGGCCACACGTTCCCGCTTCGCGCCGCTGAGGGCGGCGTCTTGACGAGGGCCGGGCAGACCGAAGCCGCGGTCGACCTCGCCACGATGGCCGGGCTCTACCCGGCCGGCGTGATCACTGAGCTGATGAAGTCGGACGGCACGATGGCAAGGATGCCGGACATCGAGCAGATCGCGGCCGAGCATCAAATCAAAGTCATCACCGTCGAGCAGCTCATCGCCTACCGCCGTCGCAACGAGAAGCTGGTCGCCCGCCGCGTCGAGGCGGTCATCCCGATCGGCGACCCCGAGAAGGCGTGGAGGCTCTACGCGTACGAGGACGTCCTGAGACACGAGAACCACCTGGCGCTCGTCCTCGGCGAGATCGATTCCAAACAGCCTGTCCTGCTCAGAGCGCATTCCGAGTGCCTCACCGGCGACATCTTCGGCAGCCTGCGCTGCGACTGCGGCGCGCAGTTGCACGCCGCGATGGAGATGATCGCCGAGGAGGGGAGTGGCGTCATCCTATACATACGACACCAGGAGGGGAGAGGGATCGGCCTGCTCGACAAGCTGCACGCCTACAACCTGCAGGACAAAGGAATGGACACCGTCGAAGCGAACGAGGCGCTGGGCCACGCTCCCGACAAGCGCGACTACGGCATCGGAAGCCAGATCCTCTACGACCTAGGCGTAAGAAAAATCCGCCTTCTCACCAACAACCCGAAGAAGATCTACGGCCTGGAGGGCTTCGGTCTAGAGGTCGTCGAGCGCGTGCCGATCCAGGTGAGGTCGAACCCCCACAACGAGCGCTACCTCAAAACGAAGAAAGACAAGCTCGGCCACCTGCTGTAATCAAGGGCTGTGGGTGAGAAGGGCGCGACGCCAGACTTGGATGGAAGCGACTTGACCATCGCAATCGTGGTGGCGCGTTTCAACGAGGACGTGACCAAACGTCTCCTCAGAGGTGCGCAGGAGTCGCTGCAGCAGCACGGCGTCGAGGATCCGGATGTCTTCTGGGTTCCCGGCTCGCTCGAGCTGCCGGTCATCGCGCTGGCCCTCGCCGAGAAGGGCGGCCACGACGCGATCGTCTGCCTCGGCGCAGTCATCCGCGGCGAAACGTTCCACTTTGAAGTCGTCGCGATGCAGGCTGCCTCTGGCCTGATGCAGGTGCAGCTCGACACCGGTGTGCCCATCGCCTTCGGCGTGCTCACGACCGACGACAAGGACCAGGCGCTGGCGCGCTCGGGGCCCAAGAACAACAAGGGGGCCGAAGCCGCCGAAGCGGCGATCGAGATGGCCAACCTGTTGAGAGAGATCCAGGGGTAGCGGCAGCTGATATAACGCCTTGTAGGGGTCAGGATGGACCTGACCTCTGCGGGGAGACC
>CAKZUH010000003.1 GCA_937921725.1 uncultured Chloroflexota bacterium | reverse complement strand
TGGACATCAGCGACTTTCCCACCCGGCACAACTACGGGCTCGGGCTGTGGCAGAAGCACATCGAGCGCATCCTCGCCGGCTGGGTCGGCGAGCTCGGGGTGCTGACCTACCGCGGACGTGAAGTGACCGGCTTCGCGCAGGACGACACCGGCGTCGACGTCGAGCTGTCCGATGGCCAGTCGCTGCGGTCGCAGTACCTCGTCGGGTGCGATGGAGGACGCAGCCTGATCCGCAAGGCGGCCGGTATCGAGTTTCTGGGATGGGATCCGACAACCAGCGCCTTGATCGCCCAGGTCGAGATGGCCGAGGAGCCGGAATGGGGCATGCGCCGCGACGCCATCGGCGTCCAATCCCTCTCCAGGTTGGAGGATGGACCCGTGGGGGTCCTGGTGACCGAACGGCAGGTCGGACACACCACTGAGCCCACCCTGCGTGATCTCAGCGAGGCGCTCATCGCCGTATACGGGACCGATTACGGGGTCCACAGTCCCTCCTCGATCTCGAGGTTCACCGATATGACTCGGCAGGCGGCGTCCTACCGCGACAGACGGGTGCTGCTGGCCGGCGACGCCGCACACGTGCATTTCCCGGTGGGTGGACAGGGGCTCAACATCGGTGTGCAGGATGCGGTGAATTTGGGATGGAAGCTGGCCCAGGTGGTCAAGGAGACGTCGCCAGAAAGCCTGCTGGATACCTACCATGCCGAGCGGCACCCGGTCGCTGCCCGCGTGCTGCGCAACACGATGGCGCAGACTGCGCTCCTTCGCCACGACGACCGCATCGAGGCCTTGCGCGACACCATGTCCGAGCTGCTGAGCATGGACGAGCCGCGCAAGCGGATCGCCGCGATGATGTCCGGCCTGGACATTCACTACGACCTCGGTGAGGGACACCCGCTGCTCGGGCGCCGCATGCCCGATCTCGACCTGGTCACCGCCAACGGCCCGCTGCGGGTCTTCACCCTGCTGCACGACGCCCGGCCGGTGCTGCTCAACCTCGGTGAGCCCGGCGGCTTCGACATCACTCCATGGGCAGATCGGGTTGGGTTGATCGACGCCAAATCCGTTGGTACGTGGGAGCTTCCGGCACTCGGGGCGGTCACTGCTCCCACCGCCGTGTTGATTCGGCCCGACGGTTATGTGGCCTGGGTGGGAGACCTAACCCAGCTGGGGCTCGCTGACGCGCTAACCACCTGGTTCGGACCGCCTGCTGCGGCGAAGCGCACCGGCTTCCAAGATCAATCTGTTAGGAGTTCTTAGGAGACACGTCCTAGCCGCCTAACCGAGATGCCGGCACTCAGCAACTTGGTCGTGCGGGCGGACTATGACTTTTGGGTACCAGTACCCATTTAGTACCCAACCGGATCGTGTCGCAGCGTGTCGTTGGATGTCGTCCTGTATTCGCAGGGGCGGGTTTGAATTGGCGAAATACGAACCCGGCTTACAGTCCGCCCTCGACCCACGTGAGCCGATGTCGGCGGCACTCGGCGAGTCCGAACCGCCGCTTCTGGACGGCGACGGGGATCTGTTTACCGCGTGTGCATGCCCTCTGACATGTTCGGCTGCAGTTTGTGAGAATGCCAATACCAGCCCATGACCCAGCTCAATGCGAAAACGCGTGAAGGGTTGCCCAACAGCGCCTTCGCGTACATCGATTCTCGCGGACGCCGCCGCCTACCGATCAACGACGGCGCCCACGTCCGCAACGCACTGGCGCGCTTTAACCAGACCACCTTCGAAGACGAAGCGGCTCGAGATCGGGCACGCATCAGGCTTCTAAAGGCGGCAAAGAGGTACGGAATCGTGCCGCTCGGGTTCATCACCGGCCAGCTCCGGAACGTGCGCATTCGCGGCGAGATGGAGGCTCGAGTGAGCGAGGTGCGAACGCTGCCTACAGGCTTTGTAACGTTCCTGCTCGCCGACATCGAGGACTCGACCGGTCTCGTAAGCCACCTTGGCGATCGGTACTCCGGGTTGCTGGCCGACGTCCGCAAGCTCCTTCGTGGCGCGATCCGCAAATCGGGCGGCCGGGAGGTCGACGCCCGAGCCGATGAGTTGTTCGCGGTCTTCAAACAGGCGGCGGCAGCCCTTGGTGCCGCGCTTGCCATTCAGCGCAGATTTCTCTCGAGGGTTTGGCCGGACGACTTGCACGTGAGGGTCAGAATCGGACTGCACACCGGGCGTCCCACCCTGACGGACGCGGGATACGTGGGCATCGCGGTGCATACCGCGGCTCGGGTCTGCTTCGCCGCCCACGGCGGACAAATACTGCTTTCGCGCGGTGCCCGCGACGCGATTGAAGGCTCTGAGCCCGCCGGCATCCGCTTCAGAAATCTCGGTCCGCATCAGCTCCACGGCCTGCCAGGGCTCGAGGCGCTTTTCCAGGCCGAGGCGCCCGATCTGGCGTCCGAGTTCCCTCCGCCAAGAACCTCGGCGGCATCGGCGGAGGCAGGCAGCGGCTGACAGCGCGAACCGCTTGCTCCTAGCGCGGCGCTATCCTGCCAAGCGATGAGCGATACCAAGATCGAGGCGCTGAGCAAGGTTCCTCTCTTCACCCTCTGTAGCCGCAAAGAACTGGAGTTCCTGGTCACGCGCACAGATGAGGTGGACCTTCCCGAGGGCCGCACCTTGATCACGCAGGGTACAGCCGCCGATGCGTTCTACCTCCTGCTCACCGGGGGAGCCACCGTACGGGTCGACGGTCACGACCGCCCCGCCCTGGAACCCGGAAGCTTTTTCGGCGAGATCAGCATGCTCGACCGCGGGCCGGCGACGGCCACCGTCGTCACGAGTGGTCCCTCGAAGCTGATGGTGATGAGCCACGCGCAGTTTCGGGATGCGATCAAGGCCAACGACCAGCTCCTCTCACAGGTAATGGCCGCGATGGCCGAGCGCCTACGTCGCGACAACCTGGAGCGCTAGAGAAGAACCCTTTCCTCAGTTCAGGCTGAAGGGCGGATATTGGTCGGTCACGAGGACGAAGGCATAGCCGTTCACTGGGCGGGGTAGTCGACGTCAAACTGCACCGGGTAGCTGCTTACCATTTGTCCTCTCCTCTCCTCAATTAGCGCCACCACGGTTGGCGCGCTGCTTCGAACGCGGTGCTCACACCTTCTTCCAGGTCGCCTTGCAGGCGCGCGAGGTAGTGCACCCACTCGCCTGCCATGACGACGGCCATCGCGCCTCTCCCGATTTCGCGGTTGGTTTGCCAGCGGCGCAAGCACTTGAGGGCGGCCTGACGCAGCGCGGGCAGCGAAACCTGCGACTCAGGTTCCGTCGACGGCGAAAGGGTCAACCGGCCGGCAAGGCGATTGAACTCGGCGAGCAGCGTCCGGACCTGATCGCGGACTTCGAGCGCACCTTCGGCGCAGCTGCCGCCCTGGTATCCCATCCGGCCGGCGATCACGTTGAGAAGGTCGCCGGCGAGGCTCATGTGGTTGGCTGAAGACAAAAGGAAAGCCGCCGTCTCGTGGTCGAAAGAACCACCGGCCCGCTCCGTGGTGAGAGTGTCAAAGGCCGCGTCAGCGCGGTCTCGCGCGCGGATGAGGATCTGCGGTGTTCGGTCTGGCGTGTTGGGCGGCTCGAAGCCCAGGACGCGATCGAATGCGGTGTCGAGGTAACCGACCAGCATCCGATAGACGCTCGCCAGCGCGCGACCAAGCTCGCGGCGCGCCCCACGCGGCCACAGCAGCACACCCACCACAAGGCTGATCAGCGCGCCTACCACCAGGTCTTCGATGCGCACCAGGCCGACCTGCCAACCCGCCGGGGAGATCAGGTTGATGGTGAAGGCGGCCTGGCTCGCCATGAAACCGATCGTCGTCGCCGCATATGCGGCACCGAAGACCGCGATCGGAAAAGCCGTCCACATGATCGCCGGGTGATTGCCGGCGACCAGGGCGAACAGTCCGCCGATCAGGACCCCGATCGCGTTGCCTGCCACGGCCTGGATGACGGTGCGACCCGTGCCGAGCGCGTTGCTGCGTAAGACCTGGATCGTCCCAAGCACGACCCAGAAGGCGTGCGAGAGGTCGAATGCGCGCGCCACCCAGACCGCAAGCGCCAGACCAATCGCCACCCGGAGGCTGCCTTGCAAGACGGTGGACGGCGACTCGAGATGAGCCTGGATCGTCCGCATGACGTGCCTCGCCGTGTCCCGGATGTCAGGCCGCCCGCCCGCGGCGATCACTGCATTGCGGCCGAGAAGAAAGGCCAGGTACGAGATGACGCGAAGCGTGTCGTCAAAGTCCAGGCCATCGAGCACTTCCTCGGCTGGTCGACCCGTCTTGAGCTGCGCGGCCGCCCATTGGTCGAGGGCGGATCGATGCTTTTCGCGCGCTGCCTCGATGGCCTGGACATCGGGCGGTGCGCCACCCTTCAGCACTCCCGCGCTGGAACGCAAGACAGCAACCACAGCCGCAACCAGACGGTCCGTCTCGGCGATGCCCGGGCGCACGGTGGGTCGCTCGGTGTTGAACGGGCGCTCGATCATCTCGAGGATCCTGTCGAGCTCGATGAGCACCTGGGCAAAGGCGCGGTCGCGGCGAGCGGTTGCGGTTGGACGCCGGGCCATGTCGGTGAACCCCTGTCGGGCCGCCTGCACTGCCTGACTCGCATTGCGATGTAGCGTTTCCAAATCGTCCGCGCGGGCACCAGTGCCTAGACCCTGGACGAGATCGGCGATGGCCAGCAACGCCTGAGTGGTCTTGCCATGCATCGTGACGCGCTCGAACAGCGGCCAGAGCGCGACCGCCGCCAGCGTCGACACCGACCCCGCAATCGCCCAACCACCGACCCGCTGCGGAATGGCGGCGGCAGGCGCGGGGATCGTGACAGCGATCACGAACGCCAGGATCATGCCCGTGTTCGCAGCCGCCACATACCCGCCGAAGACGCGGCTAAACGAGATGGCGAAACCAACGACGAACATCGCGGTCGCCGCAAGCCACCCTGACGACGAAGCAAGAGTTCCCAGCGCCACCAGCACCGCACCGACGACCGTCGCTGACAGGTACGCGAGCGCCCGCGGCCGGCGGAGGCCTCCGAAGTCGGAGATCACGAGCAAGGAGAAGCAGCCGAACATCACGAAGATGAGGCTCTGCGGTTCGCCCAGCAGCACATCGGCGAAGGCGAAGACCGGGGGGATGACGATGGCCGCGCGGGCGGCACGGCGCAGGGCGCCGAAACCCGGATCGCGGGGCGGTTTGACGGCCACCCGCAGCCTGCGAGTCAGAGCCTGCGAAGAGATCAATCTGAATGCCCCCGACTCACGACGAAAGGACGAGACGAGAATAGATCGCCGGTGGCCAAGCCGATCTACTCCGCGATCACCTCACTCGACGGCTACGTCAATGACGAGGCCGGCAGCTTTGATTGGGCGTCAAACTCCATCTGCTGGACGAGCGGCGCTTCCGCAACGGCGTGGTTCACGTTCACTACCGCACCGGAGACGTCGATGAAAAAGGCCGTTGAGATCACCGATGCAGAGCTCGCATTGATCCTGGACGCGCTGGGCGACGCCACGTTCTATCGGGACACACGGGCACGCGTCCTGAAGATGGCCGTTCGGCGAGCGGCACGTCGAGGACCGCGCACCGACAACGACAAGGAAGACCACCAGGCCAAGGCGCGCGCCGCTCTTTGGCGTCGATGAATGGTCCGTCGGTGATCAGCGCCTTTCCGTTCGGCACGCCGTTCTGCCCATGCTGCAGGCGGACGGTGGTGGCTGTCGAGGAGGGCTGGAGGCGGTGGCCTTCGAGCAGGCGGCCGGAGGCGGTGTGCTCTCGCGACCACTGGTCGACCCGCGCGAGGGCGGCTTTCTGGACTTCCTCTGGGAACGACCTGAACGTGTCGAAATACTCCTCGCTCCCGGCGAACATAAGCATGTATTTCATCTGGGCTCCTCCCAACAATAGGTTGACGTCATCACTCGAAGGACGAACCGGAAGGACGCCGGATCGACACATGTCGATTTCAGCCGTCGCGCGATCGTCTGATTGTTGAAGGAGTGAGTGAATGAGAAGGATCGTTGCGGGATTGTTGATGTCGCTCGACGGGGTGGTGGAGTCGCCCGACCGGTGGGGTTGGCGGCGATACATGAACGAGGAGATGAGCCGCGGCATCGTGGCCGGCGTGGCGCAAGCGGACGCGGTCCTGCTCGGGCGAGTGACCTACGAGCAGTTCGCCAAGATCTGGCCCGACCAGGGCAGCGACGTGCCGATGGCCGACTTTTTGAACGGTTCGCCCAAGTACGTGGTCTCGCGGAGTCTGCGCGCTCCGCTCGAGTGGGCTCACTCGACGGTGGTCGCAGGCAACCTCGCGGAAGAGCTCGCCAGGTTGAAACAGCAGCCGGGCAAGAACATCCTGGTGCCCGGCAGCCCCAGGCTCGTACGGTCGCTGCTGCGCGATGGCTTGCTCGACGAGCTGAGCCTGAACATCTGCCCGATCGTGGTCGGGGAGGGGATGCGCCTCTTCGACGGAATCGGCGCGGAGGTGACCCTGAAGCTCGTCGACTCGACAGTGTTCAGCACAGGGGTGCTCGGCGTGACCTACCAGCGAGCGCATGCTGATAACGGAGGTTGTGAACGATGAGTACGTTGTCGCCGACGGTGGAAGCGGCACGCCGGATGGTGAAAGCGATCGCTCCGGGCGCAGAGGAGATCGGCTATCGCATGGAGCGTCCGCGCTCTCGCAGCATGATGTGGAAGATCGTCCGCTTCAAGGCCGCCGGCTCCGACGTAGTCGGGATCGGTACCTTCGAAGATCACTCGACGATCTACTTCTACCGCGGCAGGGAGCTCGACGATGGCAGCGGCCTGCTCGAGGGTCGCGGGAAGCAGATGAGGTTCATCACCCTGCGCTCACCGGCCGACGCAGAGCGGGGGGATGTGAAGCGGATCGTGCGCAAGGCGTTCAAGCTCGGCGGCGCCGAACCGCACGCCGCGAAGGCTCCGGCCAGACCGAAGTAAAATCAGACGCGGTTCCGCTTGAGGTACCGGTGTGGGCGACCGTATTCCACGCCTGGGGGTAGGACATGAGCGCACCGGCGAAGGCGATGACCATCAGCGACCACGAGGCCGCGCAGGTCGAACGTGCAAATGCGGCGGGAAAGACCCCGGTCGTGTTCATCCACGGGCTCTGGCTGCTTCCCAGCAGCTGGGAGCGCTGGGCGACCCTGTTCGAGGAGGCCGGCTACGTCGCGGCGACGCCCGGCTGGCCCGACGATCCGGAGACGGTCGCGGACGCCAAGGCGCATCCGGAGGTCTTCGCCGGCAAGGGAGTGCGTGCTGAGCAATCCGGCGAACTTCAACCGCGCCGTCCCGCTCACGTACGAGCAGTTTCGTTACGGCTTCGCCAACGCGGTCGGCGAGGAGGAGGCGAAGCAGCTCTACGACACGTTCGCGGTCCCGGCGCCGGGCGAGCCACTGTTTCAGGCCGCGGCGGCGAACCTGAACCCGTGGAGCGAGGCGAAGGTCGACACGAAGAACCCGGACAGGGGACCGCTCCTGCTCATCTCGGGCGAGAAGGACAACACGGTGCCGTGGTCGATCGTCAACGCGTCGTACAAGCTTCAGAAGCGCAACCCCGGCGTAACCGAGGTGGCGCGGATCCCGGGCCGCGGGCACGCGCTGGTCATCGACAGCGGCTGGCGTGAGGTCGCGCAAACCAGCCTCGACTTCGTCCGCCGATTTGCGGAGCCGTGAGGACCTGGAGACGCAGATCGAGCGGCTGACCAGCACGCCGCAGGCCGGCATCTTCGCGCTCGGCACGGCTTCGCATGCCTACCTCGAGTTCGACATCAAGAGTGGGGTGGAGGGGCGAGGCCTCGTCGAAGCTGTGGCCGGCCTGCGCGAGCCGCGGACGACGATGGGCGGCGTGAATCTGGTCGCCGGGTTCCGGCCGGAGCTGTGGCGATCCGTCGCGCCGGACGAGGCGCCTGACGGGGTCGCCGGGTTCAACCAGGACATCACCGGCTCCGGCGGCTACCGCATGCCGGCCACACAGCACGACGCTGTGCTGTGGATCTCGGGGAGCGCCTACGACGTGGTCTTCGACGTCTCGCGGCAGGTCATAGGCGCCCTCGACGGATTCGCGCGCATCGCGGAGGAGACGTCGAGCTGGCCGTATCACCACGACCGCGATCTCACCGGGTTCATCGATGGGACCGAGAACCCGACCCTCATCGAAGCGCCGGAGATTGCCCTGATCCCCGAGTCCGAGCGCGGGGGCGGCGGCTCGATCCTCCTCCTGCAGAGGTGGAGTCACGACGCGGGGGCGTGGGAGTCGCAGAGCATCGCGCGGCAGGAGGCGGTGATCGGCCGCACCAAACCCGACAGCGTCGAGCTCGACAATCGCCCCGCCGACTCGCACGCCGCGCGGACCGACCAGGACGACTTCGGCAAGATCTTTCGCCGCAACATGCCCTACGGCACCGTCGCGGACCACGGCACGATGTTCGTCGGGTTCACCGCGGAGCAGGGCCGCCTCGTGGCGATGCTCGAGAACATGGCCGGGCTGAAAGACGGCGTGCGCGACGCGCTGACCTATTTCGCGAAGCCGCTGACCGGCGCCTACTACTTCATCCCGTCGATCGAAGCGCTGAGACGCTACACGAGCTAACTCACGACGCGAGACCGGCTGCTCGCCACGGTCGTGATCGTTCCGTTCGAAAGGTGCACCATCCGGATCGCGCCGTATGCGGCTGAGTCCATGCAGCCGCAGTTGTCGGAGACGTAAAGGAACTTTCCCTGGATCGCGATGCCTGCCAGGTAGCCCAACTCAGCTTTGACGGCGGGCCCACCGTCTCCCGTGTGCCCCTCGACCCCGGTTCCAGCCACCGTGGTGATGATTCCTCGAGGGTCGATGCGGCGGATGCGGTGGTTGTTGGCGTCGGCGAAGTACAGGTTGCCGCTCCCATCGAACGCGATGCCGTTCGGATCGTCGAGCTGCGCGCCGACGGCGGGACCGCCGTCGCCCGAATAACCGCACTTGCCCGTTCCAGCGATGACCTGGACCGAACGGTCCAGCTTGATCCGGATGATGCGACAACCTCCGCCGAGCAGGCCTGTCGACTGTGGATTGCGGTCGGCCACGTACAGGTTCCCGGCGGGGTCGAACGAGACGTAGCCCGGGATGACGGCGGGAGGAGGCACGGCTGTGAGGTCGACTTTGGAGATGGAACCATTCGGTTGGATGGCGACCACGTCGCCGCTGAAGTCCCCGACATAGAGCACTCCGGCTGTGTCAAATGCGATGCCGTAGGGCGCATTCAAGTTCGCTCCGGCCCCGTGGATCTTCGCCACGGTCGTAAGCATTCCGTTGCGATCGACCCGCCGGATCGTGCCGCCCGGGCCGTCGGCGATGTAGAGGTTGCCGGACTGGTCGAACGCGAGTCCTACCGGCCCGAAGATGTTGGACTTGGTGGCCGGACCCTCGTACAGCGATCCGCCACCGGCAACGGTGACGAGGCTTCCATCCGGCTGAACCCGGTAGACGCGGTTGGCGATGTAGTCCGCGACGTACACGGTGCCGTCGGGCGCGATTGCGATCCCCTCGGGCCCGGTCAGCCGGGCCGAGGATGCCGCGGGCGTCTTTCCGCTGGGCGAGATCGTTAAGCCGGCGCGGTAATACACGAGTCCGGCGATCAGCGAGACCGTGACCACGATGGCGGCGAACCCCGCAGCCCACTGCAGCGACGGCATGCGACGGGTGTGCGTCTCCCGCTTGTTCATGGGGATCGAACCGATCACCCGTGCGCGCAGGCCGGCCGGCGGCTCCTCGACAGCCAGGGCGTCGTGAATCGTTGCGCGAATCAGGTCATCCACTAGGTGAGCGCCTCCATGGGTTCAAAAAAAGGGCGCATCGCCGCGATGCCCCGGTTGATGCGCGACTTGACGGTGCCGATCGGAATCCCCGCGACCGCCGCTATTTCATCTAGCGGCAGGTCGAGGTAGTAATGAAGGACCAGGACCTCGCGGTGTTCCGGGGAGAGCTTGCGCAGGGCGGCGCGCACGTCCGCGCCTCGCACGAACTCCTCTTCGAACTCAGTCGTCCCGGTACCACCGGGAAGCTCGACGCGCAGCACCGACCACCAGCGGCCTCTGGTCATCGACCGGCATTGATTGGCCACGATGGCGAGAAACCAAGGCCGCATCTCGGTGCCGGGCCGGAGGTTGTTCAGCTTGCGCCAGGAACGAACCGCCGCCTCCTGGACCGCGTCTTCCGCCGCATGCCGGTCGTGGAGCATTCCATAGGCGAGTCGAAACGCCTGCTCGACCAGCGGCCCGACCAATTGGTCGAAGGCAGACCGATCGCCGTTCTTCGCCTTGCTGATGAGCTCTGCGCCGGCTGTCGCGGTCATGCTGCTGCCCCACCTACGCGATCACGAGCGGGAAAAGTTCCACTCGTCGAGCAGGAACTTCTGGCTCGCCACGCAGCGTATCCATCCGCGACAGCGAATCGACTACGAAGGAGGAGATATGCGCAACACGATCGTCCTGCTCGCCGGATTGCTTCTTGCCTTTGCGATCGGAGCCGTGAGCGGCTACGCGGCCAAGACGGTGACCACCACCCCCGCGGCGGCCGTGAGCCGCCAGGCGACCGCGTGCCCGCAGGGCACCCACGCGGTGGTCTGGTACACGGCGAAAACCTGGGCCTGCGTCAGCAATTCATAGACCTGGAGACGGGCGGTAGGCCTCGCCCACCCCTCTACAGTGGAGCGGGTGAAGGTCACCCCGGCGAGGCCGCCCGTCGCCCCCCAACGCCCGCGGATCCTCGAGGAACACGGCGACCGGCGCGTCGACCCTTACTACTGGATGCGGGACCGGCAGGACCCCGAGGTCATCGCCTATCTCGAAGCTGAGAACGCCCACGCCGAGGCGGTCATGGCCCCCGCGGCCGAGCTCCAGGACAGGCTGTACCGGGAGATCGTGAGCCGGGTCCAGGAGACGGACACGTCGGCGCCGACCCTCTACAAGGGCTGGTGGACGTACACCCGCACGCTCGAGGGCCTCGACTACGAGATCTACTGCCGCCGCCGCGGATCGATGGACGCCCCCGAGCAGGTGATCCTCGACGCCAACGTGCTCGCCAAAGGCCACGACTATTTCGACCTCGGCTACGTCGAGCGCAGCCCCGACGAGACGCTTGTCGCGTACGCGGCCGACGTCAACGGCTCCGAGCTGCACGAGCTGCGGTTTCGCGACCTCGCCACAGGAACGGACCTCGACGACGTGGTGCAAGGGGTGTACTACGGCGCCGCCTGGTCGGCGGACAGCAGGACCTTCTTCTACGTCAAGCCGGACCATTCGATGCGGCCGTATCAGGTCTGGCGCCACGCCATCGGCCCTCCGGTCGAGCGGGACGTCGTCGTCTTCGAGGAGGCCGACGAGCATTACGAGGTGAGCGTCGAGCTCTCCAAGAGCGAGCGGTACATCTTCATCAGCACGTCGAGCGAGGTGACGAGCGAAGTCCGCTTTCTACCAAGCGATGAGCCGGATGCGGAGCCGCTGCTGGTCCAGGCCCGTCGCGAGAACGTCGAGTACTCGGTCGAGGACCAGGAGGACCGATTCCTGATCCTCACCAACGACGCCGCGCGCAACTTCCGCCTCATGGCCGCGCCTGTTTCGAGCCCTGGCAGGGCCTCGTGGACGGAGGTCGTCCAGGAGCGGCCCGGCGTCCGCCTCAACTCCACGGACGTGCACCGCAACCATGTCGTCCTGGGCCAGCGCTCCGAGGGCCTGCAGCGTCTCGAGATTCTTGTTGGGGCGAGCGGTGAGATGCACGTCGTCGATCAGCCCGATGCGACTTACACCGCGTTCCCCGGATCCAACCCCGATTACGACAGCCACGTGACGCGCTTCTTCTACACCTCGCTCACCGCGCCGTGGTCGGCCGTCGACTACGACATGGAAACCCGCGAGCGGACGATCGTCAAAGAGCAGCCGGTGCGCGGCGGCTATGACCGGGCGCAGTACGCGAGCGAGCGCCTCTGGGCGGGAGCGGGAGATGGAGTCGAGGTGCCGATCTCACTGGTGTACCGGCGGGGCATCGCGAAGCCGGCCCCGCTTCTCCTCTACGGCTATGGGGCGTACGAAGCTTCCACCGACCCGATGTTTGACCCGGCCCGTCTCAGCCTTCTCGACCGCGGCTTCATGTTCGCGATCGCGCACGTGCGAGGCGGGGGCGAGATGGGGAGGGAGTGGTACGAAAGCGGCAGGCTGCTGCACAAGCGCAACACGTTCGACGATTTCGTCGCGTGCGGCGAACATCTCATCGACAAGGGCTACACGCGGCGACGAACTCTCGCGATTCGTGGACGAAGCGCGGGCGGCCTGCTCATTGGCGCGGTGCTCAACCAGCGCCCCGAGCTGTTCGGCTGCGCGGTGGCGCAGGTGCCCTTCGTGGACGCGTTGACCACGATGCTGGATGACAAGCTGCCTCTTACCGTCAGCGAGTTCGACGAGTGGGGCAATCCCAAGGAGCTCGACTACTACCGATACATCAAGAGCTACTCGCCCTACGACAACGTTCGCGTCGCCGGCTACCCCGCGTTGTTCGTCATGGGCGGGCTGAACGACCCGCGCGTCTCTTACTGGGAGCCGGCGAAGTGGGTGGCGAAGCTGCGCGGCATGAACCCGGAGAGCTGCGTGGTCCTCAAGACCCAGATGGGGTCGGGGCACTCGGGGCCTTCGGGGCGCTACGAGTCGTGGCGCGAGGAGGCGCAGGTGATGGCTTTCATCGTCGACCACGTCGGCCTTGACTTGCCCGCAGAAGCCGGATAGTCTAGGGCCCAAGGCACACCCATCCGGGTGTGTCCATGTTTCTTCGGAGTGTGCTAATGGGCGACATCAACAAAACCCGCTTCACCGTCAAGGGTGAAGTGCGCCCATCCGCACACTATTGAGTCTGGTCCGGTAGCCGAAACCTAGAAGCCAGAAACTCAAGCAAGGACCGTGCGGTTGTTGGGCACCGCCACGGTCCTTTTCTTTTGCCTCGAAAAACCAGGAGTGAGCCATGACCAACGCAGCGATCGAATTACAGGGGGTCACCAAGAGCTTCCGGCGCCGTGAGCGCGGACCGGGCGCGTCCTGGTGGCGGCGCGACTGGAAGGACAAGGTCGCCTTGCACGAGCTCGACCTGACAGTCGGCGTGGGAGGCGTGACCGGCATCCTCGGGCCCAACGGAAGCGGCAAGTCGACCGTGATCCGAATCCTGGCCACGCTGCTCACACCCGACGCGGGCAGCGCGAAGGTGTTCGGCTGGGATGTCGTGACCGAGGCGCGGGAGGTCCGGCGCCACGTGAACCGCGTATCGGTCGAGGCGTCGTTCTTCAAGGAGCTGAGCCCCTGGGAGAACATGATCTACGCCGCGCGGCTGTACGGCGGCGGGACCTCGGGCACCCGCGAACACGTGGTGGCGATCCTCGAACGCCTCGGCCTGCCGCTCGACGCGATGGACGAGCCGATGAAGCAGCTTTCCCGCGGCCAGCAACAGAAGGTTGCGATCGCCCGGAGCTTCCTGACCGCGCCGTCCCTGCTCCTGATGGACGAGCCGACGACCGGGCTCGACCCGCGCTCGAAGAAAGAAGTTCAGGCGATGCTCGAGATATTGCGGGCTGAGCGCGAGGTTACCGTCCTGCTCTGCACGCACGACATGGACGAGGCGGCCGCGCTGTGCGACCGCGTCCTGATGATGGACGGCGGCCGCGTCCTGGCCGACGGCACGCCTGCCGAGCTCTGCCGCCGGCACGGTGGAGCGACGCTCGAGGACGTCTTCATGCACCTCACCGGCAAGACGCTCGAGGCAAAGGACGCAGAGCCGCAACCTTACGGGGCCCCCGTGGCGTAGCCATGGGGCAGCTGAACGTCCAGGCACGACGCGGTGAGCTGAACGCGCTGTTCGGCTTTGCCGAGCGGTCGATGCACTCGGTGAGGCGCTACTGGGTCTGGGAGGTCGTCTGGCTCTTCTACAGCATGGTCAGCGTCCTCTCGATCGGCTTTCTCGCGTCCGGGCTGGGCACGATCGGCGCGGGCAGCGGATCGTTCGACCTCCACCGGACGCAGCTCTACCTGCTGATCGGCTCGCTCCTGTGGGGCTACCTGTCGCTCGTCTTCATGGAGGCGGCGTTCGCCATCGCGTGGGAGAGGTGGGAGGGAACCATCGAGTACACGTTCATGGCGCCGATTCGCCGCATCACGCATCTGATGGGCATCTGCCTGTTCGCGATCGGCTACGGCCTCATCCGGACTTTTGTCGTGCTGCTGGCGGCGATCGCGATGTTCAAGCTCGACTTCTCTCACGCCGACATCGCGGCCGCCATTGCGGTCCTGGCCGCGTCTACGCTCCCGCTGATCGGGCTCGCCATCTTCACATCGGTCCTGCCGATGGTCTCGCCGCAGAAGGGCGAGCAGATGTCGTTCGCCGTCCAGGGCTTCCTGCTCCTGGTCTCCGGCGTCTACTACCCGCTGACCGTCCTACCTCTCCCGCTGCAGGTGGCGGGCTACGCGAGCCCGCTCACGTACTCCCTGGACGGGATGCGCAGGAGCCTTTTGAACGGCGCGAGCCTGGTCGACGTGGTGCCGGCGATCGTGACCCTCCTGGCGATGGGCGCGGCGATGATCCCGGCCGCCGTCTGGGTCTTCAGTTGGGCGGAAAGGCGCGCCAAGCGGCTCGGCCTCTTGAAGCGCAGCGGGTAAAGGGAAGTAAGCAACCCGCAGGCAGAAAATGACCCGACACCCAAACTAATGTTTGGTGATATCACATTTCACCCCAAGATGTAGGGCTCACAATCCGCTCGGGCACAGCCTGATGGGTTAGGTACCACCTAGTGTTCGTTTGGGCTCTCCACATCTTGTGGTAAAGGTATTGACAGGCTTAAGGCGGGCGGTTACTGTCTGCGGCGAATCGCGGTGAGCAGTGGGGAGAAGTGGTGAATCCGGCAGACATGGAACCATACGTCGCACCCTACGTCCAAGTAAGGCACGCCATACACCTTCTCTACGCCACTTCTCCCCGCAGCCGCGATGGGGCTGGTGACCTCGGGGTCAACCACCGGTTCGACAAGCACGGCAACCGCCTCCCGATCGAGCTCCACGGCTGCGGCTGCAGCCTCTGCGCCCGCAGCCACCGCCGCAGTCTGAATACCAGCTGGGGTCCCCGCCAGCGCAGCTGGTGGGGCTAGTGAGTGTTCACCGGAGCGCATCGGGTGAAGGTGGACGACAAAGGCCGGCTCGCGATCCCCGCGCAGTTTCGCAAGCAGCTGCGCGAGGGGAGCTTCGTGTCGGTCAGCCAGGACAACGTCCTGGCGATCTATCCGCCGGACCTGTGGGGGGCTTTGGCCGACCAGCTCAAGAGCCCGCTGCCGGGCCCCGACCAGCGCGCGCTGGCGCGCACGCTGTATTCGATGTCGGACCAGTTCGAGCCGGACGGCCAGGGCCGGATCAGCCTGCAGCCCGAGCAGCGTCGCCTGACGGGGATCGAGACCCCGTCGACGGTGGTGGTGATCGGCATGGGCTCCCGGGTGGAAATCTGGCCCGAGGCGCGATGGGACAACTACAGCGCCGACGCATCAGGGCGCTTCACCGAATTCGCTGACAGGGTGATCTCAGGGCATTAGTCCGCACGTACCAGCACTTTCACAAGAGGTAATAGAGCTGCTCCAGCCCCGAGCGGGGGCGGTCGCGATCGACTGCACCCTCGGGCAGGCGGGCCACGCCCGCCAGATCCTGGAGAGGATCACACCTGGCGGCAGGCTGCTCGGGATCGACCGCGATCCCGCCGCGGTCCGGGCCGGTCAGGAGTCGCTGGCGTCGTTCGGCAGCGCTACGGTGCTTGTCCACGGACGGTTTTCCGAGCTTGGCGCGATCGCTACTCAACGCGGTTTCGTGCCGGCGGACCTGATCCTCTTCGACTTCGGTCTCAGCAGTACGCAGATCGACGACCCCGAGCGGGGGTTCAGCTTCCGCTCAGATGGGCCGCTCGACATGCGCATGGACCCCGGCGGCACGCTCACGGCGTCGGCGATCGTCAACAAATACGACGTCGCCGAGATCGAGCGGATCCTCCGCGAGTACGGCGAAGAGCGCTGGGCTCGCCGGATCGCGCAGTTCATCGTGGCGCGGCGCCCGCTCCGCACCACGCTCGACCTGGCTTCGGCCGTCGAGTCCGCGATCCCCCGGCGAGCCTGGCCACGCGACATCCACGTCGCGACGAGGACCTTTCAGGCCATCCGCATCGCCGTCAACGACGAGCTCGGCGAGATCGAGCAGGGACTCAGAGCAGCTCTTTCGACACTTAAGCCCGGTGGTCGTATGGCGACGATCAACTTCCACTCCCTGGAAGACCGCTTGGTCAAGTCATTCTTCAACGTCGAGTCCAAAGACTGCATCTGCCCACCCCAGCAGCCAGTCTGCACCTGCGGCCACCGGGCCGCCCTCCGCATCGTGACCCGCCACGTCGTGCGGCCCTCTGAAGAGGAGGTGGCCGCGAACCCCCGCGCCCGGTCCGCCCGACTGAGAGTCGCAGAAAAGCTCCAGGGCCCTCTCCCCGCAGGGGAGAGGGAAGGGTGAGGGCTCAGGTCGCGGAAAGATCTGAATCCACAAAGTCCTGGTGGCCGGCCTAACCCCTCCGGCCACCAGGCATTCCCCTCCCCGCTCGCCGGGGAGGGTGGCTCGGATCGCGAAGCGATCCCAGCCGGGTGGGGGCGAAGTCCAAGCAACAACCCAGCACACAACCAAGCAAAGGATGAAGTTCACGTCTTGACATCGACCCGAATACTGGCTCGACGGCGCCTGGGCACGACCAGCGCACCGCACGTCACCGCCCCACCCCGGCGGCGACGGCGCACGCGCGGCTTCGTGGAGGTCGCGAGCTCAGCCGCAACCGAACGGCTGCGCCTGAACCGCTTCGGCCACGCGTATGTGGGCGTCGGCGCGGTCGTGATCGCCCTGTTCTTCTACCTCGCCCTGGCGGCCCAGATCACGCAGTCGTCCTACGACATCAGCCGGCTCCAGGACCAGCAGCGCCAATTGATCGCGGAGCAGGACCAATTGCGCTACCAGGAGGTGACGCTGCACGCTCCCGCCCAGGTCCAGCAGCAGGCTTCGCAGAGCGGCATGCAGCGCGTCCTTCCGGCCAGCTATGTACCGGGCCAGATGGTGGCGATCGACCTCGCCGCCCCGGTCGGCGCGTCGCCGTCGGACTCGACCCCGCGCTGGCTGCGCGCCGTGGCGATGGTGGTCAACAGCGTCGGCGGAACGCGCGACGTCTTGGCGGCGGGCAATAAATAGGTGAGTAGCGGGGCGGTCTCAGCGAGACGCCCTGGTCGCGTCGAGCGTGTGGGTTCGGCCCGCCTGCGGGTCCTCTCCATGTTCGTGGTCGCGATGCTGCTGGCCGGTGCCGTCTGGTCGCGCCTCGCCTACTGGCAGGTTGCGCAGCACGGCCGCCTCGCGTCCCAGGCGCAGGCCCAGTACCGCGAGTACGTCGAGCTGCCCGCGGTGCGCGGCGCGATCTTCGACCGCAACCTCACGCAGCTCGTCGTCAACACCACGGTCTACTCGGCCTTCGTGTCCCCGGACCAGGTCCCGTCGACCGAGCGTGACGGCGTCGCCCAGGGACTCGCAACGGTGCTTGGGGTCGACAAGGCCAAGACCCTCGCGACGCTGGAAACAAACGCCAAATTCGCCTACATCGCGCGCCGCTTCCCGAAGGCCAAGGCCGACCAGCTCCGCGCTCTGAAGCTCCCCGGCGTGGGCCTCGAGGAAGAGACGGAGCGCTCATACCTGCCCGGCATCGCTCCAGGCACCACCCTCGCGTCCAACCTGCTCGGCTTCGTCGACTGGACCGGCAACGGCAACTACGGGCTGGAGCAGAAGTACCAGGACGCGCTCGCGGGCACGCCGGGCTATATCTCGAGCTACCGCGACCTGGCCAACCGCGAGATCGTCCTCGGCACCCACACCCACCAGGACCCGATCAACGGCGCGGACCTCGTGCTGTCGCTCGACGCGAACATCCAATACGCGGCCGAGCAGGCGCTGGCGGACGGCGTGAAGAAGGACAACGCCGAGAGCGGAAGCGTGTTGATCATGGATCCGCAAACCGGCGGCATCGTCGCCTGGGCCGACTACCCGAGCTACAACGCCAACGACTTCAACCACACCAACCCCGCGATGTTCAAGGACAACGTCCTGGGGTACGTCTACGAGCCGGGCTCGGTGATGAAGGTGGTCACGCTCTCCGGCGCCATGAACGCCGGCGCGATCGCGCCCGACACCGTGATCAACGACCCGGGCGTGCTCAGCGTCGGCGGCTACCGCATCTACGACTGGGACCACCGCAACCACGGGAACATCGACTACACATACGTGCTCGAGCACTCGCTCAACGTTGGCGCGATGAAGGCGATGCAGGCCGAAGGCCATGACGCCTTCTACAAGAACCTGCAGGCGTTCGGCCTGACGCAGCCGAGTGGAGTCGACGTGGCGGGGGAGAACTTCATCCCGCTGCCCGCGGGCTCGCAGATGGCCGACGCGCAGTACGCGACGGCGTCGTTCGGTCAGGGCATCGACGTGAACATGGTCCAGATGCTTGCGGCCATCAACGTGGTCGCGAACGGCGGAAAGTACGCGCAGCCGCACGTGGTCGAGCGCGTCGGGACGCGCGTGAATCCGGTCCTGCTGCAACCACAGCGCCAGGTGATCAGCGCCGACGCGGCGGCGAAGATGACCACCATGATGGAGGCGGTGGTCCAGCACGGCTCCGGCTGGACCTCCCGCGTGCCGGGGTTCCAGCTCGATCAGTGCGGAAAGACCGGGACGTCGCAGATCCCGGTGAACGGCCAGTACACACAGGATGTGTGGGCGTCGTTCGTCGGGTTCCTGCCCGCGCAGCACCCGCGGTTCACGATGATCGTCGTCGTCCGCAAGCCCCATTACCCAGGCGCCGACCGCGACTGGACCATGAACGACGGCTATCTCACCGCCGAGCCGGTCTGGCAGAAGATCGCGCAGACCATGGTCGTCGACTGGCACATAACACCGGACTGATCACGGGGGAGATCTGCGGATCTCCCCCGTGGGACCCCCTCTGGGATTCCACACATGACGTATAGGCTTCAAGGGCGATCGCGGGGGGGACGCCCGGAATGAATCCGGGCTGCCGCTCCGCTTAGTGTTGGAAGGCAAGGTGAACTTTCGAACGTTGCGGAATGCAGCCACATGCGACTAAGCCTCTTAGAGATCCTCGAGGCGACCGGGGGCGGCGAGGTCGGCGGCACCCAGGTCGGCGAGATGTTCAAGACCTTCCACACGGACTCACGCAAGGTCCAGCCGGGCGGAGTGTTCTTCGCGCTGGGCGGATCAGAGACGGACGGTCACCGGTTCGTCGCCGACGCGATCACGCGAGGCGCCGCGGCGGTTGTGGTGGAGAGGAAGACCGAGATCCCTTCCGGGATCGTCGAGGTCCTGGTGCCGGACACGTGGAAGGCGCTCTACGCCCTTGCCACGTACGCGCTCAACCGCGTCCAGCCGCTGGTCGTCGCGGTGACGGGGAGCAATGGCAAGACGTCGACCAAGGAGATGGTGGCCGCGATCCTTGCCAAGCATTTCACCGTGCACCGCACCCTCGGCAACCTCAACACGGAGACAGGAGTGCCGCTCACGCTGCTGGGCCTCGAGCCGCATCACACCGCTCTAGTCCTCGAGATGGGGATGCAGCGAGCTGGCGACATCGGACGCCTGGCCGCGCTCGCCCGGCCGACGATCGGCATCGTCACCAACGTCGGCGTCGTCCACATCGAGTTCTTCAAATCGCGGGAGGAGCTGGCGCGCTCCAAAGGCGAGCTCGTCGCGGCCCTCCCCGATGACGGCCTGGCCGTGCTCAACGCCGACAACGAGTTCTATCCGCTGCTCGTGCAGATGACGGGAGCCCGGGTGGCGAGCTTCGGCGAGGGGCGCGCCGACTACCGCGTGCAGGGCTACAGAGCGGTCGAGGGCGGCGGCGGTCAGTTCTCGCTGCGCGGTGTCGAGGTCAGGCTCGCGCTCGATGGCCGGCACCAGGCGCTGAACGCCGCGGCGGCGCTTGCCGCCTGCGAGTTCGCGGGCGTGCCCCTGGCCGGCGGCGCGGCTGCGCTGGCAGACGTTCGCGTGGAGCACCGGCTGCAGGACCTGACGACTGCCTCCGGATACTCGATCATCGACGACGCCTACAACGCGAGCCCCGAATCGATGCTGGCGGCGTTCGAAACTCTCGCCGAAGCGCCGCGCCGCGGCCGCCTGCTCGCCGTGCTTGGCGAAATGCGCGAGCTCGGCGCGTTGTCGGAGGAATCGCACCGCCGGGTGGGTCAGCGAGCGGCGGAGGTCTTCGACGCGGTGTGCGTGGTCGAAGGCGTTCACGCGCGCGCGATGGCCGAGTCCGCCGGCGCGGAGCTCGTGCCTGACCGCGCGGCCGCGGCCGAGTGGGTCCGCCGGAATGCGAGCGAGGGCGACCGCGTGCTGATCAAGGCGTCGCACGGCGTGCGTCTCGACCTGCTGGTGGAGGAGCTGACCGCGGCTTGATTCTCGACGTCATCACCTTCGTAGTCGCCTTTCTCATCGCTCTCGTCCTGTACCCGGGGACGATCCGCGCGCTGCGCCGGATCAAGGCCGGTCAAGTGATCCAGGAGGAGCTTCCCGACTCACATCAGAAGAAGGCTGGGACGCCAACCGGGGGTGGGATCGTATTCGTGGTCCTGGCGATCGTCGGGGGACTGCTCGCGACGCTGGCCGGACATGACGGCGCCCTGCCCGCGGTGCTGGGTCTGATCGCAGGAGGCGTAGTCGGCTCGCTCGACGACCGCACGAAGCTTCAGGTCGGTGCGCTCGGCATCCCAGCCCGGCTCAAGTTCCCGATCCAGGTCGTGCTCGCGGTCCCGGTGGCGTGGCTCGCCACCGTGCAGGGCACGCATCAGCTGTGGCTGCCCGTGACTCCCTGGGGGGTCTTTCCGGTGGCGGTCATCGCCATCGTCGCCACCGCCAACGCGGTGAACATCACCGACGGCATGGACGGTCTGGCGGGCGGGTTGTCCGTGATTGCGGTCGGCGCGACCGCGCTGTTCCTGCCGGGCGCAGTGGCCGGAGAGAAGGCGGTGGCAATGACGCTTTGCGGCGCGCTCGCCGCGTTCCTCGTCTTCAACCGCTACCCGGCGCGCGTGTTCATGGGCGACACCGGCTCGCTCGCGATCGGCTTTGCTCTGGCCGCGATGGCGATCCGGCAGGGCGTCCTGCTCCTGTTGCCACTTGTCGGTCTGGTGTTTGTACTCGAGACCCTCTCTGTCATCATTCAGGTGGCCTACTTCAAGGCCACGCACGGACGTCGTGTTTTCACCATGACCCCGATCCACTACACGTTCCACCACGAGGGTTGGTCTGAGAACCGCATTGCGCTCACGTTCTGGAGCGTCGGCGTCGTCTCCGCGCTCGCCGCGATAGCTCTCGTGCGGCTTCACGGTTGAGGATCCCCACGAAATCAGAGGCTTCGCCGTGATTTCGTGGGGGCCCCTATGAACGCCCTGGTCGTCGGCGCGGCGCGCAGCGGCGTCGCGCTGGCGCTTCATCTCACCGCAAAAGGTGAGCGTGTGCGCGTGGTCGACCGCAAGCCCGCAGCCGAGCTCGGATCAACGATCGAGCAGATGCCGCCGGACGTCGACCTTCAGCTCGGCGGATACGACAGCCGGGTCCTGGAGGGCGTCGACGTCGTGTACGCGAGCCCGGGGGTGCCGTGGGATTCGGAGCTGCTCAACGAAGCGCGGGCCAAAGGCCTCGCCGTTTCGAGCGAGATCGACCTCTTCCTCCAAGAGTGTCGCGGCACCGTCGTCGGGATCACCGGCACCAACGGCAAGACGACGACCACCGCCCTGACCGGAGCGGTCCTGTCGGCGGGGCGGCGCCCCGTGATCGTCGGCGGCAACATCGGCGACACGGTGCTCGACAGGGTCGACGAGATCACGCCGGAGCACTGGGTCGTGCTCGAGCTGTCCAGCTTTCAGCTCGAGTCCGTGGAGCGACCGCGCCTGCATGTCGGCGTGATCCTCAACATCACGCCGGACCATCTCGACCGCCATCGCACGCTCGAGAGGTACGTCGACCTCAAGGCGCGCGCGATCGAGTTCGCCGGACCCGACGACTTCGCCCTGCTGAACGGCCGCGACGACCTGGTCCGCGGCCTCGCCTCGCGCACCCGGGCGCAGGTCGTGTGGTTCGACCAGCACCAGCCCATGCCGCCAATGCCGCTGCCCGGCCGCCACAACATGGAAAACGCCCTTGCCGCGGCGGCGGTGGGACGCATCGCCGGGCTGACCGACGACGCGATCAACCACGCGATCCGCGCCTTCAAGGGCGTCGAGCATCGCCTCGAGCTGGTCGGCGAGTGGGCGGGCGTGCGCTGGTACAACGACTCGAAGGCGACCAACCCCGACGCCGGGCGGGTCGCGCTCAGCGCATTTCCCGGCGCGCCGGTGATCCTCATCGCCGGCGGCTACGGCAGCGGCTTCGAGCTGCGCGATTGGGTCTCCGATGTCGTCGCCAACACGGAGGCCGTGATCCTGATCGGGGCGTCGGCAGACGAGCTCGCGAGCGCGCTCAGCGCCCATCCGCACGTGATGCGCGCTCAGACGCTGGAGGAGGCCACCTCGCTCGCAGCGAGCCTGGCCCGCGCCGGGTCCGTCGTCCTGTTCAGCCCCGCCTACAAGAGCTTCGACATGTTCACGGACTTCGAGGACCGCGGCAATCAGTTCAAGGCGCTGGTGCGGAAGCGATTTGCGGCATGAGCACGACTGCCCAAGCGCGCCCGCAGCCCGACCGGCTGCTCCTCTTCACGACGGTGTTGCTGTGCGCGGCGGGACTCGTGATGGTGACGAGCGCGAGCGTCGCGTTCGCCTACACGCAGCACGAGTCCGCGTTCTATTACGCGGAACGGCAGGGCGCATGGATGGTCATCGGCTTCGCCGCGCTCTTCGTGCTGGGGCGCGTCGATTACCGCCGCGTCCGTCCGCTAGCCCCGGCCGGAGCTGTGGCCGCGGCGCTGCTGATGATCCTGGTCCTCGTCCCGCACCTGGGCGTGACAGTCAACGGCGCGCGGCGGTGGTTCGATGCGGGACCGCTCGGCACGTTTCAGCCATCGGAGCTGGGCAAGCTCGCGTTCGCCGTCTTCATCGCGCACTGGATCGACCGCAACGCCAAGCGGATCGGCCAGTTCCAGCAGGTCTTCGTCCCTTTCGCGGCCATGCTGACCGGTGTCCTGGTCCTTCTTATGCTGCAGCGAGACCTCGGCACGGCGGTCGTGATGGTGGGGATCTTCATCAGCGCCTACTGGGCCGGCGGCGGCCGCCTTCGCCACATCATCCTGCTGCTGGCGGTCCTGTGCCTCGGCTTCATCGCCGTGACCCTTTTCGAGCCGTACCGGTTGGGCCGCCTCACAGCGTTCAGGAATCCATGGTCGGACCCGCTAGGCGCCGGATTTCAGGCCACGCAGTCGCTCTACGGTCTCGCCTCGGGCGGCCTCTTCGGCGTCGGCATCGGCCATTCGATCGAGAAATACGGCTGGCTGCCGGAGGCCCACACCGATTTCATCTTCGCCATCGTCGGAGAGGAGACCGGGCTGGTGGGCACGAGCCTGGTGATGCTGGGCTTCCTGGTGTTCGGCCTGCGCGGCTACCGGGCGTCGCTGCGGGCGCCCGACCGGTTCGGCATGGCCCTCGCCGCCTCGATCAGCACCTGGGTGACGTTCGAGGCGCTGCTCAACATGGCCACGGTCACCAACACCCTGCCGATCACCGGGGTGCCGCTTCCATTTTTCAGCTACGGGGGGACCGCGCTGGCGACGACGCTGGCCGCGGTGGGCATGCTCCTGAGCATCGCGCGACACGGCTCGGGCTCGGCGTTGGGGAACAATCGGGGCTCAGATGAGGCTTTTGATCGCTGGCGGCGGAACCGGCGGCCACCTCTACCCGGCGGTGGCGGTCGCGCGAGCGTTCCGCGCTGAGGAACCGGATGGCGCCGTGCTGCTGGTCGGCCGCAGGGGGGGTCCCGAGGAAAAGCTCGTGCCCGTGGAGGGCTTCGAGCTCGAGACAGTGCGCGTCCGTGGCCTCGACCGCGACGCGCCGTGGAAGAACCTGGCGCTCCCGGTGCTCATCCCTGCCGCGCTCCGCGCCGCGCTACGCATCGTCGACCGGTTCCGGCCCGACGTTGTCCTCGGCATGGGGGGCTACGTGATGGCGCCCGCGGTCGCGGCGGCCCGCATCCGGCACATTCCTTATGTGTTGCATGAGAAGGACGTGAGGCCGGGCCTGGCGACCCGGTACTTCGCGGGCAGGGCGGCCGCCGTCTGCACGACGCTGCCGGGAACGGAGAAGCGTCTGCGGGCCGGCCTCATCGTGCTGACCGGGGTACCGCTGCGGGAGGGATTCGAGCAGCGGACGCCGGAGGTGCCGCCCCGACGTCTCCTCGTCACCGGAGGCAGCCAGGGGGCGCGTCGCCTGAACGAGGCCGTGTGGTCGGCGCTCGACGAGCTATGCGCCAGGTTCGAGGAGGTCGCGCACGTGGCCGGAGCGCAGGGCGCCGCCGGTGTCGAGCAGCACGCGCGTGACCGCTATCGAGGCATCGCGTTCGCCGGGGACATGGCCGCGCTCATGGCGCGGGCGGATCTCATCGTCAGCCGGGCGGGCGTCGGCACGATCGCGGAGGCGACGGCGGTCGGGCTGCCGATGGTCCTGGTTCCGGGCACGTTTGGCGGCGGCCACCAAGAGGAGAACGCCGCGGCGATGGTCGAGGCCGGCACGGCGGTGAGCATCGCCGACCGCGAGCTCACAGGACAGAGCCTGATCCGGACGATCGAGGGCCTCGACGGCGGCACGCTGCGAGCGATGGCCCGCGCCTCCGCCGCGGCGGGCCGTCGCGACGCAGCCCAGCGCGTTCTGCGCGTTCTGCATGAGGTGACGCGCAAATGAGAGTCCATCTGATGGGCGCCGGCGGCGCGGGGGTTTCCGCATTGGCGCGCGTCTTTCTCGCGCGGGGCGACGACGTGAGCGGCTGCGACCTCAAAGAATCCGAGACGACGCAGGAGCTGGAGGAGGCTGGAGTCAAGATCGTGCTCGGCCACAACCCCGAGCACGTCCTCGGTGAAGACCTGCTCGTCTACAGCGGCGCGATCAAGCACTCGCCCGAGCTCGACGCCGCGCGCAAGATGGGCTTGAAGGTCGTCAGCCGGGCCGAGATGCTGGCCGAGCTGATCAACCACTCGGACTCGATCGCCGTGGCCGGCACCGCCGGCAAGACGACGGTCACGCACATGCTTGGCCACATCCTGGTCACCGCCGGCAAGGACCCGACCGTGCTGGTCGGCGACGGGGCGAGCGCCAGGGCGGGCCAGTCGGAATGGCTCGTCGCGGAGACCGACGAGTCGGACGGGACGCTCACGCTCCATCACCCACAGCGCGCCATCGTCACCAACATTGAGCTCGACCACCCCGACCACTTTCGCGACGTGAGCGCCGTGCGCGACCTTTTCCAATGGTTCATCGAAGCCCTGCCGCCCGAGGGGCTGGCGGTGCTGTGCGCCGACGACGACCTCGCGCGCGACCTCAAGCCGAAGTCGAGGAAGGTGACGTACGGATTTCGTCACGACGCTACATATCGGTGTGAGAATGCCCGGCCGTTTCCCATCTTTCGCGGCCTCGACCTGCTCGGGGAGATCAACCTGCGCCAGCCCGGCCGCCATAACATCCAGAACGCGACCGCCGCGGCCGCCATGGCGCTGGAGATCGGCATCGACTTCGCCGACGTGGCAGCCGCGCTGCGCACTTTTCCCGGCGCTCACCGGCGGATGGAATTCCTCGGCGTCTTCCAGGGCGCGGCTGTCTACGACGACTACGCGCACCACCCGACGAAAGTCCGCGCCACCATCGAGGCCGCGCGCGAGCTGAGGCACCGCCGCCTGATCGTCGTCTTCCAACCACACCGGTACTCGCGCCTGAATGCGCTCATGAGCGATTTCGCTCGAGCCTTCGTCGGCGCCGACCGCGTGTTCGTGCTCGACACCTACAGCGCGGGTGAGGAAAACGTGTCGGGTGTCCGCGCTGAAGACCTGGCGCACCAGGTTCCACAGGCAACCTATGTCGGCGACTTCGTCAAGGCGAGGGAGGCGCTCGAGGAGCTGGTGGGCCCCGACGACCTGGTCTTGCTGATGGGCGCCGGCGACATCAAGAAGTTGGGCGATGAGCTGGCGCACAAGGTCTAAGGAAATGGGGGGATCAGGATCCCCCCATTGGCCCCCCTCAGCGCCTCCGCCGGTCTGGTGGCGCAGTTGGTGTGTCGTGGCCAGGCGGAGCCCGGCCACGCCGGCGGAGGCGCTGCAAGGATGAGCTGGCGTTCACGGTCTAACCTCGCGTGGCTGCGGGAGCAGCCCGGGGTCAAGGAAGGCGAAGCGCTCGCGTCACGCACCTCGTTTGGCATCGGCGGGCCGGCCGAGTTCTTTCTCGAGCTGGCTCGGACGGACGCGATCGAGAAGGCGGTCGAAGGGTGCCGGGCGCGCCACATTCCTTATTTGTTGCTGGGCGCGGGCACCAACCTGCTGATCGCGGACCGCGGCGTCGAAGGGGCGGTCATCCGCGTCGTCAGCCGCGAGCACCAGATCGACGGGACCCGCGTGCGCGCGGCCGCCGGGCTGAAGATGATGCGCCTCGCTCGCATCGCCGCCGACGCCGATCTCCGCGGCTTCGAGTTCGCCATCGGCGTGCCGGGAACTGTCGGCGGCGCCGTCTACCAGGACGCCGGGTGCTGGGACAGGGAGCTCCGCGAGGTGCTCGTCGACGTGGAGGGCTTCGTCCCCGGCACTGGGAAGAAGACCTGGAAGCCTGCCGAGCTCGACCTCGGCTACCGCACGTCCGCGTTTCGCGACGGCGCGCTGAAAGGTGCGCTCGTGGTGTCCGCGACCATCCAGCTCAAGCGCGGCGACGGGGAAGAGGCTCGGCAGCTGATGGCGAAGCTCACGCGGGAGCGCCTCGAAACGCAGCCGATCAAGACCAAGAACTGCGGCAGCGTTTTCAAGAACCCGCCAGGCGACTCGGCGGGGCGCCTCGTCCAGGCGGCGGGGCTGAAGGGGACGCGCGAAGGCGCCGCGGTCGTCTCGACCCTACACGGCAACTTCATCGTCAACGAGGGCGGCGCGACCGCGCAGGACGTGTGGCGCCTGATCGAGCGCGTGATGGCGGAGGTGAAGCGGCGCTTCGGCATTCAGCTCGAGCCGGAGGTCGAGATGGTGGGCCGCTGGGCATGAAGCTGGCGGTCCTCAGAGGGGGGAAGTCGGCCGAGCGAGACGTCTCGCTCCGCTCAGGGGCGCAGGTGGCGAAGGCACTGCGCGCGCGGAGCCACGACGTCGCGGAGGTCGACCTCGACCGCAACACGTGGGACACGCTGCGCGACGGGGGCTTCGAGTGCGTCTTCAACGCACTCCATGGGCGCCTAGGAGAGGATGGCACCGTGCAGGGGATGCTCGAGCTCATCGGCCTGCCCTACACGGGGTCGGGCGTCCTCGCCTCGGCGCTTTGCATGGACAAATCGCGCGCTGGAAAGGTCATGGCCGGTGCGGGTCTGCACGTGCCGGAGTTCGAAGAGCTCGAGATCAGGGAGGGCGTCGCCGCGGACCTCGTCGAGCGCATCGTCGCGCGGTTTGGACTGCCGCTCGTCGTGAAACCCGTGCGCGAAGGGTCGACCATCGGTCTCACCATCGCGAAGGATGCCGACGCGGTGGCGAGCGGGCTCGTTCTCGCCGGCCGCTACGACCGCCGCGTCCTGGTGCAGCGATTCGCGACCGGGAGGGAGATCACGATCGGGGTGCTGGCGACCCCGGACGTGCAGGTCCTTCCCACGCTCGAGATCGTCAGCGAGAACCCGGTCTACGACTACGACGCGAAATACACCGCGGGCAAGTCGCACCACATCATCCCGGCGCGCATTCCGGAGCCGGCCCGGGTCGCGGCGCAGGAGGCCGCGGCCCGAGCGTTCACGGAGCTGGGCTGCTCCGGGATGGGCCGGGTCGACGTCATCGTCGACGCGGCCGGCGTGCCGTGGCTGCTCGAGATCAACACCGTGCCAGGGCTGACCGAGCTGTCCCTGCTGCCCGACGCCGCCCGGGCCGCCGGCATCGCGTTCGACGAGCTGTGCCAGCGCCTGGTCGACCATGCGGTGGGCCGGCACACCCGGCGCGTCGGGCCGGAGGCATTGTGAAATTCCGGCGTCGCGCCGCTACGCGGGTCTCGGTGCTGCCGAAGATGCCGTGGCCCAACGGGCTTGAGCGCACCGAGCCGCTCCGCGGCCAGCTCTGGACCCGGTCGGAGAGCGCGCTGCGGGAGCCGGACGTCCACTGGGCCTGGCGAGGCCTGGCGGCGGTGGCGGCCGGCGTCGAGGTCGCTGTGCTGCTGTGGGTGTGGTTCGGCCCGGCGCTCGCGGTTCGCTCGGTAGAGGTGACCGGCGCGCATCACATGTCGACGAGCCAGGTCGAGCACGCGGCGGGAGTGTCCGACGGTTCGTCCATCGTCACGGTCGACGGCCAGGCGGCCCAGGAACGCCTGCTGCAGCAGGTCTGGATTCGCACGGCAACCGTGCAGCCGGAGCTTCCTGGCAGGGTGGTCATCCAGGTCAGCGAGTGGCAGCCTGTCGCCGCCTTTCACGCGGGCACGTCGCCGAAGCTCTTCTGGCTCTCGGACCAGGCGATCGTCCTCGGCCCGGCGGCCAACGCCGGCGGCCTGGTCCAGATCCAGGGACCAGCAGGCACAGACCCACACGCCGGCGACCGGGCCCTCGACGCGCAGCTCCTCACGGCGCTGATCAACATCCAGCGCGCCATGCCCACCCTGGTGGGCCAGGACGTGGCGAGCTTCATCTTCGACTCGTGCGGCGATTTGACGCTCGTGGCCAAAAAGGGTTGGAAGGTTTACTTTGGCCGCGTGCTGACGCCCGAGGAATTCGCCGCCCTGCGTGACAAGCTAACCGCGCTCAAAGCGATCGCGGGCAACGGCAACGTGGATTACAGCTCGACCGACCTCGAGTACGTCAACGTGATGAACCCGGCCGAGCCCGCCGTCGGATACAGGTCACGCGAGCCGGCCGTACCGTCGCCATCTTTAGGCGCGACACCGACGCCGGCGCCGAACCCATGCAAGTAATCGTCGTCGCGATCGTGTTCGTGATCCTCGGCGTCCTTCTCGGCCTGCTTTCGCCGGTCACGATCCCGATCACGTACGCGCGCTACACCGCGGTCGCATTGCTCGCGGCGCTCGACTCGACCTTCGGCGCGTTCAAGGCCTACATCGCCGGCACGTTCGAGCCGCGAGTTTTCTTCAGCGGTCTCCTGACCAACATGACGCTGGCCGGAGGCCTGACCTACTTCGGCGACAAGCTTGGCGTCGACCTGTCGATCGCGGCGATCGTCGCGTTCGGCGTGCGGATCTTCAACAACCTGGGCGCGATCCGCCGCCACTACCTCTGAGGGGAATAAACCGCCGGAGCCGGCACTCGCGGGTATGGAATCGACTTGGAACCCGCCGGAGTCGGCACCCGCGGTGGTTTCCACCACAAGGCCTGGGCCTGAATACCGGCCGACCCACAAAATCTAGTCCCGCAACCAGCCGGGAGCCTATATAATCCCGGCAACCCGCCAGTCGTCCATCCCCACGTTCCAGGAGGCGTTCCAGCACACCTTTGTCACGGCGGAAGAAAACCGTCGGCCTCGACCTTGGCACATCCCGGGTCGCCGTCGTAATCGCGGAGTCTGAAGATCCGGGTGCTCCAATAAGCATCCTGGGGGTGGGCGAGAGCCCCTCCGACGGCCTGCGCAAAGGCGTCGTGGTCAACCTCGAGAAAACCATCGCCGCGATCCAGGCCGCCACCATCTCCTGCGAACGCATGGCGGGTCAGCGCATCGAGTCGGTCGTCGTCTCCCTCGGCGGCACGCACACGTGGAGCCAGAACTCGACAGGCGTAGTCGCCGTCGCGCACCCCGACCACGAAATAAGCGACGACGACGTCAGCCGGGTTGTCGAGGCGAGCCGCGCCATCAGCGTGGCCAGCGATCGCCAGGTCATCCACGTCATCCCACGCGCCTATACCGTCGATGGCCAGGACGGCGTTCGCGACGCCGTGGGCATGACCGGGCACAGGCTCGAGGTCGAGACCAACATCGTCACCGGCGCCCAGACAGCAGTGCAGAACGTCATCAAGTGCGTCCACGGCGCTGGCTTCGACGTCGAGGACGTCGTCTGCGCCGGCCTTGCCGGGGGCGAGGGCGTGCTGACGCAGCAGGAGACCGAGCTTGGCGTTTGCCTCGTCGAGATCGGCGCCGGCACCACCAACGTCGTGGTCTACAACGAGGGGACCGCGCGGCACCTCGCCGTACTGCCCGTGGGCGGCAACCACGTGACGAGCGACATCGCGATCGGTCTCCGCACGACCCTCGACGAGGCCGAGAACCTCAAGCTCAACTACGGCCACGCGCTGCCCGACGTGATCGACCAGGGCGAGAAGGTCGAGGTCAGGCAGGTCGGCGGCGACCGCATCCAGGCGCTGCCTCGACGGTTCCTCGCCGAGATCATCGGGCCTCGCATGGTCGAGATCTTCCAGATGGCCTGCGAAGAGGTCCGCAAGAGCGGCTTCGACCAGCTCCTGCCCGCGGGGGTCGTGGTGACCGGAGGCGGCTCGAGGCTCATGGGTACGACCGACGCGGCGCAGGCGGTGTTCAACACATCGGCCCGCATCGGGCAGCCGGTCGGCCTCGGAGGCCTAGCGGACAAGGCGCATGGCCCTTCTTTCGCGGTCGCGGCGGGGCTGGTCAAGTGGGGGGCACGCTCGCACGCGGTTTTCGGCAACACGCGGCAGCCCGTCACGTTCGGCAACACGTATCAAAAAACAGTGAGGTGGCTGCGCGATTTTTTCTAGAGAACACACCAAGAGCCAATTGGAGCTCGCCATGTCCAGAGCACATTCGAAGGAGGACCACCTGATCGATATGAAAGAAAGCGAGTTGCACGAAGGGCGAGCAAGGATCAAGGTCGTCGGCTGCGGTGGCGGCGGAGGCAACGCCGTCAATCGCATGATCTCGAAGGCCCTCAAGGTCCAGTTCATCGCCGTCAACACCGACAAGCAGGCGCTCGAGCGCTGCCAGGCCGACGTGAAGGTGCAGATCGGCAGCAAGGTCACGCGCGGTCTGGGCGCGGGCGGCGACTGGACGCGCGGTCGCGACGCCGCCGACGAGAGCCGGACCGAGCTGACCGCGGTCGTCCAGGAGTCCGACATGGTGTTCATCACCGCCGGCATGGGCGGCGGCACGGGCACCGGCTCGGCGGCCATCGTGGCCGAGCTTGCCAAAGAGGCGGGCGCGCTCACCATCGGCGTGGTGACCCGGCCGTTCGCGTTCGAAGGCCGGATCCGCAATGACACCGCCGAGGAAGGCATCAAGGCGCTGCGCGCCCAGGTCGACGCGCTGATCGTCATCCCCAACGACCGCCTGGCCCAGGTGGCCAGCTCCAAGACCACCCTCGAGGAGGCCTTCCGGATGGCGGACGACGTGCTCCGCCAGGGCGTCCAGGGCATCTCCGACCTCGTGACCCAGCCCGGCGTCATCAACCTCGACTTCGCCGACGTCAAGGCGATCATGGAAAACGCCGGAGAGGCGCTGATGGGTATCGGCCACGGCGCCGGCGACTCACGCGCCGAAGATGCGGCCAAGCAGGCCGTGTCCAGCCCTCTGCTCGAGACCTCGATCGACGGGGCGAAGGGCATCCTGTTCAACATCACGGCGGGCAAGGACATCACCCTTCAGGAGGTTCAGAAGGCAGCCGAGATCGTCCGTTCGGCCGCCGACCCCGGCGCCAACATCATCTTCGGCGTCGTCCGGGACGACACCATGGCCGGGGAGATCAAGATCACCGTCATCGCCACCGGCTTCGGCGGCAAGACCCAGTCCGAAGCGCGGCAGGAGGCGAGGCAGGAAATCACTCGTCGTACGATCGATCGGCCGGAGTTCGGCGCGGAAGAGCTCGGGGACATCAACATCCCCGCCTTCCTGCGTAATCGGATGTAGACAAAAGAGGAGAAAACTTGCGTTGCCCGTACTGCGGTCACCACGACCTGAAGGTGGTCGACTCCCGCGATTCTGAGATCGGGGAGGCGATCCGCCGGAGGCGCGAATGCCTGCAGTGCGGGCAGCGATTCACGACTTACGAGCGCATCGAAACCGTGCCGTTCTTCGTCACCAAGAAGGACGGGCGGCGCGAGGATTTCGATCCCCAAAAGCTCTTCAACGGGCTGAAGAAGGCGACCGAGAAGCGCGACATCTCGCCCGAGCGCCTGCGGGCGATCGTGGACGACATCGAAGCCGAGTTGCGCCGCTCCGGAAGGGTCGAGATCCCGAGCCAGGAGATCGGCGAGATGGTGATGGACCGGCTGCGCGACCTGGACGAGGTCGCCTACATCCGGTTTGCGTCGGTGTACCGGGAGTTCATGGACCTCCAGCAGGTCAAGCGGGAGATCGAACAAGTACTCAGCTCTCGACGTTCGTAATCTCTTCGCCGTGAGCCCGACGCCGGCCGCCTTGATGGTTCCGGAGCTCGCCGACGAGCCTGGCCTCGTGCACGGCTTCTCCACGGTGGTGCTAGGCACGGTCGGCCTCAAGCACGCACCGGACCCCGGTCCCGTGATGGCGTCGCGGCGCGCGTTCATCGGAGCGCTCGGCTTGGACGGAGCCGAGCTCACCACCATCGGATCGGTCCATGGCGGCGATGTGGCCAGGGTCGACGCGCCCGGTGGGTCGGTCGACGACGTGGACGCGCTGATCACCGACCATCCGGGCGTGACGCTGTTCGCCACCTACGCCGACTGCTATCCGATCGTCCTGTGGGACCCGGAGAAGAGGGCCGCGGGCCTCATCCATGCCGGCTGGCGTGGAACTCGCGCGGGCGTGGCCGCGGCGGCGGTTCGTTTCATGCGGGCCGAGTACGGCTGCCGCCACCTGCGGGCGGGCATCGGCCCCGGCATCTGCGGACGCTGCTACCAGGTCGGCGAGGACGTGGCGTCGCAGTTCGATGGCAAGTTTGTGCGGCCCGATGATGGACCACCCCACGAAATCTGGCGATTTCGCGGGGGCCCCGGTGGCGGCCGGTTCCTGCTCGACCTGGCCGCCGCCAACCGGGTACAGCTCGAGGAGGCCGGGGTCAAGGCCGTCTACGACATCGGCATGTGCACCAAAGAGAGCTATCTCTTTCCGTCCCACCGCCGGCACCCCGACGGCAGCAGGTTCGGGGCGATCGTCGCCCTGCGGTGAACGTCGCCCAAAACCTCGCTTCTGTCCGCGAGCGGATCGCTCGCGCCGGCGGCGACCCCGACGAGGTCACGATCGTCGCCGTCACGAAGGGCTTCGGCGCGGATGTCTGCCAGCACGCGCTCGACGCCGGCCTGACGATCCTGGGCGAGAATCGCGTCCAGGAAGCGCTGGGCAAGATGGACGCGGTGCAAGGCGCGCAGTGGCACCTAATCGGCCACCTTCAGACCAACAAGGTGCGCCAGGCCGCCGGCCGCTTCGCCCTGATCCAGTCCGTCGACTCGCGGCACCTGGCTGAGGCCCTCGCGAAAGTCGATCCGAAGCAGGCGGTGCTCGTCGAAGTGAACGTCGCGCGCGAGCCTCAGAAGTCCGGAGTCGACCCGGAAAGCGCGATCGACTTGATCGATGAGGTTTCGAAACAGCTCGATCTGCGGGGGCTGATGGCGATGGGTCCCATGCACGGTGACCCGACGCCCGCTTTCCGCGAGCTGCGCGGCCTGCGCGACGAGGCTCAACAACGGCTGGGAAGATCGCTCCCTATCCTTTCTATGGGCATGAGCGGCGATTTCGAAGCAGCAGTCACGGCAGGCAGCACGATGGTCCGGTTGGGCCAGGTGCTGTTCGGGCCACGGCCGATGGGGGCAGGATGAACGCCCTCATCTCTGTCCTGACGACCCTGCTGTACGCGTTCATCATCCTGATGCTGATCCGCGTTGTCTTCTCGTGGGTCAGCCCGTTCCCCACGAATCCCGTGTCGCGGCTCGCGTGGCAGGTCACTGAACCGGTGCTCGCCCCGGTCCGCCGCCGGCTCCCGCCGATGTCGGGCATCGACCTCTCGCCCATGGTCGTGATGCTGGCCGCCTACCTGCTCATCGCGATCATCGGAAACCTCGGCGTCCGCTAGACCTAGAGGACTCGCCCGAGTGTTTGAAAGAGTCGATCAGAAAGTCAACTTCCCCGAGCTTGAAAAGCAGCTGATGGGCAAGTGGAAGGATGAAAACACCTTCCAGAAATCGCTCGAGCTGCGCGAGGGCAAGCCCCGGTTCATCTTCTACGAGGGCCCACCGACCGCGAATGGAAAGCCCGCGACCCACCACATCCTGGCTCGCGCATTCAAGGACCTCTTCGGCCGTTACAAGACGATGAAGGGCTTCTACGTCGAGCGCAAAGCCGGCTGGGACACCCACGGGCTGCCGGTGGAGATCGAGGTCGAGAAGAAGCTCAACATCTCGGGCAAGTTCGAGATCGAGAACGAGATCGGCATCGAGAGGTTCAACGAGCTCTGCCGGCAGAGCGTCTACCAGTACGTCGAGGACTGGGTCGCCTTCAGCGAGCGGATGGCCTTCTGGCAGGACTATGAGCACGCGTATTGGACCCTCACCCCGGACTACATCCAGTCGGTCTGGTGGGCGCTCAGCGAGATGTGGAAGCAGGACCTCATCTACAAGGGCTTCCGGGTCGCACCGTACTGCTCGCGCTGCGCGACTCCGCTTTCCAACCACGAGCTGCATCTCGGCTACCAGGACAACGTGCCCGACCCGAGCGTCTACATCCGGTTCAGGCTGAAAAAAGACCAGCCGGGCGCGCGCAGGGCGCACTTTGATAAGACGTCGATCCTCGCCTGGACGACCACGCCATGGACGCTGCCCGGCAACGTCGCGCTCGCGGTCGACAACGACGTCGACTACATCAAGGTCAAAGAGGGCGACGAGTTCCTGATCCTTGCCGAGCCGCTCCTGAGCGTGCTGAAGGAGGAGCCCCACGTGGTGGAGCGCGTGAAAGGGCACGACCTGGTCGGCCTCGACTACGAGCCGCTGTACCCGTACTCGGTGCCCGAGCAGGGCCGCGCGCAGTACGTCGTAGACGCTGACTTCGTCTCCACCGAGGAAGGCACCGGCGTCGTGCACACTTCCGCGCTCTACGGCGTGGATGACCTGCGCCTGTGCCAGGAGAAGGGCATCCCCTTCAAGCACACTGTCGGCCTCGACGGAAAGTTCCTTCCGTATGTCGACAAGTTCGCCGGCCTGCATGTCAAGGAAGCCGACCCTCTGATCATCGACGACCTGCGCGAGCGCGGCCTTCTCTACAAGGCCGAGACCACGCTCCACACGTATCCGTTCTGCTGGCGCTGCAGCACTCCTCTCATCTACTACGCGCTGGATGCGTGGTACATCCGCACGACCGAGCGCAAGGAGGAGCTCATCGCCAACAACGCGGCGACGAACTGGGTGCCGGCGCACATCAAGACCGGCCGCATGGGCGACTGGCTGCAGAACAACGTCGACTGGCAGTTCTCGCGCAGCCGCTACTGGGGCACGCCGATCCCCATCTGGATCTGCGAAGGGTGCGACGAGAAGCGCTGCGTCAGCTCTTCAGCCGAGCTGGGATTGAAAGATGACGTGGACCTCCACCGGCCCTACATCGACGAGATCACTCTCAAGTGCGAGAAATGCGGTGGGGTGATGCGCCGCATCCCCGAGGTGCTCGACGTGTGGTTCGACTCGGGGGCGATGCCGTTCGCCCAGCGCGGCTATCCGCGCCAGGGCAAAGAGATCTTCGAGCAGACCTTCCCGGCCGACTTCATCTCGGAAGCCCTGGACCAGACGCGCGGATGGTTCTACTCGCTGCTCGTCATCTCGACGCTGCTTTTCAAGCAGAACTCGTATCGCAACGTGATCTGCCTCGGGCTGGTCGTGGATCCCAAGGGCAAGAAGGCTTCGAAGTCGCGCGGCAACGTGCTCGATCCCAACTTCCTCTTCGACAACTTCGGGTCCGACGCGGTGCGCTGGTTCTTCTTCACGTCGACGCAGGTGGGGGAGAACTACCGCACAGGCACGGACACGCTCCGCGAGACGGTGCAGCAGTTCTTCATCCCGCTGTGGAACTGCTACACGTTCTTCGTCACGTACGCGCGGCTCGACAACTTCGACCCGGACCGGCCCGCCGTCCCGCTCGAGGAGCGCCACGTGCTGGACCGCTGGCTGCTGTCGAGGCTGACCGGCCTGGTCACGAGCGTGAACGGCGGCCTCGACGCCTACGACGCGATCGAGCCGGCGCGCCGCATCCAGCGCTTTGTCGACGATCTGTCCAACTGGTACATCCGGCGCTCACGTCGCCGCTTCTGGAAGTCGCAATCGGACAGCGACAAAGCCGCCGCCTACCAGACGCTGTACGAGACGCTGCGCACGCTGTGCGGGCTGATGGCGCCGTTCACGCCGTTCCTCGCCGACGCGATCTACCGCAACCTGTCGGACGAGCGCTCGGTTCACCTGACCGACTTCCCGTCCGGATTGGCGGCCGAAGACCCGGCCATCGAGGTCGCCATGGCGCGCGCCCGGCAGGCGGTCGAGGCGGGTCTCGGGGCTCGCGACGCGGCGCGGCTCAAGGTCCGCCAGCCGCTCGCGGGCATCGCGCTGCCCGGCGAGCCGCTGCCCGAGGACATCGCCGCCATCGTGCGCGAGGAGCTCAACGTGAAGACCCTGACCTTCGGCGCGTCCGAGGTGAAGCTCGACACAGTGATCACCGAAGAGCTGAAGCTCGAGGGCCTCGCCCGCGAGGTCGTCCGTGCGATCCAGGATCGCCGCAAGAAGCTCGGCCTGAACGTGGAGGACAGGATCGACACGCGCTACGACGCCGACGGCCTGCTGGTCCGCGCGCTCCAGCGTCACGCCGACTACATCAGGAACGAGACCCTTTCGGTCACGCTCGGGCCGGGCCGCGAGGCCGGCTTTGACGGGGAGCAGATGATGTTGGAAGGAGAACAGATCTGGATCGGCCTCAAACGAAGCTCCTGACGACGGGTCGGATCCTGTTCGTGGCCGTCGCGCTGGCCGTCTTCGTGCTCGACCGTGTGACGAAGAGCCTTGTCGCGGCGCAGGTCGCCTACGGGACCGAGGTTCCGGTCATCGGTCACCTCGTCGGCATCACGAACGTGCGCAACTCCGGCGCCGCGTTCGGCGTCGCGCCCGCGGGGGCGAGCCTCTTCCTGCTTGCCTCGATCGTCGTGGCGGTCGGGCTCGTCGTCTACGTCGTGCGGACCCCGGGCACCCCGGCGACCGACGCGGTGCTCGGCCTGATCCTCGGGGGCACGCTGGGCAATGGGTTCGACCGGATCGTGTTCGGCACCGTCACCGACTTCATCAACGTCCACTTCTGGCCCGTGTTCAATGTCGCTGACTCGGCGATTTCCACGGGCGTGGTGCTCCTGATCGCGGGCTACCTCTTACGAAAACCGTCCGCCTGATCGCGCCCGCAGCCGCTTTGCGGCTCGACAGATTCCTTGCCGAGCACGCGCCCGAGCTGAGCCGCACGGCCGCCGCCCGCCTTGTCAAAGGCCACCTGGTCCTGGTGAATGGCCACCCGGCAGACCCGGCCGACCGCGTGGCCGCCGGCGACGTGATCGACTACGAGATACCCGAGGCGTACGTCGTGGAGGCCGGCGCGGAGGACATCCCTCTGGACATCGTCTACGAGGACGAAGACCTCGCCGTCATCGACAAGCCGGCGGGGATGGTCGTCCACCCGGCGCCGGGCCATTACACCGGCACCCTGGTCCATGCCCTGCTGGGGCGCGGCGGCGCCTGGTCGGCGGTCGGCGGCGTGGCGCGGCCGGGCATCGTGCACCGCCTCGACAAGGGGACGTCCGGCCTGATCGTGGTCGCCCGCAACGACATGAGCCACCGGGATCTTTCAGTGCAGCTCAAGGACCGATCGCTGAGCAGGACGTACCTCGCCATCGTGCGCGGACGCTTGAAGGACGACGCGGGCGAGCTCGAGGGGCCGATCGGCCGCGACCCGAATGAACGCAAGCGCATGGCGGTGGTGGCCGGCGGCCGCTCTGCGCGGACCCGCTACGCGGTCGTCGAGAAGAGGCAAACCCATACGCTTTTGCGCTGTGATCTCGACACCGGCCGCATGCACCAGATCCGAGTCCACCTCGCCGCGCTCGGTCACCCGGTGGCGGGCGACGCGGAGTACGGTGGCCGCGAGCCCGGCGCCCAACGACCCATGCTCCACGCGTGGCGGCTTCGTCTTCGACATCCGCGAAGCGGAACGGAGATGAGCTTCGAGGCCGCACCGCCGGCGGACTTCCAGGACTTCTGGGCGTCGGTGCGATGAAGCGAGGCCTCCTCATCGTGATCTCGGGCCCGTCGGGCGTGGGGAAGGACACCGTGATCAAGCGCCTCCTCGAGCTCGACCGCAACCTGATCTACTCCGTATCGGGTACCACGCGTCAGCCTCGGCCGGACGAAAAGCCGGATCAGAACTACACCTTCCTGACGCGGGACGAGTTCGAGGCGCTGGCGCGGAAAGGCGCGTTCCTCGAGCACGCCGCCTACAACGGCAATCTCTACGGCACCTTCCGCGACCGCGTCGAGAGTGCGCGCAGCGCTGGGCGCGACGTCGTGCTGAAGATCGACGTCCAGGGTGCGGACCAGGTCCGCAGCCTCGTTCCCGACGCGATCTCGATCTTCGTCGTGGCACCGTCGGAGCAGGAGCGCGAGCGGCGGCAGGTCAAGCGCGGGAGCGAATCCGCGCAGGACCTCGCCTCGCGGGGCAAGATCGCCGAGCGCGAGATGAACCGGGCCGCGG
This sequence comes from uncultured Chloroflexota bacterium, assembly GCA_937921725.1. Taxonomy (GTDB): domain Bacteria; phylum Chloroflexota; class Dormibacteria; order Dormibacterales; family Dormibacteraceae; genus 40CM-4-65-16. The sequence goes on along the minus strand of CAKZUH010000003.1, from coordinate 54,449 downwards.
ATTACGACCACGTGGTGACGAACGACGACGTGGAACGGGCGGCGGCCGAGATCCACGAGATCATCGAACGCGCCCGGCGGCGCGTAAGTTAGCGCCATACCTCTATGCCACTAGACCCCACCCCGGTTCCAGACGAGCTGCGCGGCCTGCGCATCGCCCTCCTCATCTCGGGCGGGATCGCGGCCTACAAGGTCGTCGACCTGGCCTCTGCGCTGACGCAATCCGAATGCGAGGTCCGAGTCGCGATGACGCCATCGGCGACGCGCTTCGTCGGGCCGCCGACATTCGAGGGCGTGACCGGCAACCCGGTCCTGACCGGGCTCTTCGCCGGCGAAGGCGCGGCCGAGCCGCACGTCTTTCTGGGCGACTGGGCGCAGCTCATCCTGGTCGCGCCCGCCACCGCCAACGTGATCGGGCGCATCTCCGGCGGCCGCTCCGACGACATAGTCACAGCCACGCTGCTGGCGGCGCGATGTCCGGTCGTCGTCGCTCCCGCGATGAACGACGCGATGTGGATGAAGCCGGTGGTCCAGGAAAACGTCGCCGCGCTGCGTCATCGAGGCATCACGGTCGTCGAGCCCACGTCGGGTCACCTGGCGAGCGGCCACGTGGGTACAGGGAGGCTGGCGAGCGGCGCGGCGATCTTCAACGCCATGGTCCACGCCGTTCGGACGCGGTACGACTTCGCGGGCAAGAGAATCGTCGTCACCGCAGGCGGGACTCGCGAGCCCATCGATCCGGTCCGCTTCATCAGCAACTACTCGAGCGGCAAGATGGGGTTCGCGCTCGCCGCCGCCGCCGCCGATCGCGGCGCCAAGGTGACGCTGGTCACGACAGCCTCGCATCCGCAGCACCACGGCATCGACGTGCAGCGGGTGGACACAGCCGAGGAGATGCTTGCCGAGCTCCGCTCGCAGCTGCGCGGTGCGGACGTGCTGCTGATGGCCGCGGCGATCGGCGACTTCCGGCCGGCGAAGACGGCGCAGAGCAAGATCCGCCGCGAGGAGACGCCGAACCTCACGCTCGAGCTGGTCCCCATCCCCGACATCGTCGCGACGCTCGCTGCCGAAAAGGATCTCGCGGGCGTCTACCGCGTCGGCTTCGCCGCTGAGGACTCAGACCTCGACAAGAAGGGTCTCGAGAAGATGAAGCGCAAGGGGCTGCAGGCGATCGTTGCCAACGACATCTCGCGGCGCGACATCGGCTTCGGGAGCGAGTACAACGCGGGCGTGCTGCTTTTCGCCGACGGCAAGCGCCACGAGCTCGACAAGATGACCAAGCGCGAGATGGCCGACAAGATCCTGGACCTGGTCCTGCCTGATTTGAAGCGGTAATTGGCCCTCTACGCCGAAGTGGCGGTGGAAGCCGCCCGCGGGATCGCCCGCGAGAGCTACACGTATTCGGTGCCGCACGGCATCGACGTCGTGCCCGGGCATCGCGTCACGGTGCCCTTTGGCCGGCGCAGCTCCTACGGCTTCGTGATCTCGCTCGCCACCGAAGACCCCGGCGTCGAGACGAAACCGATCACGACCGCGGGCAACGAGCCCCTGCTCCTGCCGCACCAGGTCGCGCTGGCGCGCCTCGTCGCGGACCACTACTGGGTTCCCTTGATCGAGTGCATCCGCGCGATGCTGCCGCCCCGCGTGCGGGGCACGGGCTCGACCGGCTCACAGGTCTCGACGCGGCAGCGCGTTCACTCGCGGCTGCTCGAGCTCGCCACGGGCCCCGCCGGCCCCCCGTCGGACCGACCGCCCCTCACCGCCGAGCAGGAGGCGGCCCTGGACGTGATCGAAGCCAATGGGGTGACGCTCCTGCACGGCGTCATCGCGAGCGGCAAGACAGAGGTCTACCTGGCCGCGGCCGAGCGGGCGCTGGCACAGGGCCTGCGAGTGCTGCTGCTGGTGCCCGAGATCTCGCTCACGCCCCAGCTCGTGCAGCGCGTCCGGGCGAGGCTCAACGTCCCCCTGGCGGTGCTGCAGTCGCAGCTGACGGAGCTTGAGCGCGCGCAGCAGTGGTGGCGGACACGTCGCGGCGAGGCCCAGGTCGTCCTCGGCAGCAGGTCGGCGGTCTTCGCGCCCATCCCGCGCCTAGGACTGATCTGCCTCGACGAGGAGGGCTCGGCCGCCTACAAGCAGGACCGGACGCCGCGCTACGAGGCCGGATGGGTGGCGCGAAGGCTTGCGGCCGTGAGCGGCGCGAAGCTGGTCATGGGGTCGGCCACTCCGAGCGTCGCCACGTACTGGCATGCCACGCAGGGCGAGATCGCGCTCGCCCCCATGACGCGGCGGGTCAGCGGCCACGAGGCGCAGGTCGAGCTGGTCGACATGCGCGACGAGGCCGCGGAGGGGAACCGCCAGCCGCTGTCCCGCCGCCTGGTCGAAGTCGTCACTCGGACGCTGGAGAACGAGGAGCAGACGATCCTCTACCTCAACCGGCGCGGCCTGGCGACATTCGTCATGTGCCGCGACTGCGGCCGCTCGCTGCAGTGCCTGGGATGCTCGGTCGCGCTCGTGCAACATGCCGAAATGGATGGCCTCGTGTGCCACTACTGCGGCTATGCGCGGGCGATGCCCGCGGTCTGCGATTTCTGCGGCAGCAGGAACATCCGCGGTCTCGGCATGGGCACGCAGCGCCTCGAGGGAATGGTCAGGAAGCTGTGGCCGCAGGCGCGTGTGCTGCGCCTGGACAGCGACGTGGCGCGCGGCCCCGACTCGTACTTTCACATCTGGGAAGCCTTCAGCGAGCGTCGCGCGGACATCCTCGTCGGGACGCAGCTCGTCACGCGCGGACTCGACCTGCCCACGGTCACATGCGTCGGGGTCGTGGACGCGGACCTTCCGCTCCACTTTCCCGACTACCGCTCGGCCGAGAACACCTTCTCGCTGGTGACGCAGGTCGCGGGACGCGCGGGACGCGCCGGCCGTCCGTCGACCGTGGTCGTGCAGACGAGCAATCCCGAGCACTACAGCCTGCGCTGCGCCGCCGCCGGCGACTACGACGGTTTCTATTCCGCGGAGCTGCCCGCTCGAAAAGCATTCGTGTTCCCGCCATTCGCGGACCTCGCGGTCATGACGTGCACCGATCGCGACGACGCGCGTGCTGCGTCGTCGGCACGCGACGCCGCGGAAGCACTGTCGACCGGATTGCTCCGCGACGGCATCGAGGGCATCCGCGTCATGGGTCCGTCACCTGCATTCATCCACCGCCTGCGCGGCGAGTACCGCTGGCAGGTCACCCTGAAAGGCGACGGCCTGGAGCGGGCGCGACACCTCGCTCCGCGAGGCAAGGGCTGGAGCTACGACGTTGATCCTGCGACATAGGGAGGTGAGGGCGATTGCGTGATACAGCAACCCGCAAGGCCGACGTGCTGGCGGCGCTCGAGAAGCAGAAGGACGTGTGGCTGGCGACCTCCGACGTCGGCGGCCGGCCGCACCTCATCGCGGTGTCTGCGTGGTGGGACGGCCATGAGCTCGTGATCGCGACGCGGGCCACGACCGCGACCGCGCGCAACCTGTCCATGAACCCGGCCGCGAAGGTCGCGCGAGGCGCGCCGTCGGACGCGATCGTGATCGACGCCCAGATGATCGAGAGCGGTGCGGTCGAAGATTTGCCCGAGCTTGCGGAGGGGTTTGCGGCGGCTGTCGGCTGGAACCCGCGCGAGGAGGGCGAGGGCTGGATGTTCTTCCGCCTGCGTCCGACGCGCATCCAGGCCTACCGGGGGTACGAGGAAGTCAAGGGCCGCGACGTGATGCTGCGCTCCCGCTGGCTGGCGTAAGCAGGGTAGGTTTTTGCAGGTCGTGGGTAGAATCCAGTTCGTGGTCAGGCCGATCCTCACGTTCGAACATCCGGCGTTGCGCGAAAAGGCGAAAAAGGTCACGCGCATCGACGTGTCGATCCAGCGCCTGCTCGACGACCTGACCGAGACCATGCTCGACGCGCCCGGCGCGGGCCTGGCGGCGAACCAGATCGGCGTGCCGCTGCGCGTGTGCGTGGTCAAGGGCGACGACAAGCAGATCTGGGGCCTCGTCAACCCGGAGGTGGTCAAGCACGCGGGCTTGCAGGTCGGCTACGAAGGCTGCCTGAGCAAGCCGGGGTGGGTCGGCGAGGTCGAGCGCGCCGAGACGGTCGTGGTCAAGGGGCGCAACCGCCACGGCAAAGAGGTCCGGATCAAATCCTCTGGATTCACTGCCCGCGCGTTTCAGCACGAGCTGGACCACCTCGACGGCGTTCTCTTCACCGACAAGCTGACGAGCCTCGACACGCTGCGCCGGGTCGAGGAGCTGGACAACGGCGAAGAGCTCGCCGCGGCTGCGGGTTAAGACCACCTTCAAGATCGTCTTTGCGGGCACGGCGGCTTTCGCTGTGCCGTCGCTGAAAGCGCTGCATGAAAAGGGACACACCATCAAGTTGGCTGTCACGCAGCCTGATCGTCCAGGGCACCGCATGAAGCTGACCCCGCCACCGGTCAAGGTCGCGGCGCAGGAGCTCGGCCTGCCGATCTATCAGCCGGAGAGGATTCGCGATCCGGAGGCGGTGAAACGTTTGCGCTCGTTGAGCCCCGACCTGCTCGTGGTCGTCGCCTACGGGCAGATCATCCCGCGGTCGGTGCTCGAGATCCCGCGCCTCGGCGCGGTGAACGTGCACGCCTCGCTCCTTCCGCGCCACCGCGGCGCCGCGCCCGTCGCCCATGCCATCCTCGCCGGGGACCACGAGACAGGCGTCACGATCATGAGGATGGACGAGCAGCTCGACCACGGACCGATCCTGGCCGTTCAGGCAACGCCGATCGGTGAGCATGAGGACGCGGCAAAGCTGACCTCACGTCTCGCGCAGATGGGCGCGAACCTCCTGGTCGAGGCGCTCGCCAATTTCGACCAGCTGCGGGTGGTGGGGCAGGACCACACGCGGGCAACGACGGCGCCGAGGCTGAAGAGGGAAGATGGCGAGCTCGAGTGGGAGATGGGCGCCGAGGAGATCGACCGCCGCGTGCGCGCATTGCAACCGTGGCCGGGCGCGACCCTGCCCACGGCGCGAGGCCGTGTGAAGGTGTCGAGCGGGCATGTCGAAGGCGACCGTTACGTGCCCGACGTGGTGCAGCTGCCAGGCAAGAAGCCGGCACCGGCGCGGCAGGTTTTGGGCGATGACAGGGCGCAATGAATAAAGAAAAGGTGGAGCGCGACGTCGCCCTCAACCGGCGCGCGTACCACGACTACTTCATCGACGAGAAGTACGAGGCGGGCATCATGCTCACCGGGACCGAGGTCAAGTCGGTGCGCAACGGGCGTGCCAACCTTCGGGACGGTTTCGTCCGGATCGACAACGGCGAGGCATGGCTGGAGAACGTGCACATCTCGCCGTACGCACAGGGCAACCTCATGAACCACGAGCCCGTGCGGCCTCGCAAGCTATTGCTCCATCGCAAGGAAATCTCGAGCCTCATCGGCAAGGTCAAGCAGAAGGGCTACACGCTCATCCCGCTGCGCCTCTACTTCGCGCGAAACCGCGCCAAGGTGGAGGTGGGGCTCGCCCGCGGCAAACGCGAGTACGACAAGCGCGAAGCGATCGCCGACCGAGAAGCGAAACGCGAGATCGCCCGCGCGGTCAGACGGGGCTAGGAAGCTTCACCTCCCCGCTTGCCGGGGAGGTCGGCGCGCAGCGCCGGGTGGGGACGACTGTAAATGGCATTTGCTATGACAAACATTTGTTTGTACCATGGCGGAATGTCACAAACGCTGCTCCAACTGCAGATAGCCGCACTCGAATTCGCAAACAGGCCTCTCGAAGAGGAGGTGAATCCTGAAGCGCTGCGCGGTGTTGTCGATGAGCTCGAGGCAGAACTCGACATTCTGTCCGAGCCTCTCGCCGAGCGCGCGCAAATTCGCGCGGAGTCCGAGGCGTGGGTGCGAGACGCCATTCGCCAGTTGCGACAGAAGGCTGCCCAGCTGGCGAACTCATGAAGGTCCTGTTCATCGCCGGTTTTGGTCCGATCGCTTTGGATGTCGGCGAGTCACGGCGGCTCTACGAGGACGCGCTTGGCATGGCGTTCAAGGTCGAGGACGGCGACTACCTGCACACGGAAGAGGTTGACGGCGCGAGGACCTTCGCCGTTTGGCCGCTTGCCCAGGCAGCGCAATCCTGTTTCGGCACCGACCAATGGCCACCCGACATCGTCCGGCCGCAGGCGTGGCTTGAATTCGATGTCGAGGACGTCGAGGCTGCGACTCGCGAGCTGGAGGATCGGGGCTACAAGCTGCTCGTGCGCAACCGGACAGAGCCTTGGGGCCAAGTCGTGTCGCGACTGATCAGCCCAGAAGGATTGCTTGTCGGCGTCACCATGACCCCGTGGATGCGAAAGGCGCCTTAGTCGCGCAGCTCCTCGGCCAGCATGTCCATCAGCAGGCCGTCGTGCCATTCGCCGTCCGGTCCTCGCTCGTACTTGCGCATCAACCCGACGGGCTTGAACCCGACGCGCTCGTAAGCCTTGATGGCTCTCGTGTTGTGCGCCGCGGGGTCGATGGTCAAGCGGTGATGGCCGCGCTTCTCGATCAGGTGGCGCGCCAGGACGCGAATCGCTTCCGGCCCGTGGCCTTTGCCCTGCGCGCTCGATCCGAGCGCGATGTCGATGTGCGCGTGGCGATACATCGGGTCGCCTTCCTCGAAGCACTGGATGAACCCGATCAAGCCGGCGGGGTCCTCGACGACAAATGACGATTGGCCATCGGAGAGCTCCAGCGCGTCGCTGACGGCGCCGGCCGGGTCGCCCCACCACTTCGCGACCTCGGGGTCGCGGAAGATTTCGGTCAGGGTCGGTTCGTCCTCCGGCCGGACAGGCCGCAGCGTCAGGTGCCGGCCGCTCAGAACCTCATCGATCAAGCGGCGAGGTTGATGCCGATCGCCCGCAGGCGTTTGTTCAGCGACTCGATGGCGAACTCCACGATCTCGCTCTCGGTGTGCCCGTAGTCGGTCACGTAGCGCGGGTCAGGCGGGTCGAGCGTCCCCGAGATCAGGGGCAGGCACTCGACCAGCGTCTTCTGGATCAGCGGCGCATACCGCGCCGGGTTTTCGCGCACGGCATCCCGCAGAAGCTTGATCCCGAAGCTCACGTGTCGCGACTCGTCGCGGGCCACGGCGGTGAAGCCGCGGTAGAAGCCGCGCTCCGTGAGGCCCTGCTCGCGCATGGCCTCGAGCTCGAAGCGCTGACCGGTCAGCGCGATGGTCGCTTCGATCACGATGTGGTACAGCGTCACGCCTTCGACGAAGGCATCGAAGTCTTTCGGATTGCTGGCTAGGCGCTGCGAGGTCGCGGGCAGCCGCTCGTAGAAGAGCTCGTTGTATCCCTCGTTGGCCTCGGGACGGATCTCGACGAGGAGCTCGGACATGTTGCGAGCATCGGTCCCGCAAACTTCGCGCCACCACTTCTCGAAGAAGACCGTGTGCCGCGCCTCGTCCACCATCTGGGTCGAAAGAAAGACCTCGATCTCCGGTGTGGGCGCTGCCCAGACGAAGGGCGCGAGCGTGGCGGTGACCCGCTCCTCTCCGTTGAAGAAGAGCCGGTGTGACCAGAGAGTAGCCTTCCTGTCGACGTCGCTCGACTCGAGCCAGTCCTGGCGGTCGAGGGTGAAGTCGATGTCCGCCACCCTCCACTGCTGCGACTCCCAGCGTCGGTAGAGGTCCATGTAGGTCGGCATGTTCTCGATGCCGCGGTCGATGAACGAGAGGACGTCATCGATCCGGATGTCGCCCAGCTCTCTGAGGCTCGCCCGCCCAATGTGATCGAGGTCGACGGCCATGACGGAATCAAGTGTAGGGGCGAGCTCAGATGGGTAAAATCAATGGGCAACCAGCTCACTTCGTGGGGGCGTTTGGTCTCGACGGGGCAGTTGAGCTTCGGGATTGCGAGCCGATGGCGCGTGCGTTACAGCGCAGCTTTAACAAAAGCGAACAGAACTCCCGCTCTCGCCCTCGCTGCGTAAGCAGTAAGGACTAGAGCCCCGGGACATTGATCCCGGGCGCCGCCCCCGGTCAGTCCGGCGGACCGAGGAACGGCGTCAAATAGACCGGATCGCTACCGCAGGGGCGCCACGGCCCTGAGGTAGGACATTCACCGCGGCTGGCCGAAGCGGATCCCGTCGGGAGGAGCCGCCAAGCGAGAACCAAAATCCTGAACACGCTCGTAGAGATCTCGGAGGAAGCTGCTTCGGACGCGGGTTCAATTCCCGCCGCCTCCACCAAGTTTTCGCCACTGGATGCCCGTGTTCACAAAGCGGGCGGCGGTGTGGTCGTACCAGTTCGTGCTCATCGAGATGTCGGGCCGAAACCGAGCGATCATGCGGGCTACCTCGTCGAATCCTGGTGACGTGAGGAGCAGCAGCGACGGAGCGCCCTCGAGGACGATCGTCCGCATCCCGGCTCCAAGGGGTCTGAATCGCTGCTTCACGCCCTGGATCCGTGTCAGAGGTGCTTGGCGCGTTGCCGTCATCGTTCGCCACTGAAGCGTCGCCCCGTCGGAGACCCCAATCTCGAATGTAACTCGGAACAGGAACCAGTACCCATTCCAGGCAAGCGCTGCCAACCACAACGCGATGAACAAGACGAGGAGTGGGTCGCGACTGGAAAACAGCTCGATGATGAGGGCCGCGGCGACGAGACACAAAACGGCGAAGACCGTTATGGCCACCGGGCGAAACATCACCAGCCGGTACGTGACGCTTTCCATGGGCTCAGCTTGGCATGGAATTGCCGCGCAGCCTCCCGCGTTATGGATGTTCCGTGAGCAGCTTCCAAGACTTCAACACGAACCTGATCAAGGACCTCCGAGCCAACGGTGGAGAGGCGACGAGCGGCCCGTTCAAGGGGCGCGACGTCCTGATCCTGACCACGACCGGCGCCAAGTCAAAAGAGAAGCGCGAGAATCCGCTCGTCTACACGCAGGACGGTGGGCGGATCGTGATCGTCGCCTCCAAGGGTGGCGCGCCGACCCATCCGGCCTGGTACCACAACCTGGTCAAGCATCCAGACGTGACGGTCGAAATTCGGGGCGAGAAGTTCAACGCCCGGGCCCACGTGATGGACGGTGACGAGTACGAACGGCTGTACAAGCAGCACGCCGACATCAATCCCGGCTTCCACGACTACCGGCGCAAGACCTCGCGCAAGATCCCGGTTGTGGTCCTGGAGCGGACCGAGTAAACCGACCCGTTAAGGGCGGCGCAGCCGCCGAGCAACCGGAGTAACCTTCGCCCGGTGCCCGACCTGAGCCATCTGTGGCAGCGTTTCGTGATCGCCACCGCGTTGATTTTCGGCCTGCTTCTAGGGGCGGGCGCGACGGTTTTCGGGTACAGCAACACGGCGTCGGTCTCGATCGGGTGGTCGGTGTTTCGGGTCGACGGAGTGCCTCTGTGGACGGTGGCGATCGTGCCTCTCGTCGTGGTCCTGGTCGCGGGAACCCTCTACCACTGGTACAACAGCCTTCATCACTTCACCCAGCACATGAAGCACCGTCACCGCGTCCACGAGCTCGAGGCCGAGGTCGCCACGCTCCGCTCCCACCTCGACCAGCTCCTCGAGATGCCCGACGCGAGCGGAGCCAAGCTGCCGGCCAAGGCGGTCGAAGTCGAGTCGGCCTCCGAGCCTGTGGCCCCGGCCCTTCCGGCAGCCTCCAACGGGAGCGACGCGGACAAGGCAAAGCGATCGCGCAAGCGTGTCTCGTTGAGCACGGATTCCGAGCCCGTGACAGTGGCGGCCGACGGCACTTCCCAACCCGTCGCCGAAACAGAACCCGAGCCAGCCTCAGAACCCGCCGTAGAATCCGCGACCCAGGGCTGATGAACGACGCGGACAACCGTGACATTTCGGTTCGCCGGCGAGCAGGTCGTCTGGTCGTACCCAGAGAGCAGGCGCCGGCCGACCGCAGCCTGCTCGAGCGCAGCGCCATCGAAGAGCTCAGCCACCACGCCGACCCCTGGCGCGTGCTCCGCATCCTGTCCGAGTTCGTCGAAGGCTTTGACGCTCTCAACGAAGTCGGGCCGGCGATCACCGTGTTCGGATCGGCTCGATCGAAGCCAAACGACCCGTACTACAAAGCGGGCAGGGAGCTCGGCGCGGCCCTCGCCAGGAAAGGGTTCGCCGTCATCACCGGCGGCGGCCCGGGAATCATGGAGGCGGTCAACCGGGGCTGCCACGAGGCCGGCGGATTGTCCGTCGGATGCAATATCGAGCTGCCACATGAGCAGTCTCTGAACAAATACGTCGACCTCGGTGTGGAGTTCCGCTACTTCTTCGTGCGCAAGAACATGTTCGTCAAGTACGCGCGGGGCTTTGTGATCTTCCCCGGCGGCTTCGGCACCCTCGACGAGCTGTTCGAGTCCCTCACGCTCGCCCAGACCGGGAAGATCCAGCATTTTCCGATCGTGCTTTTCGGGTCGCCCTACTGGAAAGGGCTGCTCTCCTGGCTGAAAGAGCACGTGCTTTCGGCGGGCGCGATCGCGCCGAAGGACATGAAGCTCATGACGCTCACCGACGACCCCGAGGAGGCCGCCGAGATGGCGACCCGGCCGCTCCCCGTGAGGGTCGACGATCGGCGCGAGCAGACTGGGGAGCCGAAGGCGGGCGCGCAATAGCCCCCCTCGAGTTCTTCTTCCTCAACGACGGCGGTCAGGACGCCGACTCCGTCGCGAAGCGCATCGCCGCCTTCCTCGACGGCGCGACGCGGACGCTGGACATCGCGATCTACGACCTGCGGCTCGATCAGTCGCCGTCGGCGACGGTGCTCGGCGCGTTTCAGTCCGCGGTCAAACGAGGCGTCGCCGTCCGGTTGATGTTCAACCAGGACCATGCCCAGGCGATCCCCGTGCCGCCCCCGCCGGAGATTGACTGGAATTTCATCAACCAGCTCAAGTCGATCGGCGTCGTATGGAAGCCAGTACCCGGCGTCCCAGACCTGATGCATCACAAATACGTGGTGCGCGACGCGGCCGCGGTACTCACCGGCTCGACCAACTGGACCAACGACTCGTGGAATCGCGAAGAGAACGCGATGTTCACCATCGAGTCGAGCGAGGTCGCGAGCGACTTTGCCTCGAACTTCGAGGAGCTCTGGAACCGGCCCATCGTCGCGCTTTCGGGCCGCATCTCATCGCCCTGGACGGCGCTTTCGGACGGCACCCGCGTGCGTCCCTACTTCTGTCCAGGTCGCAGCGACAAGCTGGTCCATGCGATGTCGCGCTCGATCTCGTCGGCTGTGAAGCGCATCCGCATCTGCTCTCCCGTGATCACCTCGGGGCCGATCCTGGGCACTCTCGCCGAGGTGGTCCAGGCCGCGAAGGTGGACATCGGCGGTGTGTACGATGCGACGCAGATGGACGAGGTCATGCATCAGTGGGCGGGCCAGGGCGGCACCGCCTGGAAGATCGCCGCGTTCCACAGCATCACCGCCGCGGTGCACTTTGGCGCCAAGCGTTCGACGCCCTATGCAAAGGGTTCGGTGCACGATTTCATGCACGCGAAGATCCTCGTCGCCGACGACTACGTATACGCGGGGAGTTTCAATCTCTCGCACAGCGGAGAGGAGAATGCTGAGAACGTGGTCCAGATCGAGAGCGCGGCCGTCGCCGAGCTCTGCGCGGCGTACATAGACACCGTCGCGGCGAGGTACGGCGGCGGCCCCGTGAAAGCAGTGCCCTGAGCTGCTCGAGACCTCGGGTCCTTTGGCTCGTGGCCGCTGCGGTGGCCGTTGTCGCGATCGTCGCGCTGTGGGCCGCACCGCGAGTTCAACCCACGACCGGGACGCTCGTGGTCGTCGGAGCCGGGCATTGGGGCAGCACCTCAATTCCATCTTCGACGCTCAACCTGCGGCAAGGCACTTCATGGATCAGCGTGGGCACGGTCTCAGGCGACGTGCCGGCGGCGCCGGCAGAGCGCCAATTGCTCGCGCTGGAGGTCCCGGTCGGGTCCTACGACGGCGTGCAACTGGCGAGCGATATCCAACCGGCCTCGCTGACGGTCGTCGCCGGTCAGGTTTCGCCGCTGCTGCTCGGCATTGATTCGGGCCGCTTGGTGCCCGGCGCCGTCTACGCCGGCAATGACGAGGTCAACCTTGGACTCGGCGAGCTCGCCGGCAAGTTTGTCCCAGAGCCGGCCTTCGACCTGGTCGATCAGGGCGGTCACCCGTTCAACCTCGGGTCAGTCGCGGGCAGAGACGTAGTCATCGCCGCTTTTCACACCACCTGCCATGAAACCTGCCCGCTCTACACGGCCCTCTTCCTCCAGCTCGCCAAACAGATTCCGGCGAGCGTCACGCTCGTCGAGGTGACGACGGATCCGGCGGTTGACACGCCAACCGTGCTCACCGATTACGCCAAGCAGACGGGCGCGAGCTGGACCTTTGCGACGGGATCATCCGAGAAGGTCGCGAACTTCTGGAAGGCCTTTGGCGTCGAGCTGGCGAGTGGTGACTCGCACACGTCGACACTAGCCCTAGTCGACCGGCACAGGTACATCCGCCTCGTCTACCGAGGCGTGCCCAAGATCGGCAACGCGATTCCCCCCTCTGTCATGACATCGCTGAGCGCGCAGGGGTTGGCTGAGCTCGCGTCTGGAGGTGACGGGTGGGGGGCGCCGGACGTGCTCCAGGCGCTGGCCACGATTGCGCGCCCGGGCCAGTCGGCTCAAGCCGGCGGCGGCACAGCGCCGGGATTCACGCTGCCGTCGACCGACGGACGTCAAGTCAGCCTGGCTGATTTCGCCGGCAAGCCCCTGGTCATCAATTTCTGGGCGACCTACTGCCCGCCGTGCAAGGCAGAGATGCCGCTGCTCGAAAGATCGGTCGGACCCTCGGGTGCGCGGCTTGTGCTCATCGACGAGGGGGAGGGGCGCGACGCGGCACGTTCGTTTCTCACCGGGCTTGGAATCCAGGAACCTGCCCTGCTCGATATGGACCTGAAAGTCGGCCGGGCCTACGGCATGTCTGCCCTTCCAATGACCGTCTTCGTGCGCGCCAACGGCACCATCGACCGCCGCCAGATTGGTCAGCTCGATGAGCGAGTGCTTGCGTCGGAACTTTCGGTTCTGACCAGTCAGTAGACTGGCCGCAGGTGCTGTCAGCACAATTCTTCCGCGGCCTGGCTTTCACGACCGCGCTCTTCGCCTACCTACAGATCGCCCTCGGCGGTGTGGTGCGAGTGTCCGGATCGGGTCTCGGATGCCCTGACTGGCCTTTGTGCCACGGCCGCCCGTATCCGGCGGCGGACATCCACTCGATCATCGAGTACTCGCACCGCACGGTGGGTGCTGTGACCGGTGTCCTGCTCATCGCCACGGTGGTGCTGGCGTGGGTCGTTTTTCGTCAGCGCCGTCCGCTCGTCGCGTGGATCGCCACCGCATCGCTCGTCGCCATCGCGGCGGAAGGCGCGTTGGGCGGCGTTGTGGTCGTGAACCAGCTGGCGTCGTGGTTGGTGCTCATCCACCTCGGCCTTGCCATGATCATCCTGGGCGTCCTCCTCGCCACAGCGGTCATGTCACTGCCGGCGTCGCCCGGGGTACCTGGTCTTAGGCGCTCGACCGCGCTGGCGGCCGCCGGGACGTACGTGCTGCTGCTCACCGGGTCCACCGTGGTGGCGAGCAATGCCGATCAAAGCTGCCATTCGTGGCCGCTGTGCCGTGGAGGCTTCTCGCTCGACTTCAGCGCCACCAACGCGTTCACCATGCTTCACCGTGGCGCGGTCCTGGTAATCGGAATCCTGATCGTCTACGTGGCGATCGCCGCGATGCGACAAGCGATGCTGCGACCTGCCGCGATCGCCACCCTCGGTGTGTTCGCCCTGCAGATCGCGATCGGCGCGGGCGCCGCGTTGACCGACAGCGGACTGTTCAATGGCCTGCACGTCGCCATCGCAACCCTGGTCTGGGCCGGCATGTTGTCGATAGCGCTGCTGGCGCAGGCGAGGGCAGACTCCAAGCCGGCGCTCTCTCGCCTGGCGGTGGAGAGGGGGTCGGCGTGAGCGTCGCCGGCGCCCAAGCGCAGTCGCGCTCCATCGGCGGCACGCTGCGGGACTATCTCAGCCTTCTCAAGCTGCGGGTCGTTGTGCTGCTCGACGCGACGGCCGTCGGCGTGATGCTGCCGGCGGCGCACGGCCATCCCGGCGTGATCGCGGTTGCGGCTGTGTTCATCGGGCTCACATGCGCCGCGGGCGGCGCAAACGCGATCAACATGTGGTTCGACCGCGACATCGACGCGGCGATGACCCGAACTCGGCGCCGAGCATTACCTGCCGGTCGGATCCCGCCGTGGCACGCGCTCGCGCTCGGCATCGGGCTCAACGTCGTGGCGTTTGCCGTGCTCTGGACGGGTGCCAACCTGCTCGCGGCGGTACTGGACCTGACCGGAACGCTGATCTATGTCTTCGTGTACACGATCTGGCTGAAGCGGTTGACGCCGCAGAACATCGTCATCGGAGGCGCCGCCGGCGCGATGCCGCCACTGGTCGGCTGGGCCGCCGCGTCAGGACGCCTGGACCTGACCGCGCTGGCCTTCTTCGGAGTGGTCCTCTTCTGGACGCCGCCGCACTTCTGGGCGCTGGCTCAAATGATCAAGAGTGACTACGCGCGGGCCAACGTGCCGATGCTGCCGGTCGTTGCGGGTGAGCAGTCGGCCAAGCGCCAGAGCATCGTGTATGCGGTCCTCACGGTGGCCGCGAGCCTCGTTCCTTTCTTCACCGGCGCGGCCGGTGCCGTCTACCTGGCAGGCGCGATCGTGCTTGGGATGGGCCTGGTCGGAATCACGCTGCTCGATCTCGAGGGCAACCGCTGGACGCGGCGGCTGTGGACCTATTCGATGGTCTACCTTGCGCTGCTCTTCGCCGTCTTCGCCGTGTCGCCCTACCTTCCTTGAGCCTGGAGATCGTCCGCCTCCACCTGGCACGGATCGACGCGTTCAACCACATGCCGGTGCACGGTTTTGTGATCAAGCATCCGCGAGCAGGCGCGATCCTGGTCGACACCGGAGTCGGCTGGCCGACCGAGCTGGTCAAGGAGTGGAAGGTGGTCAACCGCCATGCCGCGGACGCGCTCGCCGAGCATGACCTGAGCCCGGCCGACGTGAAGATCGTCATCAACAGCCACCTCCATTTCGACCACTGCGGCCAGAACGCCGTGTTCCGGAATGCACCGTTCTACATCCAGCGGGCCGAGCTGGCGCGAGCGCGTCGTGAAGAGAAGACGACGGCGGAGTGGTTCGATTTCGCCGGGGCGCGCTTCGAGCTCCTGGACGGCGATGCTGAGATCGCGGATGGTGTGCGAGTCGTCGCCACACCTGGACACACGGCCGGCCACCAGAGCGTGTTCGTCGAGGCGGATGGCGGCGTGGCCGTGATGATCGGCGACGCCGCGTATACGGCGGACATTTACAAGGAGGCTGACAAGGCGGACCTGTCGATGTGGCCCGGCCAGCATGCCAACCGGCGCCAATGGACGCGCTCGCTGAAAAAGCTGCACGAATCGCGCCCGCGCTCGGTGCACTTCTGCCACGACGCGCGCGTCGTGGGCGCGTGATGACAGAGCGATTCGGACCGCTGGTCGAGGCCGGCTGGCTTCGCGAACACCTCCACGACCCGGACGTGCGTGTGATCGACTTCCGGTGGTACCTGCAAGGACGCAACGGACGCGATGAGTACCTTCGGGGCCACGTCCCGGGCGCCGTCTTCGTCGACCTCGAATCGATCACGGGCAAAGAAGGAGCGGGGCGGCACCCACTGCCCACAGCTGCGCAATTCGAGCGCGAGATGCGCCGGGCAGGCGTTGGTCCCGGCACCTCTGTGGTCGTGTACGACGACACGGGCGTGTCGGTGGCGGCGAGGCTCTGGTTCCTGCTCGGATACTTCGGCCACGCTGCCCAGGCGGTGCTGGACGGCGGCCTGCAGGCGTGGGACGAACCGCTGGAGACCGGAGTGCCGACGGTCGAGCTTGCCGAGTTTGCGGCGCGCGAACCCGACACCCGGCGGGTCGTCGATTTCGAAACCGTTCGCAACGTGAGCGGCATTCCGGTGCTGGACGCTCGGGCCGGGGAAAGGTATCGCGGCGAGACGGAGCCGATCGACCCGAAGGCGGGTCACATACCCGGCGCCCTGAGCGCGCCCTACGCGAATAACCTCCGGTCGGACGGCCGGTTCAAATCTGCACAGGAATTACGGCGCCGCTACGAGGAGCTCGGCGCCTCGGGCGGCGCGGTCGTGTACTGCGGTTCAGGGGTGAACGCGTGCCATCACCTGCTCGCGATGGAAGTCGCGGGCATTTCCAACGGGCGACTCTATGCTGGGGCCTGGAGCGACTGGTCGCGGCGGGATGCACCAGTGGCCGTCGGCCCGGAACCTTAGGCTCGCGCCTTAGAGTTATGGCGACATGATCCTGAAAGGGAAGCGAATCCTGATCGCCGGGATGTCAGATCGGCGCAGCATCGGTTATTCCATCGCGCAGGAAGCGCAGCGAAACGGGGCTGAAATCCTTCTCACGAGCTTCGGCCGGATGATGAGCATCACGCAGATGACCGCAAAAAAGCTCGACCCGGTGCCGGAAATTCTCGAGATGGACGTGACCAAGCCGGCCGACATCGCGAATGCGGTGAACGAAACGTCGAAGCGATGGAATCGGGTCGACGGCCTCGTCCATTCGGTCGCATACGCGCCACCCGACGCGCTGGGCGGCCAGTTCATGAACACGCCGTGGGAAAGCGTCGCCACCGCCCTGCAGGTCAGCGCTTTTTCATTCAAGGAATTGGCGCGCGGATTTCTGCCGCTGATGAAAGAGCACGGCGGGTCGATGGTCACGCTCGATTTCGACAATTCCACCCAGGCGTGGCCGAAGTACGACTGGATGGGCGTCTCCAAGGCCGCGTTGGAATCAGTGACGAGGTACCTCGCACGCGACCTTGGCCGCTACAAGATCCGCGTCAACGCGGTGTGCGCCGGGCCGCTGGCCACGCTCGCGGCGAGTGGCATCCCGGGGTTCAAAGACTTCGAAGAGGTGTGGGAGAAGAGAGCCCCCCTCGGCTGGAGCCTGCAGGACAAATCTCCGGTTGGACGGGCGGTCTGCGTGCTCCTGTCGGATTACCTGAACCTGACCACGGGCGAGCTCCTGCACGTCGACGGCGGCTACCACGCTATGGGGACTGAACTGCCACCGATCGAGTAACCCCACATGTTGTATTTGCCTGGGGACAAGCGCGCAACATCGTGTTAGGCTCTCCGAAATCCTCGTTCGAGGAAATACCGCCAAGACGGGAGGAATGCAGTTTGCGGGAGTGCCTGGTGATCTACGTGGACGCCGCGCTCGACAAGCACGGCCGGGCCGGGTGTGGCCTGGCCGTTTTTGTTAGAGGTCGGGCCGTCTACACGGAGTCGTTCGGCTTTTCGCATATGGGTGGTTCGGCTCAGCTGGAAGCGCATGTCTGCGCCGGCGCTCTGGATCTTGCCGCCGCGCGCTGGCCCTATCACCGCGTGATAGTGCGCACGGATTGCGCTCCAGTTGTCCGCAGCCGGATGCCGTCGAGCGACAGCTTTCGCCTCGCGGTGCACGAAGTTCGCGATCGATGCCGGCGTGGTTGGCGCGTTGTCCGTTATGTGAGTCGTAAAGCAAATCCTGCGCATGAGCTTGCACGCGAGGGATTGAAGAGTCTTTCCAGGCAACAGTTGCTCGTCGCCGCCTAAGCCTTAAAAATAATTTCAATCGGGTGCGGTTAGTATTTGCCTCCGCACCCGATTATTTTTTGGCAGGAGTGAGAATGGCACCAGAGGAAGCACAGCAAAATGCACCGCGCCGCCGCGGACGTCCGCCCGGCAGCAAGAACCGAACGACGACCACGCGACGCAAGCGCGCGGGGGCGGGCGACCTGGTGGGTCAGCTCAACGCGATGGTCGCGGAGCTCATCAGCAAGAACCGCAAGCTGCAGACCCAGGTCAACAAGCTCTCCAAGCGCGCGGGCGCATCCGCCACGGGCAAGAGCGTGGAGCGCGGGCTGCGGACCATCTCGCGGCGTGTGCAGCGAGCCCTGAGCGGAACCACGAAGCGCCGCCGGCGCACCACGACTGCCTCGGCAAATGGTCGGCGCCGCAAGGCGACCACCACGCGGAGACGAAAGGCGAGCTAAGAACCCGGCGCGGGGGTCTGGGTGTGCTTGGCGGTCCTATACGCGTCCACGATGCTGTAGACCCACAGGGCACCCGGGCCCAGCTCCAGGGGCACGCCGAGCGATAGTCCGATCACGCTCGCGTCAAGGCCCAGGTCGAACATCTGGAAGCCGATGATCCCGACGAGGTAGCCGATTCCTTTGAGGTTGTGGCCGAGGTAGAAGTGGCCGCATCCCGGGATGATGGCGAGAGCGGCGGCCGCCCACGGATTCTTGCGCCGTGCCGGCTGGGTTCCGTAATAGGCGCCTGACGCGGGCGCGCCGCAGCGTGGGCAGGGCGCGGCGGGATTGGTGAGCAACGCGCCACAGCGGCCGCAGAGCACGTCCGATGCCATCGCTTCCAGTTTCCCTGATTTCGATATCCTCGAACCGTGGATCTCGGCTTCACGGCGGAGGAGGAATCCTTCCGGCACGAGGTCCGAACGTGGCTCGAACGGAACCTCCCCTCCGAGTGGCGCCACCGCGGCGTCGGCGGATACCGCGAGGAGCAGGAAGAGGAGACCCAGATCCAGCGGCACTGGCAGCGGCGCCTCTTTGAGGGCGGCTGGCTGAAGCTCGGCTGGCCTGTCGAAGCCGGCGGGCGCGGTGCGACTCCGGTGATGCAGGCCATCTTCCAGGAGGAGCTGGCGAAGGCCGGCGCGCCAGGCATTCTCGGGCGGCTTGGCGTGACCCTGCTCGCGCCGACCCTCCGCGTCCACGGAAGCGACTGGCAGAAGGACGCCTACGTGGAGAAGATCCTGAGCGGCGAGCTGATCTGCTGCCAGGGCTTCAGCGAACCCGACGCGGGCAGCGACCTGGCCGGCCTGCGCGCGCGGGCCGAGAGACGAAACGGGAAATGGGTGCTCAACGGCCAGAAGACGTGGTCGAGTGGCGCCCACTATTCGCACAAGAGCTTTCTCCTTGCTCGAACCGATCCAGAGGCCGAGCCTCATCGCGGGATCGGTTTCTTCCTCGTCGACATCGAGCAGCCCGGGGTCGAGGTCCGGCGCATCAAGCAGATGACGGGCGGCGGCGAGTTCTGCGAGATCTTCCTTTCGAATGCTGAGGTCGACGAGCGCGATCTCGTCGGGCAGCCCGGCGACGGTTGGAAGATCGCGATGACCGTCTTCGGCTTCGAGCGCGGAGGTCTCGCCCAGGCGGCGCGGTTCGAGCGCGCGGTCGCCGAATTGGCGGCGCTGGCCCGCGAACGAGGCGCGGGCTCCGACGCGTCCACGCGCCAGCGCATCGCGCAGGCCCAGATCGAGGCTCATGTGTTTCGCCTGATCGGGCTTCGCAGCCTGACCCGGGCCCAGCAAGGTCACGCTCCGGGACCCGAGGCGAGCGTGACCAAGCTCTACTGGAGCGAGATGGACAAGCGCCTGCAGGAGGCGGCGGTCGGGGTCGAGGGCATGTACGGCGCGCTGGCGCCAGAATCGGCGCTTGCGATCGAGGGCGGCCGCTGGCAGTACGGCTGGATGTGGGCGCAGGCCGAGACCATCTACGCGGGCTCCTCCGAGATCCAGCGCAACATCATCGCCGAGCGCGTGCTCGGCCTGCCTCGCGGCCGATGATCACGACTGCCGAGGCCATCGACCGGATCAAGACCCGCATCGGCGTGGAGGGCCCGGCGGTCACCGCGCCGGTCGAGTCGGGTCATGTTCGGCGCTTCGCCGAAGCGATCGGCGACCCCAACCCACGCTGGGAGAAGGAGGCGCCGCCGACGTTCCTGGTTGCGCTTGCGCCGGTGTCTCTGCATCTCAGCGATGCAGAGGAGTACGGCCAAGGCTGGCTGAACGGCGGCAACCGGTTCGAGTACTTCGCGGCGGTGATGGTCGGCGATCTGATCACCGCCAAGGGCCGCGTCGTCGACGTCTACGACAAGGCGGGCTCGAGCGGGAACCTGCTGTTCATCATTTTCGAAACCGACTACACCAACCAGCGTGGCGAGAAGGTGGCGCGCTTGCGCGGGACGGCGATCCGGCGATGAAAGTACAGGTCGGCGCCGAGATCCCCGAGCTGGTCAAGCATCCGACGACGCGCCAGCTCGTCCAGTACGCCGGAGCGCAGGGCGACTTCTACGAGATCCACTACGACCAGCCGTACGCAAAGAGTGTCGGTCTGCCCGGCGTGATCCTCCACGGCCTGCTCAAGGCCGCCTTCCTGGGCGAGCTGGTCACGGATTGGCTAGGGGACGACGGAACGCTCCAGACGTTTGAGGTGAGCTACCGCGGCGTGGACATGCCCGGACATCCGTATCGCTGCCGCGGCCGTGTCACGCGAGTCGAGGGCAAGGAGGTCGAGCTGGAGGTCTGGGGCGAGGACGAGAGCGGGAAGCGGACCACGGTGGGAACGGCTACTGTCCACATGCGCGCCTGATGTTCTCCTTGTATCTGCTGCTTAAGTTCATCCACATTGCCGCGGCGATCACGGCGGTCGGGGCGAACATCACGTACGGCGTCTGGAATGCGCGCGCGGCAAGCGAACCTGCGCATGTCGGTTTCGCGCTGAAAGGGATCAAATTCCTGGACGACCGGATCGCGAACCCGGCCTACGGCATGCTCCTGCTCACGGGGGCGCTGATGTTGATCGTCGGCCATTGGTCGATCGCGTCGCTCTGGATCATCGCGGCGCTTGTCCTGTTCGCGGTGCTGATCGTGGTCGCCGTGCGGGTGTACACGCCGCTCCTCAAGAGTCAGATCAGGTTGGTCGACGCGGGAGACACCTCCTCACCGGAGTTCGCACGGCTTGAGCGCAGGTCCCGAATCGTCGGACCGATGATCGGGCTGGTCGTCGTCCTGATCCTGGTCATGATGGTTTTCAAGCCGACCCTGTAGGTCCAGAGGACGAGCAGGACTGACCCGTCGATCACGCAGTAGCCGCCGGCGATGACCGACGGCGGATTGCCCGACGGGATGTGCGTCCACGGCGCGACCGGCATCCAGTACCAGTTGCCGAACGAGGTTCCGCATATCTCGAGCTCGCTGACGATGATGAAGATGGCCGCGAACAGCGGCCAGCGCGGCGAGCGAAGCAGGAAGTAGGCGAAGACGGGAAGGCACAGCGCGCCCTGCACGTCGATTCGGTGGGTCACGAGCGGCAGCACGGTCAGGCCCGCGGCCGCCCAGACGCTTGCTCCGCCGAGCACCGCATGCGCGACGCGGCGGCCGTACTGGCGGACGATCGGGGTCTGGGAGGCGAGAAGTCCGAAGAGGTACACGATGCCGTGTCCAGGCGGCACGAACAGAGGCAGGTTGTGCATTCGGTAGCGGTAGACGCCCCACACGAGCGAGCCGAAGATCTCGAAGCACGTCGCGACGATGACGCACGTCCAGACCTGGACCCGCTGCTCGCGAGGCGCTTTCAGCGCCGCCAGGTAGAGAACCGAGAAGGTCAGCGCGCCGAGCAGGTACTGCTGCCAGGGCGCGGTGACGCGGCTGTCCGCGAAAAGACCGATCGGGGTGTAGAGGAGAAGGTAGGCCTGCAGCCAGTAAGGCCGCAGGCCTTCGGTGATCCTTTTGGCTACTTGATGGTCCCCCGTGAGTCGATCAGGTTGCCCTGCAGCGACCAGCCGGTGCCGTTCCAGGTGATGACCTGCTCCTGCATGATCGGGAAGTGGTCGCTCGAGCTCGTCTTGACCTTGACGCCCGGCAGGAGGAACGGGTTGGTCTCGTTCAATTGGTTGGCCGCGATGTTCATGACGTTGGCGCGCGTCATGTTGGTGCCGGCCTGCTTCAGGACGTCGACCATCGTGTACGCGACCGCGACGCCGTAGATGTTGAATCCGTCATCAGGCTTGCACGTCGAGCAGAGGGCGATGATCGTCCTGTACTGCTGCATCGCGCTGTCGCTCGCCCATTGCGGGTCGGTCGGGTCCTTGATGTAGCCGACGCTGGTGACGTTCTGCAGAGCGGCGCCATTCTTCTTGGCCGCCACCATGTAAACCTGCGGGTTTGATACTCCGTTCAGATAGACAGCGGGCGTCCAGTGCAGCGCCGTGATGATCACCAGAGACTGGACGGCAGGCTTCGGAGTCGCGAAGAGAAACAGGGTGTCGGCCCCCGCCGCCTTGAGCTTCGCAAGCTGCGCCGCCGGGCTGGCCGCGGTGAGGTCGAAGGGCTCCTTGTCCACGATCATCGACGCGTTGGCGCCGAGGCCGTCGACGAGCCCCTTCAGATAATCCTGGCCGTAGTCGTCGTTCTGGTAGAGGACGCCGATCTTTGCGCTCGCGTGGTTGGCGAGGATGTCCTTGGCATAGATGCGAGACTCGCCCTGGTAGGGCGGCTGCCAGCCGAGGGTCCACTTGTTGGTGGAGTAGTCGAGGTCAAACGTGGTCGCGCCGGTGGCGACGAACAATTGCGGCACCTTCTTGGTGTTGAGGTAGTCGCGCACCGACGTTTGCGCCTGCGTGCCAAGCCCGCTGAACATGGCGAACACCTGGTCCTGCTCGACCAATTGCTTGGTCAGGAGCACGGTGTTGGCAGGGTTGTAGCCGTCGTCGAGGATCTTGAACTGGATCTTGCGCCCGTTCACCCCACCCTGGTTGTTGATGTACGTGAAGTAGGCGTTCTCGGCGTTGGCGATTGTGCCGTACGCGGCGGCCGGGCCGGACTGCGCGATCGTGTTGCCCAGGAGGATCGAGTTGCTCGTGATCCCGACGTCGGTTTGAGGCGCGGGAGTACCGGACCCTCCGCAGGCGACCAACGTGACGAGGACTACCGCCACCAGGGCCAGACGAGGTCCGTTTCGTGCCATAGAAATTCCTCCCGGTTTAATGAACTGCTATTTAAACAGTCTGGGGACCTGACGGCATCTGTCCAGTCTCCCGATCGCCGGCCCCCCGCAGCCGGCGTTGCAGCATACGGTAGCCGCTTTCGACCAGGCCGACGATGCCGTTCCGGGCGAAGATCATGATCACGATCAAGATCACGCCGTACGAGACGGCGGGTCCGGCTTTCTCGACGGTCGACGCGATCTGGCTGGGTATCCATGACTGGCTTGGCACCCACTGGTTCGATTCGATGGGCAGGAAGTAGGCGAAGATCGCGCCAAGAAGCGGCCCAGGGATCGAGGCCAGGCCGCCGACCACCACACCGACCAGCAGCTGAATCGACAGCGAGACCGGGAAGGTGTCCGGGCTGATGAAGCCGGTAGCCAGCCCGAAGAGCGACCCGGCGATGCCGGCGTAGAAGGCGGAGATGCCGAAGGCGAGCGTCTTGTAGCCCGCGACGTTGATCCCCGAGGCGGCGGCCGCGACCTCGCCGTCGCGGATGGCCCGCATCGCGCGGCCTGGGCGAAAGCGCAGCAGGTTCCACGCCAGCCAAAACAAGAGCAGGGCGCAAAAGAGGGTGATGTAGTAGATCCACTGGTCGGTCGTCATCGCCGTCCCGGTGATTGCCGCGAACGCGTCCTTCGCGGGCTGTGGCGGGTCGGGCTGGACCAGCAGCAGGCCCTGCGGACCGCCTGTCCACTCTTTCGGCCGCTTGATGAGGCTCGGAGTGACGACGGCGAGCGCGAACGTGGCGAGGGCGAGATAAAGCGCCGACAGTCGCAGGGCGGGAATGCCGAAGAGAAAACCGATGCCGCCAGTCAGCACGCCCGCGATGGGGATGGTGACCAGGTAGTCCATCTTGTATTTGTGCGCGAGGATCGCCGAGATGTACGCGCCAAGCGCCATGAACGCGCCGTGCCCGAGCGACAGCTGCCCGCTGTAGCCGACCAGGATGTTCAGGCCCATGATCGCGATGGCGAGGATCAGCGCTTGGGCCCACTCGCTGGTGAGGAAGCTGCTGATCACCGTCGGCAAGCCCGCCAGCAGCAGCACGACGATGGCGACCAGCGCGTAGCGGGGTGGCGCGTTGCGAATCCGCTGCCTGAGCACGCTAGACACGTCGCACGCTCGCGCGTCCAAAGAGGCCGTTGGGCCGGATGATCAGCACCGCGACGATGATCGCTAGGCCGACCGCGAGCTGAAGGTCGCCCCCGACGAACGGCACGTAGACGCCGGCCAGGTTGACGGTGACTCCGACGATTAGACCGCCGACGACAGCGCCAAGCGGGCTTTCGATGCCGCCCAGGACCGCCGCCGCGAAGGCGTAGATGATGATCGCCTGCATCATGTTCGGCTCGAGCAGCAAGACAGGGGCGACCATGATCCCCGACACCGCGCCCACGGCTGCGGCCAGACCCCAGCCCAGAGCCAGCATCCAGCTCACGTGCACGCCGAGCAGCCGGCTCGCCTCGGGGTGGTGTGCCGCGGCGCGCATCGTCAAGCCGACAGTCGTGTGCTGCAGAAGCAGGTAGACGAGCAGCAGGACGACGCCTGACACGCCGATCACGCCGAGGTCGCGATAGCTGATGAACACGCCGAGCACGCCGACGGTGTCGCTGGAGAAAGGACTCTCGAATGGGCGCGGAACGTAGCCGAAAAGGAAGCCCGCGACGCCATTGACCAACGTGGCGAGTCCGAGCGTGATGATGACGAGGGTCAGCACGGGCGCGCGCTCGACGGGCCTGATCACGATCCGCTGGATCGCGATGCCGCCCCCGAAGGCGAGCACCAGGGTGACCGGGAACGCGATCCAGAAGCTCATCCCGCGGCTGATCAGCGCGTACGCGATGAACGTCGCGAACATCGCCATCTCGCCCTGCGCGAAGTTGACGAGACCCATGGCGTTGTAGATCAGGACGAGCGCCAGGGCGAGGCTGGCGAAGATGCCGCCGGCCGCGAGCCCGCTGACGACGAGCTGGAGAAATTCCTGCATCGCCTAGTAGCCGAGGTACGAGCGGCGCACGGACTCGTTGCCTTTCAGCTCGTCGCTGTCGCCTTCGACTGCGACTCGGCCGACCTCGAGCACGTATGCGTGGGATGAAAGGTCGAGCGCGATACGCGCGCTCTGCTCGACCAGCAACACAGCGACCTTGCTCTCGCGATTGATCGTGCGGATGATCTCGAAGATCGCGCGAACGACCATCGGCGCGAGACCGAGCGACGGCTCGTCGAGCAGCATCAGGCGGGGCTTCATCAGGAGCGCGCGGGCGAGCGCGAGCATCTGCTGCTCACCGCCCGACAGCGTGCTCGCGGACAGGTGGCGCCTTTCCTTGAGCACCGGGAAGTAGGCGAAGACGCGGTCGTAGTCCTTGCGCAGCTCGGCGCCGTCGCGGCGCATATGGGCGCCGAGTCTCAGGTTTTCGTCGACGGTCAGCTCCGTGCAGATGCCGCGCCCCTCGGGCACGTGCGCGATGCCCCGGCTCACGATGTCCTCGGTGTGCATGCGGCGCAGCGAGCGTCCGCCGAAGCGGATGTCGCCGCTCCAGTGGACGCCCCCGGTGATCGCGCGCAGTGTCGTGGTCTTGCCCGCTCCGTTCGCCCCCAGCAGCGACACGGCGCCGCCTTCAGGGACTGTGAGCGAGACGCCGTGCAGGACTGACGTCGGGCCGTACCCGGCATGGACGCCCTCGAGCTCGAGGAGGGCGGTCACGCCGCCCCCAGGTAGGCTTCGATGACCGCCGGGTTGCGCTGGACCTCGGCGGGCGCGCCCTCGGCGATCTTCCGCCCGAAGTCGAGGACCACCACACGGTCGGAGATCCCCATGACGAAGGTCATGTGGTGCTCGACGAGGAGCATCGTCACGCCGAGCTCTGTGTGCACGCGACGGAGCAGCCGGGAGATCGAGTCGACCTCCTCGTGGCTGATTCCGCCTGCCGGCTCGTCGAGCAGGACAAGCCGAGGCCGGCAGACCAGGGCCCGCGCCAGCTCGACGCGCTTTTGCGTGCCGAACGGCAGCGACCCGACGTGTCGGTGCGTGACCGAGCCCAGACCCACGAACTCGATCATCTCGAGCGATCGCGACCGGCACGCCGCCTCCGAACGCACCGAGGTGGGAAGCGGGACCGCGTCTTCCAGCCAGCGGGTGTTCGACTGGATATGGTTTCCGACCTGCACGTTTTCGAGCACGGTCATCGAGCGGAACAGGGCGACGTTTTGAAAGGTGCGGGCGACGCCATGCCCGACGACCTGGTGGGGACGCAGGGAGAGCACCGACTGGCCGTCGACCAGCACCGTCCCGCCGCTCGGCCGGTACACGCGCGTGATGACGTTGAAAAGAGTTGTCTTGCCCGCACCGTTGGGACCGATGAGCGCCACGACCTGCCCGGCGTCGACGTTGAAGGAAACCCGGTCGAGCGCCACGACACCTCCAAAGCGGACGCTCAGGTCGCGCACTTCGAGGAGTGACACTCCGCCGAATACTAAGTTGGCACGGGCCTCCCGGCCAACTAATCGCCTGGTTCGGGCAGGTCCGGCGCGCCCAGCTCGGGAGGCTCGTCGGGTGGCGGAAGCTCCGGGTAGCCGGTATCGGGGGGGACGCTGATGCCCCATCCGGTCTCCAGCGTTCCGGTGTCCCATTCCGCCGTCGGAGGTTCGGCCGCCTGCTCTGGCTCGGTCGTCGGAGCCGCAGATGGAGCATCCGACTGGGTCGGCGGCATCGGCTCGGCCCACGCCGACTCCTGCAGGGGCTCGGCTGCGGCTGGCGGGGGAGTGCCGAACTCAGCCTTGTAGTCGGGACGCGTCGCACGGTGCACGACGGCGGCCGAGGGCAACTGTCTCACTCGCGGCCTCCGCAGCACGCTGAAGAGCCAGTAGATCAGCGAGACGAGGATGGCGAACGCGCCGGCGAGCGGGAGAAACACGAACGGCGGTTTGGAGATGACGTCGAAACCGTTCAGCGTGGCCGCGACCGGTGTCGGGCTGAGAGATGGAGTGGTCGTCGGCTCCGGCGTAGGCGAGGGAGACTCGCTTGGCGTCGGCGATGGGGAAGGCGAGGTCGTGGCCGCCTCGAGCGTGAAGTTGGCGCAAGGGTTCGGAGCCACGCTCGCGCACAGCTTGTGGACGCCGGGCGCGTCCCCAGGGAAAGGCTTGACGTGGGTGACGAAGTTGCCGCTGGTGTCTGCGGTTCCGCCGCCCGCCACCTTGTTCGGCTGGTCCCAGTAGAGGGTCATCTGCTCGTTGGGTAGGAAGGCGCCGCCGTTGACGGTGATCTGTGTGTTGGGCCCGCCGGCGGTCACGTCAAGAGACAGGAAGGCGTTGGTCGGTGTTGGCGTGGGTGTGGGTGTCGGGCATGACGTGCTCGCTGTGGGTTGGCAGTCGGCCCGTGCCATCGGAGCCACGACAAAGAGCAACGAGGCTGAGGCGAGGGCGGCGAGGACGACGATGGCTGGGCTCAACCGAGGGTTTAGGGGCCCCCGCGAATTCACGCGCAAGCTCTGAATTCGTGGGGATCCGAACCGCGCAAACGCATGAAGCCCGGGAACGATAGCAGAGCCTGGTTGGTTACACGGGCGGCCAGGGGATCGACCATGGCGACGCAGGCTCGGGAAAGCGCCAGCGAGGGTCCAGCACCCCACGGAGCCGCCGCTTCAAGACGCGGATCTCCTGGGTGCCGATGAGCTCGGGCATCGATTTCGCGAGCGCCCCTCGCTCGAGGTCGATCAACGCGCGCTCTACGTCACCGCAGAGCTCGGACGGGAGCGGCTGCCCGCTGAAGTCCCAGATGACCGTGCGCAGCTTGTGGTCGACGTGAAAGGTCAGGCCGTGATCGATCACCCACACGTCGTCCTGCTCATCGAAGAGACAGTGGCCGGATTTGCGGTCGGCGTTGTTGACGATCACGTCGAACAGCGCAATGCGAATCCACGTGTCGTTCCCGGTCTTGTGGTCGCCCAGGAAATGGCGTCGGTCAGCCTCGATGAACAATTGGAGGGCGCCGACCCCATGCGGTGCCTTCTCGCGGATCACGGTGGGTGGGATGCGAGGCCACCCGAGGACCTTGCTCAGCTGGTACGCCGCGACCTCGCGCAGATAGAGGGTGCCCGCGTCGAAATCCCACAGGGGTGACTCGCCCCTCGCGGGCTTGTACACGGCGCGCAAACCCGATGGCGGGTGGGGCCCGAGTCGCGCGAGGAACGTGTAGTTCGACGCACCGTGGAGGATTCCGAGCAGCTTGATCTCAGGCAGCTCGCGGAGGAGCTCCTCGGCGGGCTCAGAAGATGGGGCGCGCGCCATTCATCACCGGGCAAGGATGGCCGGAGGGGTCCATGGGCAGGCCGCACCGCGGACACAGCGGGCGGCCCGCGGTGAGTACTGTCTCGGCCTGTTTCGAAAACGCGACGACCTGCTGGTGGCTGAGCCAGAAACGGACGCTGGGCGCATCGTCCGCGGGCGGCTCCTGCTCGGCGGGCCCGCCCGCCTCGCCCGTCTCGCCCGCCGCCGCCTGGCTCGCGACGAGGACGAACATCTGGCGGGCCTCGTGGTAGCCGAGACCCATCTCGCCGATCTGCCACTCAGGCTCGCCCGGCTCCAGCGACGCCGGCTCCAGGGCAAGCTCCGGCTGCTCGATCTTCTGGGCCTCGAGCATCTGGTTGAGGCGGAGGATGAGGGCCTGGACCTGGGACTTCTCACACGCGAGCGTCAGGGTGCGGCCCGATCCTGTGGCAAGGAGGAAGAAGCGCCGCTGCCCCGGCTCGCCGACGGCCGCGATCCCGATCCGGTCGACCGGGTCGAGCTCGTAGATGGCCACTCTCTAAAGACTAGGGTTCTCAGGCGTTTTGCAGACTCGGATGCTGGGAAGAAGATCAGAGGTAATCACTTTGAATTCAAATCACCCTATCTGGAGGAGCAGCTAACCAATGCCAAAAACCGTAGGAATCGACCTGGGAACGACCAACTCGGTCATCGCCGTCATGGAAGGCGGCGAGCCTGTCGTGATCCCGAACTCCGAAGGTTCGCGCACCACACCCTCCGTCGTCGCCTTCACCAAGTCCGGTGAGAGGCTGGTGGGCACGCTGGCTCGCCGCCAGGCGGCAGTCAATCCCGAGAACACCGTCTACTCGATCAAGCGGTTCATGGGCCGCAAGTTCGCCGAGGTTGACTCGGAGCGGAAGATCGTGCCTTACCAGGTCAAGCCGGGCAAGGACGATCGAGCCGTGGTGTTCGTGCCGAACGCCAACAAGGAATTCACCCCCGAAGAGATCTCGGCCATGATCCTGCAGAAGCTCAAGGCCGACGCCGAGGCTTACCTCGGCGAGAAGGTGACCGACGCGGTCATCACGGTGCCCGCGTACTTCAACGACTCGCAGCGCCAGGCGACCAAGAACGCCGGGCAGATCGCGGGCCTCAACGTGCTGCGCATCATCAACGAGCCGACCGCCGCCTCCCTGGCTTACGGCCTGGAGAAGAAGGCGAACGAGACGATCCTCGTCTTCGACCTAGGCGGTGGCACGTTCGACGTGTCCGTCCTCGACGTCGGCGACGGCGTGTTCGAGGTCAAGTCGACCAACGGGGACACCCACCTCGGCGGCGACGACTACGACCGCCGCATCGTCGACTGGCTCGCCGACGAGTTCAAGAAGCAGAACGGCATCGACCTCAAGACCGACCGCCAGGCACTCCAGCGCCTGACCGAGGCCTCCGAGCGCGCGAAGATCGAGCTCTCGAGCCGGCTCGAGACGACGATCAATCTGCCGTTCATCACCGCGGACCAGACTGGTCCGAAGCACCTCGAGATGACGCTGACCCGCGCCAAGTTCGAGTCGCTGACGGCGGACCTCACGGAGAGAACGCGCGGCCCGTTCCTCGCGGCCCTGAAGGACGCGAACCTGACCCCGCAGCAGATCGACGAGGTCGTCCTGGTCGGTGGCGCGACGCGCATGCCGATCATCCAGCAGCTCGTCAAGGGCTTGCTCGGTGGCAAGGAGCCGCACAAGGGCGTCAACCCGGACGAGGTCGTGGCGGTGGGCGCCGCGATTCAGGCCGGAGTGCTGAAGGGCGAGGTTAAGGACATCCTGCTCCTGGACGTGACGCCGCTGTCCCTGGGCGTCGAAACTCTGGGCGGGGTCATGACCAGGCTCATCGACCGCAACACGACGATCCCGACCTCCCGCTCGCAGGTGTTCTCGACCGCGGCGGACAACCAGACGTCCGTCGAGGTGCACGTCCTGCAGGGCGAGCGCGAGATGGCGCGCGACAACCGCACGCTCGGACGCTTCCACCTGGACGGGATCCCGCCCGCGCCCCGCGGCATGCCCCAGGTCGAGGTCACGTTCGACCTCGACGCCAACGGCATCCTGAACGTGAAAGCGCAGGACAAGGGCACCGGTCGCGAGCAGTCGGTCACGATCACGGCGTCCTCGACACTGAACAAGGACGAGGTCGACCGGATGGTCAAGGAGGCGGAGGCGCACTCCGCCGAGGACCGGGCGAAGCGCGAAGAGGTGGAGCTCCGCAACCAGGCGGACCACATGATCCACCAGGCTGAGAAGGTCATCAAGGACAACGAGGCCAGGATTCCTGAGGACGTCAAGAGCGAGGTCAACACCAAGCTCGAGGCGCTCAAGAGCGCGGCCAAGGGTTCGGACACCAAGGACCTGCAGCGCAAGATGGACGACTTCAACGAGGCCCTGCAGAAGATCGGCCAGCACATCTACCAGCAGGCCGGAACGCCGGCGGGTGCACCGGCGGCCGATGGCACCGCTTCCGGTGAGGACCCAGAGAAGAAAGAAGGGGACGTGGTCGACGCGGACTACCGCGAAGTCAACTAAATAGATACCGCCAGAGGGCTCGGACTTGAACCCCGCAAACTCGGAGGCTGGCGCCTTGAGTTTGCGGGGACCCCGTTAACGGGTCCGAGCCCTTATTTTTTGCCCACCTCATGGCGGATTACGTGCGAGAGCGAAGCCGGCTTTCGGCGGTGGCGGGCCTTTGGGCCGGCATCCTGCTCACCGCCTTCAACCTCTACGTCGCCGCCACGACCTACGTCCCGGGGTATCGAGTCCGCAACGACTTCCGCCTGATCTACGGCGCGGCGGTGGTGGGTTGGCGGTACGGCTACAGCCACCTGTACGACCTCGCGGCGCAGAAGACGGTCGTCGAGGGCCTGGGTCCAGGCACCTACTGGTCGCCCTTTCTCAACCCGCCGCCGCTCGCCTGGCTCGCCACTCCGTTCACTGCCGCCCCGTTCGACGTGGCGATCGTCCTGTGGACCGCGCTCGTCGTGGGCGCCGCGTGGCTCGCGTGGCGGCTCGCCGCGCCCGGCGGCACCCTGTCCCGGGCGGCTCACCTCGCCCTTTTCGCCGGCCTGTTTCCCACCGCCTACGGGCTGATGGTCGGCCAGCCCGTGGCCCTGGTCGCCGCGGCGGTGGCGCTGACATGGTGGCTGGCCGAGCGCAAGCAAACAATGCTCGCCGGGCTGGCCCTGAGTCTCATCGCCCTCAAGCCGCAGCTCGCCTTGCTCGTCCCTTTATGCCTCCTCGCCTCGGGCCGCGTGCGGCTGTTCGCGGTCTGGGCGACCGCAACGGCCGCGATGGTCCTCGTCGCGCTGTTCCTGCTCGGCCCGGACGGCCTGCACCGCTATCGCGACGCCCTTTCTCTGGCCTCGCAGTGGGAGCCGACGCGGCGCTACGCCATCGCGGGTCCCCTCGGCCTCGGTCCGCAGGTGTACGTGGTGGAAGCGGTGGTCGTCGTGGTCGCCGTCGCGGCCGCGTTCCGGCAGCGCCGGGCGGGCGTGGCGATGCCCATCGCGATCGGCATCGTCGCGTCTCTACTGTTCACGCCGTACGTCGGGTTCCAGGACTTCGCGATGCTGGTCGTCGCCGGCTGGCTGCTCCTCCGCGAGGGCGCCACGTCGGTCCAGATCGCGCTGCTCGTCGCCGGCTACGCCCTGCTCGAGATGTCTCTGGTCGTCCTGGCTGTGCCGATCCTCATTGCGGAGGCGTGCCTACTCCTGTCGATGCTCTGGAGCCGACGGTGGGCCTAAGACATGACAGGTCAGGGATTCGAACCCTGACCCTCTGTTTAGAAGTCGGGAGCCTGCGGTCGATCAAGGTCGGCCAAGGTCGATCGCGAATACAAAGCGTCGACGACAATCGGTCACGGTCGGCGGGCTTGGCTATACAGTTTGGCTGCACAAGGGAAGCTGTTCCGACTACCGGAAAGGGGATTTCATGAGGCACTACACTAGGCGACGCGAGGCCGTGAGCCAGGCGTACTTGCGCACGGGCCAGCGATCAGCAGACAAATCAGCGAAGACAATCACTTGGTTGACCTGGTCGCTCGTCGGCTTCGGGTTAGCGACTGTGCTTCTAACGGGGGCTGTGGCATGGCTCACGTTGGTACTGACTCAATTGCACAAGTGATGGGTCGCGTGGGCATCGTCTTGAGCCTGTTTAGAATCGCGCGACCTGCAGCCACTGGGCGTTGGGCCGGGCGGGATTCTGGCGCCCGCTCTGGAAGCTGAAGCGCCTTCGAGGATTGCTCCCTGGCCGGCCCAGCGTAGGTCGCGGACGTTGCGGAGCGACAGGCTGACCTGAGCCTGACCCCTCGAACTCCGTACCCGCCCTCTGCTGTTGGATGATCTTCAGATGGACCAGGGTCGGGCACCCACGCTTCGCGATGTTGTCGTTCGTTACGTCGAGGCGGCGATGCCGATCGCGACTGCCAACCTGCAGCAGGGCGAGTTGATTGGCATGCCGGCGGGCCGATGGATTCGCCAAGGCGACGGCCGCTACACGCGGCAAGACACCATACGGGTCTCGTGGGTCAGCGCCATCGACCGCCGGGAGCAAGAGCTCCACGCATTGCCGGAGTACAGCGCGGCGGTTGCGTTCCTCCAGGGAAACGAGCAGTGGGCCCGACAGTTCGACAACCTAGTCGGAACCAGCTACATGCGGGTTCGCCTCGACCTAGCGCAGTTCCTCGACGGTTGCCTCGGCGAAGCGCTGACGGCTGGCCACGAAGGACGCGACCCCCTCGCGGCCGCTGCCGCCGAAGCGTCGAGCATTGAGGGGTTCCTCAACGCGCGCGATGTAACGGTCGAGACCTTCGCGCCCCTACTCGGATTCAACTCATTCGGGCTCGGCTCCGTGAGACTGACTCCCGACCTCAGCGTCGAGCCAATCGACGAGGCCGAGCTCGAGCGGCTATTCACGGTCGGGAGTCTCGCGCCCACGTCTCCGAGGCTCAGGTTCTTCGCCCCGCCCTCCCACATTGTGCGGTTCACACATCGCACTCCTAAGGGCATCGGCGAAGTCGATGTGTCATCGCGACCGTTGACTGTCGACGACCCAACGCAGGTGGCAAACGAAGCGCTAGACGATTTGGTTGCCCATCTGCGCGTTTTCAAGCCCGGGCTTATTGCGGTCGGCGGCAAGGCGAGCACCATGCCGCCACCCGGTGGCGGCTACCAGGTGCACGGCGGCTCGTCGGGAGACCATCTGCTCGGCTGGCGGATGGGCCCTTTCTTGCCAAACGCCTACGTGCTAGGCGAGTCGGAGGTTCCCGAGCTTCAGAGGTTCTGGCAGAAGGTGCACAGCCCACGGTATCGAGAGTCGAGGCAGCTCGCTCTCGCGGTTCGGAGATTCGCCTATAAGGGCGAACGAACGCGGGTCGATGACCAGTTGGTGGACCTAATCGTCGCCGCCGAGGCGCTATTCCTAGGTGACGACGAGTCTGGCGGCGAGTTGCGTTTCAGGCTGTCGACGCGAGCCGCTTGCTATATCCGAGACCCGACTCGAAGCAGACGGTCGGTGTACGGGCTGTTCATGGCCGCGTACCGCGTGAGGAGCCGCTTGCTCCACGGCCACGAGGCGAAGCCGATCAACGTCGCGGGCGAGGAGTTGACCCCGGCACGTGTCGTCGAGGCGGTCGAGGAACTGCTTCGCCTGGCGCTCAAGCAGGCGATCGACGAGGCCGCCGCGGGTTCCACTGCGTGGGCGGCGGACTGGGAGGGCCTTCTCTTTCCCGAGCCGCCGAACCCGCTGTAACGGGTGAGCGACGACGTCTTCGCAACTATCCTGATTCGGCGGTGGAGGTTGCAGTTAGGGCGGGCCCCAGCAAGGCCCAGGTTAACAAGGCCGGCCAGACCATTCGCCGCTGGATTCGCAACGGCGCGGACCGGGACGACCCGCAGGTCGACGTCGCGCTGCAGGTCATCTGGGACCATCGTGCCGCCTACCAGTCACCGCTCGCTAAGGCCACCATGGGCTTGCGGTCGGTAGTGAAGACCGAGGGGTGCCGAGTCGAGGTGTCGCAGCGGCTCAAGCGGCTCTCGACGATCCTCGACAAGCTCATGCGCGAGCCGACCATGGCGCTTGGAAACATGCAGGACATCGGCGGCTGCCGTGCCGTGCTCGACTCGATCGACGAGCTGAGGCGCGTCGAGCAGCGGCTGAGGAAGAACCGACCGCCGCTGCGCGTTTCTGACTACATCAGCCAGCCACGCGCTTCCGGCTACCGTGGGGTACATGTCGTCGTCGCCTACCCCGACAAGGCGGGTGACGACCGCGGCATCGAGGTTCAGTTGCGCACCCGGACGATGCACGAATGGGCGATCACCGTCGAGCGTATGTCCGGTCGGCTTCAGCAGGACCTCAAGAGCGGCGTCGGCCCGGCCGAAGTGCTCGAACTGCTGGGTGCGGTCTCGGAGGCTATGGCCATCGAGGAACGGGGCGGCGTCGTCGGCCAGGATCTTATTTACCGGATGCAGCAGCTTCGCACGGCTGCGGTACCCTTCATCACAGGAGACCAGGCATGACCAAGGGCATCAGCCACTTTCTGATCGTGTTCGACCACCAGGCGGGCGAGCTCAAGGAGCTCGTCGAGTTCGGCGAGGACAGCGACCGGGCCGTGGCCGCGTATACCTCGAAGGAACGCGAACTGAAGGGCCGGGACCTAATGGAGATCGTGCTCATCGGCTCCGACTCCCTAGACACTGTGAAACTCACCCACGCGAATTACTTCGACGGCAGCGTTGCCGTCTCGAAGTACCTGGCAGGCCTGCGCTGACCTAAAGCGCGCCCAGCTGCCAACCGAGCTCAGATTCCACGACTTGCGCCACTCCTGGGTGGCCCTGCTGGGCGATGCCAACGTCGATGTCGCGGTCGTGAGCAAGATGGCGGGCCACTCGTCCGTGTCGCTCATCTGGAACACCTACCGGCATGTGTTCGAAAAGCCGCAGCGTGAGGCTGCCGAGACCATGGACCGTATCCTTGGTGGCGGCGCGTGAAGGCGCGGCTTCGGCGTGCGACAGCCGGGCTCCGGCGCGTGGCGACTCGGCTTCGGGGTGATGCTGCCGCCGTCGCTGCGGCTGTCGTGGGGGTGACCCTCACGTGGTACGCGGGATGGATCGCGCTCGAGGGTGTGTCGGTGGCCGGTGCCCTGCTCCTGACAGCCTGGTCCCTGTGGCTGTTGCGCCAGGACCGCGTGGCCGACTACCAGCGGTCGCTGGTTCCGTGGGTGACGGTACGGGTCGGGGACTATGACGCTTCGTGCCAGTACATCCCGCTCGAAGTCACAGCCCTCGGCAACGGCACCGCCTACAACGTGATCGTCAACCTATTCCAGAAGCACCCACCGGGCGGTGCCTTCTTCATAGCGGAGCCGGTGTTGCCGCAGCTGTCCGCCGGCGAGCACAAAGAGGTCCGCATCGACATGGTGTCCCCACCGTTCGCCGGGCAGCTCGAGGTCGGATATTTCGACCCAGCGGGTCGTCGGCACGTCGCCTGGCACTCCGTCAACGCCGCTATCGGCTTCCTTAAGACGACCTCCCACCTCAACTGGATTTGCCCGCCGGGGTGCGTCGTCCACCCTCATGGAGAACCGCGCACGTGAACTGGGCGGCGTTGGCTATACATGGTGGCTTTACACGACCCCACGAGCACTCGCAGCCGGGGCTTCTTGCGGCCGAGGAGATGGTCCTGATTTGTATTCGAAACGAGCGCTGCCTCAATGGTGCCCCGCGAGGTCTGGAGCCGACGGTGGGATTCGAACCCACGACCTGCCACTTACGAGGCGGCTGCTCTGCCAGCTGAGCTACGTCGGCGTTAGTCGACCGCGGCCGCGCCCAAACTTCGCTGACGAAATTTGGCGATGCCGCGCGGGGCCTAGGCTAACATCGGACGGGGATGCGAACACTCGACGTTGAGCGCTTGGCGGTTGGTGATTATTCGCTCATCAAGCCGCTTCTCGTTGAGCTTCACCTCACCGAGCAGGTCCACTATTCCGACCATCCGCAATTACCGCGCGAAGAGATCGAGCGGCACCTGACGCAGGTTCCGTCGGCGTTTCGCGGCGAGAACGTCATCTACGCCGTCCGTGACGAGATCGGGGCGGTGGTCGGGTTCTGCTGGATCGTCCTATACGACCCGGGCACCGGGCTCGAGGGTGAGGTCGCCGAGCTTTACGTGGCCGAGGCGCACCGCGGGCGAGGCATCGGCGAGATGCTCGTCCGGCAGGCGGTCCGGCTCTTCGCCGAACGGCGCGTCACCCTGGCGTACGTCTGGACCCGCCCCGACAACGAGGCCGCCGTGAAGCTCTACCGCTCGGCCGGATTCGAGCCGAACCGCCAGCTCGTCATGACCTGGTACCCGCTCGACCCTTCGAATCACTAGGCACCTCCGCACCTAACATCACCTCTCATGCGACCCATCCTGGCGATCGCGGCCGGGCTTCTCGTCACCGCGCTCGTCGCCACGGGCGTCACCCTGGCCATCTTGCGCATTGAGTCCCGCACCAATCCGCAGCAGGTCAACCTACGGCCCGGCATCACGCTTTCCCAGGACTCCGCCATCGTGCAAGCAGCGGCGAAAGCACGGCCGGCCGTGGTCAGCGTCGTCACCCAGCAGCAGCCCACGCTCGTCCGCGGCTCGGGCTACCTTGCGACCAGCGACGGCTACATCGTGACCAGCATCAACGTGATCGCCGGGGCGACGGCGCTGACAGTCCTCATCCCCGGCGACTCGAAAACGCACGATGCGCGACTGGTCGACTACGACTGTGAGACCGGGGTCGCCGTGGTCAAGGTCGACAAGGTCAGCGGGCTCCCCACGCTTGTGTTCGCCGACCCGACCGCACTGGTCCAGGGAGAGGTCATCGTCGCCGTGGGCGGGCCCGTGGACGGCGGCGCGGTCGTGCCCGGCTACGTCAGCGCGATGCACCGGGTCGTCACAGTCAAGGACCCGCTCGACGCGGCCCAGTCGCTCAACTTCAGTGACGCTATCCAGACGAACGCCGCGATCGACGGAGGTACCGCCGGCGGCCCGCTGCTCAACGTCCAAAGCCAGGTCGTCGGCATCGCGATGGAGTCGCAGTCGAGCCTCGCCGGGTTCGGTCTCAACGTCGCCGACATCCAGGACGACGTGCAGCAGATGCTGCAGAGCGGGCAGGTGACGGTGTCCTCGCTGGGGGCGACGTCGACCGATGTGACAGCAGAGAACGGCGCCCTCAGCGGCCTGCCCGAGGGCAGCCAGGTCATCGCGCTGGACAAGTCAGGCCCCGCCGCCGCGGCGGGACTCCAGGCCGGCGACGTGATCACCCAGCTCGACGACGTCCGGATCGATGCCGCCCATCCGCTCTCGCTGCTGCTGCGGTCGCGGTTTCACGCCAACCAACGCGTCACCGTGACCTACACGCGAAACGGCTCGTCCACTCAAGCGGAGCTCACCCTTTCCGCGCATCACCCTTCCTGCTGATGGCGTTTGTGCTTTCGGGTGGCGTGCGGGGGACGATCCAGGAGGCCCTGGTCGAGGCAGTGCGGAAGCTCGGCGTGGAGGGCCAGATACCCGACCTCGAGCTGGGTCGGGCGAAGGTCGCGGGACACGGCGACTACGCAAGCTCGGCTGGCCTGAAGCTCGGCCGCGTGCTGCGTCAGGACCCGAAGCTGATCGCCGCCCGCCTCGCCGAGTCGGTCGCAGTGCCGGACGGCGCCGCCAAGGCCGAGGCGGACGGAGGTTACGTGAACTTTCGATTCACCGACGACTGGCTCCAGCGCCTGGTGGCGCGGATCCAGCCGGGTTACGGCGCGCGCGACATCGGCCGGGGCGAGCGCCTCCAGGTCGAGTTCGCCAGCATCAACCCCACGGGCCCGCTGCACATCGGACACGGCCGCGGAACCATCCTAGGCGACTCGATCTGCCGCGTGCTCGAGTTCACGGGCCACGACGTTCAGCGCGAGTACTACGTGAACTCCGACAACTCGCAGACCCGCCGTTTCGGCGCATCTGTGTACGCACGGCTGCACGGCGAGGAGCCGCCCGAAGGCGGCTACACGGGCGACTACGTCACCGAGCTGGCGGAGATGGCGCGCCATGACCTGCCCGGCATCGATCAGCTGCCCGAAGCCGAGGCCGAGCCGAAGCTGCGCATGTACGCGCTGGGCAAGATGGTCGACCGGATCAAGGCGAGCGTCGCCCGGCTGAACATCCGCTACGACGAGTGGTTCTGGGAGAACCGGCTGTGGGAGTCGGGCCTGCCGCAGACGGCGATCGAGCGCCTGCGCGAGGCCGGCTACCTGAAAGAGAAAGACGGTGCGCTTTGGTTTGGCGATCCCGAGGATGTTGAAGAAGAGGACCGCGTCGTCATCCGGTCAAACGGCCAGCCCACCTACTTCGCCTCAGACCTCGGTTACCTCCTCAGCCGGTTCGATGTGCGCGGCTACAACAAGGTCGTCGAGGTCTGGGGGGCGGACCACCACGGGTACGTGCCGCGCATGAAGTCAGCCGCGGCGGCACTCGGCATCGACCCGCAGAAGCTGGTGATCATCCTCCACCAGATGGTCAACCTCAAAGAAGGAAAGATGTCGAAGCGTGCCGGCCGGTTCGTCACGTTGGACGAGCTGGTCGATCGCGTCGGCAGCGACGCGGTCCGCTACTTCTACCTGCTCCGGTCGCCGGACACCACCATCGAGTTCGACCTCGAGCTCGCGGTCACGCAGGGCAACGAGAATCCCGTCTACTACGCCCAGTACGCGCACGCCCGGCTCTCGAACGTTGAGATCACCGCGACCGAGCGTCATCCACGGCTGCCGGAAAGGGCCGACGTCTCACTCCTGACCCAACCCTGGGAGCTCGACGTGGCTCGGCAGCTGGCCTTCTGGCCGGACGTCGTCGAGGACGCGACCACGACTCTCGAGCCGCACCGCATTCCTTATTACGTGCACGAGCTGGCGACGGCGGTCCACCGCTTCTACCACGCGGGCAACGCGCAGAGCGAGCACCGCGTGGTGGTCGACGATCCTGAGCTGACAAGGGCGAGGCTGGAGCTTTGCCGGGCGGCGCGTCACACTTTGAAGACCGCGCTGGACCTGATCGGGGTCTCGGCGCCTGAACGGATGTAAGGAGAAGGCACTTGGACGTCACCTGGCTCGGACACGGCTGCTTCCGGCTGCGCGGCCGCGGCGCGGCGGTGGTCACGGACCCCTACCCGCCCACCATCGGCTTGAAGTTGGCGCGCATGGACGCGGACCTGGTTACCGTGAGCCACGACCACGACGACCACAGCTACACGCAGGTGGTACGCGACGGCGCTTACGAGGTGCGCGGGCC
The DNA here is from genome assembly GCA_937921725.1 of uncultured Chloroflexota bacterium. GTDB lineage: Bacteria > Chloroflexota > Dormibacteria > Dormibacterales > Dormibacteraceae > 40CM-4-65-16. Next base: position 14,926 of record CAKZUH010000003.1, on the reverse strand, counting down.
GGGTGAGTACGAGGTGGCCGGGGTGAGCGTGATCGGCTTGCCGACCTACCACGACGCCGAGAAGGGCGCCAAGCGAGGCCGCAACACGGTCTACCTGATCGAGATCGACGACGTGCGCATCTGCCACCTGGGCGACCTTGGCCACAAGCTGGACGACGTGGAGGCGGAGGCCGTCGCCGCGCCGGACGTCCTCCTGGTGCCGGTCGGCGGCCGGACGACGATGAACGGCGAGCTGGCGGCGGAGGTCGTCCGGCAGCTCGAGCCCCGCTACGTCGTGCCGATGCACTACGCGATCGCCGGGCTCAAGGTCGAACTCGACTCGGTGGATCGGTTCCTCAAGGAGATGGGCGTCGCGGCGGCCGTTTCGGAGCCGCAGCCGAAGCTGTCGGTCCAGAAGTCATCGGTCAGCGAGTTCGAGACCAAGGTGGTCGTGCTCGAGCCGAAAACGGAGCCAAAGGTTTAGTCACGAACGCATTCCGGTAACATTTGAAAAACCGCCCTGGAGGTCCTCTATGTCGAAGTACGTTTTCGTGACCGGGGGTGTCGTCTCCTCTCTCGGCAAGGGCATTACCGCGGCGTCCATCGGGAACATCCTGAAGGCCCGCCACCTCACCGTCTCCCTTCAGAAGCTCGACCCGTATCTGAACGTGGACCCCGGGACGATGAGCCCTTACCAGCACGGAGAGGTCTTCGTCACCGATGACGGCGCGGAAACCGACCTCGACCTGGGGCACTACGAGCGGTTCGTCGACGAGAACCTGACCGTCGCGTCCAACGTGACGACCGGAAAGATCTACCAGGACGTCATCGCGCGCGAGCGCCGCGGCGACTACCTGGGCGCCACGGTCCAGGTCATCCCGCACGTCACCAACGTGATCAAGGAGAAGATCCTCCGCGCCTCGAGGGATCCCCAGGCCGACGTGGTGGTGGTCGAGGTGGGTGGGACCGTGGGCGACATCGAGAGCCTTCCTTTCCTGGAGGCGATCCGCCAATTGAAGAACGACCTCGGACGCCAGAACGTGTTCTACGTCCACTGCTCGCTGGTGCCGGTCGTCCGCGGCCAGGAGATGAAGACCAAGCCCACGCAGCACTCGGTGCAGGCGCTCCGGGCAATCGGGATCCAGCCGGACGCGATCATCTGCCGCTCCGAGCTGCCGATCGAGGCCGACCTCAAGGAAAAGATCGCGTTGTTCACCGATGTGCCGCGCGAGGCGGTGGTTTCCGTCCCGGACGTGCAGTCAACGTACGAGGTTCCGCTGATGCTCGAGGCCGCAGGTCTCGGCAAGGTGATGGCGAATCACTTCGAGCTGGACGAGTCGCACCAGGTGCCCGACAACGGTGCGTGGATTCAGATGGTCGAGCGGATCAAGCATCCGCGGGCGTCGGTGCCCATCGCCATCGCCGGCAAATACATCCAATTGCCCGACGCCTACCTCAGCGTCATCGAGTCGCTCCGCCACGCGGGCATCCATCACGGCCTGGAGATCGACATCCGCTGGGTCTCGTCGGAAAAGCTCGACGCGGGCGACACGTCGCCCCTCATGGGCGTGGCCGGAATCGTCGTGCCAGGCGGTTTTGGATACCGCGGCATCGAGGGGAAGGTCCAGGCCTCGCGTTACGCGCGGCACAATCGAATCCCGTACCTCGGGTTGTGCCTCGGCATGCAGTGCGCGGTGATCGACTTCGCGCGCGAGAAGCTCGATGCCCCAGACGCCAATTCGACCGAGTTTGCCGCGTTCACATCGACGCCCGTCATCGATCTGATGCCTGAGCAGCGCAACGTCGATCAGATGGGCGGGTCGATGCGACTCGGCCTCTACCCCTGCAAGCTGGTCCCTGGGTCGCTGGCGCAGAAGGCTTATGGCGAAGAGGTGGTGTACGAGCGGCACCGCCACCGCTTCGAGTTCAACAACGAGTATCGCGAGGTCATGCACGAGGCCGGCATGAATTTCACCGGCCTCTCGCCCAACGGGCGGCTCGTCGAGATCATCGAGCTGGCCGACCATCCGTGGTTCGTGGCCACGCAGTTCCATCCCGAGCTTCGGTCCAGGCCGAACCGGCCGCACCCGCTGTTCCGCGATTTCGTGCGGGCGGCATTTCTCCAGAGCGGCGACCAGATGGAGCTCCGTCCCGCCGAGCTGCTCGAAGAAACCGACTCCTAAGGACCCAATGGAGCAGCAGAGAAGCGGAATCCCTTCTTTCCAGGCGCGCGGCGAGCTCTCGCTCGAGCTCGTGCACGCCACGGAGGCGGCGGCCCTGGTGTGCGCGAGCCTTCTCGGCAGGGGCGACGCGGATGCGGTCAGCGACGCGGCCGGCAAAGCGATGCGCGCCGCCCTGGAGCGGTTGGGCGTCAGCGGCACGGTCGTGCTGAGCCCGCGTACGCAGAGCCACCTTCCGCCCGGCGCCGCGATCGGGACCGGCGACCGGAAGGTGGACCTGGGCGTCTACCCCGTGGAGGGCGCAAGCCAGACAGCTCGCGGGCACATCAACGCGGTCTCTTTGCTCGTTGCGGTCGAGCCTGGGGGCTTCGCCCGCCTTCCGGCCGTCTCCCAGGTCGAGAAGTTCGTCGCCGGCCCCGCCGCGCGAGGCGCCATCGACTTCGACGACACGATCGCCGACAACCTCCGACGGGTCGCTTTCGCGAACGACGTTCGGGTGCAGGACCTGACCGTGGCCATCCTCGAACGTCCGAGGCACCAGGACCTCATCGCCGAGGTGGCGGCGACCGGCGCGCGCATCCGGATCCTCGAGGAGGGCGACTTCGCGAGCGCGGTCATGGCGGCCCTGCCCGGCACGGGGATCGACGCCGCGATCGGGATCGGTGACCTGCACGCGATGCTCATGTCCGCGTGCGCGGTGCGATGCCTGGGCGGCGAGTTTCAGGCCCGACTCTTGCCTCGCAACGACGAGGAGCGCCAGCTTGTGGGCGATGGCGGCTCGCGAGTTTATCGAATCGAGGAACTAGCGCCTGCGGGTGAGATCTCGGTCGCGATCACGGGCGTGACGGGCGGCCCGCTGCTGCCGGGAGTCGCCTTCGGCAGCGGTTACGCCGAGACGTCGTCGCTTCTAATCTCGAGCCGCCACGCGACCGTCCGCCGCCTTCTGACCCGCCACCATGTGGTGCAGGGGGCCCCGGCGAGCTAGCTCGCCTTAGCGGATTAGCCGCTTCGGGCCTGGGGTATCTATAAGTAGAACAGTGAGCCAGAACGACCCCTACGCGCCGCCCCAGGGCGGCCAGTACATTCCCCCGCCGCCCCAGTACCAGGCGACCTCGGACATCCCCCCGCAGTCGCCGTACCACTACTCGTCCGCGCCCCAGCAAGGGAGCCGCGGAGGGCTCGGCTGGCTGGCTTCGGCCGCCCTCGCGGTCTGGGCGGTGGTCAAGTACGGGCTCATCTTCCTCGTCAAGATCCCCGCTCTGGCGACCCTCCTCTCGGCCGTGGTGAGCTTCGGCGCGTACGCCTGGCTCAGGGGTCCTGAGTTCGCGGCGGCCCTCATCACGATGCTCTTCGTCCACGAGATGGGCCACTTCGTCGAGATCAGGCGCCAGGGCATGGCGGCCACAGTGCCGGTCTTCATCCCGTTCCTCGGCGCCGCCATCTTTCAGCGCGAGCACCCGACGAACGCCGTGAGGCAGGCCCAGATCGGCATCGCCGGCCCGATCGCGGGCACCCTGGGGGCCACGGCAGCGTTCGCCCTCTACCTCGCTACGGGGAATTCGTTCTTCCTGCTCGCCGCGGCGATCGGCTTCTTCCTGAACCTCTTCAACATGATCCCGGTCTGGATGCTCGACGGCGCCTGGATCCTGGCCCCCGTCTCACCGTGGTTCCAGGTCGTGGGCCTGGTGGCCGTTGCGGCCGCGGTGCTGATCTTCCACTTCGTCAGCGTGCTTCTGATCATCATCGCGGTGCTCGGAATCCAGACCGCGCGCGCCGGCTTCCGCAACGCGCGCAACCCCTACTACGCGTCGGTCCCGAGCCGCGATCGATGGGCGCTGGGGTTCGCATGGCTGGCGCTCGTCCTTTATCTCGGCGTGATGAGCCTTCAGACCGAGAATTTGTTCTTGTTGTTGTCCCGGTAAACTAGCCTCCCTGGAGTCACCGAATTGAAAGCACAGATTCATCCCACCTTTTACGAAGACGCGGTCGTCACCTGCGCGTGCGGGAACACGTTCACGACCGGGTCCACCCGCAAGGAGCTCAAGACCGAGATCTGCTCCGTGTGCCACCCCTTCTTCACGGGCACGCAGCGCATCGTGGACACGGGCGGCCAGGTCGAGCGGTTCCGCAAGCGGGCTGCGAAAGTCCAAACCCGGGCATAGATGAGCCTGCCGGAGGCAGCCGCCCCGGAGGCTACCCCGAAACCAAAGCAACAGCCCTTTTTCTATGGCGGCCAGGCCGTCATCGAGGGCGTGATGATGCGCGGCAAGCAGCACTACGCCGTCGCCGTCCGGCTCCCCACCACGAAACAGATCGTGGTCGACCGTGGGGAGCTGAAGGCGCCGATCTACACGCACCCCGTGTGGAAGCTGCCGTTCATCCGCGGCCTTGCCTTGATCGGCGAACAGCTCCACCTCGGGATGAAGTCGCTCATCTGGTCGGCGAACATGAACGCCGGCGCCAACAACATCGAGATCGGCAAGAAAGAGATCACGGGCTCGGTCGCGATGGCGGGTGTCTTCGCGCTGGCCATCTTCATCGGCCTGCCGCTGCTCCTCGCCAACTTCGCGGTGCATCGGAGCTCCAGCTTCACGTTCGTCCTCGTTGAGGGGCTGATCCGGGTTGCACTCGTGCTGGGTTACCTCACGGCGATCGGGCTGCTGCCTGACGTGAGACGCGTGTTTCAGTACCACGGCGCCGAGCACAAGACCATAAACGCCTTCGAGTCAGGCTGGGCGCTCGACGTGCCGTCGGTCCGGCGTGCGAGCACGCTGCATCCGCGCTGCGGCACCGGCTTCCTGCTCGTCGTGCTGGTCGTCAGCGTGGTCGTCTTCAGCGTCGTCGCCATCTTTCACCCGAACCTCTTCTGGCTTGTCGTCTCACGCCTACTCGCCATCCCGCTGATCGCCGGGGTCGGCTTCGAGCTGATCCGCTTCATGGCGTGGCACCGCAACAATGCGGCGATCCGGATCGCGCTGCTTCCGGTGCTCGGGACGCAGAAGTTCACGACGCGCGAACCGTCCGACGACATGCTCGAGGTCGCGATCACCGCCTTCAACAGCGCCCGTGAGGGTGAGGAGGAAACTACAGGGGCGGCGGCATGAGAAAGCACAAGGGGGGCAGGCCCCCCTTGTGGGGAACCCCCCGTTCAATCCGGACGTCATTGCCTGCGATGTTCGGGTGCGGCGGCCTGGCGGAGCCAGGCCGCGCGGACGGACGAGATGATTGACAGGCTCGAGGCCATTGCGCGTCGCTATCACGAGATCGAGCGGGAGATGGCGCGACCCGAGGTCGCGATCGACCACGAGAAGCTCACTCTCCTGGCTCGCGAGCAGAGAACTCTCCGCGAGACGGTCGAGACCTACAACGCGTACAAGCGCGCGCGTCAGGATCTCGACTCCGCGCGCGAGATGCTGCGCAAAGAGAAGGATGCCGAGATGCAGGAGTACATCCGCGCCGAGGAGCGGCGCGCGTCGGCGCAGCTGGCCGAGCTCGAGGAGAAGCTCAAGGTGCTCCTCCTGCCCAAGGATCCCAACGACGACCGCGACGTGGTGGTGGAGATCCAGGGCGCCGAGGGCGGTGACGAGGCTGCACTCTTCGCCGCCGACCTGTTCCGGATGTACACGAAGTGGGCCGAGAAGAAAGGCTGGAAGGTCGAGGTCGTCGACGCGTCGCCGAGCGGCATGGGCGGCTACGACAAGATCGAGTTCGAGGTCCACGGCCACGGCGCCTACTCGCAGCTGAAGTACGAGGGCGGCGTCCACCGGGTCCAGCGCGTGCCGAAAACGGAAGCGCAGGGCCGCATCCACACGTCCGCCGCGACGGTCGCCGTTCTGCCCGAGGCGGACCCCGTCGAGGTCGAGTTGAAGCCTGAGGACATAGAGGTCAAGACGTCGACGTCGACAGGCCCCGGCGGCCAGAGCGTCAACACCACCTACTCCGCGATCCGGATCACCCACAAGCCGACCGGGCTGGTGGTCAGCATCCAGGACGAGAAGTCGCAGCTGCAGAACAAAGAGAAGGCTATGCGGGTCTTGCGAGCGCGCCTCTACGAGATGAAGCTCGCCGAGCAGCAGGAGGCGATCGGCGCGCAGCGGCGCGACATGGTGCGCAGCGGCAACCGGTCGGAAAAGATCCGGACCTACAACTTCAAGGAGAACCGCGTCACCGACCACCGCATCAACCTCACGCTGCACAAGCTGGACCGCGTGATGAACGGCGAGCTCGACGACCTGGTCAGCGCGCTCGTTGCCGCCGAGCGCGCCGCGAAGCTCAACGGCGGTCCTGCGTGACTGGACTCGGATGTTCCTTGCAGCTTCGACGCCCTAGACGGCCGGGCGCCTGCGGCGCTGAAGCCAGCGTCAAGGGGCCCGGCGCTGCGTCGTCACGCATCTATCGATGCGCTCCTAGCCGCGCCACCCTTTCCTTGGCTCCGGCCGTCGAGGGCGCGAATCTGCGGCGGAACCCCGAGTCCAGTCACGCTTGACGATCGTCGAGGTCCTGAAGCTCTCGGCTGACTACCTGCAGAAGCACGGCTCCGAGTCGGCGCGCCTCGACGCCGAGCTCCTCCTCGCACACACGCTCGCGCTGCGCCGCCTCGACCTGTACCTGAGCTTCGACCGTGCACTCTCCGAAACGGAGCTGAGCGCGTATCGGGGCCTGGTCGCGAAGCGCGGTAAGGGCGAGCCGGTCGCGTACCTGGTCGGGCACAAGGAGTTCATGGGCCTCGACTTCGAGGTCACCCCCGCGGTGCTCGTTCCGAACCCGGACACGGAGGTGCTCGTGCAGCGCGCGGTGGCCATCGCGCGCGAGGCGAACCGCACGATCCGGGTGGCCGACGTCGGCACCGGCAGCGGATGCATCGCGATCGCGGTAGCGCACTACGCTCCGAACACCGAGGTGTGGGCGACCGACGTAAGCCGCGAAGCGATCGAGGTCGCCGCGCACAATGTCGCGCGCCATGAGGTGAGCGATCGCGTTCACCTCGAGCGCGGGGACATGATGGGACCGCTCGCGGGCGACTTCGACCTCGTTTGCGCGAATCTTCCATATGTGAGCATCGGCGCGGGGTTGCCTGCGGAGGTGACGGTGCAGCCGGCGCGGGCGTTGTACGCCGAACAGGGTGGCGCGGCGCTGGTGGCCAGGCTCCTCGACGAGGCGCCCGCACGGCTGCGCCCGGGCGGCCGGGTGCTCGCCGAGCTGGATCCGTCCATCCTTGCCACGGTCACCGTAACGGCGGAGCGGCGGTTCGCGCAGCGGCGCATCCATCGCGACCTGGGCGGTCACGAGCGCGTAATCGAAGCATGGTCCTTCATCCCCACGAACTCAGAGCCTTCGGCGTGAGTTCGCGGGGACCCCTTGTGATGAAACCAACCCAGCCGGGGTTTCGGCGCGCGGCGCAGCTATTGCGCAGTGGCGCAGTCGTCGCGTTTCCGACCGACACCGTTTACGGGCTGGGCGCCAGCGCCGACGACGAGCTGGCCCAGAAGCGCGTCTATCAGATCAAGGGACGGCCGGTCGGCATGCCGCTGATCCTTATGGTGGCCGCCGAATCCCAGCTCGAGAACTACGTGCATGTCGACTCGCGAGCGGAGGCCATGATGCGGCGCTGGTGGCCGGGACCGCTCACCTTGATCCTCTATGCGAAGGGTGGGGGCACGCTGGGAGTGCGGATTCCCAAGCACACGGTCGCGCTCGGGCTGCTGAGCCATGCCGGCCCTCTCATGACGACGAGCGCCAACCTCCACGGCGACGACCCGGCGATGACGGCGGAGCAGGCGGCTGCGCTCAACGGCGTGATGGCGGTGCTCGACGGCGGCACAGCCCCCGGTGGGACGGCGTCGACAGTGCTGGACCTGACCGGACCTGAGCCACATGTCCTGCGCGAGGGTGCCATCCCGACGCCGGAGCTGCTCGGCCCTCCAGGTCCGCGCTCGGGATAGCATCAGGCCGTGAGCACCACCACGATGTCGCTGCGGGCGCTCGAACGGGAAGACCCGGCGATCGCCGACCTCATCCGCAAGGAGTTCAAGCGGCAGTCGGAGACCCTCGAGCTCATCGCCTCCGAGAACCTGACCAGCCCCGCCATCCTCGAAGCCCTCGGCACGCTGCTGACGAACAAGTACGCGGAGGGCTACCCGGGTCGCCGCTACTACGGCGGGACGGGCGAGGTCATCGACAAGATCGAGACGCTGGCGGTCGAGCGCGCGAAGCATCTCTTCGGAGCCGACTACGTCAACGTCCAGCCCCACGCCGGCTCACAGGCCAACGCGGCCGTCTACATGGCGGTGTGCCAGCCGGGCGACCGCGTGATGGGGATGGACCTCTCCGCCGGCGGGCACCTGACGCACGGCAGCCCTGCCAACTTCAGCGGCAAGCTCTACGAGATTCACTCGTACGGCGTCGACCGCGAAACGGAGCGAATCGACTACGACGACGTTCAGAAGATCGCCGAGCAGGTGCGGCCGAAGATGCTCATCGCGGGCTTCTCCGCCTACTCGCGGATCGTCGACTGGGGCCGCATGCGCGCGATCGCGGACTCCGTGGGCGCGACGCTCTTCGTCGACATGGCGCACGTGGCAGGGCTGGTTGCTGGCGGCGTCTACCCCTCGCCGATCCCGCATGCGTCCATCACGACGACCACGACTCAGAAGACGCTGCGCGGCGCCTGGGGCGCGATCATCCTGTGCACGAACGACTGGCAGAAGGCGATCGACTCGGCCGTCTTCCCCGGCATCCAGGGCGGGCCGTTGATGCACGCCATCGCCGCCAAGGCGGTCTGCTTCGGTGAGGCGCTCAAACCGGACTTCAAGGTTTACGCGAAGCAGGTCGTCGTCAACGCGAAGGCGATGGCTGCCCGCCTGACGGAGCGAGGCTTGCGCCTCGTCACCGGAGGAACCGACAACCACCTGATGCTCATCGACCTCCGTCCGCAGAAGCGGACCGGCAAGCAGGTGCAGGACGTCGCCGACACCGTGGGGATCACGCTGAACCGCAACTCGATTCCCTTCGACGACGCCTCCAAGTTCAACCCAAGCGGCGTGCGGGTCGGCACGCCCCTGGTCACCACGCGCGGCATGCGCGAGGCGGAGATGGTCGTGATCGCAGACTGCATCGCGGACCTGGTCGAGCGGATCGACGATCGCGCGACTCTTAATTCGGTCCATGAGCGCGCGTTGGAGCTCTGCCGAAAGTTCCCGATCCCGTACGCCTTCGATTGAACGACTTCATCAGCACGGACTCGATCACGAGCCTGCGCGATCACCTTCTCCCGGGCCTGTGGCCGTTCCTTGTCGCGTTCGCGGTGTGCGTGGTCGTCGTGCCGGTGGCGATCCGCCTGTCCAGGCGTCTCGGCCTGATCGCCGAGCCTGGCGGGCGTCACTCGCACGCCAAGCCCACGCCGATGTTGGGCGGCCTCGCCTTGTTTGTCGGGTTTGCCGTGGCCGCTCTGATCTTCGCCGTCGGTTACGGCCCGACCATCGGTGTGGTCGTCGTGTCGGGGCTTGCGATGGCCCTCCTGATCCTCGACGACAGGCGGCCGATGAAGCCGCTCGTCAAGCTCGCGATCCAGGTCTTCCTGGCCCTACTCGCCGTGGTCGTGTTCAACGTCAAGATCAGCTTTTTCAGCCTGCCGGGCGGGCACATCGTCCAGCTCGGCCTGCTCATCGCCCCGGTCAGCGTCTTCTGGCTGCTCGGGATGCAGAACACGGTCAACTTCCTCGACGGGGCGGACGGCCTCGCGGCGGGCGTGATCGCCATCGTGGCGGTGATCCTGATGCTCGCGGCGGGCGAGCTAAAGGACATCGACGTCGTCAAGCTCAGCGGCGCCCTCGGCGGCTGCTGCGCCGGCTTTCTGATCTTCAACTTCTATCCCGCGCGCATCTTCATGGGCGACTCCGGCGCGCATTTCCTGGGGATGGCGCTCGGCATGATCTCGATCCTGGGCATCGCCAAAGTCGCGGTGGCATTCGCCCTCGCCGCGCCCGTGCTGGCCCTGGCCGTGCCGATCGCCGACACCGCCTGGGCGATCCTCAGGCGGCGGATGCGCAGGGAATCGGTGGCCGCGCCCGACCTCTTCCACCTGCACCACCGCCTGCAGTCGTTCGGCCTCGACCAGCGCCAGACCTGCTACGTCTTCTATGCCGCGAGCGCACTGCTCGGCGCCGTCGGCCTGACCCTGTTCGGGCACGGCCGCATCCTGGCCGTGGTCATCGTGGTGACGGTGGCGCTGGCGTCGACGGTCGCCGCCGACGTCTTGCAGCACACGGGCTGGCGAATCCCGGCGCCCTTCCTCCGCCGCCTGTTGGCCGAACCGAGTACCCGATAGAATTCGGAGGGGCATGACGCCCACTTCGGGTTCGGGCCCAACCGGGTCGGATCTGGCCGGAATCGGTTTCTACATGGCGGCCGCGGTCCTGATTCCCCTACTTGCGGGCGTGGCGCTGGACCGGTTGTGGCACACGGCTCCACTCTTGACGCTTATCGGCCTTTTCATCGGCCTGGCCGCGGGCGCGGCGGGCATCTGGTTGAAAGTGAGGGACTTGTCGAAGTGAGGGTGGGGACCATCCAGGTCGAGACGGTGGGCGCGTCCTTGTTCCTGGCGGCGGCCGTGACTCTTACGGCCGGCGTGACGGGCCACGGGAGCATCGGGGTCGGGATCGGGGTCGGCCTTGTCCTCGGCTCGATCAACGGTTTCATCATTCAGTTCGTGCTCGACCGACGTGCGCCGATCCTCCCCACGAGCGTCCTTCGCCTGGCGCTGATCAGCCTTCTGGCACTGATCGCCGCGCGTCTGGCCGGCGGTGCGGTGTGGCCGGTCGTGATCGGTGTCGGGTTGGCACAGCTCGTGATGGTTGGCGTCGGCGTTCGTCAGGGACGGCGTGCGTGATCCTCTCTGATACTTCGATCGGCACTCACCCCACGATCGAAATCGGGGGTTGCGGAAACTGGTGCACGTTCAACTACGACAGCCTTATCTCGAGCTTTCTCGCCGTAATAGTCACGCTCGCGGTAGCCTTCTGGCTGCGGTCGCAATTACGTCACGGCGAGCCTTCGAAGGTGCAAGCGGTCTTCGAGTGGGGCTACGACCAATTGCGCTCGCTGATCAAGAGCAACGTCTCCGAAGATGCGCTGTTCATCGTCCCGCTCGCGCTGACCCTGTTTCTGTACATCCTCGTGGCCAACTGGCTCGAGTTTCTGCCGCTGGGTCTGGTGCCCATCGTCCATGGCGCCAACGCCGACCTCAATCAAACGCTTGCGATGGCCCTCGTCGTGTTCGTGGTGGTGGAGTGGTACAGCATTCGCGTTCTCGGATTGTTTGGATTCCTGCGCCGATTCACCAAACCGTTCGAGCTGCCGCTGCCGGCGCGAATCGTCTTCATCCCACTCAACCTCATCGAGGAGCTGACCAAGCCCGTCACGCTGTCGATGCGGCTCTTCGGCAACATCTTTGCCGGCGCGGCGATCATCACCCTGATCATCGGGTTCGGCACGCTCTCGCTGCCACTCGTGGGCACGATCCCCGGCCTGATCGTGGGCAGCCTCCTCCTGTCGGTGTGGAAGGCTTTCGACGTCCTGTTCATCGGATTCATCCAGGCTTTCATCTTCATGCTGCTGACGGTCGTGTATTTCGGCGCCGCCCGCGAGGGTCTTGAACATGAGCATCAATAGGAGGTAGTTGAGTGACTGACCATGGGATTGGAATGGCCGCTGCCCTCCTCGGGTTCGGCATAGCGCTCGGGGGTGCTGCGATCGGAGCGTGCATCGGCGACGCGGTCGCCGGCAACGCTTTCCTCGGCGGCATCTCCCGCCAGCCCGAGGCCCAGGGCCGCATGCTGCCCTGGCTGTTCGCGGTGATCGGCCTGGTCGAAGGAATGTACTTCGTCACGTTCGGGTTGGGGTTCATCCTCCTGTCCCAGGTCAAGTAGTGCTCTTTCTGGCGAGCGCGGGCGTCGTCACGATCGACGGAACGGTGATCGTCGAGCTGATCACCTTCCTCGTGATGCTCGGCGTCCTCGGTCGCTACGTCTACCCGGAGATAGTGAAGGTCGCCGAGGCGCGCCAGCAGGCCATCGCCCAACAGCTGAAAGACGCTGAGGAGGCCAGAGCGAAAGCCGAAGCGCAGCTCGCCGAGGCGACCGAGAAGCTCAACGACGCCCGCAAGTCGGCGCAGAGCGTCATCGAGGCGGCCACCAAGTCCGCGGAGCAGCTTCGCCAGGAGCTGAGGCAGAAGGCGGACGAAGACGCCAAGCGGACGGTCGAGAACGCGCGCAAGCAGATCGAGGCCGAGCGGGACCAGGCCATTCGCACGGTCCGCACCGAGGTGGCGGACCTCGTCGTGACCGCGACGGAGAAGGTGATCGGCGAGACGCTCGACGCGACCAAGCATCGACGGTTGATCGAGCGGGCGATCGAGGAGGTGGCAAGTGCCTCCCAGTAGCTTGAGAGCGATGGAAATCGAACCCGGGGTCCCCGCGAAATCGAAGATTTCGTGGGGTGGGAGGTGGTGGCAAGTGCCTCCCAGTAGGTTGATAGCGATCGGAAACCGATCCCGGGGTCCCCGCGAAATCGAAGATTTCGTGGGGTGGGAGGAGGTTGCTAGTGGCGACGGCAGCCGCTAAGCGGTACGCGCGAGCGGTCTTCGAGCTGGCCGAGGAGGAGGGCGACGTCGAGGATTGGGGGCGTCGCATCGCAACGATTCGCGAGCTGTTCGCCGACCCAGGGGTCGCCGCGGTCCTGGCCAACCCGAGCATCGCGACGCTGCGCCGCGAGGCGCTTGTCTCGAGCGCGCCGCACTTCCTCGACACGAAGGGCGGCAACCTCGCCAGGCTGCTCGTCGAGTCGGGACGCACAAAAGACGTTCCCGGGATCGAGGAGGAGTTCGAGAGCCTCGCCGATCAAGCCGCCGGCCGCGTGCGAGCCACTGTGACGACAGCCATCGAGCTCGAGAGCGAGGACCGCGATCGCGTCGAGCGAGAGCTCTCGAAGCGCTTGAAGAAGGATGTGCGCCTGAGCGTGCTCGTCGATCCCCGCATCATCGGCGGGTTGAAGCTTCAGTACGGAGATCGCGTCGTCGACGCGAGCGTCGCCACCAGGTTGCAGCAGCTTCGCCGCCGCCTGGCGGCCACGTAACGTCTAGGAGAAGCCAGTGGGAATCAGCACCAAAGAGATTTCGGAAGTAATCAAAGAACGGCTCAAGGATTTCGACGCGAGCCTGGTCTCGGCCGACGTGGGCCGCATCGTCGCCGTCGGCGACGGCATCGCCCAGGTTTACGGCTTGCAGAACGCGATGGCCGGGGAGCTCCTGGAATTCCCGCAAGACACCTTCGGCCTCGCCCTGAACCTCGAAGAGGACCAGGTGCGGTCGGTCATTCTCGGCGAGTTCGGTCACCTTCACGAGGGCGACGAGGTGCGCACCACGGGACGTCTGCTCGAGGTCCCGGTAGGTGATGAGCTGCTGGGCAGGATCGTCAACCCATTGGGCGTTCCGCTCGACGACAAGGGTCCGATCAAGACGACCAAGACGCTCCCGGTCGAGAAGATCGCCCCGGGGGTGATCACCCGCAAGCGAGTGGACAGCCCCGTGCAGACCGGCATCAAGGCGATCGACGCCATGATCCCCATCGGCCGCGGCCAGCGCGAGCTGATCATCGGCGACCGCTTCACAGGCAAGACGACGGTGCTGTTGGACACGATCATCAACCAGAAAGGAAAGAACCTCTTCTGCATCTACGTGGCGATCGGGCAGAACGCCGCGTCGGTCGCGCGCGTGGCCGCGACGCTGGAAGAGGCCGGCGCGATGGACTACACGATCATCGTCGCCGCGACCGCGGCCGACCCAGCGTCGCTGCAGTACATCGCGCCTTACGCGGGCTGCGCGATGGGCGAGTACTTCATGGACCAGGGCAAGGAAGCCCTTTGCTGCTACGACGACCTGACCAAGCAGGCGTGGGCCTACCGCCAGGTGTCTGCGACGCTGCGCCGCCCACCGGGCCGCGAGGCCTACCCTGGCGACGTCTTCTACCTCCACTCGCGGCTGCTCGAGCGGGCCGCGAAGATGAACCAGGCCCACGGTGGAGGTTCGCTCACGGCGCTGCCCGTGATCGAGACGCAGGCCAACGACGTCTCAGCGTTCATCCCCACCAACGTGATCTCGATCACCGACGGCCAGATCTACCTGCAGTCCGACTTGTTCAACGCGGGCCAGCGGCCGGCGCTCAACGTCGGAATCAGCGTGTCGCGCGTCGGGGGCGATGCGCAGACGAAGGCCATGCGGCAGGTGTCCGGCAAGCTGCGCCTCGACCTCGCGCAGTACCGCGAGCTCGCCGCCTTTGCCCAGTTCGCGTCAGACCTCGACACGGCGACGCGCAACCAATTGGAGCGGGGGGCGCGTCTGACCGAGCTGCTCAAGCAGGACAAATACCAGCCGGTGCCGCTGGGGGAGCAGGTCGCCGTCCTGTACGCAGGCACGCAGGGACACCTGGACAAGGTTGCCGTGCCTCGCGTCCTCGAGTGGACGGCGGGCTTCATCCGCTTCTTGAAGGGCGACCGCCCTGGCCTGCTCGAGGCGATCGACAAGCAGCAGGCGCTGGACGACACCCTTTTCGCCCGGCTGAACGCGGCGATCTCGACGTTCAACCATCAGTTCGGGGTCGAGGGCTACACGGACCAGCCCGACCCGAGCGGCGCGCAGCCAAAGCCCGCGGCCAAGGAACCCGCGGCCAAGGAACCCGCGGCCAAGGAACCCGCGGCCAAGGAACCCGCGGCCA
>CAKZUH010000002.1 GCA_937921725.1 uncultured Chloroflexota bacterium | reverse complement strand
GTGCAGCCCCACCTCCAGCAAGCAGCCTTGCTCGCCTTCGGCGTTCGTGGCGCACGCCCCTCATCGAACCGTGCGTGAGGTTTTCCCTCACACGGCTCTCCGACGATGTTCACGTCGCAACTGTGGCAGCGCTGCCATAACGGACCGTCCCAGTGAGGAAGTGCAGCCCGATGCCTTGGAACCAGACATACGTGTGCACCTGACCCCAGCGCCGCCCCGATTTACCGCGCTTCTTGCTGTCGTACAGGGAGAGGCGCTCGCGAACGTAGCTGTCGACCTGGGTGAACTTTCGCGTCGAGTTTCCCCAACGGAAGTAGTTGCCCCAGCCTCGCAGTACCGGGTTGAGCTCCTTTATCAGTGCCTCCATCGGCCACTTCAGCCGGTCGGGTGGGGCCGTGATCTTCTTGACTTTGGCCCGCACGCTGGCCATCGCACGACGCGACGGCCACCGGTGGCAGAAGAGTCTGCCGGTCTTCCATGACCGCACCATCCGATGGTGAAACCCCAGGAAGTCGAATCCATCCGCCCCGTCACCGACGTGCAGGACCCGACTCTTGTCAGGGTGCACCTTGAGATGAAGGGCTTGGGCCGTCCTCTGGAGCCATGCGAAGGCTTGCTTTGCGTCGGACTCGGTCCGGCACAGGATCACGAGATCATCCGCGTAGCGGACGATCTTGCCGAGGTGGCTTGCTTCCTTCGCCCAGAGAGCATCGAGGGCGTGGCCATAGATGTTGCTCAGGAGCGGCGATATCGATCCGCCCTGGGGTACCCCGGTCATGCTGGCAACGGACACCCCGTCCTCCAGCACACCGGCCTTCAGCCACATCCGTATCAGCCGCAGCACCCTGCGATCACTCACCCGCCGGGCCACTAACCTCAAGAGGAACTCGTGGTCCAGGCTTCCGAAGAAGTCGGCGAAATCGGCGTCCACCACCCACCGCGCTCCGGCGTTCACTTCCTTACGAATGACCTCCAATGCGTGGAGGGCCGCCCGCTTGGGCCTGAATCCAAATGAACACGGCAGGAAGCTGGCTTCGAAGATCGGCTCCAGCACCAGCTTGGCCGCAGTCTGCACCACCCGGTCCCGCACCCGCGGGATTCCGAGCGGGCGGCGCTCCTTCGGCCTTCCCGGCTTCGGTATGTGAACCCTGCGCACCGCCTGTGGCCGGTACCGACCGGCCTCAAGCAATCCGCGCAGCTCCGTCAGCATTTGCTCCGCGCCGAAGGTTTCGATTGCCTCCAGCGTTTCGCCGTCGATGCCGGCGGCGCCCTTGTTGCCGCGGACCTGCTCCCAGGCGCGTTGCAGCACATCCGGCCGAGCTATCCGGTCGTAGAGGACATGGAACCTCCTTTGGCGTTGCTGCTTCGCCGCCACGTAAAGCGCGCGCTGAAGTGCACGGACTTTGTCGATGGGGTGGTTGGCCGAAGCCATGCCCTTGCCCGTCCCTTGCAACCCGCGCATCACCGAAGTGCGGGGCCTTCCCTACGCCGAGTTCTGTTGTCTCGACGATCCTCGGTACTATGCCCCGCTCCGACTCCCTCCGCACCGCCCCGGCTTTCGGTTTCAGCCTTATACCGGGCCATGCTTCCGCGGCGGTCGATCTCGCCGTCGGGTGCGGTAGGGCCTCCCCAGTTGACCAACCGGCCTTCGCTGCATGCCGTCTCCAGTACGCCGGAGCGGTTCCAGGCTGCTCCAGAATCCATAGCCCGGACTGCTGTCTTCACCTCGTTACGCTGGGTTCGGCCCGCTCGGTCCCTTACGGGCGGTTCTTTCGACGCGACAGAGTTCACTCTCGTTGCGGCCTGCAGCTGCACTCCTTCTCGCTTCGTCGCCGGGCTCTCACCCGACGCCGGAGAATTTGCTTCCCCGCTCCTCTGGCGGCTGCCGGGACGGGACTCACACCCGCCGGTCGATTGGCCCTTACCTGGGCACGACGTAACGCGAACCAGATCGAGATCACCCTACCGGCCAAGTCATTTGGACTAAACGTACGATAGGTACGAAGCGTACAATCAGGACATGGTTCCTGTGAGCGAGGCCCGCGAACAGCTGGCCGATTTGGTAAATCGTGCCGCCTACCGTGGTGAACGCATCGCGCTTGGCCGGCGCGGCAGGAAGATCGCGGCGATTGTATCGGCCGAAGATCTCGAGCTCCTCGAAGCTCTTGAGGACGCTGCCGACCTGAGACTAATCGCCAAGGCGTTGGCGGACCCCGCCAACGCCAAGCCACCAATTCCCTGGGACGTCATCGAGGCCGAGTTAGCAAAGCGTGGCTAAGCGCCGGACTTACGATGTCCGGCTACTCGTTACGGCGCGGCGACAACTCCTTCGCGTTCCAAGCCAATTCCGTTCACGGGTTGCGCAAGCCATCCGAGCACTAGCTGCGGACCCGCGACCACCTGGCTGCAAGAAGCTCGCCGGTACCAGCGACTACTACCGGATCAGGGTCGGCGACTACCGCGTCTTGTACGAAGTCCGTGACCGGGAGATTCTCGTGCTCGTCATCAAGGTCGGACATCGTCGCGAGGTCTACCGCTAAATCCCGGTTCGCGTATGGAAAGTCGGCCAAGTTGGAGTGGGCGACCCGGGACTCGAACCCGGATGGGTTACCCCACACGCCCCTCAAACGTGCGCGTCTACCAGTTCCGCCAGCCGCCCGGCTTAGCCGGTTGATTCTACCGAGAGGTCGGGGCGTCCGCCATCGTCAGCAAGGTCGTCACGGTGGTCCAATTCCGCGACGTTCCATTGACCCCCAGCGCCTTGCCGGCGAGCCTCTCCCACAGGGGCGAGCGGCCGACTCCCTCGGGGTGCCACGAGTAGACCTCGCGATCGATCACCGCGAACTTCTCGTCCGGACCTGCGGCGGCGCGCATCCTCTCGACGAGATCGTCACCGACCGCGGCTGACATGAACGTGACCAGGTGCCGCTTCGGATCAACCGCGACATCGGCCAGCGGGTTGCGGCGAACGATCTCAGCCACCTCGGCCTTCGACCGCACGAGCACGACGACATCCATGCCGAAGCGCCGCTTGATGAGCGCGTTGACCTCGGCGCCGACCCTTTCCGGTCGGTACCGGCTGCTCAGGAGGACGTTGCCACTCTGGACATAGGTCGCGACTTCCTTGAACCCGGCCTTCTCGAGGAGCGAGCGGAGCTCGGGCATCGCGATTCGGTTGCGCGAGGCGAGGTTGATGCCGCGCAGCAGGACCACGTGTCTGGACATTTGCAACCCCAATTTTCATGTACCGGCCATTAGAGGGATGAATTTGCTGGGCGGGCTGCTTAACTTTCGTCGCGATATGAGCGCGTGGTCAGCATGGGATAGGCACCGCCGAATCTTTGCCGTCGCGGCGGCGGCTGTCGGGGTGGCTTCGATCTTCTATGCGCTTACGCTCCGCTTCGACTTTTTCGGGCCGAGACCGGTCACCGCCATCGACGACATCGGCGAGGCAGTCGCCGCGGCAATCGCCTCAGCTGCATGTGCGTGGGCGGCAAGCCGCGCTCAGGGTCGGAACAGGGTCGGCTGGGCGTTGATTGGAGTGTCCGCCGGCTTGTGGGCGGCCGGCGAGGTCGTCTGGTCGATCTACGAGGTCGTGCTGGGCCAACAAGTGCCGTCGCCTTCGCTGGCGGATGTAGGATTCCTCGCCGCGGTTCCATTGCGCGGGCATTCGCGCCTTCTGGGGCGATGCGGCTGGGACCGCCTCCCGCTGGCGCGTCTGATTCGACGGACTGATCGTTGCCATAGCGCTCGTATCGACCTCCTGGGGCTTCGGCCTCCGCCTGGTCTGGGATTCGAACTCTGACCTCGCCACCAAGGCGCTCGCGCTGGCTTACCCGGTCGGCGACATGTTGATCGGCACCGTCCTCATCCTCGCCATCCGGCGCGCGACCGGTCGCCAGAAGGGCCGCATGGCGCTGTTGTTGACCGGCGTGGCGTGCTACTCGATTGCCGACAGCGCCTTCGCGTACTTGACCGTGCATGGCACGTACAGCTCGGTCGGCAGCGTGCTGAACACCGGCTGGTTCGCCGGCTTCCTTTTGATCGGGCTGGCGGCGATCTATCCCGAGGCTCCTCCGAAGGTGGCTGCCAAGCAGGCGCCCCTCGACCTGTGGCAGCTCGCTCTGCCCTGGATGACGCTGCTGACGGCGGCCGCGGGGGACTTTTTTACGGCCCTGTCACATCAAGACGCCGGGCTTTTCCAGCCGGCGATGACGCTGCTTCTTGCCGTGCTCCTGACGGTGAACATGATCATCGAGCGTGGGGAGTTCCTCGAGATGCTGACCGAGATGGAGACAACCCGGTCCACTCTGAACCGGGACTTCAAATCAGCGTTGACCGGGATCCAGCTGTGGAGTGAACAGGTGAAGGACGCGGACCACGCATACGACGAAGGCGTGCGAGTGCTGGCCGCCGACATCCACGCCCAGGCAAAGCGGCTCGATCAGATGGTCGAACGGATCCTGTAAGACAGCGGCGGGACGTGTGCCGGATCTGGTACCCGCTGCAAGACTCGAACTCGCAACCTCCTGATCCGAAGTCAGGCGCTCTATCCATTGAGCTAAGCGGGCGTACCTTCATATTGATGCCAAGCGCCGCCGGTAGGCCGGGTTCACCCCGACCGTCACCCAGACGTGCACTCCTAAAACACTGCTAATCGTGGCCACGTCTCAGGAGGGGGTCCCGCGGGGGAGGACGCAGTCCTCACCCGCGCCTTATACCGCGTACCGCTCGTGGTTCAATCCCCAGGCTGCGTAGCGCACCAGGCCCATCGCTCGGTAGCGGCGCCGACGAGCGATCGTGGTTGCGGATTCGATCGCTGTTCGCAGCGTTTTCGGCGTCTCGCCTGGAAATTCGGTGTACGCGCGCCCGATCGCGTCGAGGATGTGCGCGTCCGAGCCTCCCAGCTCGGCCGAACCGAGACCGACGTTCAGCCGGCGCGCCATCTGGTTGAAGACGTAGAAACCCGGCGTCGCGTTCTCAATCTCGATGGCGTCGAAGCCGAGCTCGGCCGCCAGCCATCCGACGCCGTGCACCATTCCACCGCCCGCGGGCCGCTGCGTCCGCCAGAAGGGATGCACCGCGACCGCGATTCCGCCCTGGTCGTGAATCGCGTGCACGGTCGCCGCCGCCGACATCCCCGGACGGATTCTTCGCTCGATGAACAGGCCGACGATGTGACCGTTGCGGCTCGATATTTCCTCGCCGATGACCACGTGCAGCTTCGAGCGTCGCGCAGCGTGGTCGGCCGCGCGAAGCGCCCCCTCGATCGTGTCGTGGTCTGTAACCGCGATCACGTTCAATCCTGTTGCGCTCGCGTAATCGACAAGCTCACGCGGTGAAGGCCAGCCGTCGCTGAACGTCGTGTGCATGTGGAGATCGGCGAGACCTCGCGAAGGCATGGGTGTGCATGCTACGCCCGCCGGGCTTACCATCGACTTCTAAAGACCTCCCTCTGGGGTAAAGAAACGTGGAGGTGGCGGCCGTGGAAGGCTTGATGCAGGACTACGAGCTCAGTCTTCAGCACGTGCTGTGGCGGATTGAGCGACTGCACCAGCGCAAAGAGGTGGTGACCAAGCGCGACGATGGCATTCACCGCACCACCAACGGGGAGATGGTGCCCCGCATCAACCGGCTTGCCGGCGCGCTGAAACGGCTCGGCGTCAAGCCCGGTGATCCGGTTGCCACCCTGGCGTGGAACAACAACCGCCACCTCGAGCTCTACTACGCGATCCCGTGCATGGGCGCGGTCCTCCACACGCTGAACCTTCGTTTGTTTCCTCAACACCTCGAATTCATCATCAATGACGCGGAAGACAAGGTTTTATTTGTCGATCAATCGCTTCTTCCGCTGCTCAAGCCTCTTTTGGGCAAGATCCCGAGCGTCAAGACCTTCGTCGTGATGAGCGATACCAGCGCCGGGGCTCAGGCGGGCGCCGAGGCCGGCCTCGAAGGTGCCCTCGATTACGAGACCCTCCTCGAGGCTGAGAGCGAGAGCTATCCGTGGCCGAAGCTGTCCGAGAGGATGGCCGCGGCCATGTGCTACACGTCGGGCACGACGGGCAACCCGAAGGGAGTCGTCTACTCGCATCGCTCCGTCTTCCTCCACACGATGGGCACCTTGCAGGGCGACAGCCTCGGCGTCACTGAAAGTGCCGTCGTGCTTCCGGTCGTGCCGATGTATCACGCGATGAGCTGGGGCCTGCCATACGGGGTCGGGATGGCCGGCTCGAAGATGGTGTTCGGCGGCCGATTCTCAGCCGACCCCAAGTCGCTGGTCGAGCTCTCGGAGCAGGAGGAGGTGACCTTCCTCGCCGGCGTCCCCACGGTCTGGCTTGCGCTGGCGAACTACCTGAAGGAAACCGGGAAGCGGCTGCCGAAGGTGAACAGGGTCGTGTGCGGCGGCTCGGCCGTCCCGCGGTCGCTGATGGAGACCATGGACTCGCTGGGCCTTCGCATCCTGCACGCGTGGGGCATGACGGAGACCTCGCCGCTGGGCAGCATCGCTTACGTCCGTTCCGGCACGAAGCCTGAAGACGAGCTGGCGTTCCGTCTCTATCAAGGCCGCGTCTCGCCCGGCGTCGAGCTGAGGATCACCGACCCAGCCACAGGCCAGGAGCTGCCGTGGGACGGCGTCGCGTTCGGCGAAATCCAGGTCCGCGGGCCGTGGATCGCGCGCGCCTACTACAACGGATACGACCCGGACAAATTGACCGAGGACGGATGGTTCCGCACCGGCGACGTGGCCAAGGTCACGCCGGACGCGTACATCCAGATCGTGGACCGCACCAAGGACGTGATCAAGTCAGGCGGCGAGTGGATCTCCTCGGTCGAACTGGAGAACGCGGTCATGGCTCACCCCAAGATCATGGAAGCCGCCGTGATCGGCCTTCCGCACCCGAAGTGGGACGAGCGGCCGGTCGTGTTCGCCGTTCCGAAGCCCGAGTTCAAGGACAAGGTGACGCAGGAGGAGGTCATCGAGTTCCTCAAGGATCGCGTCGCGAAGTGGTGGCTGCCGGACGAGGTCCGCTTCATCGACGAGGTGCCCAAGACGTCGGTCGGCAAGTTCGACAAGAAGGTGCTGCGGGCAAGCGCCCTACCAATAAAGGAAGGCGCGACGCAGGCCGCACGCAAGTGAGCGCGCGCGCGGGCGTGCGCGAGCACCGGATCGGACGCGACAGGTTCCACCACAAGTGGGACAACTCGCTCGAGCCGGTCGTCGAGATCGAGCACGGGGACATCGTCCATTTCGACACGGAAGAGGTCACCTCCGGCCAGCTGCAGAAGGGTGATCCGGCCTCCAGGCTCGAGACCCTCGACTTCAACCGCCTCTACCCTCTCGGCGGCCCGGTCTACGTCCGCGGCGCCGAGCCGGGTGACGCGCTCGAGGTCGAGATCCTTCAGCTGAAGCCCGGGTCGTGGGGATGGTCGGCCATCTTCCCCAATCTCGGGCTGCTGTCATCCGATTTCCCCGAGCCGTACGTGCGCTACTTCGAACTGGGCGACCGGACCTCGGCCGAGCTACGCCACGACGTGCACATCCCGATCGTGCCGTTCTGCGGCACGATGGGCGTCGCGACAGACGAGACGGGGCCCATCGACGTCCTGCCCCCGACCAAGGGCGCGGGCAACATCGACACCCGCCACCTGACCGTGGGGACCAAGCTCTACCTGCCGGTCTTCGTGCCCGGCGCGCTTTTTTCGGCCGGCGACTGCCACGCCGCGCAGGGAGACGGCGAGGTCTGCGTTACGGGGATCGAATGCCCGATGACGTTTTCACTCCGCTTTGGAGTGGTCAAGGGCGGCTCGCCGCGCCCGTGGAGCTATCACTTCCTGACTCCCGCGGCGCCGCTCCAGCCGAGGAGCGACGCGGCCGGGTATCACTCCGTGTGCGCGCTGGGTCCGGACCTGAAGGAGAACGCCCGCAACGCGGTGCGTTACACCATCGATTGGCTGCACGCCGACCACGGGCTGAGCCGCGAGGACGCCTACATCCTGTGCAGCCTCGCCGGCGACCTGCGGATCAGCCAGATCGTCGACGAACCGAACTGGGGCGTGTCTTTCTATCTGCCTCTGAGCGTCTTTTCCTAACCCTCGCCCCCACCCGACCGGGCTTGCTCCGCAAGCCGGGTCACCCTCCGCAGCTAGTGAGGAGGGGAGCCGGGCGCGCTCCGGCATACTGACATGCCCATAGATTCAAAGGTGAGCACAACACAGTTAGGGCGGTATCCGATCGAGGCCGAGCTGGGGCGAGGTGCCATGGGCGTGGTCTACCGCTCGACCCACCCGCGACTCGAGATCCCGGTGGCGATCAAGGTCCTCTCCGAGCAGTACTCGAGCGACCCGAGCTTCCGGCAGCGCTTCCATCGCGAAGCGGCCACCGTCGCCTCTCTGAACCACCCCGGCATCGTCCGCGTCTATGACTTCGACGAGGATGGACCTGTCCTCTTCATCGTCATGGAGTGGGTCGAAGGTCGCTCCATGCGGTCGTGGCTCGATGAGTACGGGCGCTTCAGCGTCGACGTGTCGGTCGACCTCATCCAGCAGCTCCTTTCAGCGGTCGGCGTCGCGCACGACTACCAGATCGTCCACCGCGACCTGAAGCCCGACAACATCCTGATCTCGAATCGGGGCAAGACCAAGATCCTCGACTTCGGCATCTCGAAGCTGATCGACGACAAGCACCGGCTGACCGCGACGGGCAGCATGGTCGGCACGCCCGCCTACATGGCTCCCGAGCAGGTGAAGGGCGATCCCGTCGACGCGACGGCCGACATCTACTCGCTCGGCATGATCCTCTACGAGCTGCTCCACGGCGAGCCGCCATTCACCGGCGCGCTGCCGACCGTGCTGCACTCCCAGGTCTTCGACAAGCCACGCGCGTCGACCGCGATCCCCTCTCCGATCATGGAGATCATCTGGAAGGCGACGGCGAAGGACCACAGCCAGCGCTTCCAGACCTGTGAGGGGTTCGCGGGCGCCTTCCACTACATGCCGAAGGCCGCGGTGGCACACCCGCCGGCGGAGGCGATCTCGGCTGAGCTGGCGGTCGAAGACGAGGTCGAGGAGCCGAGGCCGCTGCCGACCCAGACCGACGGCCACAAGCCCGCGGGCGTGTGCACGTACAGCGACTGCAACGAGCGCCGCGGCTGGGCGTGCGCGTACACCGACCTGACCGGCCGCACGTGCAACAGCTGGTGGTGCAGGCGCCACATCCAGTTCATCGAGCGGACCCCGTTCTGTCCGCGCCACGCCAGCGTGATCCGCGCCCTCGCGCCGACGGCGAACACGATCTTCGAGATCAAGAACCGGCCCGCGGTGGACGACCGGGCGCTGCCGCTCGCGGCGCTGGTCGCTGAGGACGTGGACAAGGACGTCACCGAGCTCGTCCGCCGCCGCTACCAGAGCCGCAAGGACGTGACCATCGCGCGTGACCGCACGGTCCGCCAGACGTGGTCGAGCCGCAACGACGTCGCGTGGGAGCGGAGCTGGGCGGCACTGAAGAGCCAGGGCTACCTGATCCGGATCGCGGTGCGCGTCGCCGCCAACGAGCCGGACATCGTGCAATTGCTCATCGGCAACACGCTCGTGTTCAAGGAGATCCCGGACTGGATCAGCCGCCGCCGCGAGGGCGAGCCGCCGGACCACGCCGACCGCGCGCGCTTCGGCAAGAAGCTGTTCGCCGCGATCCTCGAGCATGTGGACGCGCCGCGGCCGGTGCCTTCGGCGGTGTCTTCGACCAGCCACCAGATCGAGCCTCCCCCGCCCCCCGAGATCAACCGCACGCTCATCGAGGGCATGGTGCTGCGCCTTGCGGCGACGGCGACGCGCCTCACCGGCTTCGAGGTGGCGGACGCGCTCGCCCTGCCGTTCAGCGCGATCGAGCCCATCCTCAAGGCACTCACCAGCGCCAACTTCCTCGATGCGCTCGGCCTGGCCCAGGAACAGGGCCCGTGGCTCGGCCGGCCGCTGCCGGAGCGCATGGCCTACTCGCTGACGAAGCAGGGCCGTGTGCGCAGCGACCAGATCGCCGACGCCAGCACGCGGTACATGGGGCCGGCCCCCGTCTCGATGGCGGAGTACAAGGCCGTGCTGGCCGAGGCTGCCAAACCCGGGACCCTCGACCTGGTCAAGGTCAGCCAGGCGTTGAGCGGGATCGAGCTCGCGCCGGGCGTCATGGAAGCGGTCCGCGCGGCGGTCAACTCGCGCTCGTCGATCTTCATCTACGGCGCACCGGGCAACGGCAAGACGACGCTGGCGCGGCGCATCCCCGCCCTGCTTGGCGGACCCATCGTGATCCCGGTCGCGCTCGACGTCGGCGGCGGCGCGGTGCTCACCATCTTCGACGGCGCGGTGCACCGGCTGGAACCCAACCAGCCCGCCGACAAGCGTTGGCGGCGCGTCTCGCGGCCGCTGGTCCAGGTGGGCGGTGAGTTTCAGCTGGAGATGTTCGACCCGACGTGGGAGGACGGCAACCGCGTCTACGGCGCCCCGCTGCAGGTGAAGGCGAACGGCGGCGTGCTGCTGATCGACGACCTCGGCCGCCAGCGCGTCTCGCCGAAGCAGATCCTCGACCGGCTGCTCGTCCCTCTCGAGCAGGACACCGACTTCCTCAACCTGACCGCCAGCGGACACAAAGTCGAGATCCCGTTCCGCGCGCAGCTCGCCCTGTCGACGAACTTGAAGCCGGCCGAGCTGCTGGACGAGGCCTACCTGCGGCGGCTCTCGTACAAGGTTCTGATGCCCGACCCGACGTGGGAGATGTGGGTGCGCATATTCGAGCGCGAGCGCGAGCGCCTCTCCATCCCGCCCGCGCCCGCGGCCCTCGAGATGATGCAGAGCCTGTACGGCGGGCGGCCGCTCCGCGGCAACCATCCGCGAGACTTGCTCGAGCGGTTGGTGGACGTCTCATCGGCGCGGGGCGTGCGGCCGCAGCTCACGCCCGAGCTGGTCGAGGCGGCGTGGAACACGCTCTTCGTCGCGTCGTAGCTCACCGTTCCGCACCCGCCACCGGAGCGAAATCACTGGGTTCGATAGGAACCGTTGGATCCAAAGGTGCGGAATCGAACCCTTTCGGACCATGGGTATACTCACGTTTCGCCTCGTTTCGCGGCGGTGGCGGAATGGCAGACGCGCTAGTTTCAGGAGCTAGTGTCCGCAAGGACGTGGAGGTTCAACTCCTCTCCGCCGCACCACCTGCCTAAAGCTCGATCTGCCACCATCGATTTCGTGGCAGGCTGCGTCATCCGCATTCGGAGGGAGCGGCGCGGTTATCGCGACAGCATCCGCGCCTACAAGGTCCACATCGACGGCCAGGCTGTGGGCGCGGTTCGGCGAGGGCAGACCCAGGACTTCCAGGTCGGTCCCGGCGTGCATGGTGTGCAGCTGACGGTCGACTGGTGCGGCAGCCCTCGCTATTCGGTCCGGCTGGGCGAAGGCGAGGTCGCAGAGTTCATCTGCTGGCCGGGACACGTGTGGGAGATGTGGCAGATGTTCATCGACGTCGACAACTACATCCGTCTGGTCCCGGCGTCCACCGCCGTGCAGGTGGAGCGAGCGTGATGGACGAAGAGACGAGGCTCAAGCGGGTCGCCGAGCTGGCGGTTTCGGTAGGAGCCAACGTCCAGCCCGGACAGCGTGTCGTCGTCATGGGCCATCCCGAATACGCGGCGCTAATGCGCGCAACCGCGCGAGCCGCCTATCGCGCCGGTGCCAGACGCGTCGATGCCTTCTACCTCGACAACCATTTCAAGCACGCGTTGATCGAGCTTGGCCCCGAGGAGTCTCTCGATGAGAGCCCACCCTGGTTAATGGCGATGATGCAAGCCCTCGAGTCGGAGCACTGCGCGTTCATCCGCATCGGCCACGATCCAGAGCCGGAGCTCTTCTCCGAGCTGGATGGGCGCCGAGTGGGCAAGGCCCTACCGCGCAAGTACCTTGCCGAGTGGGGGCGCATTGTGGGCAATCGCTCGGTCAACTGGGTCATCGTTCCGGCGATCAGCGCCGCATGGGCGCAAAAGGTGTTTGGCAAACCCGACGTCGAAGCTCTGTGGCAGGCGGTTGAGAAGTCGATGCGGCTCGACCGCGCCGACCCGATCGCCGCATGGCGGGCGCATGTGGCCAGGCTGCGCGAAATCGCCAACGCGTTGAATGAGCGACACCTCGACGCTCTTCACTACAACGGCCCGGGAACAGACCTCACGGTCGGGTTGTTACCGAGCGCGCGATGGGACGCGGCCGAGACAGTCACCACGTTCGGCGTGTCCCACATCGCGAACATGCCGACCGAAGAGGTGTATACCTCGCCCGACTGCCGGCGCGCGGATGGCACGATTCGCTCCACCCGTCCACTCCAGCTTCAGGGGACGGTGGTAAAAGACCTCGAGTTCGAATTTCGCGACGGAAAGATCGTCGAGGTTCGGGCAAGCGCCGGTGCGGACGTAGTAAGGGCTGAGCTCGAGACCGACGCCAACGCGGGGAAGCTCGGCGAGGTGTCGCTGGTGGACGGCTCGTCCGCCGTCGGCCAGCTGGGGCTCACGTTCTACGACACGCTTTTCGATGAAAACGCGACGTGTCACATGGCATACGGCAATGGCTTCGCATATTGCGTCGACGACGAGGCCGACCGTGCCGCCGGATTGAACACTTCAGCGGTCCACACCGACTTCATGGTCGGCGGCCCGGAGGTCGACATCGATGGCAAGGAGCCCAATGGCGCCTGGATTCCCATCCTCCGGGACAACGAGTTCCGGATCGGCTAACGGCTGAGGACGCGCTCTAGCTGCGCTTTGTTCATCCTCGAGCGGCCCCGGATGCCTCGTGCCTTGGCCTCGTTGCGGAGCTGGTCGTACGTCCGGCCGCCGGAACCTCGATGCGATCGCAGGCCTCCGCGGCGGCCTGACGAGATGTCCTCGACCGATGTGCGACTGGCCTCCTTGGTCTCGCCGTGACGCGCCCGCTCCTTGTTCACGGTACGGGCGGCGATCTCCTCGGCCTTGTCCTCGCCGGTGCCGCGCGACTCCAAACCCTCTTTTATGTGCTCGTACTGACGCTCACGCTTGTCGCTCCAGGCGGACTGGGGCATTCCACACAACCTCCTATTTGGGTTTCTTTCTTGACAACGCGCCGACAAATCCATTCGACTGAGCGGGCTTGAGCGCTGTCACCTACGACCAATTGCAGACTCTGTACCGGACGCTGCTCGTCTTTGCGACGGTGGCGGTGGTCATCCTGTCGGTCGGTCTGATCGAGTTCGTCTACTTCGAGCCACCCGGACAGACCAGCGGCGTGAAGGCTCACATCGAAGGCGTCTTCCAGTACGACCCCACGACACAGAACGTCATCGGGCCTGACCGCTCGCAGTTCGCCCGGAACGAGCAATTCGCCGCCAAGGTCGACTGGGCGTCGATTCCCGACAACCTCACGATCGACGCGAAGTGGTACGACTCGTTCGGGTCGATCGAGGGCCAGGTCGGGCCCGGATCGCCGGGTCGCCTGGCGGCTGAGCCGCTCGTGCCCGTGACGGTGCCGCCGGGCTTCCACTACGTCCTGCCCGGTCGCTACACCTTTGTCGTCGAGAGGCTCAGCGACGGCGTGCCGGTCGAGGTGCTCGGCCGCCGATACGTCGTGGTGAACAGGTCGTGATCCGGTCCACGAATCCGCCAGCGGCCGATCCCGAGTCGCGTCTTCGACCGGGCCGTTACGGCATCGCGATCGCGATCGCCGCGCTCGTCGTCTTGGCGCTGGTCGCCAGCTCCATCCTCAACTACGTCTACCTCGACTCGATACCGAGCCGCGCGTCGCTGTACGGCCTGCTCGCGGTCGCCTTGATCACCCTCGGCACGTACATCCTGGTGCGCGCCTTCAACCGCGACCGCGCGGCGCGCCGAAAGCACCTAATCCGCGCCGCGGTCCTGATCGGGCTCGGCGTGCTGCTGTGGCTCCTCGTGATCGACGTGTTCATCTTCACGCAGTCTGCGGGTCCGGTCGTCGCGGCCCTCTTCGCGCTGGCGTGCGTGCCCACCACGGCGTTTGGTCTGTTCGTCGTGCGGAGGATGGACCGCAACCACAAGGAGCCATGGCGGCTCGTCCTCGTCGCCGCGGCGTGGGGCGCCATCGTCGCGACGAGCCTTGTGGTGTGGGGCGAGACGGTGTGGGAATCGTCGGCTCAGCACACGCTCGTCCCAGGTCCCGGGCTCGACGCGTCGCTCGCGTTCATGGCGGGCATCCTGGAAGAGCTTGCGAAGGGCCTCGCCGTTGTCCTGCTCTATCTTGTCATGCGCAACGAGTTCGACGACATCGTGGACGGAATCGTCTACGGCGCCGCGGTCGGGCTCGGCTTCAACTTCATGGAGTCGGTCAGCTACATGACCAACCTCTACTCGATCTTTGCGCCCGAGCACTTCGGCGGCCTCGCTGCCGGCCTGCAGTGGTACGGGCGGCAGGTGCTGGGGTTGTTCTTCGGCCACGCGACTTACACGGCTTTCATCGGCGCGGGCCTCGGCGTGGCGCGCCAGATGCACGGGAGGCGGCAGAAGGCGCTCGCCATCGTGAGCGGATTCCTGATCGCGATCTCCGGGCATTTCTCGTGGGATGCGTGGGCCACGTTCTTCCCGTACCAGAGCACCTTCTTCGGCCTGATCGAGATCCACCTGCGGACGCTGATCATGACCGGACCTTTCACTGCGGCCCTCGTCGCGCTGCTGCTGGCCGGAATCAACTTCGAGGGCCGGAACATGCAGGACCAGATGCAGAAGGAGGCCGCCAGCGGCTCGGGCGCAATCCTGCCCGACGAGGTTCCCATCCTGGCGAGTCCGATCAGAAGGCTGCGACAGCGCCTGCAGGCATTCGAGCGCGCCGGCCTTTCCGGCTATCTGAAGGTTTCCCGGCTGCAGACCGCGCAGCTCGACCTCGCGATGGAGCGGTGGCACCGCGAGCGCAAAGAGACCGACACACCATTCGAGGCGGAGGAAGAGCTGCGGCGCCGGGTGATCGAGCTGCGCCACTGGGTGACGGCCGCTTAACAAGCTGGGTTGTTGGCGCGCTTTTTTTCTGATTCCCTACCGGCCAGGCGAGCCGGTTGGGGGTGGGAACCGGCGGGAGGAGGGTGGGCCCTTGCCAGGGCCTCTTAGGCCGGCAGCCGGCCCCCGACCAGCCGCGCGATGCCGAGGGTCAGCAGCATCGCGGCGGTGCCCCACGTGATGGCCGACACCACGGGATCGCCGAAGTCCGTTCCGCTCAGCACGGCGTGGAGGAAGACGAGGGCGAACGCGACGTAAGCCAGACGGTGAACCCACAACCACAGGTCCTTGGGCATGCGCCGTTTGAGGAAAGCGGTCACCGTGACCACGACGAGCACGTCGACCGACAGCGCACCGAGGCCGATCGCCAGAGTTCCGTAGGTCGAGTGGAACGGGACCACGACGTCGAGCAGCCCGACCCGCGCCGTCGCGTCCAGCAGCAGCGACACGATGTGCAACGCGGCGAGCGGGATCCACAACACGGTGGTGTACTCATGCAGGGACCGCACCGCGCGGTTGCTCCCCAACCAGTCGAGGATCGCGGTCCGTAGCGCGATGCCCGTGACGAGGGCGATCGCCAGCGATGCGTATGAGCTGAGGCCGGCCACCCGCGCGAGCACCCACAGAAACTGATCAGTCGTCACGTGAGCCTCCGAGCCACCACGCCAACGCGTGCGCGGCGCAGTAGGTCGGCGCCGCCTCACGGCCCAGCAGCAGCGCCGTCTTGGCGACGACCTCCGCCTCGAAGCTGGTTGCCGCGACCACCGATACCTCCTCGACGCCCGTGCGCGCGGGCAGCCCGCTGCGCGGATCGATCAGGTGATGCATGGCGCCCCACTTACGCCTCCGCACGCTGCTGGTCGCGGCGCCCTGGTCGCGCAGCATCACGGTCACGCCCCCGAGCCCGACCGGCCAGCCGTCGCATCCGGGGCCGTCACCTCTCGCCATGAGGTCGCCGCCAAGGTTGGCGAGCACATTGGGCCCGAGCCACGCGCAAAGCCTGTCCGCCATCCATCCCTTGGCGACGCCGCCGAGATCCAACCCGGCCCTAGGATGCAGCCGCGCCCCGCCATCGCGGACCTGCAGCACGTCAGGCAGCGCGGGCAGCGGTCGCGCCGACTCGAGGACGGCGACCGTCGGACCTTGTGAGAGTGGACGCGTATAGCCGGCGGCCATCATGGACCCCAGGACCGCAATGTTGACCAGGCCGCCGCTCTTTTCATAGGCGCGCAACGCGTCGCGGAGCATCGCCTCCATCTCCTCCCCGATGGCGATCCAGCGGCCGGCGGAAGCATTCAGACGCGACAGCTCACTCTCGGCCGAGAACCGGGTGAAACGCGCACCCAGCCGCCGCACACACAGCTCACCCTCCATCAAGCGGTCGTACGGCCGGCCGACGGAGAACAGGCTGCAGCTCGTGCCCAGCGCCTCGAAGTGGTGCGACTCGATCGCCGATTCAGGAGGCATATGTCGAGGTCACCGGCTGCGTGTTGCCCGGCCGCACCGAAGGTCCGACGGTGACGGTCCCACCCAGCGCCGTCACGGCGGATCCATTGCCATTCGCGTTGAGCACCGAGGGCTGGAGCGGCGCGGAGGGATTCTTCAGATGCGAGGAGACGTACAGGGCCGAGGCGACCGTCGCGACGACGGTGATGGCCGTCGCCCCTGCCTTGAGGAACAGGGCGCGCACGTCAGACGGCGACCGGCGCCTTGAGGAACGGGACCTTGTCGAAGGTCGTGCCGAGGATCTTCGCCGCGTCCGCGCCAAGGTGTCCGCTCAGGATCTCCTGGTACACCGATCGGAAGTCCACCGCGTACTTGAGGTTGCCCGTAGAGTCCAGCGTGGTCAGGCTCGGCTCGGCGCCGTACAGCCCGCCCTGCACCGGGTCGCCGATCAGCAGCAGCGGCGCTGCCGCGCCGTGGTCGGTCCCGCCGCTCGCGTTTTCCTTGGGCCGGCGGCCGAACTCCGACCAGGTGGCGATCAGCACCTTGTCCGCCATGTTGTGGGCGGCCAGGTCCTGGTAGAAGGCCGAGACCGCCGAATCCAGGTAGCCCATCAGGTCGTCGTGCCGGTTGAGCTCCGTGTAGTGCGTGTCGAATCCGCCGAGCGTCACGTGAAGCAGCTTCACGCCGGTCCCGGTGACGATCAACTCCGCGGCCAATTGAAGCGCGGCGGCGAGCTGGTTCTTCGACGAGTAGACGAGCTTCACCTTGTCGGAGTAGTCCGCCATCGGCTGATAGGACGACGCCGACGTGCGCAGCGTGGCCATCGTTTCGGTGGCTGTGGCGATCGCCGTGTCGAACAGCGCTCCGTAAATGCCGGGCGTGCCCTTGTACAGCGCGCCCACAGCCGCCTCGACCTCGGTGCCGCCGGTGAAACCGAACGTCTTCTGGTTCTGGATCACGGTCAAGGTCGCCTGCAGGTCGCGCAGCGCACCGGGGGCATCGGTCGCTCCGCAGGCGCAGCCCGTGAGCGGGTGGCCGTTGGAGTCGTAGCTGGTCGCCAGTGTGCGGCCGAGCCAGCCGTCGACCTGACGTCTCGTCGGGTCACCGGTCTCCCAGATGCGGATCGACTCGAAATGAGAGAACGTCGGGTTCGGATAACCGACGCCCTGCACGATCGCGACCTTGCCCTTGTCCCATAGGCCTTTGATGCCGCCGAGGTTGTGGTTCAAGCCGTACTGGTTGTTGAGCGGCAGGGCCTGAGACACCATCGGCCCGGCCAGCTTCGGGCGCAGGTCGTGGAGCGCGGGGTCTGCCAGCGGGACGAGCGTCCGCAACCCATCGTTGCCCCCCGCGAGCTGGATCATGACCAGGATGTTGTCGTTGGCGAGTCCTCCTTTCTTGGCCGCGTACACGGCGCGCGCAAAGGCGTCCGGGACCGCGGCGTAGCCCGCGGCGAGCCCTGAGGCGCCGGCGCCGAAGACAAGGCCCGCCTTGAGGAAGTCGCGGCGCTTGAGCTGGTTGATGCCGAGTTCCTTGTTCATCTGCGCACCTACTTGAGCTGGAATTCCGGTGAGGCCAGGGCGATGAACCAACGTCCGCGCTCGTCGGCGGCCTGGTTAAGGAGGCTTGCGGTCTGCGGGCTGAGCACGCCGTCTAGGTGCTGATGGATCGCGTCGGACGACGGCGGCAGCTGTCCCTTGACCTGGGCGAGCGCGCCGGTCACGTAGTTGACACGCTCGACGACCGTGTTCGACGAGATCCACGACTCGTTGTTCGGCCAGCCGTTCACGTCGGGCGGATCGAACACGCTCTGGCCCATGCCCGACCCCGCGCCCGCGATGAGCTTCGACGTCGAGGGCGAGGTCGTGCCAAGCGCTCGCGCCGCGTGGACCATGACCTCGATCGGCGACTTGACCAGACTGCGATAGCCCTGGTCGGCGACGAATTCCGGGCTCGTCAAGACCGCTCGCATCAAGGTCTTCATGTCGTACTTGCTGCGCCGGAACGTGTCGGCCAGCCCATTGACGTACGTGGTGGCCGGCCGCGCGGTGACGAAATGCTGTGCGACCTTGCTTGCGATGAGGACGGCCGTCGCGGGCTGAGCCAGGATCTGGTCGATGACGCCTTGCGTGTCGATCTGTCCCGACCTGCCCAGGTATGTGACCGAGCCCTTGTAAGCGCGGCGGGCGTTGAACACGCCGGTCTTCTGGCTGGAGTAGACCGGCAGGCGGCGCGTCACGTTGGTGGCCTTGTCCACGACCACCGTCGCGTATGAGTCCGGCTGTGGCACCGTCCACCCGGCGAGCGCCTTTGCGCTTTCGCGCACGTCATCCTCGGTGTAATTGCCCGCACCCATGGTGAAGAGCTCCATCAGCTCCCGCGAATAGTTTTCGTTCGGGCTCTGTCCGGTCGACGTGGCGAGGTCGAGGTAGCGGAGCATCGCCGGGTCGGTGGTCACCGCCATGAGCATCGACCGCAGGTTGGTCAACGCCATGCGGCGCCAGGTGAGGTTCTGCCAGTACATGAAGGTGTCGTCGGCGACCTTCCTGTAGTCGCTCGTGAAATGGCCGTGCAGGAAGAGGGTCATCCGCTCCGCGAACGGCGTGGCCGACGCGAGCATGTGGTCGATCCACCACTGCTGCAGCAGGTTGACGGCGAACAGACCACCCGGCGTGCTCGCCGCGGCAAGCACCGGCGGTTCCGCGGGTTTCGTCTCGAGCAGACGGTCGACGGTCTTGTTGAAGCCGTCAGACAGCGCGGCCTCGAGCTGCGGCTGCGTGTAGCCGAAGGTGGTGCGCCTGAGCAGCTGCATCACCCGCGCCGATTCGCTGCCGAGCGGCGAGATCCAATCCGTGCTCGTCGCCGCGTGCGGCGCGGCGATCTGCTGCATCGAACCACCGAGCAGCCGCACCACGCCGACGCCGACGCCGGTGGCGACCGCCGCGGCGAGAGCCTGGCGGCGCGTGATTCCGCGAGATCCGGAGATGGGCGCGGCGATCTGGTCTTCGGCAGGTGCGAGGCTCACCGCCTCATTGAAAGCCCGCCGGCGAGCCGCTGGCATTAGCTGGATGTGAAGAATTCGTAAGTGCCGATGGGCGCGGTGCATGCCATGCGTTCCTGGAAATTGCCGCCGTAATCTGGCAACTGCTAGGATTTGACGAGCAATGCCTAGCTATCGACCCGGCCAGGCCGCCAAGATGCTCGGCGTCAGCGTGGACACCGTCCGCCGCATGGTCGACGACGGCCGGCTGGTCGCGGTCCGCACCGACGGCAGGCAGCGCCTCATCGACGGCGAGTCGCTCGCCATCATCGCGAAGCCGAAGCGGGCGCCGAAGTCGAGCGTCAAGCAGTCGGCGCGCAACCGTTTCCCTGGCATCGTCACCCGCGTGATCAAGGACCGGGTCGCGGCCCAGGTCGAGATCCAGGCCGGGCCGCACCGCCTCGTGTCCCTGCTGACGCGGGAAGCCGTCGACGACCTCGACCTCAAGCCCGGCATGCCCGCGATCGCGGTCGTGAAAGCGACCAACGTCGGGGTGGAGCTGCCGCGTGATTAGACGAACCCTCGGGACCGTCACGCTCTTGCTGATCGCCGCGTGCGGGGGGACCCAGACGAATAGCAACCTCCCCGCCGCCACCTCGATCACGGTCTTTGCCGCGGCGTCGCTGCAGCCCGCATTCGACAAGATCGGGGCGCAGCTGCAGACGAAGCAGAACATGACGGTGACGTTCAGCTACGCCGGCACGCAGACCCTGACGTCGCAGTTGACCCAGGGCGCGCAGGCCGACGTCTTCGCGTCCGCGGACACCGCGCACATGACGACGCTGCAAACCGCGGGTTTGGTCGCGGGCACGCCGAAGCCGTTCGCTCACAACCGCCTCGAGATCGCGGTCGAGCGCGGCAACCCCAAGAACATCCACACGCTCGCGGACCTCTCGCGGCCGGGGCTCGTCGTCGTGCTCGCCGACCCGTCGGTGCCCGCGGGCAAGTACGCCCAGCAGGCGCTCGCCAAAGCGGGTGTCACCGTCCATCCGGCGAGCTTCGAGACCCAGGTCACCGGGGTGCTGAGCAAGGTCGCGCTCGGCGAAGCGGATGCCGGGATCGTCTACGTCAGCGACATCGTCACGAGCGGCAAGGTCGACGGCATTGCGATCCCCGACAATCAGAACGTGATCGCCGACTATCCGATCGCGAGGCTCAACGGAGCGCAGAACAAGAACGCAGCCGACGCCTTCATCGCCTACGTCCTTTCCCCAGACGGCCAGTCGATCCTCGCCGGGGCCGGCTTCGAGAAGGTGTGAGCGCCGCCCGGATTCCATCGCCCATGCTGGCGCTCGCGGGGCTGGGTCTCCTCCTGTTTCTCCTCCCGCTCGCCGGGCTCGTCGTCCGCGCCCCGTGGAGCCAGGTGGGACCCGCGCTCGTCGCGCCGGCAACGCTCACCGCTCTCGCTCTGTCGCTCTTCTGCTCGGTCGCGGCCACCGGCGCGGCGCTGGTGCTCGGCATCCCGCTTGCTCTGGTCCTCGCCCGGACCACCGGCACCCTGCGCGCCGTGCTCCGCGCGCTCACCACGCTTCCGATGGTGCTTCCGCCTGTGGTCGGCGGCGTCGCGCTCCTGCTCGCCTTCGGCCGCCGCGGCCTGGTCGGCTCGCTCCTCTACCAGGCGTTTGGCCTGCAGATCCCCTTCACCACCACGGCCGCCGTCCTGGCCGAGACGTTCGTCGCGATGCCCTTTCTCGTGATCGCGGTCGAGGGCGGGCTTCGCGCGCTCGACCATCGCTACGAGGAGGCGGCGCGCGCGCTCGGCGCGAAGGGCTGGATGGTTTTCGCGCGCGTGACCCTTCCACTGCTGCGCCCCGCGATCTTTTCCGGCGCGGTGCTCTGCTGGGCACGCGCCCTCGGCGAGTTCGGCGCGACCATCACGTTCGCGGGCAATTTCCCCGGCCGCACCCAGACCGTCCCGCTCGCCGTCTATGTGGCGCTCGAGACGCAGCCCGACGGCGCGATCGCCCTCAGCCTCATCCTCCTCGTGGTGTCGCTGGCGATCCTCGCCGGCATGCGCGACCGCTGGCTCGGCGCGCTGTGACGCTAAACGCGGAGATCCATGTCCGCCGCGACGGTTTCGCGCTCGAGGTCGAGCTGCATGTCGAGGACACGGAAACCGTCGCCGTGCTGGGTCCCAACGGCGCGGGCAAGACGACGCTGCTGCGCGCGCTCGCCGGGCTGATTCCGGTCGACGGCCGGGTCGCGCTTGACGGTCAGGTGCTCGATGACTCGGGGAGCGGTGTCCACGTGCCGACTGAGCAGCGGCGTGTGGGTCTCGTTTTCCAGGACCACGTCCTCTTCCCGCACATGAGCGTGCTCGACAACGTCGCGTTCGGCCTGCGCGCGCAGGGCAGGCGCGATGCGGCGCAGCGGGCGATGGAGATGTTGGAGCGGGCCAGGCTCGGCGATCGCGTGGGCGCCATGCCGCGCGAGCTGTCCGGCGGCCAGGCCCAACGCGTCGCCCTGCTCCGCACGCTCGCCACCGAGCCGCGCCTCCTGCTGCTCGACGAGCCGCTGTCGGCCCTCGACGTGACGGTGCGCGCCGAGGTCCGCCGCGAGCTTTCGCGCCAATTGGCGGATTTCCGGGGCGTCCGCATTCTCGTCACCCACGACCCGCTTGAGGCGATGGCCCTCGCCGACCGGCTGGTCGTGCTCGAAGGCGGGCGCGTCATCCAGAGCGGAACGCCGGAGGAGGTCACCGCGCGACCACGGTCGCGCTTCACCGCCGACCTCGCGGGCGTCAACCTGCTTCGCGGCCGCGGCCACGGCGACCACATCGAGCTCGAGCCGGGTGGCGCGTCGCTCGCGGCCCCCGAGGCGGGCGAGGGCGACGTGCTGGCGGTCATCCACCCGCGGGCGGTGGCGCTCTACATGACCAAGCCCGAGGGCACGCCGCGGAACGTTTGGCGCGGCCGCGCCGAAGACCTCGACATGCAGGGCGAGAGGGTCAGGGTGCGCGTCAGCGGCCCTGTTCCCCTGGTCGCGGAGGTCACGCCGTCGGCCGTGCGCGACCTCCACCTGGCCGGCGGCGCCGAGGTCTGGGTCTCCGTCAAGGCCACCGAAATCTCGGTCTATCGCGCGTAGACCCAGCCGGGTTGCAATCCTGGATCTGTTACGTCGTAATGTTGTAACACCATGGCCGAGATAACCGACCAAGAGGCGCTCGACGCTTATTCGGCGACCGTCAGCACCGTCGCGGAGAAGGTCCTCCCGTCGGTCGCCAGCCTGCGCATCGGGCGCGGACGCGGCTTTGGTGGGGCAGGCTCTGGAGTCGTCATCACCCCGGACGGCTTCCTGGTCACCTCCGCCCACGTCGTCGCCGCCGGCGGCGCCGCCAGCGCTTCATTCATCGATGGCACCGAGTACGACGTCGACGTGATCGGGGCCGACCCGCTCTCCGACCTGGCGGTCGCCCGCGCCCGAGCGGCCACGCTGACGCCAGTGCGCATCGGCAACGCGGACGCGCTCCGCGTCGGGCAGTTGGTGGTGGCGATCGGAAACCCCCTGGGCTTTTCCGGGTCCGTCACGTCCGGGGTCGTCAGCGGGTTAGGCCGCTCGCTGGCGACCGCAGACGGCAACGGGCACCGGAGGTTCATCGAGGACGTCATCCAGACCGACGCGGCGCTGAACCCCGGCAACTCGGGCGGCGCGCTGGCCGACTCGCAGGCACGGCTGATCGGCGTGAACACAGCCGTCGCCGGCATGGGTCTAGGCCTGGCGGTGCCGATGAACGGGACGACGGAGGCGATCCTGGCCGCGCTCATGCGCAACGGCCGCGTCCGGCGCGCGTACCTCGGCATCGCAGGCGGGACACGACCCCTGTCGCCGGCGCTGTCGCAGAAGGTCGGGCGCAAGGCCGGCGTCGAGGTCCACGAGGTGGTCAGCGGCAGCCCGGCCGCCGGCGGCAAGCTGCGGAGCGGCGACATCATCGTCTCGGTCGGCGACGTCGGCGTGAGCAAGGCGGGCGACCTGCAGCGCCTGATGGTCGAAGCCCGCATCGGCTCGAAGCTGCAGCTGTCGGTTCTGCGCGGCGATCAGCTGCTTCACCTCGACGTGGTACCCATCGAGTTGGGCTAAAGATCACGGGGCAGGCAGGCCTCCCCCGTGGAACCCCCTCCGAGTTACACAATGCATGGCGGCGTTTGGCCGGGCACGCGCGGTGACGGCCGGAATGAATCCGGCCTGTAGCCCCCACTCGTCTTTACACTGGCGGCGGTGGCCGGCAAGAACATTCGCGAGCTGCTCCGCGCGCAAGTGAGCGACGGCCGCTTCCGGATGGTCGACGTCGATGCCGACTCGACGCCGGGCCTGAAGGGCGGAAACCGGCGCGCGGAAAAGCAGATCGCCGCGCGGCAAGACGTGCTCTTCGAGCTGCACGAACGCCTCTACGCCGAGCACAAGCGCTCGCTGCTCGTCGTGCTGCAGGGTATGGACACCTCAGGCAAGGACGGCACGGTCACCCACGTGGTGCGGAACTTCAACCCGCAGGGTGTGCTGATCACTCCTTTCAAGCAGCCGACGCCCGAGGAGAAGCGCCACGGTTTCCTGTGGCGGATCCGCAAGCGTCTTCCCCCACCTGGGTTCATCGGCATCTTCAACCGGTCGCACTACGAGGACGTGCTCATCGCGCGAGTCCACAACCTGGCGACTCCGCAGGTCATCAACCGGCGCTACGGGGAGATCAACGCTTTCGAGAAGGAGCTGGTGAAGAGCGGGACCGCAGTAGTCAAGATCTGCCTCCACATCACGTACGCCGAGCAGCGCAAGCGGCTGACGGCGCGGCTCAAGGACCCGGACAAGCGCTGGAAGTTCAGCGAGCACGACATCGACGAGCGCGCGTACTGGGATGACTACATGAGCGCGTACAGCGTGGCGGTCACGAACTGCTCGACGCAGTGGGCGCCGTGGTACGTCGTACCGGCCGACGACAAGGTGTACCGGAACTGGGCGGTCACGATGATCCTGGTCGAGGCGCTTCAGGAAATGGGCCTGAAGTACCCGCAGCCGAAGCTCGACATCCCCCGGCTCATGAAACGTCTGCGAGCCTAGGGCGCGCAGAATAGGGATGTCGGGTTTGATAAGTTAAGGAATCGCCAAGTTCGGTTTGAGGGATGAAATGAAACGCATGCGCTTTGTCTGCTGGGTGGCGGCGACCCTCGTCATCGCCGCATGTGGATCCAGTGGTAACACCGGCGGCGGCAACTCGGCCAACGCCTACGCCGGGAAGACGATCAAGTTCGGCGCCATCCTGTCGATCACGGGCGCCGGCGGCGTTTACGGGCCGCAGAGCCGCGACGGGGCGATGCTCGCGGTCAAGCAGATCAACGCCTCGGGCGGAATCAATGGCGCCATGATCGACCTGGAGGTCCAAGACGACGCCTCCCTCGCAGCCACTTCGGCCCAGAAGGCCCAGACGCTGATCCAGTCGTCACTGGACCTGGCCCTGCTCGGTCCGACGCTTTCGAACTCGGCCGTCGCGGTCCACCCACTGGCCGAAAGTCTCAAGACACCGATCCTCGCGGTCAGCACGACGGGCATCCACATCGTGCCGGACTGCAACTGGACGGCGGCCAATCCCACCACCACCCCGTGCAAGTACGTGTTCCGGGACAGCCTCGGCGAGCAGACGGCGATCCCTGACAACATCAAGTCCTACGCGGCCGACGCGCACCCGTCCACCGGTGTGCTGCTGGTGGCTCAGGACGACAAGTTCTCGAGTGACGGCGGCAAGATCGTCCAGGACACGGTCGGCCAGTACAACATCCAGCTGCTCAAGACGATCCCGTTCAGCAAGGCCGCGGCCGACCTGACGCCGTACGTCACCGAAGCTGTGCAGCTCCACCCAGACGTCATCTTCATCACGTCGCTGGGCGGGATTCCGGCCAAGATCATGACCGGCGCGCGGAACCTGGGATTCCAGGGCCAGTTCCTCGGCGGCAACGGGTTCAACACGGCGACCGTTTCGAAGCAGGCGGGCGCGGCCGGAAAGGGCGCACGCAGTGCGAGCGCCTGGTACATCGGCAACACCTTCGCATCGAACCAAGACTTTGTGACGGCCTACAAGAGCGAGTACAGCAAGGACCCTGACCAGTTCGCGGCGCAAGGCTACGCCGGGATCAAGATCCTTGCCGACGCGGCCAAGCGAGCGAACCTGACGTTCACGGACCTCGCGGGCGATCGCGACAAGCTGCGCGCCGCGATGGAAACCGTGAACATCCAGACGCCGCTCGGACCATTCCAGTTCACCTCGACCCACGACGTCAAGCAGACCGTGTGGATCATCGAGATGGACGGCGCCGGCGGGTTCAAGCTCGACCACCAGATCCAGCCGAGCTGAAAAGCGATTGGGGGAGCTCCACTCGCTCCCCCAACCCTCTTTGACCTGACGCGCTGATGGACCAGCAGATCGTCAACGCGATCTTCATCGGCTCCATCTACGCGCTATTCGCGGTCGGCTACACGCTCGTGTTCGGCATCCTCGACATCCTGAACCTCGCCCACAGCGCGGTCTTCATGCTCGGCGCCGCGCTGACTTATTCCC
Source organism: uncultured Chloroflexota bacterium (assembly GCA_937921725.1). Lineage (GTDB taxonomy): Bacteria > Chloroflexota > Dormibacteria > Dormibacterales > Dormibacteraceae > 40CM-4-65-16. The sequence goes on along the minus strand of CAKZUH010000002.1, from coordinate 21,956 downwards.
TGGTTGTGAACCACGGCCAACCATTCGCGGTCGCGTGCATCCTGGGCATCGCAGCCTCGGCGTTCATGGGCCTCGTGATCGAGTACGTCTGCCTGCGCCCGCTGCGGCGGCGGCAAGCGCCACCGATCGCGGCGCTCATCTCCACCATCGGACTCGCGCTGGTCATCGTCGCCGCAATTGAGCAAGGGACGTCCAGTTCGATCTTCTCGTGGCTTTGGGTCGACGGAGCCAACTCGGTCGCTTTCCCCGCGGGCACGGTCCCCAACCCGATCTGGCACATCGGCGACCTGACGCTGGAGGCAAGCAAGGTCGCGATCATCCCGATCACCATCGCGCTGATGCTCGTGCTCGGCTACGTGATGCGCTACACGCAGGTTGGCCGCGGCCTTCGCGCCGTGGCCGAGAATCCTCGCGCCGCGCGGTTGATGGGGCTGGACGTCGACCGGATGATCTCGCTCACCCTCGTCATCTCGTCGGCGCTCGGCGGCCTCGCCGGCATCATGTTCGGCGTCGCGCTGGGCGATATCAGCCCTTACATCGGGCGTGACAACGTCGAGGTGCGCGGCCTCGCGGTGATCGTGCTTGGCGGGATGGGAAGCATCCCGGGCGCCGTGATCGGCGGCTACCTTCTCGGCGTCGTGGAGGTTCTCACCCTCGTCACGCTGGGCAGTGGCGCCAGCGGCGGCGTCGCCTTCGCAGCGCTCTTCCTGATGCTGGTGCTTCGGCCGCAGGGTTTGTTCGGCACCCGGTTGCGGGAGCGGATCTAGAAATGGACTTCTTCTTCAACCTCTTCTCCGACCCAGTCGGGTTCTGGAACTCGCACACGCTCCTGATCTCGCAGATCGGGATCAACGGCATCATCGCGACCTCGATGTTCCTCGTCCTCTACTCAGGACAGCTGTCGCTCGCCGCCCCTGGTTTCATGGCGGTCGGCGCCTATACCTCGGTGCTGATGGAGCTCTACTGGCACACGCCGTTCGCCGTGAACATCGCGGCCGGCACTTTGCTCGCGGCACTGGGCGGACTGCTCGTAGGCTTGCCCGTGCTGCGCCTCCGTGGAGTGTTCCTCGCGATCGCGACGATCGGATTCATCGAGGCGCTGCGACTTGGCGTGATCCTCAATGTGCCGATCACCGGCGAAGGTCTCGGGCTCAAGCACGCGGCCGACCCGCTCGGCGGCGTGCCGATCATCCTCGTTTCGCTCGTCGTGACCGTCTTCCTCGTCTGGCGGCTGACCAAGGGGCGACTGGGGAGCGCCTGGTCCGCGATCCGCCAGGACGAGATCGCCGCCCTGAGCCAGGGCATCAACGTCGCGCAATACAAGATGATCGCCTTTGTCTTCAGCGCTCTCCTCGCGGGCTACGGAGGCGCGTTGGAAGCCCACCTCACATTCATCGTCGCTCCCGGTGACGAACAGTACGGGGTGACACGCGCGGTGCAGATCCTGACTTTCGCTGTGCTCGGCGGCAGCGGTTTTGTCCTTGGTCCCCTTGCCGGCGCACTGATCGTCACGCTCCTCCCTTACATCTTTTTGCAGGCGGGTCCCTACATCAATGTCTTCAGCGGCATCTTCCTGATCGCGGTGATCGTCTTCCGGCCGCAGGGAATCGTCGGCCGGGGCGGGCTCGCGATCGTGCGGCCGGCGTGGTGGCCGCGAGCCAGGGCGCGTGCTCCTTCGCCTGGTTGACGTCCAGCGCCACTTCGGCGGCGTGCGCGCTGTCGACGGTGTGTCGCTGGAGGTGAACCAGGGGTCGATCCAGGGCCTGATCGGTCCCAACGGCGCGGGCAAGACGACTCTCGTCAACGTGGTCACGGGCTATGCGCGGTTCCAGGGCGGCCGAGCATGGCTCGAGTCCGATGAGCTGACCGGACTTCCCGCTCACCGCATCGCGAGCCTGGGCATCGCGCGCACGTTTCAAAACATCCGCCTGTTCAAGGACCTCACGGCGATCGAAAACGTGCTGATCGGAATGCACACGCGGCGCCGTGACGACACGCTCGCACAGCTCGCCACCCTCCCGCTCTTTCGCAGCGACGAGCGCAGCCGGATCAAGGACGCCTACGCGCTGCTCGAATCGGTGGGTCTTCCCCACTCCGTGGGAACACGTCATGCCGCGACCCTTCCTTACGGCGACCAGCGGCGGCTCGAGATCGCCCGCGCGCTGGCGCTGCGGCCGCGCCTTTTGATCCTCGACGAACCCGCCGCGGGCATGAACCCCGCGGAGAAGCAGGGGATGCGCGAGCTGATCGAGCGCCTGAACGCGGAAGGCCTGACAATCCTGTTGATCGACCACGACATGCGCCTCGTGATGGGCGTGTGCAAACGCGTGGCGGTCCTCAACTTCGGCAAGAAGATCGCGGACGGGACGCCGGACGAGGTGTCCACCGACGCTGGGGTGATCAAGGCTTACCTCGGCACCGGCGGTGACCGAGAGGTGACCAGCGCGCCCGGCGCGAGCGGAGTCGACGAGGCGACGGAGGTGGAGGAGGCGGCCGTCACGAGCCGCGCGGCGCGCGAGCCGGACAAGGCGATCCTCGACGTCGAGGACCTGACAGTGAGTTACGGCGCGGTCGTCGCGGTCCGCGGCGTGTCGTTTCGCGTGGCCGCCGGCGAGGTCGTGGCCCTGATCGGCGCCAACGGCGCCGGCAAGTCCACGATCCTCAACACGCTGTCCGGGCTCATCCGGCCAGAGTCCGGGACCGCGACCTTCGACGGGCTCGACCTGGCGAACGCCAAGGCCTCGGCCATCGTGCGGCATGGCCTTGTCCAGGTGCCGGAAGGCCGCGAGATCCTGGCCCGCCAGACGGTGCTCGAAAACCTCGAGCTCGCCACGTGGGCGCGTCGGGACGGTGCGGCGACGCGCAAGCGGATCGAGGACGTAATGAAGCGATTCCCCATCCTCGGCGAGCGGCGCGCGTTGAGCGCCGGTTCGCTGTCGGGTGGCGAGCAGCAGATGCTTGCCATCGCGCGCGGGCTCCTGGCCAGGCCCCGCCTGCTTTTGCTGGACGAGCCTTCGCTCGGGCTCGCGCCTCAGATGGTGGACGAGGTCTTTCGCGCGATCGAGGAGATCCACAAGGAGGGGACGACGATCCTGCTAGTCGAGCAGAACGCGCTGCGCGCGCTGGGCGTCGCGGACCGGGCCTACGTGATCGAGACGGGACGCATCCTACTGAGCGGCAGCGGGGACGACCTGCTGCACAATCCCGCCGTACGCCGCGCATACTTGGGCGGCTAGGGAGTTCGATTGAGAGTCTCCGAAGTGGTCGCGGTCGCGACCGAGTGGGTCGAGAGCTATGCGGCGCGAAACCCGGAGTTTCGCGGCGCGCACTTCATGGGCGGCATCACTCGCATGTCTCGTGATGCACCTTTTCCGCCGGAGTCCGATGTCGACATCTGCGTCCTCGTGCACAACGAATCGCCGGGCCAAGACCCAATCGATGAGTTCTACCGCGGCCTGTCGATCGAGGCTGGGTTGCGCAGTGTCGCAGAGTACGCGAGCGCTGAAAAAGTGCTGGCAAACCCGGAGGTGGCTGACCACGTAGCACTCAACGCGATCATTGCGGACCCGACCGGCGTGCTCGCTTCGATTCAGCCAACTGTGGCTCGCGAATTCGCGCATCAGCGTTGGGTCGTCGCTCGCTGCGATGTAGAGAAGCGCCGCTTCCAGATGTACCTCGACGCAGCGGGTCGGACACAGGATCCTGGCGAGTTCATGATTCATGTCACGCTGGCGATTCAGAATCTCGCGGCGCTTGTCGCCGTGGCGCTGCTTCGTCCACCGACGCATAGGAAGTGCCTGGTCAATCTGCGCGTTCAGCTCAAGGGTCTCAATCACTCTGAGCTGTCGGAGAGAGCCCTTGCCGTTTATGGCGACTCAGACATGAGCGCCGACACGGTGCAGATGTATGCCGACATGGCCGCCGATGCCTTTGACCGCGCGTTGCAGGTCAAGCGGACCGCGTCGCCGTTCGACTTCAAGCTTCGGCCACATTTGCGTCCTTACCTGGTCGACGGATCGCAAGTGATGATCGATCAAGGGGACCATCGCGAAGCGATGCCGTGGATCGGGGCCGGGATCTGGATCTCGGCAGCGGCGATCCTCAACGACGCTCCGGAAAACGAACACCCTCGGTACCGGCAGCTCTTGGGTGACCTGCTCGAGGACCTAGGTCTCGCGAGCGCCGAATCACGTGCCGAACGTCTGCGCGAGTTGGTTGAACTCGGGAATGCGCTGTTCGAGGTAGCCGACGAGGTGGTCGCCAGCCGGCCCGACTCGCTCGTCACGGCGTAAGAGAGCCCTCGAGCGCGGCCGGTTATCGCGCCGGTGGCGCCAGCGGAGCCTTTCGGTCGGGGTTCAATCGCCTCGCTGTATCCAGGGGCGCCGAATCCAAATAAAAAAACCCCGAGCCGAGGCTCGGGGCTTTCTGGTTGTCGGAGCTTAGGCTACGCGGACGCTCTTGGCGCGCGGGCCCTTGGGGCTCGACTCGATTTCGAACGAAACCTTCTCGCCACCCTGGAGGCCGTCGAAGTCACCCTCGGTGCCACTGCGGTGGAAAAAGTATTCCTGTCCGTCCTCGGCCTTGATAAATCCAAAGCCACGATCCGAAACCAGCTTCTTGATGGTGCCAGTAGGCATTTCCATCTCCTATCTCTCGAACGGCGGGGCCAACTCATCTAGCTAGGCCCGTTCGAGAAGATAGAAGCCTGCGGTGAGCGCCGGCGCTTCGCCAGCTAAGACTGAGTATACCCGGATTCCGCCAGGACTAACTTCGAGCCGCCTCGGTGACCCTCCGGGCCCTCGACTGGTCGACCTCCGTCAGGTGCCGCTTGCGCAGCCGGAGGTGCTTCAGGGTGACCTCGAGGAGCTCGTCGTCGGCGAGGAAGTCCAGTGACTGTTCGAGGCTCAGCCGGGAGGCGGGAGTGAGGCGGACGGAGATGTCCGAGGTCGACGAGCGGACGTTCGATTGCTTCTTCTCGCGGCACACGTTGACGCGGATGTCGCCCGGCCGCTTCTGGATCCCAACGATCATCCCCTCGTAGACCTCCTCTCCAGGCTCGATGAAGGTCGTGCCGCGTTCCTGCGCGGCAGCCAGCCCATAAGTGAGCGAGGTCCCGGGCGAGGAGGCGGTCAGGGCGCCGTTGCGCTGTTCGCGAAACTCGCCGACCCATGGCCGGTAACCGATGCCAATGGAGCCCATCAATCCAGTCCCGGCGGTCAGCGTGAGGAAGGTGTTGCGAAAGCCGATCAGGCCGCGGGTCGGGATGATGTACTCCAGACGCACGCCGCCTTTCTTGTCGTAGCTGATCTCGATCATCTCTCCGCGCCGCTTGCCCAGCGCTTCGGTCACGCCGCCCACGTTCTCTTCGCGGACGTCGACCGTGAGACGCTCGACCGGCTCCATGCGCTGGCCGTTGATGACCTTGATGATGGCCTCCGGTCGCGAGACCTCGAACTCGTAACCCTCGCGACGCATCGTCTCGATGAGGACGGCGAGGTGGAGCTCGCCACGACCGCTGAGCAGGAATCGCTCCGCGACGTCGGTGTCGGCGACATGCAGCCCGAGGTTGGTGTCGAGCTCCTTGTACAGGCGCGCGCGTAATTGGCGCGTCGTCGAGAACTTGCCTTCGCGTCCGGCAAACGGCGAGGTGTTGACACCAAACGTCATCCGGACGGTCGGCTCCTCGATCTCGATCCGGGGAAGTGCGTCCTGCGCCTCCGGGTCGGCGAGCGTGTCGCCGATCGCCACGTCCTCCATGCCGGTCAGGAGCACGATGTCGCCGGCGCTCGCCCGCGGGACGGCAACTCGATCCAGGCCCCGGTACAGCAGAACCTGCACGACCTTGACCCGCCGAGCCTCGCCCTCCCCGGTCAGAACGGCCACGGCGTCGCCCGGCGCGATGGTGCCGCGAGAGACGCGTCCGATGGCCATGGTGCCGGTGTAATCGTCATAGGCGCGGTTGGCGACCAACATCTGGAATCCGCCCTGCTCGGCGACCGGCGGCGGGACCTGATCGATGATCGTCTTGAACAGCGGTTCGAGGTCCGGGCCAAGCTCATCAGGTTTCAGGCCGGCCCGACCCTCCTTGGCGATCGAGTAGATCACCGGCGCCTCCAATTGGTCTGCGTCTTCGGCGAGCTCGAGGAACAGGTCGTGCATCCGCTCCAGGGTCTGCGCCGGGTCGGCATTGGCGCGGTCGACCTTGTTGATCACGATGATGGTCCGCAGTCCCGCCTCGAACGCCTTGCGCAGCACGAAGCGCGTCTGGGCCATGGGACCTTCAGCCGCGTCGACGAGCAAGAGGCAGCCGTCGGCCATGTTCACGACGCGCTCCACCTCGCCGCCGAAGTCGGCGTGGCCTGGCGTGTCGATGATGTTGATCGTCACGTCGCCATGCCGGACGGACGTGTTCTTGGCCAGGATCGTGATGCCCTTTTCGCGCTCGAGGTCGTTGCTGTCCATGATCAGCGTCCCCACCTCCTGGTTGTCCCGGAAGGTGTGGCTCTGCTTCAACAGGGCATCGACGAGCGTGGTCTTGCCATGGTCGACGTGGGCGATGATCGCCACGTTGCGGATGTCATGCCGGAGATTGGCGATGGTCATAGGGCCGCGAGGCACTATACGGGCCGCTCCGGGGGCATCGCTTGCAAACCGCGCCCGATTCGGATTCAATTGGGGACGGCTTCGGTAAGCATCTGTTTAGGGGGGAGACGATGGACGTCTTTTTGACGTTTCATCAGAGCTACCAGCCGGTGCTCGGGAGCACTCTGCTGTCGGCCCTGGTGGCAGGCCTGCCGCTGTACGTGCTCTTTGTCACCCTTGCGATCCTGCGACTGCCGGCGTGGCTCTGCGCCCTGGCGGCGATGCTCACCGCCTTCGTCCTGGCCTGGATCGTGTGGGGCATGCCATTCGGCGTGACCGTTGGCACGGCGACCGAGGGCATGGCGTTTGGGCTCTGGCCGATCAGTTGGATCGTGCTGAACGCGGTCTTCTTCCACAACCTGACCGTGGCGAGCGGCGACTTCGACGTCATCAAGCGCTCGCTCACCCGCCTCACCACGGACCGCCGCCTGCAGACGCTGCTCGTGGCCTTCTCGTTCGGCGCGCTGCTCGAGGGCATCGCCGGCTTCGGCGCGCCGGTGGCGATCACCGCCTCGATCCTGGCGAGCCTCGGCTTCGAGCCGGTCACCGCGGCTGTGCTGGCGCTGCTCGCCAACACCGCGCCCGTCGCGTTCGGCTCGATCGGCATTCCCATTGTCACTCTGGGCGGGCTGGTGGCACCAATCATCGGCCATCCGGTCACGAACACGACCCTCGCGTTGTCGGCGATGGTCGGGCGGCAGCTACCGCTGTTCTCGATCATCATCCCCGGGTACCTGATCGTCGTGCTGTGCGGCTTCCGCCGCATGCGCGAGATCCTTCCCGCCGTGCTCGTCACCGGCATCTCGTTCGCGGTCGTTCAGTTTCTTGTCTCGAACTTCATCGGACCCGAGCTCACGGACATCATCGCCGCGCTCGTCTCGATGGGCTGCCTCGCGCTGCTGCTGCGCGTGTGGCGGCCGAAGGAGACATGGACTTTCGCCCACGAGTCTGGAACCGCCACGCCCACGGGTGCGCCGCGCCGCGTGATGGGCGGCTCCGACCTGCCGGGGAGGGCGGCCGCGGCGAGCAGGTCGAGCCAATCGCCTTTCGACGCGATCGATCCGCCCGCGCGCATCGCACGGGCCTATGGCATGTACGTCGTGCTCGTCCTCGTGATCCTCATCGGTCAGATGGGCAACCTGCCGTGGTGGTCGGGCCATCCGGTTGGCGACGTCAAGACCGCGCTGGCGGCTCCGGCCAACATCACGGCGGACCTGAAGTGCGGCACGCCCGGTTTCAAGCTCTGCCCCACGCCTTGGATCGGGCCCGATCCCGCCAAGGACCGCCAGGCGTTCAAGTTCCCAGACTGGAACTTCCTGTGGCCTGGCACCTATGAGATCGTCAAGGGCAAGCCGGTCTCGCTGATCTACCGCGAGAAGCCCATCGTCGGCAAGTCGACGGAGTACCAGCTCGCGTTCGATTGGAACTTTCTTGCCGCAGCCGGCTCCCTGGTCCTCTATGCGGGCGTCGTCGCATTCCTGCTGATGCTGCTGGCGGGGGCGCGCCTCAACTTCTTTGCGGTCTACAGGCGGACGGTCCGGCAGCTCGCGCTGCCCATCGCCACCATCGCGCTGATCCTCGCGATCGCGCAGCTCATGAACTACGCAGGCATGACGGCAAGCCTTGCCATCGCACTCTCGAAGACGGGATTCATATTCCCGTTCGTGGCCGCATTCCTCGGCTGGCTCGGCGTGTTCCTCACCGGCAGCGACACGTCCTCGAACACGCTGTTCGGTCCGCTGCAGGCGCAGACGGCGCAGCAGCTGCACAACGTCAGCCCAATCCTCACGGCGGGGACGAACTCGTCGGGCGGCGTGATGGGCAAGATGATCAGCCCGCAGAACCTGTCAGTGGGCGCGGCGGGCGTCAACAAGGTGGGCGCGGAAGGCGACATCTTCCGCCGCGTGATCCGCTACAGCCTCATCCTCACCGCGGGCGTGGGAGTCGTAGCGATGATCGAGGCCTACGTCATACCGGGGATCGTCCCCTCGCCGTAACCCCCTAGCCGCGGCCGGTCGTTCAATGCGGCATGGTGCCGAGAGCGAGAATCGAACTCGCACGTCCTTGCGGACATCGGTTTTTGAGTTCTCAGACGCGACGGCGCCGGGCCATGTTCGAGACGGCTGGGGTACTCGATCGACGTCACGAAGAGTCGCTAGCACGGGCCAGAGCTAGCCACGACAAGCCTCTGTTGAGTGTCGTTTCGGCATACTGCGGCCATATGTCTCAGTTGCGCACCCCCCTGGATGTCAGCGTGTAAAGGCTGCGCTGGAATCGGCCGTGGCGGGAGTAGACTCCACGCGTGCGCACCGCAGTAGGCGGCTACGGTGATTGGGCAGGCAAAGGCGCGGCGGTTGTCGCCGTCGCGCTCGGCGTCGGCCTCGTGCGAGGCAAGGCGTGGACGCAGTTCCACACAGCCCTCGCCACCGCTGCCGCAGTCCTGTACCTGATCTCAAGACTCGACTAGAAACAGACCTGGCAGAAAGCCCGCCCTCCAGCTCTGCCATGACTCACGTCTATCGGAGGGAAGCAGCTAGGGTCTTGAGGGCATGAAGCCATTCCAGCGCACCACGCGACCGGGCCTACGCGAGCTGGAAGACTTGGCCGCAACAATCCAGGCATCGGCCGTGTCAGCCATCGGTAGCGATCCGGGCGACGTTTCGGCGGCCGCAGAGCGTCATCGAACCATGCTCCCCGAGAAGATGCGATCCGCCCTAGGCATCTTCTACACGCCACCTGATGTGGCAGACCGTCTGCTCGATGACCTCGGGGCGGCAGGGGCTCGTTTCGACGGCTCTCAAGTTTTCTGTGATCCGGCTTGCGGAGGTGGAGCCTTTCTCCTTCCGATCGCGCGGCGAATCGTCCAACGCCTGCCTAGATCAGAAGACGCAGCCCAGACACTCGCTCGCTGCCTGATTGGAATTGACATTGACCCAGGCGGTCTAGCTATCACGCGAGCCGCGTTGAACGCACTCGCCCGCGAGTGGTTTGGAACAGTGCCTCGATGGAATCTGCGGAACGACAACACCCTTCGGCTTGCGGTCGAAGGCAGATTGCCGCGCGCGGATGTGGTCGTGGGGAATCCGCCGTTCGGCCGAGTCCGCCTAAGTGACCTGGAGCGCACCCACTTTGCGGGCAGCATCCGAGGCCACGCGAACCTCTACGGTCTGTTTGTCGATGTGGCGCTTGCCATCTCCGGTGGCCTTGTTGGATACGTCATGCCGACGTCGTGGCTTGCGGGTGATTACTTCGCCGCCCTGCGCCAACTCGTTGCTACCGAGAGGCCACCGACCAGCGTTCGCTTCATTGCATCGCGCCGGTCGGTTTTCATGGGCGTCTTGCAGGAGATGTGCCTTGCTGTCTTTGGGCGAACACAGCGATCAGTACTTACCGTCTTCGGAGATGTCGACAGTCATGGCGGATTGACGACTCGACTGCGCGGCGCGGGGCCATGGTTCATCCCGCGACGCGAATCGGACGCCCTGCTTCTGAGTGCTGCCTCGGGATCGCGGTATCGCCTGGCGGACTACGGCTATCGGGTGCACACTGGCCCATTGGTTTGGAACCGACACCGCGACCAGTTGAGAGCTTCACCTTCACGTGGCACGGCGCCGATTGTTTGGGCCGACGCAGTGAGGCCAGCTGAACAGGTCGATTACCGACGCTCCAGGCGAAGGCTCTTGCACCTCATGGTCAACGGGATGGGGCATTTGCTCCTCGACCGTCCCGCCGTGCTCGTAAAGCGCACCACGTCCAAGGAGCAGCGGCGGCGGTTGGTTGCCGCTCCGTTCGGCGATCCGCCCGCAATGGTCGAGAACCACCTCAATGTCGTGACCTCGGACAGTGGCGCTGCATCCGTCCCGGTGGACCTTCTCTGCGCGCTTCTGAACTCAGAGCCGGTTGACCGAATCTTCCGCTCACTCTCCGGCTCCGTTGCGGTGTCAGCAACTGAGCTGGTTGCGCTGCCGTTACCTCCGCCCGCAGCCTTGATGCGGCTAGCGAGCGCTAGAAATCCAGACGACTTCATTCTCGCGGCGTACCTACGCAACTGATGCCGTTGGTTCCTGCCTGGCTTGAAGCCAGGGTTCCCACCTACCAACAGGTTAGATCGCGCCTGGGCCAGATATTCCCCGAGGGCATGGACCGGAGGAAGTGGCTCACCAATCCCAATGCCGCCAGGTCCGTGTTCGTATTCCTCTACTGCTTGTGTATCGAAGGCAATGATCGCTGGCTTGCGCCAAAAGCCGTCATCGAAATGTCCGTGCGGCAGTCGACGCGGACCGGCCTGAAGGCGCGGACCGCGTACTTCGAGCGCATTCATCGGCCAGGTCAAAAGGCTGACGGACAATCATGGCTGGCGCCGAACAGTCGTGAGGGAATCCGCGACGAAGCGATCCGCGCGCTGCGAGAAGTGGGCGCCGTTGTCGAGAGACCTCTCCCGAAGACATCGGGCAAAGGCAGGTACGCGTTGGCATTTGAATTTGCAGATCTCTTCGACCCTGCACGTACCGAGGCCGACGCAACCAGGGGCATCGCTCAATGGCGCGAGAAGCATCTGGACCCAGCCGAACTGGCGCGCCTCGCGATCCTTGGAAAGGGCACCCTCGCCACGGTCACGCTTCCAGACGGCACCACGCAGAAGCTTGCGCCCGGCCCCTCGCAGCCGATCATCAAGGCCGTCATCGAGTCATTTGCAGTGCGGTATTTGGTGAAGCCCGTGGTGCTCAGCTATTCGGACGGTTCTTCATCTACGACCCATATCGACAAGGACTTGATGCGCAAACTCAAGCTCGTGCACCAGGCTGGCGATCCGTTGCCCGATGTTCTGCTCGCCGACCTCGCGTCGCCACTGCGCTTTGTTTTTGTCGAAGCAGTCGCGACGGAAGGTCCGACGACTCAGGCCCGAGTCAATCAGGTTGCCAAGTGGCTTGAGGCTTCTGGTTACAAGGCCGGCGACGCCTACTTCGCAACCGCCTACCTCCACCGAGGGACGGCCGCGTTTCGAGCGACGGTTGGTGAAATCGCCTGGCGCACCGCGATATGGTTCGTCGCGGAGCCGGAACAGCTCATGGCCGCTCTAGACGGAAGGGAGCTTAAGAGCCTTCGAGACTTGCCCGGCTGGTAGCCGACCGGCGTTTCATGTTGGGTCAGTCGCTCCCGACGCAGGCTCTGTTCGCGCTGTTGGGATCGGTGTGGGTGGTGGCGGCAACCGGCACGGTCATGCGCGGCCCGACAGCCAGCAGCGCGTTGATCTGGAGCGGGCTCATGCCGGCTCCCCCAAGAATCTGCAGATGTGGAAACGGCGCAGCCTGCACCCCTCACGACGCGCTGCCAGCGTAGGCAGTCTCTGATCGCGCAGCATTGAGGGGTCCACGTGCGAGTTCGAGGAAGTACTCATATGTGCTGACATGTACTAATATAACTAAAGGTACTTATTGACTCTTGGCTGAGTTTTCTTATACTAGTCGTCGTGACGCTAGGGCTAATGGCGCATAGGAGGTAAAAAGCACGGTGAAGATCACGATCGCGATCGAGACAGAGGCGGGCGAGAACCCCCGGCAGAAGCTCATGGAGCTTCTAGCCGGTAGCAGCCTTTCGAACGCCAAGGACGCAGCAGTGGACTGGACGGCGGACGAGTTCGCGTCGTTCTGGTCGAAGTTGCAGCCCGACGCGCAGCGAATTCTCGCGGTGGTCGCAACGCAGCCTGGCGGCTGCCCGATGGAAAAGGTCACCGAGGCGACCGGCTGGACGGGGCTGCAGATCGCCGGTCGGCTCAGTTCGGTCGGCCACGCACTGCACCAGTTCAAGAATCGCCCATACCCATATGAATGGGATAAGCGAACGCGCACATACACGCTGCTCGACCGCCGGTACGCGGAGTGGGTCCAGAAGCTGGCGAACGGCCACAAGCCGGTGTGAGGGCGAGAGGGGTGTAGCGCTGCACCTCTGTCAACCCTCGTCTTCGTCATTTCGCACGCGTCGTTCCACACTGCGCGTCAGCCGACCGTCCGACCTTGTGCCTTAACCCCCTAGCCGCGGCCGGTCGTTCAATGCGGCATGGTGCCGAGAGCGAGATTCGAACTCGCACGTCCTTGCGGACATCGGTTTTTGAGACCGACGCGTCTGCCTGTTCCGCCACCTCGGCACACGACCGGCGGTTCACGACCATACCATTGGCCGGTGCGCCTCGCCCTGACCGCCTTGCTGATCTCGATTCTGACCGCCTGCGGGCCCAACCTGGCCCCCAGCGCCGCGGTCAGCCCGAGCGACACCCCTGTCTCCACCATCGTGTCGGGTCCCAGGATCTCGGAGCCGCCGGTCAGCCCGCCGACGCCGCCGGGCACCCCCCTCCCCGCCTTCGCCTGCGCTGACGCCGCCGGCGGCACGACCGGCGTCGCCAACACGATCGCCGCGCGGGTGGCGGAGCAGCCGGGGTACGACCGCTTCGTCCTGCAGATGGACTCCATAGTCCCCGCATACACCGTGAAGCGGCAGGCCACCGCGACCTTCACGCAGGGCGCCAGCGGGCAGACGGTGCAGCTCAGCGGCTCCGCCGGCGTTTTGATCACCGTCCACTCCGCGACCGGCGCCTCCACCTTTTCCGGGCCGCCGTACTTCGTCCAGGCCGACTATCAGGTGCTCAAAGAGGCGCGCCAGATACAGGACTTCGAGGGCACCGTGTCGTGGGGGCTCGGCCTGAGCCGCCCCGTCTGCATGCGCGTTTTCACGTTGAGTGATCCGGCTCGCTTAATCGTCGATTTGCAGACGACTTCAAGCTAATCTGCCGGGCGATGGCGACCCAGCCACCGCCGGCGTCCCCGGCACCGATGGTCCCCCAACAGGCCACGCCTCAGAAAACCGGATGTTTGGGGCGGGGCTGCGGCTTTGGTTGCGGCGGATGCTTGGTGGCTCTCCTCCTCGTCGTGCTGCTCATCGTCGGCGGCGGGTACTGGTTCTTCGTCGTTCAGGCGGCGGCGCCCATCACCGCTCCGGCAACGCTTGTGCTGATCAACCAGCCGGTCAAGGTGAACGGCAACCCGGGCACTCCCGGCCAGTCGCTGGTCGCCAACGACGAGGTCGCGACCGAAGCCACCGGCCACGCCGCGATCGACTTCCCCGACGGATCGTTGATCCGCATGGCGCCCGACACCGACGTGAAGATCTCGGGAGTCCTGCTGCAGAAGAACGGAAACCTGCAGTCGGCCGAGGTCACGCAGAAGGTCGGCCGCACCTTCATCAACGTCGCGCACCTCGCGACCGGAGCCACCTTCAAGGTGGACGGGCACTCCGTCAGCGCCACGGTACGCGGAACTCAATACGAGGTCCTGGTGCGGAAGAACCAGACCAACCTGATCAAGGTCTTCGACGGAACCGTCCACGTCAGCGGTCAGACATCGGTGGACGTCAAGGCCAATCAAGAGGTTGACGTGGATGCGAATGGAAAGGTCTCCACCGTCCGCGCGATCCAGCGCGACCCGTCGGATCCATTCGCCCTGATGTCGCAGTGCGCGAAAGCGGTTTCGACCGGCACCACACCGGGAACCCTGCAGGTTTCGGGCGGCGACAGCATCTCGACGGGCCAAACCGCGGAGGTCGACTACAACTCCCCGGGCGGCACCCTGAGCGTGGCCCTGTGCTATCCGGGCAGCTTCATGACGCTGTCCGTGATCGACCCCAACGGCACCGAGCACGCATCACGCAACGGCGCGTCACCCGTCGAAGGCAACCTAAGTGGGCCCGCGGGGCTCTATCGCGCCATCGTCCACGCGATCGACGTCGCCGGTGGTGAAGCGTATGCGGTCGCGTTCGCGACCAGCGCCCCGTGCTCGTCGGACAGCGTCGACACCGGGGGCGCCGTCCGCCAGACGCTCAGCAACTCACAGATCGCGAAGTCGATTTCGGAGTCGGGCGCCAGCGGCGTCACAATCTACGTCGATGGCACGTCCGCGACCTCGGCGCGGATCGTCTACTACTCGAACGTCGGCGGCGTGCCCATCTCATGGACCATCGATTTCTATGCCGCCACTCCGAACCTCGGCGCGGTCATCACGCAGGTCACCGTGCGGGGAATCAACGTGACGACCCAGGTCGTGACCAACCTGAGCTCTTTCGGCGGCCAGTCGATCAGCTCGATCCCGTCCGGCTACATCGTCGATCGAGTCTATTCATGCGCCGGCGCCAACGGCGACGGGATGATGGTCGTCGAGGGCCACCGCTAAGCCGCCCAGCCGGAAACCTAAGCCGCCGCCGTTAAGCAACCATTGAGCTATCTTTCGCGGGCAACATGCGAACCGTAGCCGCCAAAGCCCCGCCTAAACGCCGTGGCGGGCGCCGCTTCTTGATCGTGGTTGTGCTTCTGATCCTGGCCATCGCCGGCGTGGTCGTCTGGCTGAACGTCGCCGCACAGGCGGCGGTCAACGCAACCGCCACGCTGACCGTCTACCAGCCGGCCACCTCCACGTCGCACAACGGCACTGATTACTCGCCGGCCACCACCGGCGCCGTCATCCAGGCCGGGGACTGGGTCCAGACGGACACCAAGGGCCGCGCCTCGATCACGCTCCCGGACGGCACCGTCACGCGCCTGGCGAGCGACACCCAGCTCGAGCTCAGCTCCGCGCATTTCACCAAGCAGGGCAACATGCACGACGTTAAGCTCGTGCAGCAGGTCGGGCGCACGTTCACGAACGTGCAGCACCTCGTGACGGGCGCGACCTTCGACGTCCAGGGCAAGTCGGCCACGGCAAGCGTGCGCGGCACGAAGTTCGAGGTCTTCATCAAGCCCGACGGCACGATGACGGTCAAGGTCTTCGACGGGACCGTGATCCTCCACAACGGCTCGCACTCCGTGACCATCAACAAAGGACAGCAGGCGACCGCCAACCCCGACGGGACGATCACTCAGCCGATCCCGATCGTGCCCGACCCCAACGACCCGTTCGGACCGGCGCTCGACGCATCCAACGCGGTCGAGCTCGGCACAACCCCGGGCACCGAGCAGGACTACATCGGCGCGCCGCTGCACAACGGTGAGACGCAGACGTACACGTACAGCTACGCGGGCGGCAACGCGGTCAAGGCTTCGGTCGGCTATCCGGGAAGCTTGATGAAGCTCACGGTCAAAACGCCGGACGGCAGCGTGCAGGCCCTGGCCGCCAAATCGCCCATCACCATCGTGATCACAAACGCTCCGGGCGGCATCTACACGTTCACCATCACCGGGGTCAGCAACCTCGGAACGGCCGGTGAGGAGCCGTTCCTCGCGGTCGCCTCGGTCGAGGATTGCAAGACCGCGGACATCGTTCAGCTCGGCGCCGTCCATCGCGGCTACACATCGGCGGACCTGATCAAGGCCGTGCAGGACTCGGGCGGTGTTTCGGGCCTCACCAACCTGAACCTCAGCCTCGCCTCGGACTCCGCGGCCGGCGCGATCATCACCGGCAGCGGTACCTACAACGGAGTGGGCTGGAGCGGTTCAGTGGTGCTGGGGGCCCGCAACGGCGCCATCGCCCTCATGCCAACATCCGGAAACGTGTTCGGCATGAACGTGCCGGCACAGCAGCTCGTGCAGCAGATCGCGGCGACGATCGGCCAGGACCCGTCGAACGTAAACCCTGGTTTCGCCGTCGACCGCCTGTTCACGTGCAGCTCGGTGCTGATGCTCGACGGCCACACCACTTAGGCAAATCTCCTCCCCACCACCCTGTGGGGGCGCCGCGCAAGCGCGGCGGTGTGGCGCGGAGCGCCGGAGGGGCTAGCCTCCAAACAGGCGGTGTATCCCTCGCGTAAGGACTGACAGACCCGATCCCTCGACGAGCCAGACAAGCTCCGACACCCCGACCACGACCAGGACGATGACCCCCACGCCGATACCCCCGCGCCCCCGCCGCGCCTCAGGCTCCAGCCATCGCTTGACCTCGACGCTTCCGTTCGGCGAGATGAGTGCGGACTGCAAGCGGTCGAGGAGCTCGCCCGCCGTGGACGGGCGGCGGTTCGGATCGCGATCCATCGCCTGCTGAAGCACGGTGGCAAACGCGACAGGCAGGTCTCCGGTGACCTCGCGGACGTTCGGCGGAGGCTCATAGAGGCGTCTGCTCAGCGTCTCGATCCAGCTCTTCGACGAGAAGGGACGGCGCCCCGTCGTCGCTTCGAAGATCACCGCCGCCAGCGAGTAGACGTCCGCCCGCCCGTCGACCTCGCGGCCGACCAGGCGCTCAGGCGCGACGTAGTCGGGCGCAACCTGTCCGGTCGCCCCGGGCCCGGTGTTGAACGACGCGACCGTGCCCAGCCCGAATCCGGTCAGCATGGTGCGCCCGTCGTCGGCGAGGAGGATGTTCGCGGGCTTGACGTCGCGGTGGACCGTGGCTCGCGAGTGCGCGTAATCGAGCGCGCTCGCGATGGGCCGGAGCAGGGCGATGATGCCGAGCGGTTCGTAGCGCTGGCCGTCGCCGAGCACCGCATCGAGGGTGCGGCCCGCGACCAGCTCGGTCACGAGATAAGGCGACTCCCCTTCGTAGGCGAGCTCGTAGAGCTTGGGGATCGCTTCGTGCTCGAGCGCGGTGTACGAACGGAGCTCGAGGAGGAACCGGCGCGAAAAGCTGACGTCGCGCGCGACGCCCGTGCCTATCGTGCGGAGCGCGACGCGGCGGTGCAGGCGAGGGTGCTCGGCCTCGTACACGGAGCCAAGGCTGTCGGTCTCGAGCTCGCGCAGAAGTCGGTAGCCGCCGACGCTCTGATGCCCATTGCTTTCGGATTTCGGCCGCGAGCCGTTCGGGTGCGGGGCTTCTTGTCCCACGAAACCTGAACTTTAGGCTACCCGCGCCGGTTCAGGCATATCGTCACGAACGGATATTCCGCGGGTACCAAGTGTCGGCGAGAGGATTTGAACCTCCACGCCCTTTCGGGCACCAGCTCCTAAGGCTGGAGCGTCTGCCGTTCCGCCACGCCGACTACGGAAAAGATACGGCTCCCCTCACGCTCGTCCCGGGCGTGAAGTTCTCGATCTCGACCGGCTCGATGTCGTCTGCCGGCTGGAACCCGAACACCTGCCCGAGAAAGTAGAGCTCGCCCTCGAACGCGCGGCGGATGTTCTTGTCCTGCCGGAAGCCGTGCTGCTCGCCCTCGAAAGCGATGTACGCGTAGGGCAGCTTCTTCGCCTGGCACACCGCGACGAAGGTTTCGGCCTGGCTCGGCGGCACGACCTTGTCCTCGAGGCCCTGGAAGAGGATCACCGGGCAGCTAAGGTTGTCCGCGAAGTAGATCGCGGACCGTTCCCGATAGAGGTCGGCGCGCTCCGGATAGGGACCGACCAGCGCGTCGAGGTAGCGCGACTCGAATTTGTGAGTCTCCTCGGCGAAGAGCTCGAGGTCGCCGATTCCGAAGTGGCTCGCCCCCGCGTTGTAGAAGTCCCGCTGGGTGAGCGACAGCAGCACGGTGAAGCCACCCGCCGAGCCGCCGGTGATAGATACGCGTCGTGGATCGGCAAGACCCTGATCGACTAGGTAGCGCGCCGCGTTGACGCAATCCTCGACGTCAACGACACCCCAGTTACCGTTCAGCCGAAGCCGGTACGCACGGCCGTAGCCGGACGATCCTCCGTAGTTCACGTCGACCAGCGCGAAACCGCGGCTCGTCCAGTATTGGAACTCGAACGCCCATGTCGGCCCCGCGCTGCCCGTCGGTCCGCCGTGGCAGTGCACGATGAGGGGTGGGCGCTCGCCCGCCGGCGCTTCGTGATCCTTGTTGCGCGGCGGGTAATAGAAAGCGTGCGCGGTCTCGCCACGTTCGGTCGGAAATTCGATCGGCTTCGGGACGCTGAAGTAACCAGACTCGATGTGCGCCGGGTTCGCGACCTTGACGATCTTCTCGGCGCCCGATGCGAGATCGACGATCAGAACCCTTTCCGCCAGCGTCGCGGAGCCCGCGTACATCGCGGCCTTGCCGCGTGAAACCTGAACGTTGGAGAGCGCCGAGTAGAACAGGTCGATCGGCGCCAGCGCGCCGGTGTCGAGGTCGATCCTGCCCAGCTTGGCTCCGCTCGTGCCGGCAAAGAGGCACACGATCTCGTCAGCACCGTTGAAGTCGTAGAAGCGCTGCCCGAAGACCCACTGCGGCGCGCCGAACTCTGCGTCGCGCCGGTAAACCGGCTCGTCGCCCTCGCCCCGTGCCCGGTAGATGTTCCACCAGTCGCTGCGGTCGGAGACGAAGTACAGCTCACCGCTCGGCGACCACTCGGGCTGAAGGACGGACTCGTTCGGTCCGCCCGCGATCCTGCGCGGCGACGCGACCCTTCCGCCGCGATCGAGCTCGCCGATCCAGATCTCGCTGCCGTCCCACGGCATGTTCGGGTGATTCCATGTCTGCCAGGCGAGGCGGTTCCCGTCGGGGCTCAGCTTCGGCGACGAGTAGAAGTCGTTGCCCGACGCGAGGACTATCACGTCGCCTTCGCCGCGAGCATCAATTGAAACCAGCGTGTTCACGGCCTCGGAGGCGCCAGTTGTGTGGTCTTCACGCACGGCGATGACGCGGCCGCGCGGCTCGTCGATGAGCATGTCCGCGTGGCGAACATCCGCGTCGGGCGTGATCGGCGTGGGCGCGGCGTCGCGGTCCTGCCGGTACAGGCGCTGGTCCTTGTAGTTCGTGAAGAACACCGTGCCGCCTCGCACGGCGTAGTGCCCGCCGCCGTACTCGTGGACGCGCGTCCGAGCGTTGAATCCGTGCGGCGTGACGTCGCCGATGGTCCCGTCGCTCGCGCGCCTGCAGACGACGATGCGACCGGCTTCGTAGGGACGCAGCTCCGACCAGTAGAGGTCGTCGCCGTCCCAACGCAGCATCTGGTTGCGCAGGTGCACCGTGCCCTTCAGCAGGAGGTCGGGCGCAATGGGCGAAGGCCACGATCCGTAAGAGGCGGATTTGCGCGCGCTCAACGCGCGCCCGCTACTATCACGGAGGCCATGGGGCAAGTCTAAATAACCGTTAAGTAAGGCGCGAACAGGCATTGAGAAACGCGTTGCTGGTGGTCGACGTCCAGGTGGACTTTGTCGAGGGCGGGAGCCTCGGGGTCAAGGGGGGCCTCGCGGTGGCGGCGATGATCGCCCGCCACGTCCGGCACTTCAAGCACGTGTATCAGTTCGTCGTCGCCTCGCGCGACTACCACGAGAGCGCCCCAGAGCACATCTCGGACCACCCGGACTTCATCAACACATGGCCGCCGCACTGCATGGTCGG
Organism: uncultured Chloroflexota bacterium; assembly: GCA_937921725.1. Classification (GTDB taxonomy): domain Bacteria; phylum Chloroflexota; class Dormibacteria; order Dormibacterales; family Dormibacteraceae; genus 40CM-4-65-16. The sequence goes on along the minus strand of CAKZUH010000002.1, from coordinate 2,087 downwards.
CACCCCCGGCGCCGCGTTCGTGCCGACCATCCAGAACCTGGTGCGCGAGAAATACATCCAGGTGGTGGTTCTCAAGGGACGCAACGCCGCCGCCTACTCGGCGTTCGACGGGGTCGACACTCGCGGCCACAAGCTCCTCGACGTGCTCAAGGAGCAGCGCATCGACCACATCGACGTCTGCGGCATCGCGACCGACTACTGCGTGCGGGCGAGCGCCCTCGACGCGCGCAAGAACCAGTTCCAGGTTCGCGTCCTGGTGAACCTGTGCGCCGCGGTCAACGAGGCGACCGGCGTCCAGGCCCTCGAAGAGATGAAGGCCGCCGGCTGCCAGCTGCAGGCGGCGACCGCCCCCTGAGGCTCTAGCGCTTCCGGCTGGTCGTGCTCCTGGCCCGGCTCGAGGTCCCTTCCGGAACGTACTTGAACGAGACGTTCAGCTTGACCCGGTAGGTCGTGACCTTGCCGTTTTCGATCGTCAGGTCCTGCTCGACGACCTCGGCCACACGGAGGTCGCGCAGGGACTTGGCGGCAGTCTCGACGGCTGTCTTCGCCGCCGATTCCCACGACTGGCTGCTGGTACCAATCAACTCTGTCACGCGGTAAACGCTGTCGGCCATTGCTAGCTCCTCCTTGACGCCCTCACCCTGGCCCTCTCCCCGGCGGGGAGAGGGAAGATACCCCGGCCGTCACCCTGGCCCTCTCTCCTGCGGGGAGAGGGAAGAGCGCTCTCTTCGGGCTATTCTCGCCGTTTCGCGAGAACGTCAGCTAGGCGCTGCAGCTCGCTTTCGCGGCCCATCACCGCCAATTGCGTCCATCGGTCGTCGTGCATCGCGTCGAAGGTCAGCACCATGCGCACGCCGTCGTCGACCTCGCTGAGCTCGCTGAGCTCGATGACCGTCTCCACCTGGTACGGCTCGACCCCCGGTATGAAGTCAGCCATGTCCCTGTAGGCCAGCTTTCGCGGCGGATCGACCTCGGTGAAAGTCAGCCGGTGCTCGGTGATGAGGGGCATCCCGGCCCTGGTCATGTACTCCATCTGCTCCGGCCCGGTGGCGCTCATCGCATAAACCAGATCGCCGCCCGGCCGGAGATCCAGGTCGCTCACCGCGACGCTGAATCCCTCCGGGCCCCACCACGATTCGATTCCGTCCTTCGTAGTCCAGAGCTCCCACACCTCGTCGATGGAAGCGTGGAACGTGCGCTCGAGGGTCAGCTTTGGTCGATCGGTCACGCGACAGCCGTGCCCCGGTAAGCCTTCTGCAGCGCCGCTATGTCGAGCTTCTTCATCTTGAGCATCGCCTGCATAGCGGCCTCGGAGTTGCCGGACTTCGAGTCGCCGAGCATCTGGCCGAGCACCTCGGGCACGATCTGCCACGAGACGCCGAACCGGTCTTTCAGCCAACCGCACGGTCCCTCCTCTCCTGCGCTCTCGGTCAGCCGCGTCCAGTACCTGTCGACCTCCTCCTGGGTCTTGCAGGTCACCATCAGCGACATCCCTTCCGAGAACGTGAAGCTCGGACCGCCGTCGAACGCGAGGTACTCGCGCCCGTCGAGCTCAAACGTGGCGTGCAGCAGCTTGCCTTTGGCAATCGGCCCGTCGCTCTCGCTGCGCTGTATGCTCACGATCTTCGAGTTCGGGAAAACCGAAACGTAGAACTTGATCGCCTCCTCGGCCCGGTCGACGAACACCAAACATGGTCTGATCATCTGCGCTTCTCCTTGTGGTTCTTGCTCTTACGCCGCCTGTCGAGCTCGGCGGCAAACCTGTCGAGTCGCCCCTCCCAGATGGCCCGGTATCCGGTCACGAACTGCGAGAGCTCGCGAAACGGTTCCGGGCGAAGCGAGTAGAGCCGTCTCCGGCCTTCCGGCCGGACGATCACGAAGTCGGCGTCCTCGAGGATGGCCAGCTGCCTGGAGACGCCCGGCTGCCCGATGTCGACGGCTTCGACCAGCTCGCCCACTGACCGCTCGCCTTCGCGAAGGGCGTCGATCAGGCGGCGGCGGGTCGGGTCGGCCAGGATCTGGAAAACATCAGGCATTGGTAGTTAGGGGCGCGGTACTCGCGCGGCGAGCCCGGTTCCCCCTTCCCC
>CAKZUH010000001.1 GCA_937921725.1 uncultured Chloroflexota bacterium | reverse complement strand
CTACGTCGTCACGCTAGAGGAGGTATCAGCCTGAGCTGGCTATTTTCGGGTTAAGGGGCCTAGATCGTCTCCACGCGCATGCCGGCCCGCGCGCCCAGCAACCGGTCGGCGCGTGCCTCCCGCACCCCAACCTCCAAGTAGCCCATGGATCCGACGTACACGAAGGGCTCGCCCGGCCGCGCCTCGGCGTACGTCTTGGCCGTCGCGACGATGTCGTGGTTGTGGATGCGCAGGCGGCGAACCGGAGGCTTCAGGTTCGTCACGAGGTTGCCGAACCCATCCGTCCACAGCACCCGCGGACCGCTGTCGGGAAGGCCCATCGGCGGGTCCGTGGCCGGCCCGAGCGAGTCCAGCGGAACGCCCGAGGCAAGCGCTGCCGCGGCCGGCGCGAAAACATCCCGTCCTTCAAATGTGGGCGCGCCGTGAGGCCGCGGTGCCAGCTCTCGTACTGATTGCACGCCCACCTCGTCGATCACGATGGCGAAGAGGCCGTTGTCCGGGCCGATGTAGTAACGCCCGCCCGCCTGCACGATCAGGCGGCGCCGCGTGCTGCCCACACCCGGGTCGACGACCGCGAGGTGCACCGACCCACCCGCGAAGTGGCGCGTCCCCGCAAACAGCATGAAGGCGCCCGCGGAGACGTCGAAACGAGGCACCTCGTGCGACACGTCCACCAGCACCGCCGTGGGGCAGCCCGCAAGGACGACGCCCTTCATCGCGGCGACCAACGGAGACCCTGCACCGAAGTCGGTCGTGAAGGTCACGACCGGCGGGGCGACTAATCCGCTACCAGTACCTTGTCTCTTTCCATGGGTCTGCTTCGTCGTGATAGCCACGTTGTTCCCAGAAACCTAGCCTGTTGCGCTCCATGAACTCAAGCCCGCGCAGCCATTTGGCGGATTTCCAGAAGTATTTGGACGGGACGAAGAGCCGCAGCGGGTAGCCGTGCTCGGGGGTCAGGTCCTCGCCGTTCCAGGCGTAGCACAGCAGGTTGTCCGGTCCGTCGAGCACGCTGAGGGGCACCGAGGTGGTGTATCCGTACTCGCAGTGCGCCATGACGTACTTGGCCTCGGGCTTCGGCTTGACCCGATCGAGGATCTCCTTGATCGGTACGCCTGTCCACCGGTCGCCGAGCCGGCTCCAGCCGGTGACGCAGTGGATGTCGGCGACGACCTCCTTGGAGGGCAGCGCGCGCACCTCGCCGTAGTCGAGGGTCAGCATGTTCTCGACCGCGCCGAACACGGTGAAGTCCCATTTCGCGATGTCGACTTTCGGCACGGGGCCAAAGTGGAGGAGCGGCCACCGGTCGGGCGCGGTGAGGGTCTGACCGGGCGGGATCCGGGTGAGGTCGACGCCCTCCGGCAGGCGCTTGCTTTTGAAGAGAGAGGCCACCGCAGGGGAGTATAGGAAGCGCGGGTATACTCCCTTTTCAGCGCCCCCGAAACTCAGTGGGCCCGTGGCGCAGCTGGGAGCGCGCGTGAATCGCACTCACGAGGTCAGGGGTTCGAATCCCCTCGGGTCCACCACACCCTCCGGTCCACCACCCTCCGGTCCACCACAACATCTGGTGACCCGATATAGGTCGACCACAGAATGCGGGCCCCGCAAGGATTGATCCAAATGTACGTGGATCATTTCGGATCATTCCGCGACCGCGGGAGTCGACCGCGATGGTCGAGCCATCGCTTTGGACCTTCGCCGGGAGATCACAGCCGTGTCACGGATTCGCGGAACCAGGCGGATCCTAGAGGACACGACGATCCTCAAATTCGAGTACGGGACTGCACCAGAGGACACGTCGGGGTACGCACGGCTACGCCAAGTCGGCGGTTCTGGACGGTGAGGCCCAGGTTCAAATCCCGGGTCCCCGACCAAGTTTTTGAACTCAGCACAACCAAGAGGCGGAAGGCTGCGGGCGAGGTTGGGATGCCTCAATCAGCTCCATTGAAGTCGACTGCCCAGGCCGCGACCTGCGCGCGCGACCTCACACCCAGCTTGTTCCGGATGTGCTCGAGGTGGGCGTCGACCGTCCTTTCTGACAACCCCAATCGAACCGCGATCTGCGCGTTGGTCAATCGCTGAGCGACCAGCCGGGCGACGTGCGACTCCCGCTTGGTTATGGTCGTGCCCCGGCCAAGCGCGACGGTCCCGGTGGCAAAGGTCTCGTCTCCTAGCGCGTATGCGACGGACTGGTCGAACGACAACGCTCGCCCCTGCGCGTCCGCCCGGCCCGCCGCGCGATGGCCGACCGCCCGCCGCGCGTTTGCCAGTCGCAGTGCGGTGAATGCGCGCCAGTCGCGAGGCACTGGGAAGCGGACACGGCCGCGGAGCGCCGACGCGGCTGCGCTCAGACGCAGCGCGCGCTCAAATTGCCTCTCGGCGGCGGCGCGAATCGCGATCGAGTCGAGCACAAAGCTGACCCCTCCACGATCACCTAGCTCGAGGCGAATGCGGAGTCCCTCTTCTTGCAACTGACGCGCCTCGGCCAGATTCGTTTCCGCCACCGCGACCGCGGAGAGGAGATGGTCAGCGCGGGCGAGCCCGAATCGATCTTCATTCTCTCGGGCTCTCCGGATGGCTTCCAGGAGGTACGGTCGCGCCGCCCGCATATCGCCGTGCACCAGCACCGCCAGATGGCCCAAGTCAGCCGCCGCCTGGCCGATGCGACGTCCGTCCTCGGACTCCGCGGCAAGTCTGAACTGTTCCTCGAGGTGCAGTCCGGCACCCTCTACGTCACCATACGTGCATAAGACAAAGCCCAGGGTTCCGACGGCGCTTCCGATAAGGCCGGTGTCCCCGGCTTGACGGGCCACCGCTACTGCTTCCTCCAGGTAGCGCCGCGCCTCGGTCTCGTCCGCTTGGCGCCAGGCGAGTCGTCCGAGGATGATTAACGCCGCAGCCTGACTGTCTTGCGACGGCGAGGCCGCTGCTAGGAATCTCTCTAGCCATGCCCGACCCTCAGCCTCATGGCTGCGCCAAACCCAGAAGTCGGGAAAGGCGGTCGCGAGTCGCAGACCGCGGTCGAGGTCGTGTTTACGCGCCCAATCGAGGGCGGACCGCAGGTTGCCGAGCTCGACCTCCATCCGCTCCAACCGCTCCGTCACAGTGACCGAGTCCCCGCCGCTGCCATCTGCGAGGTGCAGCAGCCAGTCCATGTGCTTGGCACCCAGCACCTGCTCCTCATTGGCCTCGCGAAGGCGCTCGAACCCGTACTTTCGGAGCGGCTCGAGGCAGCGAAAGCGGCGATTGCGGCCACGAATCGAGACGATCATCGACTTCTCGATGAGGCGGGAGAGGACTCCCAGGATGGACGTAAGCTCAAGCGGTGCACTCGCGCACACGGCCTCCGCTGCCTCCAGCGTGAAGCCCCCGCGAAACACTGATAGGCGACGGAACAGCGTCCGCTCCTCATCATCCAGGAGCCGATGGCTCCAGTCCACCGTGGCCTCCAGCGATTTCTGCCGAGGCGGATCCCGTCGCGCGCCACCGACTAGGACATCGAGGGAACGCTCTATTCGCTCGAGCAGTTGTTGTGGAGACAACACGCTCAATCGCGCGGCGGCAAGCTCGATTGCCAGCGGGATACCGTCGAGTGCGCAGCACAGTTTCGCCACCGGGAGCACGTTCTCGTGGGTCAACTCGAAGCTCGGGTCCGTCATGCGTGCACGGTCGAGCAGCAGCCGCACGGATTCAACCCCGGCAATGGCAGCCCCTTTGGTCAGTTGGTCGAGATCTGGAAGCTCCAGCGGCGGAACCTGGAGGCGGGCTTCGCCATGCACCTTAATCGGTTCCCGGCTCGTGGCCAAGATGCGCACGTAGGGACACGTCGCGAGAAGGCGGTCGGCGAAAGCGGCAATGGCTTCGACCAGGTGCTCGCAATTGTCGAGCACCATGAGGAGACGGGCTCCGGCGAGCGCTTCGAAGACATTGGCTTCTGCAGTCCGCTCCGGATGGTGTGCGAGTCGAAGGGCGTCGACCACAGCCCCAGGCACTTCGGCGCCATCACGCAGCGCGGCCAGATCGACCAAGCAGAGACCGGCCGGGAAATCGCTCGTCAACCCCACTGCCGCTTCCAACGCCAACCGGCTCTTGCCGCATCCGCCGGGTCCGACCAGCGTGACCACGCGGAATGTCTCTAACAGCTTCCTCGCATGAGCGATTTCCGCTTGTCGGCCCACAAAACTGGTGGCCGAGGCTGGCAGGGTGTGGAGCGCTCCCACGTGAAGCTCCTATGTCAAGCGGCCACCGCAATCGCTGCGGCGGAACGCTGT